>DATMJC010000119.1:0-20727 GCA_035554435.1 Burkholderiales bacterium | reverse complement strand
CACCTGATCGCCGTCGCGCGCCGCATCGGCGTCGAGCTGACGCTCGACGACTGGGATCGCGCCGGCGAGGGCGTGCACACGCTCGTCAACCTCATGCCGAACGGCAAGTATCTGATGGAGGACTTCTGCTACGCCGGCGGGTTGCCGGCGGTGCTGCGCGAGCTGGGAGAAAACAAGCTGTTGAATAGAGACGCCCTGACGGTGAACGGCCAGAGCCTCTGGGACAACGTGCGCGGCGCCGAGTGCTGGAACCGCGACGTGATCCACCCATTTCGCTCGCCGTTCAAGCAGAACACCGGCATCAAGGTGCTGCGCGGGAACCTCTGCCCCGACGGCGCGATCATCAAGCCCTCCGCCGCCACGCCCAAGCTGATGAAGCACAAGGGCCGCGCGGTAGTGTTCGAGAACATCGAGGACTTCCACAAGCTCATCGATGATGCGAAGCTGGACATCGACGAAGACTGTGTGATGGTGCTGAAGAACTGCGGGCCGAAGGGCTATCCCGGCATGGCCGAGGTCGGCAACATGCCGCTGCCTCCGAAGCTCCTGAAGAAAGGCATCACCGACATGGTGCGCATTTCGGACGCGCGCATGAGCGGCACGGCGTACGGCACGGTAGTGCTGCACATGTCGCCCGAGGCGGCCGCGGGCGGCACGCTCGCGCTGGTCCAGAACGGCGACCAGATCGAGTTGGATGTATCGAAGAGAAGGCTGCAGCTTCTCGTGTCGGATTCCGAACTGCAACAGCGCAAGGCCCGGTGGAAGGCGCCGCAGCCAGCGCTCGAGCGCGGCTACTGGCGCCTCTATCACGACCACGTCCTGCAGGCGCACGAGGGCGCGGATCTCGACTTCCTCGTCGGCAAGAGCGGCGCGTTCGTGCCGCGCGACAATCACTGAGGAGCATGCGATGCTGCAGGCCGCCGAGCTCACCATCCGTCTCCATCCCGAGGACGACGTCGTCATCGCGCGAGCGGAAATCCCGACCGGCACCCTTATCCCCAAGGAGAAGGTCGCGGCTGTTGTAACCATCCCGGCCGGGCACAAGCTGGCGGTGCGCGGCATCGCGCAGGGAAATCCCGTGCGGCGCTACAACCAGATCATCGGTTTCGCCACGCGCGCCATCAAGGCGGGCGACCACGTGCACGTGCACAACATCGCCATGGGCGATTTCGCTCGCGACTACGCTTTTTGTTCTCTAAGAACACCAACCCAATACGTCGAAAATCCCGCGACGTTCCTCGGCATCCGGCGCGAGGACGGAAGAATCGCGACGCGCAACTACATCGGCATCCTGACGAGCGTGAACTGCTCGGCGACCGTGGCCAGGATGATCGCCGACCATTTCAGGAACCGCCTGGATGACTACCCCAACGTCGACGGCGTGGTCGCGCTGACCCACAAGAGCGGCTGCGGCATGGCTTCCGAAGGCGAAGGCATGGACGTTCTCCGGCGCACCATGGCGGGCTACGCGCGGCATCCGAATTTCTTCGCCGCGCAGGTGGTCGGGCTGGGCTGCGAGGCGAACCAGATCAACAACCTGCTTTCGACGCAGAGCCTCAAGCGCCACGACCGGCTCCACGCCTACACCATTCAGGAAAAGGGCGGCACCTCGAAAGCGGCGCGGGAGGGCATCGCGCGCATCCAAGCCATCCTGCCGGAGGCGAACAAGGTGAAGCGCGAGCCGGTCGCTGCGAGCCACCTCACGCTTGGCCTGCAGTGCGGGGGGTCCGACGGCTATTCGGGCATCAGCGCGAACCCCGCTCTCGGGGCGGCAGTCGATCTGCTGGTCAGGAATGGGGGGACAGCCATCCTGTCGGAGACTCCCGAGATCTACGGGGCCGAGCACCTGCTGACGCGCAGAGCGCTCACCCAGGAAGTCGGCGAGAAGCTCATCGCGCGCATCCGCTGGTGGGAGGACTACACCGCGCGCAACAGGATGGAGATGAACAACAATCCCTCGCCGGGCAACAAGGCTGGCGGGCTGACCACCATCCTCGAGAAATCGCTCGGCGCCGTGGCGAAGGGCGGCACCACCAACCTCGTCGATGTCTACGAGTACGCCCAGCCCGTGACGGCGAAGGGCTTCGTCTACATGGATACGCCCGGCTACGACCCCGTGTCGGCCACCGGCCAGGTCGCGGGCGGCGCCAACATGATCTGCTTCACCACCGGCCGCGGCTCGGCGTACGGCTGCAAGCCCGCGCCTTCGCTCAAGCTCGCGACCAACACGCCGCTCTTCGTCCACCAGGAGGAGGACATGGACTTCAATTGCGGCACGGTGATCGACGGCACCGAGACGATCCAGGAGGCCGGTGCCCGCTTCTTCCAGCTGATCCTCGATACGGCGTCCGGGAACAAGACCAAGAGCGAAGAATTCGGCTACGGCGAGGATGAATTCGCGCCGTGGACCATCGGCGCCACGATGTAGTGGACCTCTCCGGGCACCTGCCGGACATCGCGATCGCCGCGGCGCTCGCATGGGGCAGCGGCCTTCGCGCCTACGCGGTGATCTTCGCCCTCGGCCTCGCCGGCGCCACCGGCTGGCTCGAGCTTCCGCCGCACCTGCGCCTGCTCGAGCATCCGATTGTCCTCGGCGCGAGCGGTCTCATGACCGCGGTCGAGTTCTTCGCCGACAAGCTGCCCTGGCTCGACAGCCTGTGGGACGCGGTGCACAGCTTCATCCGCATCCCCGCGGGCGCGGCGCTCGCCGCGGCGGTGTTCGGCGACTCCGACTCCGCCGTGACGCTCGCCGCCGCGATCCTCGGCGGGACCCTCAGCGCCGGCGTGCACTTCGCCAAGGCCGGCACGCGCGCCGCTATCAATACCTCGCCCGAGCCGTTCAGCAACTGGACCGCGTCGCTCGCCGAGGACGCCGTTGTACCGCTCGGACTGTGGCTCGCGTTTGCGCATCCGATTGCATTCTTTGCGGCATTGATTCTTTTCGTGGTCGGGGCTGCGCTGTTGCTGCGGCTGATCTGGCGCGGGCTGCAGCGCCTGCTCGCATGAAGCCCCGCGTTTACCTCGACGCCCCGCTGAAGGCACCGGGCGAGGTTTCGCTCGACGACGCGCCGGCGCACCATCTCGCGCGCGTGCTGCGGCTGCGGGAGGGCGACACGCTCACCGTCTTCAACGGCCGCGGCGGCGAGTGGGACGCCCAGTTCATCGGCAAGCGGCGCGTGCTTCTCGTGGCCTTCGACGCCGTCGAGCGCGAGTCGCCCCTGCGCGTTACGCTCGTTCAGGGAGTCTCGTCGGGCGACCGGATGGACTACACCGTGCAAAAGGCCGTCGAGCTCGGCGTGGCGGCGATCCAGCCTTTGCTTACGAAAAAAGGCGTGGTGCGGCTGGAGGGTATCCGTGCGTCAGCTCGCGTAGAGCACTGGAGAAAAATAGCGATCGCGGCCTGCGAACAGTGCGGCCGCAACCGCATTCCCGATGTTCTACCGCTCATCGATTTCCGGGACTACCGCCCGAACGGCGAAGGTCCGCGGCTGCTCTTGTCCGCCCAGGGCGAGTCGATCACGAAAATGAAAACGGAGAGCGGGACGACGATCGCGGCCGGGCCGGAAGCCGGCTTCGCGCCCGACGAGCAGGCAGCGCTCGAGCGCGCAGGTTTCGTCCGAGCGAGCCTCGGGCCGCGCGTGCTGCGCACCGAGACCGCGGCGCTTGCCGCGCTCGCCGCCCTCAACGCGCTGCGGGGAGACTTCTAGAGACGAGCTGCGCCATTTGCTCGTTGCCGCGGGCGCGGGCGATTTCGAGCGCAGTCTTGCCCTGCGCGTCCTTCGCGCCGAGGTTCACGCCGCGGCCTTCGACGAAGAGCTCCACCGCCAGCTGGTCGTCGCGCCGCACCGCTTCGAGGAAATCGTTGGGGTCGTGGTACTTGAGCCCCATCGCGGTGAGGTCCTTGCGGGCTTGAAGTGCTCCGTCGGGAGACGACCGTCCCGTGGTAGTCCGCTCGGTGGAAGCAGCGACCGGCTTGCCGATCTGCTTGCGCGCGAGCGAAGCGACGTCCAGCCCGATCGATGCTACGCGCGAGCGGTGCTCCGCCGGCAAGTCGGCGGTCGCTTCCTGAAGCAGTCCGGAGAAGGCGCCGTTCGCCTCGCTGCTGCGCCCGGCGAGCACGTCGTCGAAGGCCTTGTCGGGATTGTCGGACTGCGCGGTGCGCACGAGGATCTGCGCCAAGGTCAGCACGTGGCCGAAGGCCTTCCAGCCGTCTTCGTCTTGCGCGGCTGGCGCGGGCGTGGGACTCGCACTGGCACCCGCTGGGGGACTACCTGCTGGCGTGGTGTTGGCGCACGCTGTAGCCAGGAGTAGCGCCGATGCGAATGCGATGGGTTTCATGCGAACCTCCATAGACCCGAGCATAACGCGGTCCGGGCGCGGGACGTTTACCACTTACAATTTGTAGAAACTACAAAATGGCTACGCTGCAACATCCCGACAGCTTCGTGCGCTGGTTCCGCCAGGTCGCGCCGTATCTGCACGCGTTTCGCGGCCGCACGTTCGTGGTGGCATTCGGCGGCGAGATGTTCGCCGAGCGGGCGCGCTTCGCGAGCTTCATCCACGACGTGAGCATCCTGGCCGCGCTCGGCATCCGGCTGGCGCTGGTGCACGGCGCCCGTCCCCAGATCGAGGCCGAGCTCAAGACCCGTGGCATCCGCTCGCACTACGCACATGGACTGCGGATC
Organism: Burkholderiales bacterium; assembly: GCA_035554435.1. Classification (GTDB taxonomy): domain Bacteria; phylum Pseudomonadota; class Gammaproteobacteria; order Burkholderiales; family SG8-39; genus SCGC-AG-212-J23. The sequence continues at coordinate 16,042 of DATMJC010000119.1, read as the reverse complement.
ACCGACGAGCGCGCGCTGCAGGCCGTCAAGGAAGCCGCCGGCGTGCTGCGGGTCGAGATCGAGGCCCTGCTGTCGCAGGGGCTGCCGAACTCGCCGATGGCGGGCGCGCAAATCCGGGTCGCGTCGGGGAACTACATCACCGCGCGGCCCATCGGCGTGGTGAAGGGAACCGACTTCCTTTTCACCGGAGCAGTCCGCAAGGTCGACGCCGCCGGCATCGCACGCCGGCTCGACGCGGGCGAGGTGGCGCTCGTGCCCCCGCTCGGCTATTCCCCCACCGGGGAAGTGTTCAACCTGGCGTGGGAGGACGTCGCGGAGAGCGTCGCCGTGGCGCTCAGGGCGGACAAGCTCCTCATGTACACCGACCGGCTGCCGGCCGATTCGAAGGGAGAAGTGATCGCCGAGCTCACCGCACAGGAGGCCGAGTCGCTTCTTGCGAAGAAAACAGACCTGAGCCAGACGGCGAGGCGGGCAATGGAGCACGCCGTTCGGGCGGTCAAGGCGGGGGTCGCGCGCGGCCACATCATCACGCGCCGCGCCAGCGGCTCGCTGCTGCTCGAGCTCTTCACGCACACCGGCGTCGGCACCATGATCACCGCGGCAACGGTGGAGAAGCTGCGCCCGGCGCGCATCGAGGACGTGCAGGGAATGCTCGCCCTGATCGAGCCGCTGGAGGCCGAGGGCACGCTCGTGAAGCGCAGCCGAGAGCTGATCGAGGCCGAGATCGGCAACTTCCTCGTGGTCGAGCACGACGGGGTGATCGTCGGCTGCGCGGCGCTCTACCCGTTCAAGGAGGAAAAGAGCGCCGAGTTCGCCTGTCTCGCGGTCGCCGAAGGCTATCGCGACGCGGGCTACGGCGAGGACCTGCTGAAAGCCTGCGAGGAACGCGCCCGGAGCCTGCGCATCCGGCGCCTTTTCGCCCTCACGACGCATGCCGCTCACTGGTTCCTCGAGCAGGGCTTCCGCGCCGGCGACGTGGCCAAGCTGCCCTCGCGCCGCCAGGCGCTCTACAACTGGAAGCGTGGCTCGAAGGTGTTCCTCAAACGCCTATAATTTTGGTATGGCGAGAACGGTGAAATGCGTCAAGCTGGGCCGCGAGGCCGAAGGGCTGGAACACCCGCCCTACCCGGGCGCGCTGGGCAAGCGGATCTGGGAGAGCGTCTCCAGGGAAGCCTGGGCGCAGTGGTTGAAGCAGCAGACCATGCTGGTGAACGAGAATCGGCTCAACCTCGCCGATCCCAAGGCGCGCAAGTACCTGATGGAGCAGACCGAGCGGCACTTCTTCGGCGAAGGCGCCGACACCGCCTCGGGTTACGTCCCGCCCCAGAAATAAAGGGGTCTGACCCCTTTTATTCCAGTAGCTCCCGCTCGACGTCCTCGATCCTGGTGTGCCGCACGTCGCGGCCTTTCACCATGTAGACGACGTACTCGGCCATGTTCTTGGCATGGTCGCCGATCCGCTCGACCGCCTTGGCAATGAACAGGATCTCGAGCGAGCGGGTGATGGTGCGCGGGTCTTCCATCATGAAGGTGATGAGCTGGCGCATGATGGCGCGGAACTCGTCGTCCACGGCCTGATCCTGCTTCACGACGCGCATCGCCTCGGAGACATCGAGGCGTGCGAACGCGTCGAGCGACTGGCGCAGCATCGCCGTGGCGCGATCGGCGACGTGCGAGAGGTCCAGCCGCGGCATGTGCTGGCGGTCGGCGGTGTGGATGAGCTTCGCCATGCGCGCTATCTTCTGCGCCTCGTCGCCGATGCGCTCGAGGTCGGTGATGGTCTTGATCACCGCCACGAGCAGGCGCAGGTCACCCGCGGCGGGCTGGCGCCGCGCGATGATGTGGCTGCAGGCCTCGTCGAGCTCGACCTCGATGGCGTTGACCCGGTGGTCCTCGCCGATCACCTTGTCGATGAGCTCCATGTCGCCGGAGATGAGGCTCTCCATCGCGCGGGTGATCTGCTCCTCCACCATGCCGCCCATCTGCAGCACGCGGGAGCGTACGCGCTCGAGCTCGGCGTCGAACTGCTTCGAGGTGTGCTCAGCCATGACCAGCCAGCCTATCAGCCTGGGATGACCGAAATGTTACGCCTTTCTGGCGCTCGAGGTTCTCACCCCGCCGGGCTCGGCGAGGAGCAGCACGTCGGCGGGGCGTTGTGCGAAAAGTCCGTTGGTCACCAGGCCGGCGAGGTTGTTCAGGTCGCGCTCGAGCTCGGGCGGATTGAGGATCGTCAGCCCGTGGCAATCGATGATGACGTTGCCGTTGTCGGTGGTGAAGTTCGCGCGCAGCTCGGGCAGGCCCCCGCGCTTCACGATCTCGCGGCCGACATAGCCGCGCGCCATCGGGATGACCTCGAGCGGCAGCGGAAACCTGCCGAGCACCGGCACGAGCTTCGAGGCGTCGCAGATGCAGACGAACTTCGCCGCTACCGCGGCGGCGATCTTCTCCCGCGTCAGCGCCCCGCCTCCGCCCTTCACCATGTGCAGGTGCTCGGTCACCTCGTCGGCGCCGTCGACGTACACCGGCAGCTCGTTCACGCTGTTCAGGTCGAATACCCGGATGCCGTGCGCCTTCAGCCGCTGCGCGCTCGCTTCCGAGGCCGCCACCGCACCCTCGATGCGGCCCTTGATGGTGGCGAGGGCGTCGATGAAGAAATTGACCGTGGAGCCCGAGCCGACGCCCACGACTTTGTCCTCGACTACAAACCGCAAGGCGGCTTCGGCGACGGCTTTCTTTAGATCGTTCTGGTTCACTTCTTGCGTTGCGGCGGAAGATCCGTGCACACGCCCTCGAAGGCCTCGGCGGCCATGCCGACCGACTCGCCCAGCGTGGGATGGGGGTGGATGGTCTTGCCGATGTCGGTGGCGTCGGCGCCCATCTCGACCGCGAGCGCGAGCTCGCTGATGAGGTCGCCCGCCCCCGTGCCGACGATCCCGCCGCCGACGATGCGGTGGTTGTCGGCGTCGAAGATGAGCTTGGTGAAGCCCTCGTCGCGCGCGTTGGCGATGGCGCGGCCGGAGGCCGCCCACGGGAATTTCGCCACCCCCACCTTGGTGCCGTTCTTCTTCGCTTCGTCCTCGGTGAGGCCGACCCAGGCGATCTCCGGGTCGGTGAAGGCGACCGACGGGATGACGCGGGCATCGAAATGCGATTTCTGGCCCGCCGCCGCCTCGGCGGCGACGTGGCCTTCGTGCACCGCCTTGTGCGCGAGCATCGGGTTCTTCGCGATGTCGCCGATGGCGTAGATGTGGGCGACGTTGGTGCGCATCTGCGAATCGGTTTCGATGAAGCCGCGCTCGGTGACCGCCACGCCCGCCTTTTCCGCTCCGATCCTCTTGCCGTTGGGCGCTCGGCCCACGGAGACAAGAATCATGTCGTACGTCTTCGCCTCGGCACCCTCAAAGCTGACTTTCAAGCCCTGAGACGAAGCTTCGACCTTTGTGGTCTTCGCCTTCAGCATGATCCGGTCGAAGCGCGGCGCGTTCACCTTCTGCCAGACGGCGACGAGGTCGCGGTCGGCGCCAAGCATGAGCGCGTCCATCATCTCCACCACATCGAGGCGCGCACCCAGGGTCGAGTACACCGTGCCCATCTCGAGGCCGATGATGCCGCCGCCGATGATCAGCAGCTTCTTCGGCACGCTCTTCAGCTCGAGCGCGCCGGTGGAATCGACGATGCGCGGGTCCTCCGGCAACAAAGGCAGCTTCGCCGCCTGCGAGCCCGCGGCGATGATCGCTGAGGCGAAGCGCACCGTCTTCTTTCCTTCCTTCGTCTCCACGACCATGTGGTGCGCATCGGAGAAGCTGCCCACGCCGGTGAGCACGGTGACCTTGCGCAGCTTCGCCATCGCGGCGAGCCCGCCGGTCAGCTTTCCGACCACCTTGTTCTTGAACTCGCGCAGCTTGGCGAGGTCGAGCTTGGGCTCGCCGAACGCGACGCCGTGCGAAGCGAGCGCCTTGGCCGCGTCGATCACGGCCGCGGTGTGCAGCAGCGCCTTCGACGGGATGCAGCCGACGTTGAGACAAACCCCGCCGAGGGTCGCGTAGCGCTCGACCAGCACCGTCTTCAGCCCGAGATCCGCGGCGCGGAACGCTGCCGAGTAGCCTCCCGGCCCGGCTCCCAGCACAACGACGTCGCACTCGACATCGGCGCCGGTCGAAAGCCCGGGCGCGGCCGGCCGTGGAGCTTCCGGGACTTTCGGGCGAGGAGGCGCTTCGCTTCTCGCCTCCTGCGACTCGAGCAGCAGGATCGGCGAGCCCTGCGAGACCTTGTCGCCCACCTTGATGCGCAGCTCCTTCACCACGCCCGGACCCGGCGAGGGAATCTCCATCGTCGCCTTGTCGGACTCGAGCGTGATGAGCGACTGCTCCTTGGAGACCGCGTCGCCGGGCTTCACCAGCACTTCGATGACCTCGACCTCCTTGAAATCCCCGATGTCGGGGACTCTGACCTCGGTGCCGGCGGCCATCTAGAGGATCAGCTTGCGGATGTCGGAAAGCACCGAGACGAGGAAGCTCGAGAAACGCGCGGCGGTGGCGCCGTCGATCACGCGGTGGTCGTAGGAGAGCGAAAGCGGCAGCATCAATCTGGCATTGAAGAGATCTTTTCCTTTTTCGTCCTTGCCGGCATATACGGGTCGGTATGCTCCACGCGACACCCCCAGGATCGCCACCTCGGGCGCGTTGATGATCGGCGTGAACGCGGTGCCGCCGATGCCGCCCAGGCTCGAGATCGAGAACGTGCCGCCCTGCAGGTCGCCGGGCTTGAGCTTGCCATCGCGCGCGAGCTTGCTGATGTCGGCGAGCTCGTGCGCGAGGTCGAAAACGCCCTTGCGGTCCGCGTCGCGCACAACCGGCACCACCAGCCCGCCAGGCGTGTCGACCGCCACCCCCACGTGGTAGTACTTCTTGATGATGACGTTCTCGCCCGACTTGTCGAGCGAGGAGTTGAACACCGGGAACTGCCGCAGAGCCGTGACGCAGGCCTTGATCATGAAGGCGAGCATCGTCAGCTTGAATCCCTTCTTCTCGGTCTCGGCGGTCTGCGCCTTGCGGAAAGCCTCGAGATCCGTGATGTCGGCCTCGTCGAACTGCGTGACGTGCGGAATCGAGATCCAGTTGCGGTGCAGGTAGGGTCCAGACAGCTTCTGGATGCGCGAAAGCGGCTTCGTCTCCACCGGGCCGAACTTGGCGAAGTCGACCTCCGGCCATGCGGGCAGATTGAACGGCAGCGGCGTGCCCGCTTTGGCGCTGACTTGAGTGGGTCCTTTTGAAAGGGCTCCCTTGACGAACGCCTGCACGTCGGTGTGCAGGATCCGGCCCTTGGGCCCGCTGCCCTGGACCTGGCGCAGGTCGACGCCGAGCTCGCGCGCGAACTTGCGCACCGAGGGACTGGCGTGAGGCATGGCGCCGACTTCCTCTTGCGGCTCTCGCGGCACCGGGCGCGGTGAAGGCGCGGGCGCCGCCGCCGGCGCGCTCGCCGCCGGCCTGGAAGGCGCCTGCGCAGGCGCGGGCGCGGCTAACGGCGCGCTCGTGGCGGGAGCCGCGCTCGCGGCGGCGGCCGGCGCAGCGCCCGCGGTTGCAGAAAGGAGGAGGATCGGCGAGCCCTTCGATACCTTGTCGCCGACCTTGATCTTCAGCTCGCGCACCACCCCGGCTGAGGGCGACGGAATCTCCATGGTCGCCTTGTCGGACTCGAGCGTGATCAGCGACTGCTCCTTCGCCACCGCATCGCCAGGCTTCACCAGCACCTCGATGACCTCGACCTCCTTGAAGTCGCCGATGTCGGGCACCGGGACCGTGGTCGAGCTGCCGTCGCCCGTGGGCTTGGGCGGGGGTCTTGGTTCCTGCTTGGCTTCCTTCTTCGGCTCGGGACGTGGCTGAGGCCTGGCGGCTTCGTCCTTCGCCTCGAGCTCGAGGATGGGCGAGCCCTTCGACACCTTGTCGCCCATCTTGATCGTGATCTCGCGCACCACCCCGTCGGAGGGCGACGGAATCTCCATCGTCGCCTTGTCGGACTCGAGCGTGATCAGCGACTGCTCCTTGGCGACGGCGTCGCCCGGCTTGACGAGCACCTCGATGACGGCGACGTCCTTGAAGTCTCCGATGTCCGGGACCACGACCTGGGTCATAAGTCGCTGTTCATGCCGTCGCGGGATCGGCCTTTTCGGGATCGATGCCGTATTTCTTGATCGCCTCGGCCACCTGCTTCGCCTTCAGCTCACCCTGGTCGGCGAGCGACTTCAGCGCCGCCACCGTCACGAAGTGGCGATTGACCTCGAAGAAGTAGCGCAGCCTGGCGCGTGAATCCGAGCGTCCGAAGCCGTCGGTGCCGAGCACCTTGTAGGAGCGCCCCTGCGGCACGAAAGGCCGGATCTGCTCGGCGAAGCTCTTGATGTAGTCGCTCGCGGCGATGACCGGGCCGGGCTTCTCCTGCAGCGCCTTGGTCACGTACGGCACGCGCGGCTTCGCCTCCGGGTGCAGCAGGCTCCAGCGCTCGGCAGCAAGGCCCTCGCGCCGCAGCTCGGTGAAGCTCGTCGCGCTCCAGACATCGGCGGCGACGTCCCAGTCGCTCTCGAGGAGCTGCGCGGCGGCCTCGACCTCGCGCAGGATGGTGCCGGAACCGAGCAGCTGAACCCGCGACTTGCTCTTCGACTTCGACGGCTTGAGCAGGTATAGGCCCTTGAGGATGCCCTCCTCGGCGCCTTCGGGCATCGGCGGGTGCTCGTAGTTCTCGTTCATCAGGGTGATGTAATAGAAAACATCCTCCTGGTTCGTCACCATGCGGCGCAGGCCGTCGTGGACGATGACCGCGACCTCGTGGCCGTAGGTCGGGTCGTACGAGATGCAGTTCGGAATCACCGAAGAGAGGATGTGCGAGTGGCCGTCCTCGTGCTGCAGGCCTTCGCCGTTGAGGGTGGTGCGCCCGGCGGTGGCGCCGAGCAGGAAGCCGCGCGCACGCTGGTCGCCCGCGGCCCATGCGAGATCGCCGACGCGCTGCATGCCGAACATCGAGTAGAAGGTGTAGAACGGCACCGTCACCTGGTTGGAATGGCTGTACGCGGTGGCGGCGGCGATCCAGGACGAGAAGGCGCCCGCCTCGTTGATGCCTTCCTCGAGGATCTGGCCCGCCTTGTCCTCGCGGTAGAACATCACCTGGTCCTTGTCGACCGGCTCGTACTTCTGGCCCTCGGGCGCGAAGATGCCGAGCTGGCGGAACATGCCCTCCATGCCGAAGGTGCGCGCCTCGTCGGGAACGATCGGGACGATGCGCTTGCCGATTTCCTTGTCCCGCACCAGCGCCGTGAGCGTGCGCACGAACGCCATGGTGGTGGAGATTTCCCGGCCCTCGCCTGAGCCTTTCAGCACCTGCTCGAAGGCGCTGAGCGGCGGCACGGCCGGCACGCCGTCCGCCTTGCGCCGGCGTTGCGGCAGGTAGCCGCCGAGGCTTTTCCTGCGCTCGTGCAGGTACTTCATCTCCGGCGAGTCGTCCGGCGGAATGTAGAACGGCAGCTCATCCAGCTTCTCGTCCGGGATCGGGATCGCGAACTGGTCGCGCATCTCGCGGATCGTCGCGGTGTCGACCTTCTTCAGCTGGTGCGTCGGATTCTTCGCCTGCCCTTGCTTTCCCAGGCCGAAGCCCTTGATGGTCTTGGCGAGGATCACGGTGGGCTGGCCCTTGTGCTTCACCGCCGCCGCGTAGGCCGCATACACCTTGTGTGGATCGTGGCCGCCGCGGTTCAGGCGCCAGATGTCCTCGTCGCTCATGCGCTCCACCATCTCGGCGACTTTCGGGTCCTTGCCGAAGAAATGCTTGCGCACGAACGCGCCGTCGTTCGCCTTGTAGTTCTGGTACTCGCCGTCGACCGACTCCTCCATGACGCGCAGCAGGCGCCCCTCCTTGTCGCGCGCGAGCAGCGGGTCCCAGTACGAGCCCCAGATGACCTTGATCACGTTCCAGCCGGCGCCGCGGAAGTCGCCTTCCAGCTCCTGGATGATCTTGCCGTTGCCGCGCACCGGGCCGTCGAGGCGCTGCAGGTTGCAGTTGACGATGAAAATGAGGTTGTCGAGCTTGTCGCGCGCGGCGAGGCCGATCGCGCCGAGCGATTCGGGCTCGTCCATCTCGCCGTCGCCGCAGAACACCCAGACCTTGCGGTTCGAGGTCTGCGCGAGCCCGCGCGCCTCGAGGTACTTGAGGTAGCGCGCCATGTAGATGGCCTGGATCGGCCCTAGCCCCATGGACACGGTGGGAAACTGCCAGTAATCCGGCATCAGCCACGGATGCGGATACGACGACACGCCCTTGCCGTCCACCTCGCGACGGAAGTTCAGCAGCCTTTCTTGCGAAAGCCTGCCCTCCATCAGCGAGCGTGCGTACACGCCGGGCGAGGAATGGCCCTGGAAATAGATGAGGTCGCCGCCGTGGCCGTCGTGCGGCGCGTTCCAGAAATGCTGCTGCCCGGTGCCGAACAGCGTGCCGACCGAGGCGAAGCTCGCGATGTGGCCGCCGAGCTCGTCGTCGTTCTTGTTGGCGCGGGCCACCATCACCATCGCATTCCAGCGGCAGATCGAGCGGATGCGCTCCTCGAGCGCGACGTCGCCGGGCGAGCGCTCCTCCATGTGCGGAGGAATGGTGTTGATGTACGCGGTGTTCGGCGAAAACGGAATGTGCGCACCGGAGCGGCGCGCCTTGTCGATCAGGCGCTCCAGCAGGTAGTGCGCGCGCTCGGGCCCTTCGCGCTCGAGCACCGCCTCGAGGGCGTCCAGCCACTCCTGGGTCTCGAGCGCGTCGGGATCGTTCGCTGCGGGGAATTGGGGGACGGCGGCCATTGTTCGGTTCCGTGTAGCTTGCTGCAGGGGGGCGCGGTTAGCTTAACCAGAAAACGGGCCCAATGCTAGACTGCGCGGCCTCCATGACGGCCAGGATCCTCGACGGAAAATCCCTCGCCGCGGCGACGCGCACCGCTCTGAAGCAGAAGGTCGACGCGCTTGTGCAGCGCGGGGTGCGCCCCGGGTTGACCGTGATCATCGCCGGCGACAACCCGGCATCCAAGGTCTACGTGAGGAACAAGACGCTTGCCGCCGAAGAAACCGGCGTGCGCTCATGGCTGCTCGAGTTTGGAAAAGAGGTTTCGGAAACCGAGCTGATGCAAACCGTCGCGGCGTTGAACGCGGATCCGGCGGTGCACGGCATCCTGGTACAGCTCCCGCTGCCGAGGCACATCGACGCGGCGCGCGTGCTCGAATCGATCGCGCCGGCCAAGGACGTCGACGGTTTTCACGAAGCCAATCTCGGTGCGCTGATGGCCGGCCGCCCGGGCGTGGTGCCGTGCACGCCGCTCGGCTGCATGCGCCTGATCGAACACGCCGGGGTGCAAATCGCGGGCCGGCACGCCGTCGTCGTCGGTCGCTCGAACATCGTCGGCAAGCCGCTGGCGCACCTCCTCTTGCAAAAAGACGCGACCGTCACCATCTGCCACTCGAAGAGCGCCGACCTCGGCGGGATCTGCAAGAGCGCGGACATCCTGGTCGCGGCGGTCGGACGGGCAAAACTCGTCGGCGCGGGAATGGTCAAACCGGGTGCCTGCGTCATCGACGTCGGCATCAACCGACTGCCCGAGGGGAAGCTCGCCGGCGACGTCGACTTCGACGCCGTCAAGGACGTCGCGGGCTGGATCACGCCGGTTCCGGGCGGAGTCGGCCCGATGACGATCGCCATGTTGCTTGAAAACTGCATACGAGCCGCTTCCAAGGAATGAATCCACTACTACAGTTTGCTGGACTACCCCGCTTCGACGAGATCAAGCCGGAGCACGTCGCACCCGCGATCGACGAACTGCTCGCGGCCGGCCGCGCCGCGGTCGAGGCTGCAACGAGCGCGCGTCCAACTTGGGACGAGTTCGTCGCGCCCCTCGAAGACGCGAACGAGCGCCTGGGCCGCGCCTGGGGGCAGGTTGCGCACCTGCACGCGGTGATGGACAGCCCGCCGCTGCGCGAGGCGTACAACGCGGCCCTGCCCAGGGTCTCGCAGTACTGGACCGAGCTCGGCCAGAACCTGCAGCTCTTCCAGAAGTACAAGGAGCTCGCCCGCTCCGCCGGATTCGCCGGCCTGTCCCCGGCGCGGCAGAAGATCGTGGACAACGCGCTGCGCGATTTCCGCCTTGGCGGCGCCGAGCTGCCGCTGGAGAAAAAGCAGCGCTACGCCGAGATCCAGGAGGAGCTCGCGAAGCTGTCGGCGAAGTTCTCGGAAAACGTGCTCGACGCTACGAACGCGTTTTCCATCCTCATCGAGGATGAGCGCCGGTTGAGCGGGATTCCGCCGGACGTGCTGCAGGCTGCGCGGGAAGCCGCCGAAAAGGAAAGCAAGCGCGGCTGGAAGTTCACGCTGCACATGCCGTCGTACCTGCCGGTGCTGCAGTACGCCGACGACCGCACGCTGCGCGAGACGCTCTATCGCGAAAGCGCCACCCGCGCCTCCGAGTTCGGCAAGCCTGATTGGGACAATACCGCGCTCATCGCGCGTATCGTCGAGCTGCGCCGCGAGCTCGCGGCGCTCCTCGGCTACCCCAATTACGCCGAAGTCTCGCTCGAGCCGAAAATGGCGCAGTCGCCAGCGCAAGTGCTCGAATTTCTCGACGATCTCTCGCGCCATGCCCGGCCGTTCGCCGAGAAGGACGCTGCGGAGCTGCGGGCTTTCTCCAGATCTGATCTGGGAATCGAAGACCTGCAGGCGTGGGACGTGCCCTACGCCTCGGAGAAGTTGCGCGCGATGCGCTACGCCTTCTCGGACCAGGAAGTGAAGCAGTACTTTCCCGAGGAGGTCGTGCTGCAGGGACTGTTTCGCGTCGCCCAGGCGCTCTACCAGATCACGATTGCGCCCTCGAAGGCGCCGGTCTGGCACGAGGACGTGCGCTTCTTCGAGATCCGCGACGCCTCGGGCGCCGCCTCAAATCCCGTGGTGGGCCACTTCTACCTGGATCTCTACGCCCGCGACACCAAGCGCGGCGGCGCCTGGATGGACGACGCGATCACGCGGCGCCGCAAGGGGAGCGCGATCCAGACCCCGGTGGCGCACCTCAACTGCAACTTCTCCAGGCCGCTCGGTTCGCCAACGGGCGCAAGGCCCGCGCTCTTCACGCACGACGAAGTGCTGACGTTGTTCCACGAGTTCGGGCATGGGCTGCACCACCTGCTCACGCGCGTCGAGGACCTCGGCGTGTCGGGGATCAACGGCGTCGAATGGGACGCGGTCGAGCTTCCCAGCCAGTTCATGGAGAACTTCGCCTGGGAGTGGGACGTGCTGCGCCACATGACGCGGCATGTCGATACCGGGCAGCCGTTGCCAAGACAATTATTTGAGAAAATGCTCGCGGCAAAGAACTTCCAGAGCGGCCTCGCCATGCTGCGCCAGATCGAGTTCGCGGTGTTCGACATGCGGCTGCATGCGGAGTTCGACCCGGCCTCCGGGCGGACTGCGCAGCGACTGCTCGAGGAAGTGCGCGATCGGATCGCGGTGCTGAAGCCGCCGGCCTACAATCGCTTCGCGAACAGCTTCTCGCACATCTTCGCGGGCGGCTACGCGGCGGGGTACTACAGCTACAAATGGGCGGAAGTGCTGTCGGCGGACGCCTATTCCTTCTTCGAGGAAAACGGCATCCTCGACGCGCGGGCCGGGCAGCGTTTCCGCGACGAGATTCTCGCGGTCGGCGGCAGCAGGCCTGCTGCGGAATCGTTCCGCGCCTTCCGCGGGCGCGAGCCGCGCGTCGATGCGCTGCTCAGGCACAATGGTATGATCGCCGCGTAAGTCCGCACTCATGAAGATGCGCACGCCCATCGCGGTTCTCGCTTCCGCGGCCGCTTTCGCGGCGGCTGCGCAGCAGCTCTATCGATGGACCGACGAAACCGGTCGAGTGCACATCACCGACACGCCGCCGCCCGCTTCCGCGCGCAACGTGCAACGGAAAAGCGGCGCCGGCAACGTGGCCGCGCCGCAGCAGGGCTTCGAGCTCTCCCAGGCGGTGCGCAGTTTTCCGGTGACGCTCTATACCGCGCCGTCGTGCAAGGAGTACTGCGTCATGGCGCGTACCTTGCTCAACAAGCGCGGCGTGCCGTTTACCGAAGTGCAGGTCGGAGACGACGCCTCACGCCAGGAGCTGAAGGCCGTCTCCGGCGGCGAGACCGTGCCGACCCTGGTGGTCGGTCGCAGCGTGCACCGCGGCTATGCAGCTGAATCCTACGATGCGCTGCTCGACTCGGCGCGTTACCCGAAGGCCGGGTCCGCGCCGCAGCGAGCGCAGGCCGCCCCGCCGGATCCCGACGAGGCCAAGACCGAGCCCGAGCCCGCCCCGGCCGGACCTTACGCGCCGAGGTCGCGGGGAAACTAGGCTTCCGGTTTTCTTCTGCGCCTCGCAACCTGGAACGTCAACTCGCTGAGGGTGCGAATGCCGCACCTGGTGGATTGGCTGGCGCACGCTCAGCCCGACATCGCCTGCCTGCAGGAAACCAAGGTCGAGGACTCGAATTTTCCGCTCGCCGAGCTGCGCTCCGCCGGCTACGACGCGGTGTATTGCGGCCAGAAGGCGTACAACGGCGTCGCGATTCTCGCGCGCTCCCCCCGATTGATTCAGTCGGGGGCGACCGACGTGCAGCATGGCATTCCCGATTTCGCCGACGACCCCAAGCGGGTGATCGCCGCGACCGTCGGCGAGCTGCGGGTCGTGTGCCTGTACGCGCCCAATGGGCAGGCGGTCGGCTCCGACAAGTACCAGTACAAGCTGCGCTGGTACGACGCTCTGACGGGGTGGTTGTCAAAAGAACTGGCGAGGCATCCGCGCCTGGCGGTAGTCGGCGACCTCAACGTTGCGCCGGAGAACCGCGACGTGCACGACCCGAAGCGCTGGTCGGGACAGATCCACGTCTCGGACGCCGAGCGCGCTGCGCTACGCCGGGTCATCGACGAGGTCGGGTTCGTGGATGCGTTCCGGCTGTTTCCGCAGCCCGAGGGAGAATTCAGCTGGTGGGACTACCGGCTCGCGGCGTTCCAGCGCAACTGGGGTCTGCGCATCGACCACATCCTGCTCTCGCCGGAGCTCGCAAGACGGTGCCGCGCTTGCGTCATCGACAAGTCGCCGCGCAGGTTGGAGCGGCCCTCGGATCACGCGCCGGTGATCGCGGAGCTCGAGACCTAGTCGATGAGCTGGTAGGCGGGGAGCGTCAGGAACTCGACGTACTGGTCGTCGGCGGTGATGCGCTCGAACAGTTCCGCCGCCTTATCGTAATTGCCTTCGCTCATCGCGGCCTTCACCTTGGAGAGTTCGTCTTTCAGGAGGACGCGGAAGAGCTCGACCGTGACCTTGCGGCCGTCGTCGAGCACGCCTTTCGGCGAGCGGATCCACTGCCAGATCTGCGAGCGCGAAATTTCGGCGGTCGCGGCGTCCTCCATCAGGTTGAACACCGGGACGCAGCCGTTGCCGGCGAGCCACGAGCCGAGATACTGGATGCCGACCGAGATGTTGTTGCGCAGGCCCGTTTCCGTGATCGGCTTCTCGGGCTGGAACGCGAGCAGGTCCCTGGCCGAGACACTGACGTCGGGCCGCTGTCGCGAGTACTGGTTGGGCTGCGGCATGTGCTTGTCGAACACTTCCTTCGCCACCGGCACGAGCGCGGGGTGCGCCACCCAGGTGCCGTCGCAGCCGTCGGTCACTTCGCGCAGCTTGTCCTGCCGCACCTTCTCCAGCGCCGCCTCGTTCGCCATCGGGTCGTTCTTGATCGGGATCTGCGCCGCCATGCCGCCCATCGCCGGCGCTCCGCGCCGGTGGCAGGTCTTGACGAGCAGGAGCGCGTAGGCGCGCATGAACGGCGCCGTCATGGTGACCTGCGCGCGGTCAGCGAGGCAGAAGTTGCGGTCGGCGCGGAATTTCTTGATGCACGAGAAGATGTAGTCCCAGCGCCCGATGTTGAGGCCCGAGGAGTGCTCGCGCAGCTCGTAGAGGATCTCGTCCATCTCGAAGGCGGCGACCACGGTCTCGATCAGCGCGGTGGCGCGGATCGTGCCGAGGGGGACGCCAAGCTCCTGCTGCGCAAGCACGAAAATGTCGTTCCACAGCCGCGCCTCGAGATGCGACTCCATCTTCGGCAGGTAGAAGTACGGGCCCGAGCCGCGCGCGAGCAGCTCCTTCGCGTTGTGGAAGAAGTAGAGGGCGAAGTCGAAGATGCCGCCCGACACCGGCTGGCCGTCGACCGTGACGTGCTTTTCGTCGAGGTGCCAGCCGCGCGGGCGCGGGATCAGCACCGCGGTCCTCTCCTTGAGACGGTAGAACCTCTGGGTGCTGTCGGCCGCGGTGCTTTCGAAGCTGATCGTGCGCCGCACGGCATCGCGCAGGTTGATCTGCCCGTCCACCATGTTGTGCCACGTCGGGCAGTTGGCGTCCTCGAAGTCCGCCATGAAAGTGGAGGCGCCGCAGTTCAGCGCGTTGATCACCATCTTGCGATCGGTCGGTCCGGTGATCTCCACGCGCCGATCCAGGAGGTCCTTCGGCTGCGAGGCGACCTGCCACTCCGAATCGCGGACGTGCCTTGTTTCCTCGAGAAAGTCGGGCTTCGCACCGGCGTCGAACGCCTTCTGTCGCGCGGCCCGGCGGGCAAGCAGCTCCTGCCGGCGTGACTCGAAGCGACGATGCAGCTTGGCTACGAAGGTGAGCGCCTCGGGCGTGAGGACCTGCGCGAACTCGGGGGTGATACGTCCCGAGATCGAAACGTCTTTGGGTAGCGGACCGGACATGTGCATAGCAGCATCTTCTCGCTATCAAGACACTAAATTATTGAGTGGACGGCGAATCTCCCCCGCGACCGCCCCGCTCACAGCTAGTGTCGGCGAAGTGGTTGCCGCACTGCAACATTACCACAGGAAGACTGAATGAGACATACCTCACAGGTCTGCCGAATGGAGTTTTTAGGAACTTTGACCGCCATTTCATATTATGAAATGCGGCACTGCCGCGTGAAATCGTGCGCCGATCGGAGTACGCTCGGATTCTCTCCGGTTCCCTCCAACCCCTTGTTTCATATCGTGAGATAGCCAGATGCCCGCCGCCTATAACGTTCTGATTCTTGGTGCTTCCTACGGCTCCCTGCTCGCCATCAAGCTGCTCGCCGCGGGCCATACGGCGAAGCTCGTGTGCCTGCCCGCCGAAGCGGAGGCCTTCAACAGCGACGGGGCACGCGTGCGCATGCCCATCAAGGGCCGCGACGGCCTCGTCGAGGTGCATTCGAAGAAGCTGCCCGGCAAGCTCTCCGCGGACGCACCGGCGGCAGTGAATCCACGCGACTACGACCTCGTCGTCCTCGCGATGCAGGAGCCGCAGTACCGCTCGCCGGGAGTGCGAGAGCTGCTCGACGCCGCCGCGAAGGCGAAGGTGCCGTGCATGTCGATCATGAACATGCCTCCGCTGCCGTACCTCGCGCGCATTCCCGGGCTGTCGGTGAAGGAGCTGAGGTCGGCCTACACCGACCCGACGGTCTGGGACAGCTTCGATCCCGCGTTCATGACGCTCTGCAGCCCGGATCCCCAGGCGTTCCGTCCTCCCGAAGAGAAGATCAACGTGCTGCAGGTTCGCCTGCCGACCAATTTCAAGTCGGCGCGCTTCGCGTCGGAAGCACACACGAAGATCCTCCGCGATCTGGAAAAGGGCATCGAGGCGGTCCGCTACGAGGGCCTGGAGCTGCCGGTGAAGCTCAAGGTGCACGAGTCGGTGTTCGTGCCGCTCGCCAAGTGGGCCATGCTGATGGCAGGCAATTACCGTTGCGTGACGAAGGACGGCATCCGGCCGATCAAGGAAGCGGTCCACGGCGACCTGCAGGCGTCGCGCGACATGTACAACTGGGTGGTGAAGCTTTGTGTCTCGCTCGGCGCGAACGAGAAAGACCTGGTGCCGTTCGAGAAATACGCTGCCGCCGCGCAAAGCCTCGGCAGCCCGTCGTCGGCTGCGCGGGCGCTCGACGCGGGCGCGCCGAACATCGAGCGCGTCGACCGCCTGGTACAGGCC
>DATMJC010000118.1:0-17062 GCA_035554435.1 Burkholderiales bacterium | reverse complement strand
CCATGGTTTCGGGGTCGCGGCTCTTCGCGTAGGAGATGGCCTTTCGCCCGGGCAGAAGCCGCGACCCCGAAACCATGGCGGCGATCGTGTCGAGCACATGGTGCTTGGTCTTCTCGAGCACCGGTGCCGGCAGGGCTTTCTTCGCTGCTCCGGCGATGTACCTCGCCAGCCTTTCGATCACGGCATGTACCCACCGCCGTTGACGTGGATCGCCTGGCCAGTGACATAGCGGGCGTCCGGCCCGCACAGCATGCGCACCATCGCGGCGACTTCCTCGGGCTCGCCACGCCGGCCGATCGGCGGCGGTGCCGCGCGATGCGCCGGCCGGTCCGGCACCCCCGGCAGGCCGCGCTGGCTGTCGATCGTTCCCGGCACGACGCAATTCACGGTGATCTGCTTCGGTGCGAGGTCGAGCGCGAGCGCCTTGGTCATGCCGGCGAGGCCCGACTTGGCAGCGATGACGTGCGCGCGGCCGCTCGCGCCGCGGTGGCCGGTGAGGCCGCCGATATTGATCACGGTGCCTCCGCCCGCCTTCGCCATGTGCGGGATGCAGGCCTGCGTGCAGATGAATGCCCCATCGAGCACGACGGAGATGATCTTGCGCCAATCATCGAACGTAATCTGCTCGAACGGCGTTTCCGCGCGCACCGCGGCGTTGTTGACCAGGATGTCCAGCCTGCCGAAGCGCCTTACCGTCGCGTCGACCAGCGCTTTCACTTCCGCAGGGTTCGTGACGTCGGCGATGTGAACGGCGGCCGAAGCGCCGATCATCTTCACGGTTTCGTCGGCCATCGCCTTCGAGGTCCTGGCGTTCACCATGACCGAGGCGCCGCCGGCGGCGAGCGCGCGCGCGATGGCGCGGCCGATGTTGCGCGCTCCGCCGGTGACAAGCGCGACCTTGCCGGCGAGCTCCTTCCCCGGCGTCATTCCAGCGTTTCCAGACAAGGCATTCCCTCCTTCAGTGCATCCGCTGCGGCAGCCAGGTGGCGATCGGCGGGTAGAACATGATCAGCACGATCAGCGCCATCACGCAGGCGATGAACGGCATGCCGGCGAGATAGATGTCTTTCATCGTCGTGCCGGGCGGCGCCACGCCCTTCATCACGAACAGCAGCAGGCCGAAGGGCGGCGTGGTGTAGCCGACCTCGAGCGCGAGCAGCATGATCAGGCCGAACCAGGTGAGATCGAAGCCGAGAGATTTCGCGAGCGGGAAGAAGATCGGCGCGGTGAGCAGCATCTTGGACAGCGGGTCCATGAAGCTGCCGAGGAAGATGATGACGCCGATCATGATGTAGAGCATCTCGATCGGCGTCACCTGGAAGCTGATCGCCCAGTTGAGCAGCCCGCTCGAGGCGCCCGAGAAGGCGAGCACCTGGCCGAAGGTGGCCGAGCCGAAGATCACCAGGAAGGCCATCACGGTCACGCGCAGCGCGCCGTCCAGCGATTTCCTGAGCGCCTGCCAGGTCATCTCGCCATAGCAGGCCGCGAGCACGATCACCGACACCGCGCCGAGCGCTGCCGCCTCGGTGGGCGTGCACCAGCCGACCAGCATGATCAGGACCGAGAAGACGATGATCGCCACCATCGGGATCACGTCGACCAGGAAGATGCGCAGCTTCTCCCGCGTCGGAATCGACTGGACCTCGTACGGCGGCGCCGCAGACGGGTCGACCACCGTCCAGCCCCAGATCAGCACGCCGTACATCGCCGCGAGGACGAAGCCGGGAATCACGCCGGCGATCAGCAGCGCGCCTACGTCGGTCTGGCCGAGCGTCGCCAGCAGCACGGTGAGCGCCGAGGGCGGAATGATCACCGCCAGGCCGCCGACGCCCATGATCGGCCCGATCGAAAGGTATTTGCTGTAGCCGCGCCGTATCATCTCCGGCGCCATCAGCCGGCCGAGCAGCGCGCAGGCGCCCATCGACGAGCCGGCCGGCCCGGCGTAGGCGGTGCCGCCGATCAGGGTCACGTAGGCGAGGCGGCCGCGGATGTTGCCGAGCAGCTTGTCGGCGGCGTTGAAGCAGCGGCCGGCGAGCCCGGTGTGATAGAAGAGCTCGCCCATCAGCAGGAACATCGGGATCGGCACCAGCGGGAAGTTGGTGAGCGCGCCGAAGCCGTTGTTGATCACCTGCTGGATGCCGACGCCGCCGCCCATGAAGATCATCGCCGCGAGCAGGTTGGTGGCCAGGAAGCCGAGCGCCACCGGCACGCCGAACATCATCAGCCCGAGGGCCGTGCCGAACAGCAGCGTGGCCGCCCAGTACCAGGCCATCTAGGTCGTAATGTCGGACAGCGGCGCCAGGAAGTTCTCGCGCTTCCACAGGAAACGCGCGAACTCGATCGCCATCATGAAGAAGGACAGCGGGATGAAGCCGATCACCATCCAGCGCGGAAAATCCATCGAACGGACGTCTTTCTCGTTCTGCAGGTAGTCGCGCAGCGTCACGTCGAAGCCGTACCAGGCGATCACCAGGCAGACCGTGATGCACAGCAGGCCGATCAGCACGGTCATCGCCGAGCGCAGCCGCGGGCGCAGCGAAAGCAGCAGGATCTCGACGTAGATGTGGCCCTTCTCGCGCGCCAGCCAGGGCGCGCCGAGGCAGGGCACGATCAGCAGCGCGTACTCGGTGAAGGTGAAGAAATGCGCCGAGCTCTGGTAGCCGAGGTTGCGCAGGATCACGTCGAGCGTGATCACCACCATCATCGCCGCCATCAGGAAGGCGGCGATGTACGCCATGCCGTACACCAGAGCGTCATGCAGTCTGGCGACGGTCCTCAATTTTCCTCAGTTTGGCGTGAACAGCTTCACGACCTGGTCGTAGTTCTCCATGCCGCCGGCCTTCTCCATGCGCTCCTTCATGCGCTGCAGGCTGGCGGCGCGCGCGCCGGCGATGAATCGCTTGGAGGCATCGCCCGACTGCGCGACCGTCTTGATTCCGCGCTTGGCGAGCTCGGCCTCTTCCTTCTTCCACAGCGCCTGCAGGTCTTTCAGGCTGGAGACCTCGTGCTCGATCGCGACGCGCTGCAGGATCTCGCGGGTCTTTGGCGCTAGCGACTGCCACTTCTTCTGGTTGGCCAGGATCATGAGGTCGGTCTCGAAGAAGTCGGGCAGGATGCGGTACTTGATGTAGCGGTCCCAGTTCAGGTCCATCAGGCCGATCTGGGTCCACGCCGTGAGATCGACCGTGCCGCGCTCGAGCGCGGTATAGAGCTCGGTCGAGGGGAGGTTGATGACCTGCGCGCCGAGGTAGTTGGTGAGGAACGCGTTGTAGATCGGGTTGCCGCGCACCTTGAAGCCCTTGATGTCGATGTGCCCGCTCGGGTCGAGCTTCGGCTCCTTTGTCGACCAGAGGTTGAAGCGGATTCCGCTGTCGACCCAGCCGAGCAGCACCACGCCGGCGCGCTTCTGGTGGATCTGGTTCAGGAGGTCGATGCCGCCGTTCTTGCGCGCCGTCGGCCCGTCGACCGTGCTCGCGCTGACCGCGTCGCACTCGGGCACCGCCGCGGCGTAGAACGCGCACGGGCTATAGACCATGTCGACCACGCCGCTGCGCACCGCGCCGGGCTGCTCCATCATGCCGATCGCCTCGGGCCCGCCGCGCACCTGGATCGCGAACACGCCCTTGCCCGCGTCGTTCGCCTTCTTCACGAACTCGAGGAAGCTGCGCGAGTAGATCAGCGACGCCGGGAAGACATGCGTGGCGCTGATCGTGTCCGCAGCAATCGCTGTCGGTCCAACACAGGCAAGCGCCAACGCGGCAGCCAAACAACGTGCTTTCAAGGACCCCTCCTCCGGTTGTCCAGACGGCGCGCGGCATCTTACCATCCAGAGAGTGACGACGGTCTTCTCCGCCTTCGAGCGCACCGCCCGCGCGCACGGCCCGAAACCCTTCCTTCAAGTGCCCTCCGAAGGAGTCGAGTACCGCTACAGCGATGCCTTGAGCCTCGTGGGTTCCATTTCCCGCCGATATCGCGAGGCGGGATATGGCGCAGGCCACCGAGTGGCGCTGCAGCTGCCGAACTGCTCCGAGTTCCTGCTGCACTTCCTGGCGCTCAATTCGCTCGGCGCGGCGGTGGTTCCCGTCAATCCCGACTATCGCGCCGCTGAGCTCGATTACGTGCTCGCGCACAGCGAGGCCGCCGCGGTGATCACGCGCGAAACCCTCGAGCGCCCTCCTCGACCCGGGCCGCGCGGCAACGCCACCGAATGCGCGCTGCTCTACACCTCCGGGACCACCGGCAAGCCGAAGGGTTGCCTGCTCGACAACTTCTACTTCCTGAACGTCGGCAGGCGTTATCTGGAATTCGGCGGCCTGTGCGCCTTGCGCGAGGGCGAGGAACGGCTCATCACGCCGCTGCCGCTCTTCCACATGAACGCGCTCGCGGTGTCGACCACGGCCATGATCCTGACGGCGGGCTGCCTGGTACAGCTCGACCGCTTTCATCCGAAGACCTGGTGGCGCGACGTGGCCGCCTCGCGCGCGACCATCGTGCACTATCTCGGCGTAATGCCTGCGATACTTCTCTCCCAGGAACCCTCCGCCCTCGACCGGTCGCACCGCGTGCGTTTCGGCTTCGGCGCCAATGCGAACCCGCGCGACCACGCTGCCTTCGAGGCGCGTTTCGGCTTCCCGCTGACCGAGGGCTGGGCCATGACCGAGACCGGCGGCGGCGCCATGATCGCCGCGAGCCGCGAGCCGCGCCATGTCGGGACGCGCTGCTTTGGTTTTCCCCCTCACGACCTCGCCGTGCGAATCGAGGAGGCGACAGGCGAGTTGCTGGTTCGTCAAACGGGAAAGGACCCCAGGCGCGGCTTCTTTTCGGGCTATCTCAAGGACGCGGCGGCTACCGAAGAAGCCTGGCGCGGCGGCTGGTTCCACACCGGCGACGCGGTGCGCCGCGGCGACGATGGCCAACTCCACTTCGTCGACCGGATCAAGAACATCATCCGCCGTGCCGGGGAGAACATCGCGGCGCTGGAAGTGGAGGCCGCGCTCGCCGACCATCCCCTGGTCGCCCAGGTGGCCGTCATCGCCGCACCCGATCCCGTCCGCGACGAAGAAGTGCTTTCCTTCGTTGTCCTCAATCCCAACGCGCAGGCGTCCCTGGAAACCGCCATTTCCATCCAGGACCATTGCCTGGCGCGGCTCGCTTATTTCAAGGCGCCCGGCTACGTGGCCTTCATCGACGCCCTGCCGACCACCTCGACTAACAAGGTGCAGAAGGCGAAGCTCGCGGATTTCGCCTTCGATCCAGACAAGCGCTTCGATCTGCGCGGCAGGAAACGCCGGCCGCAATGAGGCAGCCTTACCACGGCGTGGCCCTCGCGGCGCCGGTCACCGTGCCCTACGTGCGCTACTCCATCCGCTCGGCGCACTGGTGGCTGGCAAAGGCGTTTTCACTTCTTCTCGAGAAGTCCAGGCTGAAAAAGGAGCAGATCGACGGCCTGACCGTCTCGAGCTTTACGCTCGCGCCCGACACCGCCATCGGCTTCACCCAGCACGTCGGCCTTTCGCCGCGCTGGCTCGACCACGTGCCCCTCGGCGGCGCAAGCGGCGTCGTCGCGCTCAGGCGCGCCGCGCGCGCGGTGCAGGCGGGCGACGCCGAGGCCGTGGCCTGCCTCGCGGGCGACACCAACCACGTCGATTCCTTCCGCCTGACGCTGGCGAACTTCAGCCAGTTCGCGCGCGACGCGGTCTATCCCTACGGCGCGGGGGGCCCGAACGCGAGCTTCGCCTTCCTGACCGCGCACTACATGCGGCTGCACGGCGCAAAGCGCGAGGACTTCGGCAAGCTCTGCGTTGCGCAGCGCGCCAATGCGCTGCGCTATCCGCACGCCCTCTTCAAGAAGCCTTTGACCCTGGACGAGTACCTCGGCGCGCGGCCCATCGCGGAGCCGCTGCATCTCTTCGACTGCGTCATGCCCTGCGCAGGCGCCGACGCCTTTCTCGTTCTCTCCGAGGAAAAGGCAAAAGGACTCAAGCTGCCGTACGCGCGCCTGCTCGGTACGATCGAACGGCACAACGCCTTCAGCTCCGATCCGGTGCAGCTCCGCGCGGGCTGGGCGCTCGATCGCGATGAGCTCTACGCCCAGGCGGCCTGCCCGCCGGGCGACGTCGACTTCGTGCAGGCCTACGACGATTATCCGGTCATCACGCTGATGCAGCTCGAGGATCTGGGCTTCTGCGGCAAAGGCGAAGGTCCCGCCTTCGTGCGCGAGCACCGCTTCACCTGGGATGGCGACTTCCCGCTCAACACGAGCGGCGGGCAGCTCTCCGCGGGGCAGGCCGGCGCGGCAGGCGGCTTTCTCGGCATGGTGGAGGCGATCCGGCAGCTCACCGGCGAGGCAACGGAGCGCCAGGTGCCCAGTGCGAAGATCGGGCTGGTCAGCGGGTTCGGCATGATCAACTACGATCGCGGGCTGGGAAGCGGCGCCGCGATCCTGTCATCCAATGAGTGACTCTGTTTTCAGGTCAAAGAGAAAAAATCCAATCCTTCGCACGCGGTTGCCCACGCTGCCGCCGGCGGCGCGCAGCCGCGTCGCGCTTGGCCTCACCGCCGCCGCGGCGCTCGGCAGGTTCGAGCTCCAGCAATGCCGCGACTGCGGCACGGTGCAATACCCGCCTCGCGAGGCATGCGGAAAATGCCTCTCGGTTCGCCTTCCCTGGACCCGGCAAGATGACGACGGCGAGCTGCTGGCCGCCACCGTCCTGCACCACAGCAACGACCTTTTCTTCCGCGAGCGGCTGCCGTGGCGCCTGGGCCTGGTCAAGCTGGCCTGCGGCCCGACTGTCGTCGCCCATCTGCACGCCGAGGTGCCGCCCGCACCGGCGAAGCTGCGGGTCGCGGCGCGCCTCGACCGCGCCGGGCAGGCGGTTCTCGTGGGCTTACCCGACAAGGAGAACGTGAACATGGCCGAAGACCGCCAGCTGCGCGAGTTCGCCTGCGATCCGAAGCACCGCAAGGTGCTGGTCACCGACGGCAAGAGCGGCGTCGGCCAGGCGCTGGTCAAGGCGCTCGCCGCTGCCGGCGCCGAGCTCGTCTGGGTCGGCTACGCCGAGCCCTGGAAGCGCTTTCCGGGGTTCGACGAGCTGCAGAAGCTGCCCCAGGTGACGCTCGTGCCGCTCGACGTGACCGATTCGAAGAACGTGCGCGAGCTCGCTGCCGAGATCGGCGCCAAGGTCGATATCCTGGTGAGCAACGCCGAGTTCCACCGCGCCCACGGGATCGGGAATCGCCAGGGCGTGGAAACCGCGCGGGCCGAGATGGACGTCAATTACTTCGGGCTGCTGCGGCTCGCCCAGGAGTTCGGACCGGCGATGCGCGCGCGCGGCGCGGATGGCCTCGCGAGCGCGGTGGCCTGGGTCAACCTGCTCTCGGTCTATGCGCTCGCCAACTTCCCTCCGCACGGCACCTTCTCGGCTTCGAAGGCCGCCGCGCAGTCGCTCGCGCAATGCCTGCGCGCGGAGATGCGCCCCGCGGGCGTACGGGTGGTGAATGTCTTTCCCGGCCCGATCGACGACGAGTGGAGCCAGCTCCTGCCGCCGCCCAAGCTCGCGCCGGGCGCGCTCGCGGCCGCGATCGTAAGCGCGCTGCGCGAAGGGGTCGAGGACCTCTATCCGGGCGACGTGGCGCAGGAGTGGCTCGAGCGCTGGCGCGACAATCCGAAGGCCCTCGAGAGGGAATTGTCGTCATGAGCGCTCTGGCGAGCTTCGTTCAGGCCTTTTCCGCCGGCAAGATCCGCGTGGTCGACCTCACGCAGACGCTCTCGCCCGAGTTCCCACACATCAGCCTGCCGCCCGAGATGGGGCAGGCGTGGCCGTTCCGGATCGAGGAGGTGTCGCGCTACGACGAGCGCGGTCCGGCCTGGTACTGGAACAACTTTTCCTGCGGCGAGCACACCGGCACGCACTTCGACGCGCCGATCCACTGGATCTCGGGCAGGGACCTGCCGCAGAACGCCACCGACAGCATTCCGCCCGAGCGCTTCATCGGTCCGGCCTGCGTGGTGGATTGCTCGCGGGAGTCGGCTTCCGATCCGGATTTCCTGCTCACGAAGAAGAAACTGCTGGCCTGGGAAAAGCAGCACGGCCGCATCCCGCCCCGGGCCTGGGTGCTGATGCGCACCGACTGGTCCAAGCGCGCGGACCCGGTCGCCTATCAGAACTACGACGAGACCGGGCAGCACACGCCGGGACCGGACGTCGACGCGGTGAAGTTCCTGGTCGAGGAGCGCGACCTCCTGGGATTCGGCACCGAGTCGATCGGCACCGACGCGGGCCAGGCCCAGCATCTTCGCCCGCCCTACCCCTGCCACTATTTCATGCACGGCGCCGGCCGCTATGGCCTGCAATGCCTCGCCAACCTCGACCAGCTCCCACCGACCGGCGCGGTCGTCATCGCGGCCCCGCTTAAGATCCGCAACGGCAGTGGTAGTCCTTTGCGAGTGTTGGCTCTCATTTCGAGCGGGTGATGACTATGTCGTCGAAAACTTCTCGGATCTGGTTCCAGGGCGCGACCGACAAGGTCCACATGGCGCCCTACATCGCCAAGGTCGAGGCGCACCTGAAGTCGATCCTCGAGCCCGATTTCGAGGCGACGTTCCACACCACCACGCCGCCTGCCACGACGACGCACGCGATCACCGAGTTCCGCATCGCGCGCAATCTCATCCGCAACGCGCTCGAGGCCGAAAGACAGGGCTACGCCGCGATGGCGATCACGCATTTCCAGGACGCCGGCCTCGCCGAGGTGAAGTCGGTCGTCGACATCCCGGTGCTCGGGCTGGGCGAGACCACGCTCTTTCACGCCTGCACGCTGGGGCGCAAGCTCGGCCTCGTCACCATCAACCCGGTGTTCATCCCGTGGCACGAGGATCAGGTCATCCGCTACGGCCTGCAGCAACGCGTGGTCGGGGTGCGAGCGGTCAACGCCAGCGTCAAGGACTTCATCGACGCCTTTGCCGACAAGAAAGCATATGACTCCCTGTATCCAAAGTGGGAGCGCGAGTGCCGCATCCTTCTTGACGCCGGCGCCGACGTCATCGTCCCGGCGGGCGGGCTGCCGATGATGCTCTTCGGCGGCAGCGAGATGGACGGCGCGCCGGTGGTCAATGGCGTGACGCTCATCGCCAAGAGCGCCGAGCTGGCGATCAAGCTGCGCCGGCTCGGCATGGCGAAGGTGAGCCGGCGCTCGAACTACGCGAAGCCGCCCGACAAGGCCCTGAGAGAATTTCTGGAACAGGGATAGGTGAGGAAAATGCCGGCGACCCTTGCTCAGAAACTCATCGCGCGCGCCGCCGGCCGCGGCGCCGTGACGCCGGGCGAGATCGTCACCTGCAAGGTGGATCTCGCCATGATCCACGACTCGAGCGGGCCGCGGCGGCTGAAGCCGATGCTCGAGCGCCTGGGCGCGAAGCTCTGGGATCCGTCGAAGGTGGTCCTCATCACCGACCACTACGTTCCGGCCTACGACGAAGAGAGCCGCAAGATCATCCGCATTACGCGCGACTGGGTGCGCGAGACCGGCATCGATAATTTCCACGACGAGCAGGGCATCTGCCACGTCGTGCTTCCCGAGCGCGGCCACCTGAGGCCGGGCATGTTCGCGGTCGGCGGCGACAGCCATTCGCCCACGGGAGGCGCCTTTGCCGCGTACATGTTCGGCATCGGCGCGACCGAGATGCTGGGGGTCCTCGTTACCGGCGAGATCTGGCTTAAGGTGCCGCACACCATCGCCATGGAGTTCGACGGCGCCTTCGCGCCCGGCGTCTCGGCAAAGGACGCGATGCTGTTCCTCATCGGGCGCTTCGGCCTCGACGGCGGTCAGTACCAGGCGGTCGAGTACCGCGGCGCGGCGATCCGGGCGCTGCCGATGCAGGAACGCATGACCCTGTGCAACATGGCCGCCGAGCTCGGTGCCCAGACGGGGTTGATCGCATCTGATGGTGTAACCCAGGCTTTCCTTCAATCGAAAAACCTTGAAACCTGGGACAGCGACGACGGCGCCTCGCTGCTGGCCCACCATCGCTTCCACGGCGACGAGCTCGCGCCGCAGGTCGCCGCGCCGCACAGTCCCGCGAATACCCGGCCGGTGACCGACTTCAAAGAGGTCAAGCCGCAGCTCGCCTACATCGGCGCCTGCACCGGCGCGAAGCTCGAAGACCTGCGCATGGCGGCCCGCGTATTGAAGGGAAGGAAATCGGCGATCCGGCTTCTGGTCGCGCCGGCGAGCCTGCGCGACCAGAACGTGGCCAAGAATGAAGGCACCCTGCAAATCCTTCTCGAGGCCGGAGCGGAGCTCCTGCCGAACGGCTGCGGCATCTGCGCCGGCTACGGCGAGCACCTGCTGCCCGAGAACATGGTCGCCATCTCGAGCACCGCGCGCAACTTCAGGGGCCGCATGGGCGCGGCCTCCTCGCAGGTCTACCTCGCCTCCCCGTACACGGTCGCGGCGAGCGCGGCGGCCGGGCGCATCTGCGATCCGCGAGAACTCCTGCAATGAGGGCCTGGGTGCTCGGCGACAACGTCGATACCGACGCCATCGCGCCGGGGCGCTACATGAAGCGCGGCATCGCCGAGATCGCGCCGCACTGCCTCGAGGCGCTCGTTCCAGAGTTCGCGCGCGGCGTGCAGCCGGGCGACGTCGTGGTCGGCGGCCGCAATTTCGGCGCCGGGTCCTCACGCGAGCAGGCGCCCGCGGCGCTCAAGCACCTTGGCGTGGCGGCGCTGGTGGCCGAATCCTTCGCCGGCCTCTTCTACCGCAACGCGCTCAACCTCGGCCTGCCGGCAGTGGTGTGCACGGAGGCGCGACGGGTCCATGACGGGGACGTCGTCCGCGTCGATCCGGAAGCAGGCAGGATCTACATCGAAAACCGCAACCAGACCCTCGAGTGCGAGCCGATCCCGGCGCACCTGATGCAGATGGTGCGCGACGGCGGGCTGCTCGCGCACCTGGAGAAGCGCCTTGGCCGAAGCCGCTAAGAAGTACGACCTCCTCATCAAGAACGTGCGCGTCGTGCGACCCGACGCGAAAACCGTCGAAGACGCGGACATCGGCATCACGGGAGGCAAGTTCTGCAAGGTTCACCCGGGTCTTTCCCCAGGTGAAGCAAAGGCCGTCTACGACGGTAAGGGACGGCTCGCGTTTCCCGGCGCCGTAGACGCGCACATGCACACCGGCATCTACGCTCCGCTCGCCGAGGACGCTCCGAGCGAGAGCCGCGCCGCGGCCCAGGGCGGCGTCACGACGAGCCTCAACTACTTCCGGACCGGCCAGTATTACCTCAACCGCGGCGGTCCCTATGCCGCGTGCTTTCCGGAAGTGCTGGAGCTCTCCGAGGGCCGCTTCCACGTCGACTACGGCTATCACCTCGCGCCGATGGATCGCGCGCAGATTTCCGAAATCGGGGACCTGATCGAAAAGCACGGCGTGAGCTCGTTCAAGATCTTCATGTTCTACGGCTCGCACGGCCTGCACGGGCGCTCCGACAGCCAGCGCGATTTCCTCATGATCGGCGACGACGAGCGCTACGACTACGCGCACTTCGAGTTCGTGATGCGCGGGGTGCAGGCGGCGCGCGAGCGGTTTCCCCGCAAGGCAGCGCAGATCAGCCTGTCGCTGCACTGCGAGACCGCCGAGATCATGACCGCGTACAGCCGCATCGTCGAGAACGAGGGCAAGCTCTCGGGCCTCGCCGCCTACCATGCCGCGCGCCCGCCGCACTCCGAAGGCCTCGCGGTCTTCATCGCTTCCTACCTCGCCGCCGAGACGGCGCTGCCGAACATCAACCTCCTCCACCTGTCGTCACGCAAGGCCCTGGACGCGGCGCTCCAGATGCAGGCGCTTTTCCCCCACATCGACTTCCGCCGCGAGGTGACGATCGGGCACCTCATGCTCGACACGAGCGCGAAGGCCGGCGTCCTTGCCAAGGTCAACCCGCCGATCCGGCCGCGCGAGGACGTCGAGTACCTATGGCAGAAGCTTGCCGAGGGCGCGATCGACTGGGTGGTGAGCGACCACGCCTGCTGCCGCCACGAGACCAAGGCGGCGAAGAACGCGCTCGGCAACATCTGGCTCGCTAAATCGGGCTTCGGCGGCACGGAATATCTCCTGCCCGCGCTGGTATCGGAGGCAAGCAAGCGGGGGTTGAGCTACAACCGCATCGCCGCGCTGGCGAGCGCCAATCCGGCGCGCCGCTTCGGCGCGAACGCGAAGGGCGACATCGCCGAAGGCTTCGACGCCGACCTCGCGCTGGTCGACCCGCGCGAGACCTGGACGGTGCGCGCCGCCGACTCGCATTCCGCGCAGGGCTACACGCCTTTCGAAGGCCTCGAGCTTTCGGCGCGCGTGAAGGCGACCTTCCTGCGCGGCGAGCTGGTGTGCGAGAACGGAAAAGTGCTCGGCCCGCCGCGCGGGCGTTACCTGCATCGACCCACCGCCTAGGCGGGATGCGGCAGCGTCAGGATCGCGGCGAGCCCGCCTTCGGGCCGGTTCCTGAGCGTGAGCTCGCCGCCGTGGGCGCGCGCGATGTTGCGCGCGATGCCGAGGCCGAGGCCGAATCCGCCGGTCTCGCGGCTGCGCGAAGCCTCGCCGCGGAAGAACGGCTCGAACGCGCGCTCGATCTTCGCTTCGGGAATTCCCGGCCCCTCGTCCAACACGCGCAAGGTGACGCGGTCGGCCTCTTCGGCGACGTCGATCGTGGCGCGCGCACCGTAGCGGATGGCGTTGTCCACCAGGTTCGTCACGCAGCGGCGCAGCGCGACCGGCCGCGCGCCGAGCGGCCGCGACACGCGACCCGCGATCCGGACCTCCTTGCCCATGTCCTCGTAGTCTGCCTGGAGGCTTTCGAGCAACGCCATGAGATCGACGCGCTGGACCGGCTCGGTGTCGGTCGCGTCGCGCATGAACTCCAGCGTCTGCGTAACCATCTGCTCCATTTCCGCGAGGTCGCGGTCGAATTTCTCGCGCACGGCGTCGTCCTCGAGCATGTCGGTTCGCAGGCGCATGCGCGTGATCGGCGTCTTCAGGTCGTGCGACATCGCGGTGAGGACGCGGCTGCGCTCCGCGATCGACCGCGACAGGCGCTGCTGCATCGCGTTGAACGACCGCGCGGCGCGCTGCACTTCGGCCGGGCCGGCTTCCGGAATCGGCGGCCGGTTGATGTTCTCGCCCAGCCTCTCGGCCGCGTCGGCGAGGACCGTGAGCGGGCCGGTCACCCAGCGGACCGCGACGAGGGAGATCACGATCACCGTCGCGAGCAGCACGGCAAGGGTGAGCGCGAGGCGCAATGTGGTCGTCCCGACCGGCGGCAGCACGCTCGAGTCGAAAGTCACAAGGGTGCCGTCGTGCAGGGGGACCTGCACGGTAAAGGCCGGCGGCCCGAAGCGCCCGCGGCGCGGCCCGAAGCCCCTCTCGCCATGCTCGTGAGAAGGCCGATGCGTCCGGCCGACCTCGATCTTCGCATCCTCGCCGAGCGCATAGCGCAGCACCGAGGTGAAGATCGAAAGCTGGAAGTCGGCATCCTCTTCTTCCGAGCGCAGATCGAGCGCCGGCCGGTCGAGCGTCACGGCGAGCGGCGGCCGATTGAACACGGCAACAACGCGGCGGCGCTCGGGGCCAGGCAGCGATTCGAGCAGCTTCACGATGTCCGAGATCTGCTGCGCCAGGCGCATGCCGCCGGCGCGGTAAAGAAGCTGGTCGCGCTCGGTCTGGTTGATATAGAGCGTGGCGAGCTGCGAGAGCACAAGCCCGGCGAGCAGCACCAGCACCAGGCGCCCGAACAGGCTCTTCGGCGCGAAGCGCATCAGCGCTCCATGGTCACCGGCGCGGCGAGCACGTAGCCCTGGCCGCGCACGGTCTTGATGAGCCTCGGCTCACCGCCGTCGTCGCCGAGCCGCTGCCTGAGGCGGCTCACCCGCAGGTCGATGGTGCGCTCGAAGGGCTCGCTCTCGCGGCCCTTGGCGAAGCTCATCAGCTGGTCGCGCGACAGCACCTGTCCCGGATGGCTGAGGAAGACCCGCAGCAGCTGGAATTCCGCGCCGCTCAGCGGCGTCACCACCCCGTCTGCGGAGACCAGGTGGCGCGCGCGGACATCCAGGGTCCAGCCGGAGAAACGGATCGAGGTCGCGTCGTCGGCGCGCAGGTGCATCGGCAGCGCGCGATAGCGGCGCAGCACGCTCTTCACCCGCGCGAGCAACTCGCGCGCACTGAAGGGCTTGGCGAGGTAGTCGTCGGCGCCCATCTCGAGGCCGACGACGCGGTCGGTCTCCTCGCCTCGCGCGGTGAGCATGATGACGGGCGTGTCGGACTCGGAGCGCAGTTTCCTGCAGAGCGACAGGCCGTCCTCCCCCGGGAGCATGAGGTCGAGGACGATGAGGTCGATCTTGCCGCGCGCGAGGGCTGCCCACATCGCAGCGCCGTCGGCCACCGCGGTGGCCCGGTAGCCGTTCTTTCGCAGGTAGTCGCCGAGCAGCCTTCGAATCTCGGCGTCGTCGTCGACGACCATCACGTGGTCGTTCGTCTCCATGATCGCCTTTCTAGCCCATGAACGTAAACCTGGCCGGCAGATTTGTAACCCAGTGTATCAACCGTCTCCGGAGCAACGCGCGCTTACAAAGGCGCGCCGGCAGGCTTGCGCACGGGTGCTGTAATGAGCCGTCGCTTTTGACCACACCACGGAGAGAACGCATGAACACCTGGAGAAACATCGCAGTCGGATTGGCAAGCGTCGTCGCGCTCGGCACCGCCGCGGGCGCGGTACAGGCCCAGGGCGCGAGTCCCGGCGCGAGCTACGGCCATTCGCACGACCCGGTCGCGGCCGCCGACAAGAGGCTCACGCGCCTGAAGGCCGACTTGAAGATCACCTCGGCGCAGGAATCGGCGTGGAACGCATACGCCGAGCAGATCAAGCAGCATGCGGGCGAAATGCTGGCATTGCACAACCAGATGCGTCAGCAGCGCGAGAGCGCGTCCGGCAACACGCGCCCGAGCGCGCCGGAGCGCGTCGAGCGGCAAGCTCAGTTCGCAAAGCAGCAGGGCGAGTATCTCGAGCGGCTGGCGGGCCTGACGAAGGACCTCTACGCCGTGCTGACCCCCGAGCAGAGGACGCTCGCGGATCAGCGCCTCGGCCGCGGAGGCCGCCATCACCATAGGGCGTAACGGCGGGCCGCGTCGCTGGCGAACCGGGCCGGCATGATGCCCGCAACTGCGGGTAGCATGCCGGCCTGGAGGATCTCATCGACATGAAAACGAAATCAGTCTTCGCAATATTGGCCGCCGCTGCGGCCTTCACGCTGGCGGCTTCCGGCGCGCAGGCAACCGGCTTCGCGACCTGCGATTCCGGGCCGCGCGAGGGCTGGCAGCCGCAGGACAAGCTCTCCGCGATGCTGAAGGAGAAAGGCTGGCAGGTGCGGCGGATCAAGGAAGACGGCGGTTGCTACGAGGTGTACGCCCTGGATGACAAGGGCCAGCGCACGGAGGTGTATTTCCACCCCCGCACGCTCGCGCCGGTACCCAAGGGCGCGAAGGGCCACAAGGGCTGATTTGCGGTGAAGGTATGGGACCGGTTCGTGCGCGTCGCGCACTGGTCTCTGGCTGCTTGCGTGCTCGCGGCCTGGGTTACTGCCGAAGTGAAGCTCAAGTCGGCCGAGCGGCTCCACGAGTGGCTCGGCTACGCGGCCCTCGCCGTGATCGCGCTGCGCGTCGCATGGGGCTGGATTGGCCCGCGCTATGCCCGTTTCGGGCAATTCGTCGCCGCACCTTCGCGCGTGCTCGCGTACGCGAAGGCCGTACTGCGCGGCGTCGAGCCTCGCTACCTCGGTCACAACCCGCTCGGCGGCTGGATGATCGTCGCCCTCCTCGCTACCGCGGCGCTCGCCTCGCTCACCGGCTGGCTCTCCGTTACGGATCGCTTCTGGGGCGTGGAACGGGTCCAGGAGGTGCACGAGCTGCTCGGCGACGCGTTGATCGCCCTCGCCGCCCTCCACGTGACGGGGGTCGTGTACACGAGCTGGCGCCAGCGCGAGAACCTCGCGGCGGCCATGCTGAGCGGCGTCAAGCGCCCACCCGAGCCGGGGGACGTTGCGTAGTTTGTCGGTTACGATTTGAGCCTCGATGGCTGTTACCCGGAGGAGGTTCCTGCAGGCGGGCATGGCCGCGGTGTGGCTCGACATGGACCAGGCCGAGCTCGACGCCGCCTACGACCAGATCAAGTACGCGCCGAACCTGCCGCAGATCACGAAGCGCTATGCGACCAACAGTGACGCGGTGCGCGCGCGCCTGGGCGCGCCGCGGCGCTACAGCTACGGCTCAAGCGCAATCGAGGCGCTGGACGTCTATGTAACCAAGCGTGCGAACGCCCCGATCAACATCTTCATCCACGGCGGCGCCTGGCGCGGCGGGCTCGCGCGGGATTCCGGCTACGCGGCGGAGCTTTTCGTGCACGCCGGCGCGCACTACGTGGTGCCGGACTTCATCAACGTCTTGGAGGCGGGCGGCAACCTCATGGCGATGGCCGAGCAGGTGCGCCGCGCGGTCGCATGGGTTTACCGCAACGCCCAGAGCTTCGGCGGCGACGCGAGCCGCATCTACGTCTCTGGCCACTCCTCGGGCGCTCATCTGGCCGGCGTGGTGCTGACGACCGATTGGCGCAGGGAGCTCGGCCTGGCCGCGGATCTCGTCAAGGGCGGGCTGTGCTGCAGCGGCCTCTTCGACCTCAAGCCGGTGCGGCTGTCGTTTCGCAGCTCGTACGTCAAGTTCACCGACGAGATCGAGCAGGCGCTGAGCCCGCAGCGCCACCTCGACAAGCTGAACGCCCCGCTCGTCCTCGCCTACGGGACTCTCGAGACGCCAGAATTCCAGCGCCAGTCGCGCGACTTCGCCGCCGCGGTGAAGGATGCGGGCAAGCCGGTCGAGCTTCTCGTGGGCGAAGGCTACAACCACTTCGAGATGCCGGAGACGCTCGCCAATCCGTACGGACTGCTCGGACGAGCGGCGCTGGCGCAGATGAAGCTTTCTCCAGTGTGACGGAAATCCGCGACGGCTTCATCGGCAGCATCGGCAA
>DATMJC010000117.1:0-3251 GCA_035554435.1 Burkholderiales bacterium | reverse complement strand
GGTAACGACACGGCCGCGCTGCTCTCCGCCTTCGCAACCTATGCGGCGGGCTTCCTGGTGCGCCCGTTCGGCGCGATCATTTTCGGCCGCATCGGCGATCTGGTCGGACGCAAATACACCTTCCTCGTCACCATCGTGGTGATGGGCGGCGCGACCTTCCTGGTCGGCCTGTTGCCCACCTTCGCCACTATCGGCTGGCTGGCGCCGGTTCTGCTGGTGACCCTGCGCCTCGCTCAGGGCCTTGCGCTCGGCGGCGAATATGGCGGTGCTGCAACCTATGTGGCGGAGCATGCACGGCCACACGAGCGTGGTTATGCAACAAGCTTCATTCAGACCACGGCGACCCTCGGCTTCTTCCTCGCGCTGCTGGTGATCGGGCTCAGCCGCATCTACATGGACGCCAAGATGTTCGCCGAGTGGGGCTGGCGCATTCCGTTCTGGATCTCGCTGGTCCTGCTCGTGTTCTCGGTCTACATCCGGCTCAAACTGAACGAGTCTCCGATCTTCGCGAAGATGAAGGAAGAGGGCAAGGGCTCGTCGGCGCCGCTGACCGAGAGCTTCCTGCACTATCCGAACAACAAGTACGTGCTGCTCGCACTGCTCGGCGCGACCGCCGGCCAGGGCGTGGTGTGGTACACGGGCCAGTTCTACGCGCTGTTCTTCCTCACCATCACGCTGAAGCTCGACTACGTTTCAGCGTACACGCTGATCGGGGTGTCGCTCCTGATCGGCACCCCGTTCTTCATCGTCTTCGGCTGGCTCTCGGACAAAATCGGCCGGCTGAAGATCATCATGGCCGGCTGCCTGATCGCCGCGGTCACGTACTTCCCGCTCTTCGCGGGCCTCACGCACTACGTGAACCCGGCGCTCGAGCAGTTCTCGGCCAAGACGCCGATCTCGGTCCAGGCGAACTCGCGCGAGTGCCAGTTCCACATCTTCGTCGGCCCGTGGAGCAAGTTCTCCGACTGCGACCGCGTCAAGGACTTCCTCACCAAGCAGGGCCTGTCGTTCAAGTCGATCGACGGGCCGGCCGGGGCAGTCGTCACGTCGATCGGCGACCAGAAGGTCGAGGGCTGGGACCAGGCGAAGCTCGCCGCGACCCTCAAGGCCGCCGGCGCGCCGGCTTCGGCCGACAAGAGCAAGGTGAACTGGGTGATGGCCGAGCTGATCCTCTTCATCATGGTGATCTACGTCACCATGGTGTATGGCCCGATCGCCGCGTTCCTGGTCGAGCTCTTCCCGACCGAGATCCGCTACACCTCGATGTCGCTGCCCTACCACATCGGCAACGGCTGGTTCGGCGGCATGCTGCCGCTCACCGCGACCGCGATGGTGGCGGCGACGGGGGATATCTACTTCGGGCTGTGGTACCCGATCGTGGTCGCCGTGATGTCGCTCGTGATCGGCAGCATCTTCCTGAGCGAGACCCGGCTACGCGACATCCGGACCTACCAGCACGCGAACCCCTGAGCGCAACACGCGCGCCCTAAACGGGCCGCTGCTCGCACGAAAGCCCGCCGCCAGGCGGGCTTTTTTATTTTGCGCGCGCTAGAATTTCCCTCCCGCGGAGAGATGGCCGAGCGGCTTAAGGCGCACGCTTGGAAAGCGTGTAAACGTTAATAGCGTTTCGAGGGTTCGAATCCCTCTCTCTCCGCCAGCTTCCGATCGACGCCATCCCTCCGAAAGGAGAGCGCATGTTCCAGGTCCAAGTTGCGTGGCTCGACGAGCAGAAGTCGCTCGCCCGTTTCTCGCTGCCGGGGCGCGACGAGTGGACGGTCGAGCACATCACGGCGCTGATGCGCCTCCTCGGCGAGATCCGCGAGCAGATGTCGCCGGGCGTGGCCGAGGCGCCGCCGCCGCTGCCCCAGCTCGCGCCGCTGCACGCGCCGCGCTACCGCACGGTGCTGCACGAGTTCTCCGGCGGCTCGCTGATCCAGTTCCGCCACCCCTCGCTCGGCTGGCTCGAGTTCCTGCTGCCGAGCGTCGAGCGCAGGCGCATGGCGGAGCATTTCGCCACCCAGGAATCGCAATGGGAGCACATGCACCGGCCCGCGGCGCCCTAGCGCAGCCTGCGCGCGCCGGTCGAAGCTCTACTCGGGATTGCCGAGCTTGCCCGCCTTGATGAGCCAGGAGAGCACGCCGAAGACCGAGGCGATGCAGAAGAGGAAAGTCCAGAACCAGCCGTAGCCGAGCGAGGCCTCGCGCTCCGCGGCGTCGGTGAGCGTGGCGAGCCCGGAAAAGGCCGTAAGCGCGAATCCCAGGCAGATCAGGGCAAACGCTGCACACAACCACACGGCAACCGCAGCCGAAATTTGCATCTGGGGATCTTAGCAGGGCGCGCTTAGGCGACTACGGGAGCCAGAAAGAAAACGCCCCGCGGGGTCACCGCAGGGCGTTGAAACCATCGCGCGTGCTCCACGCGATGGAGGAGGATTCAGTCAACGCCTCCACCATAGCCCCAACCGCCATCGCGCGCCTTTCGCGGACCTGACATCGGGCTTGCGTCGCTCGGCTGTTTCAAAAAACGGGCCCGATCCTTTTGCTGCCTGTCCAGTCAGGGGGAAGACAGAGTGGCGGAGTAACGTGAGTGGGAGCGCCAAGAAATAAGAGCAGCAACGGAGGATGGTCGAAACGCTCTTCCAGTGCCGCCGTTCAGGGACGGCAGCAGTTTCCCCCAGCGCACAGAGAAGACAGGCAGCTTCCTCAACCGAAAGGGGTATCACATGATTCGAAGCTTTTCCTTTGCGCATGCGCTCGCGGGTGCCGCCTCGTTCGGCATTTGCAGCGCGGCCTTCGCCGTTTGCACGGGGCCGGGCGCACCCAGCACTACCGAAACGAAATGCCTCACCGCGGTGCAGATAGGCACTCCCAGGGAACCGGGAGCGGCGTTGCTCTCGTATGACATCAGCTGGGTCAATCCGCATCGCGCGGAGTACTACCTGGCCGACCGCTCGAACGCCGCGATCGACATCATCAATACCGATCGCCTCACGTTCAAACGGTTTCTCGGGAAGGGCCTGTTTGTCGGCGTCAAGCGCAACGCCAGCGGCGCGGTGAACAACGACATCTCCGGCCCCGACGGCGTGACGACGCACGGCCGGTGGCTTTATGCCGGCGACGGCGACAGCACGCTCAAGGTGTTCGATCTCGACGGGCCCAACGCGCTCGCGCAGCCGGCCATCAACACCGGCGGAACGACCCGGGTCGACGAGATGGCGCTGACCGCGGATGGCGAGCTGCTTCTCGCGATC
>DATMJC010000116.1:0-4879 GCA_035554435.1 Burkholderiales bacterium | reverse complement strand
CGTGCGCAACTACCAGGCGCGCAACTTCATGCTGAAGGACATGAGCGTCGGCGACGGCGTGCTCTTCTACCATTCGAGCTGCCCCGAGCCGGGGATCGCCGGGCTCGCCGAAGTGGCATCGGCGGCGTACCCGGACGAATCGCAGTTCGATCCGAAGAGCGACTACTACGATCCGGCGTCGAAGCGCGAGGCGCCGCGCTGGTTCAATGTGGATGTGCGGGCACTAAAGAAAATCCCCCTCATCCCGCTGGAGCAGATGCGAAAGCAAAAGCAATTGAAGAAGATGATCACGCTGCGGCCTGGGAACCGCCTGTCGATCACGCCGGTGACCGAAGCGGAATGGAAGCACATCACCACCAGGCTGCTTTGAAGAACGACACGTTCCTGCGCGCGCTTGCGCGCCAGCCGACCGACTACACGCCGACCTGGCTCATGCGGCAGGCGGGCCGCTACCTGCCCGAGTACAACGCGACGCGCGCGCGAGCCGGCAGCTTTCTCGAGCTGGCGCGCACGCCGGAGCTATGCGCCGAGGTGGCGCTGCAGCCGC
Source organism: Burkholderiales bacterium (assembly GCA_035554435.1). GTDB lineage: Bacteria > Pseudomonadota > Gammaproteobacteria > Burkholderiales > SG8-39 > SCGC-AG-212-J23. Next base: position 4,332 of record DATMJC010000116.1, on the reverse strand, counting down.
TCGAGCGCTTCGCGCTCGACGCCGCGATCGTGTTCTCAGACATCCTGACCATCCCCGACGCAATGGGTCTCGGGCTTTCGTTCGGCGAAGGCGAGGGCCCGCGCTTCCGGGAGCCGCTGCGCGACGAGGCCGCGATCCGCAAGCTCGCGCCGCCGGACCCTTCCGCGGAGCTGCGCTACGTGCTCGAAGCGGTGCGCGCGACCCGGCAGGCCCTCGCCGAGCGGGTGCCGCTCATCGGATTCTCAGGCAGTCCGTTCACGCTCGCCTGCTATATGGTCGAAGGCGGCGGCAGCGACGACTGGCGCATCCTCAAGACGATGCTGCATGCCCGTCCCGACCTGCTCCACCGGATCCTGGAGATCAACGCCCGCGCGGTGAGCGACTATCTGAATGCCCAGGTCGACGCGGGTGCCCAGGCAGTCATGATCTTCGACACTTGGGGCGGCACGCTCGCGCACGAAGACTACGAATCGTTTTCGCTCGCCTATTCACGCCGGGTCCTGGATGCGGTGAAGCGCGTGCCCCGGATACTCTTTACCAAGGGTGGAAATCCGTGGCTCGGCGCGATGATGGCGAGCGGAGCGGAGGCAATCGGCCTCGATTGGACGAGCGATCCGGGCGAGGCGCGGCGGATCGCCGCCGGCCGCCTCGCGCTTCAGGGCAACCTCGATCCGGTCGCACTCTTCGCACCGCCGGCGCAGGTGCGTGCCGCCGCACGGCGGGTGGTCGAGTCCTTCGGGGCCGCGCCCGGCCACGTCTTCAATCTCGGCCACGGCATCCTGCCTGGAACGCCGATCGATTCGGTTGCAGCGCTGGTAGACGAAGTACGCACTTACAGCCGCTCCATGCGGACGCAGGGTCGCGCTTCCGCTTGACTTATGCACATTTCCTTTCGCCAGCGGGCATTTTCCCGGCAGCGTGGTTTGAAACGGCTTGCACACGCCTAAGTTACTGACCGATCAGCTAAAAAGCCGCCGCTGGCCCCGCCATGAGCAGAGAATGAGCCGCCTCGCAGGCCATGTTACGTGGGCGTGATGCGCTTACCCACAGCTTTATCCACAGCTAAGTCCTTATCCCACCGTAACATTTTTTGCGCGCGGGTGGCCGTTGGGGTACCGCTCGCGAGGCTCTTCGAATACGCGTTGCCCGACGGCCTATCGGTGCAGGTCGGCGATCGCGTCGTCGTCCCGCTCGGCGCACGGCAGCAGATCGGTGTCGTGCTCGAAACCCAGGCCGAGAGCGCGCTGCCGGCCGAACGCATGAAGCCGATCGCAGCGGTGCGCGACGATGCGCCGCGCCTCTCGGCCGAGTGGCTGGAGCTGATGCGCTTTCTGTCGAGCTACTACCAGCGTCCGCTCGGCGAGACGATCGTATCTGCGCTTCCGCCGCGGCTACGTTCGGTCAAACCGCTGCCGCGCAAGGCGCTCGTACCGCCGAAAGAGGCGCTGCCCGCGCGATTCGTGCCTACGCATGAGCTGCGCGCCGAACAGAGAGACGCGATGCAGCGCATCGCCAGGTCCTCCGGCCAATTCGAGGCCTTTCTGCTCCACGGCGTCACCGGCAGCGGGAAAACCGAGGTCTACCTGCATCTCATCGCCGGCGTGATCGAGCGCGGCGGCCAGGCCCTGGTGCTCGTGCCCGAGATCAGCCTCACGCCGCAACTCGAAGAACGTTTCCGCCACGCCTTTCCGGAGGCAACCCTCGCGGTGATGCACAGCGGCCTCGAAGACATCGCGCGCACCACTGCATGGCTTCAGGCCGCGCGCGGCGAAGCGGCGATCGTGCTCGGCACGCGGCTCGCCCTCCTCGCGCCGCTGCCGAAGCTCGGGCTCGTCGTTGTCGACGAGGAGCACGACCCGTCATTCAAGCAGCAGGAGGGCCTGCGCTACTCGGCGCGCGACGCAGCCGTCTACCTTGCGCGGCTCGCCGGGTGCCCGGTGGTCCTCGGGACCGCCACGCCTTCGCTCGAGACCTGGCACAACTGGCGTTCGGGGAGGTACCAGCGCCTCGAGCTTTCGGAGCGCGCGTCGCCGGGGGCACGCCTGCCGGCCATCCGCGTGCTCGACATGAAATCCGAGAGCATCGACTCCGGCTTCACCGCGGCGCTGCTCTCGGCGATCGGAAAGCGGCGCGAGCTGGGCGAGCAGAGCCTCGTCTTCATCAACCGCCGGGGCTACGCGCCGGTGCTCGCCTGCGAGGCCTGTGGATGGACCGCCGCCTGCACACGATGCACGGCGCGCATGGTGCTGCACTCGGCCGACCGGTGCCTGCGCTGCCATCACTGCGGCGCGCAGGCCGCGGTGCCGGCCGCCTGTCCGACCTGCGGCAACGTGGATCTCAAGCCGCTGGGACGAGGCACGCAACGGATCGAGGAAGCGCTGCAGGCGCGCTTTCCGAGCGCCCGCGTCGTGCGCATCGACCGGGACAGTGCGCGGCGGCGCGGCGAGCTCACGCGGACGCTCGAAGCGCTGCGGCGCGGCGAGGGCGACATCCTTGTCGGCACCCAGCTTCTTGCGAAGGGCCACGACTTCCCCAATCTGACGCTCGTCGGGGTGCTGAACGCCGATACCGCGCTCGTCTCGACCGACTACCGGGCTGCAGAGCGCCTGTTCGCCGTTCTTGCTCAGGTGGCCGGACGGGCGGGGCGGCGCGAGCGTCCTGGGGAGGTGCTGGTGCAGACGCGCTATCCCGGTCATCCGCTCTTCGCCGCGCTCGCCCGGCACGACTTCGCGAGCTTCGCCGAATCCCAGCTCGAGGAGCGCCGCAGCGCCGGCTTCCCGCCGTTCGTGTTCGAGGCGGCGCTGCGCGCCGAGGCGACGAAGCTCGACACCGCGATGCGCTTCCTGCGCAACGCCGCCGCTTCGGCCGACGCGCCGGATGGCGTGCACGTCTACGACCCGGTGCCCAACATCCTGACCCGGCGCGCGGGGCTGGAGCGCGCCCAGCTCATCGTCCAGTCGCGCTCCCGGCCCGCGCTTCAGGCCTATCTGAGCGCGATCAGCGCACGGCTTTTCGAGCAAGCGCCGCGCGAGGTGCGCTGGCACCTCGACGTCGACCCGATCGAGTTCGACTGAGAAATCAGGACTGAGAATCGGGGTCTGACCCCAATTTTCCGAAATCGGGGTCAGACCCCGATTTAGAATTGCTGCCCCCCATGGCGACCGACCCCAAAACCGCGATCGAGGAAGCGCTTCGCCAGGCGCTTCGGGAGCAAGCACCCGACTTGGCTGACACGCCAATCATCCTCGAGCGACCCAAGCAAGCCGAGCACGGCGACTTCTCCTCGAATCTCGCCCTTCAGCTTGCGAAACCGCTGAAGAAAAAGCCGCGCGACCTTGCGGTGACGCTTCAAGCCTCGGTATCCGCGTCGCTTGGCGGTCTGCTCGAAAAGGCTGAAGTCGCGGGACCGGGATTCATCAACTTCAAGCTCAAGGCGGGCACGAAGACGGCCGTGATCCGCCGCATCTTCGAGCAAGGTGCGGGGTTCGGCCGCACGAGCGAGGGGCGCGGCGAGAAGGTGCAGGTGGAGTTCGTTTCGGCAAATCCGACGGGACCGCTGCACGTCGGACACGGGCGTCAGGCGGCGCTCGGCGACGCGATCGCGGCGCTGCTCGAGTCGCAGGGGTACGCCGTCACCCGCGAGTTCTACTACAACGACAGCGGCGCGCAGATCGAGAAGCTCGCCCTGTCGGTGCAGGCGCGCGCTCGCGGCATGCGTCCCGGCGCGCCGGGCTGGCCCGAGGAGGGGTATGCCGGGGAGTACATCGAGGAGATCGCGCGCGACTATGTTTCCTCCAAGAAAAACCCTTCTGATCTGGAAGCGGTACGACAGTTCGCGGTCGCGTCGCTGCGCGCCGAACAGGACGTCGACCTGAAGGCCTTCGGCGTCAGCTTCGACGTTTACTACCTCGAGTCGAGCTTGTACGCGGAAGGCAAGGTCGACCAGGTGGTGAAAACGTGGACCGCGCACGGCAAGACCTACGAAAAGGACGGCGCGCTCTGGCTGCGCACGACCGAGTACGGCGACGACAAGGACCGGGTGGTCCGAAAATCGGACGGCACCTACACGTATTTCGTGCCGGACGTCGCCTACCACGTCACCAAGTGGCAGCGCGGCTTCCGCAAGGTGACAAACGTGCAGGGTACCGACCACCACAGCACCGTCACGCGCGTACGGGTCGGTCTGCAGGCGCTCGACCTCGGAATCCCGTCCGGGTATCCCGACTACGTGCTGCACAGCCTCGTCAAGGTGATGCGCGGCGGCGCGGAAGTGAAGCTCTCGAAGCGCGCCGGGTCGTACGTGACGGTCCGCGACCTCATCGACTGGGTGGG
>DATMJC010000115.1:0-39056 GCA_035554435.1 Burkholderiales bacterium | reverse complement strand
CGAAGGTGCCCTGCCGGCGCAGCACGCGGAACCCGAAGCCGTGCACGTGCATCGGGTGCGGCATCGAGATCGGGCTGTTCTTGATCTCCCACACCTCATGTGCCCCGCGCCTCACGTCGAACCCGGTCTCGTCGATCGCATAAGGCGTCTGGTCGATCAGGAAGCCCCCGTGCTCGTCGAGGTCGAGCCGGATGCGCCGAGTCGGCGCGTCCGGCGGGGAAGACGAATCGGGCAGGGCCGAGAGGCGCGAGGGCAGGGTCGGCACCCGGTCCGCTCCGCGGCCCTCGATTCGCAGCGTGAAAAGCGCGAGCTCCGAGCCGTCGGCCGGACGATCGCCTTCGGGCGAATCACTTTGGCAAACCGCGTCGGCAGCAAGCGGCGCGTAGCGCTCGCGCGCCGGATGACGGTGCGCGGCGGCTGCCCCCTGCGTGTGGCGGCGGGCGTCGAATTCGAGGCTGACGGCCTGCAGCGCGCGCCGGCCGCTCGCGTCGAGCGCGACGTCGACCCGCTCGCCGCCGTACAGGAAGACGCGATCGAGCTCCCGCGGTGCCGTGAGCAGACCGCCATCGGTCCCGAGCAAGTGGAAGGGAATCGGCTTCTCCTTCCTGCCTTCACTCAGATCGAAGAAACCGAGCAGCAAGCCGCGGGCGTTGCACGCGTTGAGAATCTGCAGCCTCACCCAGCCCGGCGCCACCGTCCAGGCCGCGCCGAGCTGGCCATTCACCAGCGCCTGGTTGCCGAGCCAGCCGTGCAGGCAGTCTGCGGCGCCTGGAGCGTAGGGGCGGATGACGCCGTTGGCGACGCGAACGTCTGCGATGGCGAGCGCGAGCCGGTTCCGAGGCGCGAGCGCGAGCGCCGCGTCGAGCGCTTGGTCCTCGTCGTCGGTCACGACCAGCAGCCCGGCGAGCCCGGCGTACACCTGCTCGGCGGTGAACCCGTGCGGGTGCGGATGGAACCAGTACAGGCCCGAGCGGTTTTGCACCTCGAAGCGCACGCGCTTGCGCTCGCCTGGCGCAATCGGATCGAACCCCGCGCCGTCCTGGGCCTGCGAAAGCGTCAGTCCGTGGAAGTGGACCGTGGTGGGCTGGGGGAGGGCATTCTCGATCAACGCGTCGAAGCCCTCGCCTCGTCGGGCGAACAGGATCGGCTGCACGACTTGCCGGGTGCCGAGGTCGGCGACGAACCTGCAGCGCCCGGCGACCGGATCGACGCGCTCGGCCACCAGGCGCCGCACTTGTGAGAGCGAGACCCGGGCCGGCGGGGAAGGCTCGGGCCTTACTTGAGGTGCGCCGCATGCGGCGCCGAGCGAGGCGAGGCCGGCGGCGAGAAAGCCGCGCCGGTTCATCGTGCGCGTCCCGCCGGAACGTGGATCATCGGCTCGTAGGCGGATTCCCGCGAGAAGCGCCAGCTCGCCACCGCGGCCGATGCGAGCGTCGCCGCGGCGAGCACGGCGAGGTCGAGCGCGACGGAGAAATCCGCGCCCGCACCGCCGCGGAGCAGCGCGTGCTTGAGGAGGTCGACTCCGTAGGTATAGGGGTTCAGGGTCGCGGCCCAGTAGAGCAGGGGCGGCAGCTCGCGGACCGGGTAGAGCGAGCCGCTCAGGAAGAACACCGGGAAAATGACGAAGTTCATGATGCCCGCGAAGTTCTCGAGCGTTCGGCAGAAGGAAGCCGTGAGCATGCCGATGCCGGCGCAGGCGAACGAGGTGGCGGCGATCGCGGCGGCGAGCAGGCCCCACTCGGAGCCTCGTCCCACGTAGCCGAGCAGCGCGAGCAGCACGAGGAGCAGCAGCGCCTGCACGGCCGCGGCCACCGCGGCGGCGATGAGCTTGGCGACGACCATCCAGGCGCGGGGCAGGGGCGCGACCAGCATCATGCGCATGACGCCGGATTCCTTGTCGTAGACCGTGCCGAGGGCGGCGAGCATGGCGCCGAAGAGCATGGTCATGCCGAGGACGCCGGGCACGAGAAAGCTCTTGTAGTCGGCGCCGGCAATCGCGGCGAATCCCCCGCCGATCACGAGGAGCCAGATGAGCGGCCGCACCATCGCGGCGACGAGCCGCGTGCGCTGTCGGACCATCCTCAGCAGCTCGCGCTCGAGAACCGCATAGATCGGGCGAATCGGCATCAGGCCACTCGCTTTCCCGCCGCAACCCAGAGAAAGACGTCGTTCAGGTTGGGGCGCCGGACGCGCCACGCCGAGGCCTTTCCCCCGCTCTCGGCCTGAAGTTGGGCAAGCAGGGCGAGGTCCTCGTCGCGGCAGCGGAAATGCGCGACGTCGCCCTCGCGCAGCGCCGGGCCGAGCTTCTGCTCGAGCGCAGCGGCGAGACCGTCGAGGTCGGCGCCTTCCACCTCCAGGATGTACCGGCCGAGCCGCGCCACCAACTCGCGAGGCGCACCCGATTCCACCAGCCGGCCCTTGCGGATGAATACGACGCGGTCGCAGCCGTCGGCTTCCTCCAGGTAGTGGGTCGTGAGCAGCACGGTCATCCCGGTGCGCGCGCGCAGGCGCTCGATGAAGCGCCAGATGCGCCGCCGGTTGGGCAGGTCGAGGCCGATGGTCGGCTCGTCGAGCAGCAGGCAGCGCGGCTGGTGCAGCACGCCGCGCACGATGTCGAGCGCCCGGCGCATCCCGCCCGAAAGCGCCGCCACCGGCCGGTCGCGCCGCCCGGTGAGATCGAAGAGCTCGAGCAGCTCGCGGCCGCGTTCTTCGATCACGCGCGGCGGCAGGTCGTGCAGCAGGCCCGCGAAGCGCAGGTTCTGCGCCACGGTGAGCGTGCGATCGAGCGCCGATTCCTGGAACACCAGGCCGATCGAGGCGCGCACCTGCACCGGCGCGCCCGCGATGTCGAAGCCCGCGACGCGCGCCGTGCCGGCGCTCGGCCGGACGAGCGTCGCGAGCATGTGCATCGTGGTGGTCTTGCCCGAGCCGTTCGGACCGAGCAGGCCGAAGAACTCGCCCGGCGCGATCTCCAGGTCGAGGCCCTCGACCGCGGCGAGCTCGCCGTAGCGCTTGGAGAGGCCCACCGCGCTCACCGCGGCGCTGGTGGTCACGCCGGGGGCCTGCGGCGCGTTCATACCGGATCTTTTGCTTTTTGGGCTGAAAGCCTTCGCGAGGTCTCGTCATCCCGATAGAGCAGGACCGGCTTGGTCTCTACCTTGACGGTGCCCTCCCGGGCCCGCGCCGTGATGTCGGTGATAAGGGAATGATGCGGGGACTTGTCGCAAACCGGATCGGCATTCGCAGCTTCGCCGGTGACGAGATAGGCCTGGCAGCGGCAGCCGCCGAAGTCGCGGCCCTTCTCGGGACAGCTGCGGCAGGGTTCGCGCATCCACTCGTCGCCGCGATAGCGGTTGAAGCCCGGGGAGTCGCGCCAGATCCAGCCGAGGTCGTGGCGGCGCACGCTGGGAAACTCGAGCCCGGGCAGCATGCGCGCCTCGTGGCAGGGAAGCGCGACGCCGTCGGCGGTCACGCACAGGAACACCGAGCCCCAGCCGTTCATGCACGCCTTCGGCCGGTTCGCGTAGTAGTCCGGGACCACGAAAAAGATCTTCATCCGCTCGCCGATGCGGGCGCGGAAGGCGTTGGTGACCTCTTCGGCGCGCTCGAGCTGCGCGCGCGACGGCAGAAGCGACTCGCGGTTGGCGTAGGCGAAGCCGTAGTACTGCGTATTGGCGAGCTCGACGTAGTCGGCTTCGAGCTCGGCTGCCATGTCCAGGATCTGGCCGACGTGGTCGATGTTCAGGCGGTGCAGCACGACGTTGAGCACCATCGGATAGCCGTGCGCCTTCACCATCTTCGCCACGCGGCGCTTGAGCTCGAAGGTGCGCGTGCTCGAGAGAAAATCGTTCATCTCGCGCGTCGAGTCCTGGAACGACACCTGGATGTGGTCGAGGCCGGCCTCCTTGAGCGCCGCGATGCGCCGCTCGTTGAGCCCCACCCCCGATGTGATGAGATTCGAGTAGTAGCCCAGGCGCCGCGCTTCGGCGGCGAGCGCTTCCAGGTCGTCGCGCATCAGCGGCTCGCCGCCCGAGAAGCCGAGCTGAGTCGCGCCGAGCTCGCGCGCCTCGCGCAGCACGCGCAGCCACTCCTCGGTGGTGAGCTCTTCCTTGTACTGCGTGTAGTCGACCGGGTTCGAGCAGTACACGCAGTGCAGCGGACAGCGGTAGGTCAGCTCCGCGAGGAGCCAGAGCGGCGGTCCGGGTTCAGGCCGGGCGGACACGAAGCCATCCCTTGTCGCGCGCATGCGCGAGAAATTCGGTCACGTCGCGCCGCAGGTCGGTGCCCGGGAAGGCGCGTTCGAGGTCGGCGACGATCGCCGAAACCGGCGAGGCGCCGTCGACGCGTTTGAGGATCTCTCCGGCGCTGCCGCCGAGCTTCACCATGCCCTCCGGGTAGAGGAGAACATACGCGTTTTGCGCCGCTTCCCACTGGAATCGGTAGTGGCCCGCGAGCTCGAAAATCGTGTCTTCACTCATTCCCTATTCCTGCCTGTCCAATCCCGTAGGCAATCTGCATTGCATCAAGCATGCTCCAGAGGATGTCGAGCTTGAATTGCAGAATTTCCAGCGCGCGCTCCTGCTCGCCGCGGGTGCGGAAATGCTCGAGGGTTACTTCCAGGCCGTGCTCGACGTCGCGACGTGCCTCGGCGAGGCGGCCGCGGAAGTACGCGTAGCCCGAGGCGTCGATCCATGGATAGTGCTGCGGCCAGCCGGCGAGCCGCTCCTTGTGGATCTCGGGTGCGAAGAGCTCGGTCAGCGAGGCGCACACCGCCTCCTGCCAGGGGGCACGGCGTGCGAAGTTGACGTATGCGTCGACGGCGAAGCGCACGCCCGGGAGCACGTGATTGAGCGAGGTAACCTGCTCGCGCGCAAGGCCCACTGCCTCGCCCAGGCGCAGCCACGCCTCGATGCCGCCCTCGCTTCCTTGCGCGCCGTCGTGGTCGAGGATGCGCTGGATCCAGCGCCGGCGCTGGTCGCGCTCGGGCATGTTGGCGAGGATCGCCGCGTCCTTGATCGGAATGCTGACCTGGTAGTAGAAGCGGTTCAGCACCCAGCCCTGCACCTGCGCCCGGGTGCAGCGGCCGCTGTTCATGGCGACGTGGAAGGGGTGGTGGATGTGGTAGCGATCGCCCTTCGCGCGCAGCTTTTGCTCGAACTCTGTCTTGGTCCAGGAATTCAAAGCTCGATTTCCATTCCGTCGTAAGCGACCTCGACGCCCGCTTTGTCGAGCACGGCGCGCTCCGGCGAATCCTCGTCCAGGATCGGGTTGGTGTTGTTGATGTGGATGAGGATCTTGCGCGCCGCGAGCGGCTTCAGCACCTCGAGCATGCCGCCCGGTCCGGATTGGGGAAGGTGTCCCATGTCGCGCGCGTGCTTCTTCGACACGCCGAGCCGCACCAGCTCGTCGTCGGTCCAGAACGTGCCGTCGAGCATCACGCAATCGGCTGCGGAAAGGAACGGGTGCAGGTGCGGTTCCATCTCCCCCATCCCGGGTGCGTAGAAGACCGCTCCCCCGGTTCGCTCGTCGACGATGCGGATGCCGATATTGTCGCCGGGACGCGGTTCATTGCGGTGCGGCGAGTAGGGCGGCGGCTTGCTCTTGAGCGGGACCGCGGTGAACGACAGCCCCTCGACGCCCGCGACCTCGAACGTGGCGCCGGGGTCGGGCGCGACCGGATGCCAGTCGACGCCGCAGAAGTGCTCCAGCACGCCGAACAGCGGATTGCCGCGCGTCAGGTCTTCCCGCACTTGCGGGGTGCAGTACACCGAAAGCCTGCGGCCTTCGCGCAGCATCAGCAGCCCGGTGGTGTGGTCGATCTGGGCGTCGATCAGCACGATCGCGCGCACCGCGGTGTCGCGAATGGCGCGCCCGGGCTGCAGCCGCGGGAAGGAACGCAACTGCGCGAGCACGTCGGGCGAGGCATTGAACAGGATCCAGTCGGTGCCGCCTGCCGACACTGCGATGGAGGATTGCGTCCGCGGCTGCACCCGGATCGTGCCCTTGCGCACGCCGTCGCAGTTGCGGCAGTAGCAGTTCCATTGGGGCAGGCCACCTCCGGCGGCCGACCCGAGCACGCGTATCTGCATAAAAAGCAAGGCCCCTTGCGGGGCCCTGGTCTCGGTACCGGCCGGGGTTAGCGGCTGGCGATGTACATCGTCACCTCGAAGCCGAAACGCATCTCGGTGTATTCAGGCTTGGTCCACATATGTGTCTCCTGAGTAGAAAGGCGCCCGGCATGGCCGTGCACCCTCCCGAGGACATTATGGTGCAAAGCGGCTCGGGCGGTGGCCGTCGGTTCCGCAAAATCATGATTTTCATGAGGCCGCGCCCGATAATGGGCCCAACGTGAACGCCGCCGACTCGACTCTCTATCCGCCGCTCGAGCCTTTTGCCGAACAGCAGCTCGCCGTGGGCGGGCCCCACACGCTGCACGTCGAGCAGTGCGGCAACCCCGCCGGCTTCCCGGTGATCTTCCTCCACGGCGGTCCGGGGAGCCAGGTCCGGCCGGTGCACCGGCGCTTTTTCGATCCGCGGTTCTATCGCGTGGTGCTCTTCGACCAGCGCGGCTGCGGCCGCTCGATTCCGCGCGGGTGCACCGAGGAGAACACTACCGCGCGGCTGGTCGAGGACATCGAGATCCTGCACGAGCGCCTGGGGCTCGAGCAGGCGATGCTCTTCGGCGGCTCCTGGGGCGCCGCGCTGGCGCTGGCGTATGCCGGGACGCACCCTCGGCGCGTTGCGGCGATGATCCTGCGCGGGGTCTTCCTCGCCAGCCGCGAAGAGGTCGACTGGTATCTCGGCGGCCTTGGGAAGCTCGTGCCGCAGGCCTGGGAGGTCCTGGCCCAGGGCGCCGGTCCTGACCTGCTGAGGCACTATCATGGCCTGGTCGGTCGAAATGACGCGGCGGCGGCCGGGCGCTGGCTCGCCTACGAGGAAGCGGTCATGCGCGTGGATGCGGGGGAGGGCGCTGCTGCGGGCGGAGGAGCACAGGATCCGACGGCCGATCTCGCGCGGGCGCGGGTCCAGCTGCATTACCTCGCCCACGGTTGCTTTCTGCACCCCGGCGAGCTGCTCGGCGGGCTCGCGCGGCTGGGCGGGACGCGCGCGCTGATCGTGCAGGGCGGCCGCGACCTTGTATGTCCGCCGCGGACGGCGATCGAGCTGGCCGGGCGGTTGCCGCGGGCAGAGTTGCGCCTCGTCCAGGACGGCGGTCACTCGGCCACCGGGCCGGAGATGGCGCAGGCGCTTCGCCGCGCGACAGACGATTTGCGCGAAGCATTGAAATGAGCCTGCGCCTTCGCATCAACTTGGTAGTCACGCTGGTGACGGTCGCGTTCACGCTCGCAATGGTGTACGAGATGGTGAACGACCTGCGCAGCTCGGTGCGCGAGGAAATCGAATCGACGACCCGCGTCGCGGTGCAGCTCGTGGAGACGGTGGTGGCGGGGGTCTATCTCGAACCCGGCCCGACGCAGCGCACCGAGGCGCTCCGCGCCATGCTGCAGCGTGTCGGACGGGTGCGCGGCAACGACATCCGCTTCTACGACGCGAGCGGAGCGCTGCTCTACCAGTCGCCGCCGCCGACCTATCAGTCCGGCAAGCGCGTGCCGGAGTGGTTCAACGCCCTGATCCGGCCGGAGATCGCCGAGGCGCGCTTCAAGCTGCCGGGCGCCGAAATCGTGGTGACGCCGGACGCGTCGCGCTCGATCGTCGAGGCCTGGGACGACCTGCAGAGCTTCGCGCTGTTCGCGCTCGCCTTCCTGGTGCTCGTCAACGCTGCGGTGTTCTGGCTCCTCAACCGCGCGCTCAGGCCGCTGCCGCGCATCCTGGACGCCCTGGGCGAGCTCACGCGCGGCCGCTTCCACGTGCGCCTTCCGGCTTTCCATCCCCAGGAGTTCGACGCGATCAGCCGCGGCTTCAACCGCATGGCGCAGGCGCTCGAGGAAAGCCTGGCGCAGAACCGCCAGCTCGCGCTGGTGGCGCAGCAGTCGAGCGATGCGCTGATCATCAGCGATCTCTCGGGTCGGATCACTTACTGCAACGCGGCCGCGGAGCGGCTGCTCGGCTACGCGCAGCACGAGCTCGTCGGCAGCCCGTCGTCCCTGATCGCTCCGCCGGAGCGGCACCAGGAGCTGCGCGCGCAGCTCGAGTCGATCGGGCGGCGCGCTCCGGTCGAGCTGGCCGAGAGCCAGCGCCTGACGAAGAGCGGGCGCATCGTGGACGTGGCGTTGTCCGCCGCGCCGCTGGTCGACCCGGCGGCCGACCGGGTCATCGGCGAGATCTGCAGCATGCGCGACATCACCGAGCACAAGCGCATGCAGGCGGCCGAGCGCGAGCTGGAGCAGAACCGAAAGCTCACCGCGCTCATCCAGTCGCGGCTCGAGGATGAGCGGCGCGCCATCGCACGGGAGCTGCACGACGAGCTGGCGCAGTGCGTCACGGCGATCAAGACCATCGGCACGGCGATCGCCGGCCGCGCCGCCGAAGCGAGGCCCGACGTACGCGACAACGCAAATACGATCGTGTCGGTGGCTGCGCACATCTATGACGTCATCCACGGCATCATCCGGCGCCTGCGCCCGAGCGGCCTCGACGATCTGGGCCTCGCGGAGACGCTGCGCGACGCGGTGGCGACGTGGGCTCAGCGCCACCCGCAGGTGCGCTGGGAGCTCGAGCTGTCGGGCGATCTCGAGAGCCTCGGCGAGTCGCTCAACATCACCGTCTATCGCATCGTGCAGGAGGCCCTGACCAACGCCGTGCGGCACGCCGAGGCGCGCAGCGTGAGGGTCTCGGTGCAGCGCAGCCGCGCCGAGGGCTTCGAGGATGCCGTCGTGGTCTGCGTGCGCGACGACGGCAAAGGCCTGCGCGAGGCCGCCGCGGCGCAAAACGGCCGCTTCGGCGTCGCGGGGATGCGCGAGCGCGTGCAGGCTTTCGGCGGCAGCTTCGCGATCACGGGTGCGACCAGCGAGGGCGTCACGGTGCGCGCCGTGCTCCCCGCGGCGAGCGCCGAGCGCGAAGCGCAGCTCGAGACTAGGGCGTGAGAAGGCCCGCCCGCATGGCGATGAGCGCGAGCTCGGCGGAGTTCGCCGCCCCCAGCTTCTGCTTGATGTTGTAGAGATGCGTGCCGACGGTGCTCGGGCTGAGCGACATGACCGCGGCGATGTCCTGGACCGACTGGCCGCTCGCGAGCGCGATGAACACCTTGAACTCCTTCTCGCTCAAGGTATCCAGCGGCTCCGGCGCCGCCTGCTGCGCGGCAAGCTGTTCCGCGATCTGGGGCTCGAGGAAGCTCCCGCCCTGGTGGACCTGCCGGATCGCCTCGATCAGCGCCTCCGCAGCGGCTCGCTTGGTCAGGTAGCCCGCGGCGCCCGCCTTGAGCGTGCGCCGGGCATGCATCGCATCCTCGTGCGCCGAGAGCACCAGCACGCGCGTTTCGGGCGCCCGGGCGAGGATGCGCCGCACCGCCTCGAGTCCGCCGATGCCGGGCATCGAGATGTCCATGACCACGACGTCGGGCTGCGCGTCCTCGATCGTGCGCACGGCGTCCTCGCCGCTCGCCGCCTCGGCGACCACGCGCATGTCCGGCGCGCCGTCGACGAGGAGCCGGAAGCCCATGCGCACGACCGCATGGTCGTCGACCAGCATCACGCCGATCCGCGGCCCTGGCATCGGGTCATGCTAAAGCATTACCTGCGCTGGGGGGCCTCGCAATCGCGCTGGCGGACGGCTTCGACGCGCTGGGAGAAGGTCATGTTCTTGCCGCCCATCTTGACGTCCAGGATTCCCGCGATGCGCCCGCCGGCGGCATCGAGGCGGGCTGTCCCGCTCGCGACTTGCGGGTTGGCGCAAACCAGGCGATAGCGATCGTTGAGATGACAGCCTTCAAGCGCGGGATGGCGCAGGATCGGAAACAAGGAATCGAGGTCGTCGGGTTGCAGGCAGCGCTGCTCCCGTGTGTTGGCATAGCGCAGGTTTTCCTCGAGGTTGGGCATGACGGTCCGCGCGATAATTTCGTACAGACCCGGCTCTTCGAGACCCGGTTCGCCCGCGTAGCCGTTCGCGCAAGCGACGCAGAACAGCAGCGATGCTGCGATGCGCCGTGAACGCGGGCTGTCCCAAAACGGAACACATGCCGACGCCGGGAACAGACAAGGGCCGACGGATCGATGGACGCGTTGCCTTGGCGGGCGCCTCGGGTGCAAGATGCTCGCGGTCGACTTGTCCGATGCAGCGCAAACGGGAGATTTCACGATGAGCAATGTCAAGATACACCCGCAGGTGGATGGTGGCCTGAAACCCGCGGCGGCGAATTTCGCAGGTGGGACGCTCTGGTGCAACTGCGCGCAGAACCGGGTCCAGGTGGCGATCGGGACGCAGTCCGCGCACAACCACGTCTGCGGCTGCACCAAGTGCTGGAAGCCGAAGGGCTCGCTCTTCTCGCAGGTCGCGGTCGTGCCGCGCGACAAGGTCAGCGTGGAAGCGAACGGCCAGAAGCTCGCGATTGTCGATCCCAAGGCGACGATCCAGCGTTATGCCTGCAAGGAATGCGGCGTGCACATGTACGGGCGCATCGAGAACAAGGGCCATCCGTTCTTTGGCCTCGACTTCATCCACACCGAGCTCTCCAAGGAACAGGGCTGGCAGCCGGCGCAGTTCGCCGCCTTCGTGTCGTCGATCATCGAATCCGGCGCCGATCCCGCCAACATGGGCGCGGTGCGAGCGAGAATCAAGGAGCTCAAGCTCGAGCCGTATGACTGCCTGTCGCCGGCTCTGATGGACGCGATCGCGACGCACACCGCCAAGGCTTCCGGCGCTCTGGCGCGGTAATCCATGGACGTCCGCGCAGCGGTCGCGCACAAGGCGGGCGCGCCTTTGGCGATCGAGACGGTGCAGCTGCAGGGCCCCAAGGCGGGCGAAGTGCTGGTGGAGATCAAGGCCACCGGGATCTGCCACACCGACGAGTTCACCCGTTCGGGCGCCGATCCCGAGGGCCTGTTCCCAGCCATCCTCGGCCACGAGGGCGCCGGCATCGTGGTCGACGTCGGCCCGGGAGTGAGCTCGCTCAAGAAGGGCGACCACGTGATCCCGCTCTACACGCCCGAGTGCCGCCAGTGCAAGTCGTGCCTGTCCGGAAAAACGAACCTGTGCACGGCGATCCGCGCCACGCAGGGCAAGGGGCTGATGCCGGACGGCAGCAGCCGCTTTTCCCTCGGCGGCAAGCAGGTGTTCCACTACATGGGCTGCTCCACGTTCGCCAACTACACCGTGCTGCCCGAGATCGCAGTGGCGAAGATCCGCGAGGACGCGCCGTTCGACAAGGTCTGCTACATCGGCTGCGGCGTCACCACCGGCATCGGCGCGGTCATCAATACCGCGAGGGTCGAGCCGGGTGCGAACGTGGTGGTGTTCGGCCTGGGCGGCATCGGCCTCAACGTGGTGCAGGGCGCGCGCCTGGTCGGCGCCAACAAGATCATCGGCGTCGACCTGAATCCCGCGCGCAAGGCGCTGGGCGAGAAGTTCGGCATGACCCACTTCGTCAATCCGAAGGAGGTGGGCGGCGACCTGGTGGCGCACCTGGTGGAGCTCACCGGAGGCGGCGCCGACTACAGCTTCGAGTGCATCGGCAACGTCGACGTGATGCGCCAGGCGCTCGAGTGCTGCCACCGCGGCTGGGGCGTCTCCGTCATCATCGGCGTCGCCGGCTCCGGGCAGGAGATCAAGACGCGGCCGTTCCAGCTCGTCACCGGCCGGGTGTGGAAAGGCACCGCTTTCGGCGGAGCGAAAGGCCGCCGCGACGTGCCGAAGATCGTCGACTGGTACATGGAAGGCAAGATCAACATCGATGATCTCATCACCCACAAGCTGAAGCTCGGGGACATCAACGAGGGCTTCGACCTGATGCACGCGGGACGGTCGATCCGCGCGGTGGTGGTGTACTGAACAGCGTCTCGAAAAGCCGATGCTTCGGAGGCGTCCAGGCAGTCTATAGCCACGAGTCCCGGGAAACCGGGACTCTCATGCGCTTCGGCGTGTTTCTCCCGCCGCATGCCGAGGCGGGCGCGGTGCCGGTGCTCTACTGGCTCTCGGGGCTCACCTGCACCGAGGAGAACTTCATCGTCAAGGCCGGCGCGCAGCGCGTCGCCGCCGAGCTCGGCCTCGCGCTCGTCGTGCCCGACACCAGCCCGCGCGGCCTCAAGATCCCCGGCGAGGGCGAGAGCTACGACTTCGGCCTGGGCGCGGGCTTCTACGTCGATGCGACCCAGGCGCCATGGTCACGCGGCTACCGCATGTATTCCTACGTGACGCGGGAGCTGTTCGATCTCGTCGTCCGGGAGTTTCCCGTCGATCCAGCCAGGGTTGGGATGTTTGGCCATTCCATGGGAGGGCACGGCGCGCTGACTGTGGCGCTGAAAAACCCGCAGCAGTACAGGTCCGTGTCGGCGTTCGCGCCGATCTCGTCGCCGATGCGCTGCCCCTGGGGCGAGAAGGCGTTGACCGGGTACCTCGGACCCGATCGCGCCGCGTGGCGTGAATACGATTCGACCGCGCTGATCGACGCACGTGGCTGGCGCGGGCCGCCGCTCCTCGTCGACCAGGGGACGAGCGATCAGTTCCTGGAAAGCCAGCTCAAGCCGGAGCTGCTCGAGGAAGCCTGCGCGCGTGCAAGGGTGCCGCTCGAGCTTCGCCGGCGGGCCGGTTACGACCACAGCTACTTCTTCATCGCGAGCTTCGTCGAAGATCACCTTCGATTCCACGCGCGCAACCTGTGAGTCCCCTCACCGCCTAGTCCGAGCGTCGAGGCTCGGTAGTCCGTCCAGCGCATCGTAGCGCGCCATGGCCGGGTCGAGAATGGATGTCCCGGAATCCGCCGGGTGACGCGGGGGCCACGACCTCAGCCGGGTTGATCTGTGGGCAAGGAATTCAAGATCAACAATTTCGACCTGTTGCGGATTCTTGCCGCATCTCAGGTCATGCTCTCCCACGCCCTCGTTCACGTGAATGTTTCCGCCCCGCCGTGGCTGGTGAAGGTAGTCCACGCATTCCCCGGCGTACCCATCTTCTTCGTGATCAGCGGGTTTCTGATTTCGGCGTCGTACGAGCGAAGTTCGGGCCTGGAAAGCTACTACCGCAACCGCGCGCTGCGCATTTTCCCCGGGCTATGGTGCTGCGTCATCGCCACTGTGCTGGTTGCGGCCTTCTGCGGCTTCGGTTTCGTCAACGGCCAGGCCGCCGTCTGGCTGATCAGCCAACTTGCAGGGGTCATCTACACCCCGGGCTTCCTGAAGGATTTCGGGATCGGGTCCTACAACGGCAGCCTCTGGACAATTCCGGTCGAGCTTCAGTTCTACTTCATGCTCCCGGTCCTCTATTGGCTGACTCGCAAGGAGTCAAAGCACCGCACCACGCACTTCTGCCTGGCGTGGCTCGCTTTCGTGGCCATCGCCGTCGCGGCCAGGTTCGTGTTTCCTTCGCTCGAGGAAGCGCAAGACGCCTCGACGCTCGAAAAGCTGGTCCGCTATTCATTCCTGCCGCATTTTTTCCTGTTTATGACCGGAGTGGTCCTGCAGCGGCTGCGGGTTCATGAATCGACATGGATCGCCGGCAAGGGGATCTACTGGCTGGCCGCGTACGTTGCGTTCCATTACGCGCTGCCGACGGCACCCGCAACCTTTGTACTCGCCAAGCTGCTGCTCGCGGTTGCTGCGGTGTCGGTGGCCTATACGGTGCCGAGCCTGTCGCAGCGGATACTAAGGGGCAATGATATTTCCTACGGCGTCTACATCTACCATGGACTGCTGATCAACCTGCTTGCAGAAATGGGGCTGACTGGCGGTGCTGGAGGCTTGATACTGGCGGGCTGCACCTATGTCGTGGGGTATCTGTCGTGGGTCGGGATTGAAAGGCCGTTCCTGCGCAAGAAAAAGCAGACGATTTCTAGCGCGCAGATTGCGCCGCCGGTAGACCCGACCGTCGGGGGTCTGCGGCGCATGCGTGCCGTAACCGTGCCGCCGTCGAACTGACTTCCGGCGTCAGTGCTGGGAATCCTTGGCCGGCCACGCGATGCGCAGCCGGTGCATCTTCCTGTACACGGCGTTGCGGCTGACGCCGAGGTTGCGCGCGACGTGGCTGATGTTGCCGTGCTCGCGCTCTAGCTCGCGCAGCAGCGCCGCGCGCTCGGCCCTGCCGAGCGCGTTGAGCCCCTCTGCGGTCGGCTCGGCTTCGACGATGCGCGCGCCCAGGCTGTAGTCCGGCGGCAGGTCGACCACGTCGAGCCGGTCGCCGGAGCGCAGCGCGATCATGGCGCGCAGCGCGTTGCGCAGCTGCCGCAGGTTGCCGGGCCAGCGCTGCGCGCAGAGCGCCTCGATCAGCGATTCGGCGAGCGACACCGAGGGCGTGTCGGCGGCTTCCTGCGCGAAGACGTGGCGGATGAGCGCGCGCTTGTCGGCACGCTCGCAAAGGCGCGGCAGCGTCAGCGCGAGCCCCTGCAGCCGGTAGAACAGGTCCTCGCGGAACTCCTTGCGGCGGATCCGGAGCTCGAGGCTCGCCGCGCTCGCCGCGATGAGCCGCACGTCGTCCAGGCGGCGCTCGCCGGCTTCGGCGCCGGCCTCGCGCCGCTCGAGGACGTGCAGCAGGCGCGCCTGCAGCGCGCCAGGGAGCTCGCCGACGTCGTCGAGGAACAGGGTTCCGCCCCGCGCCTGCGCCAGCGCGCCCTGGAGCAGGGGCTCGGACAGCTCGCCGCAGCTCACGGCGACGAACGGCGCGGCGGCGCGCTCGCTCGCGGCATGCAGCGCGCGGGCGAAGAGCTCCTTGCCGGTCCCGGTTTCGCCCACCAGCAGGATCGGCAGCGCGCGCGAGGCTACGCGCTTGGCCGCGCGGATGCTGCGCGCCATGACCGGGTCGCCGAAATCGAGCTCGTCCAGCGGGCTGGAAACCGGCGCCGGCGCCGCTGCGGCGGGGCGAGGCGGCGGCGCGGCGCGCGCCGAGCCTTGCGCCGACTCGGGCTCCTGCGCCAAGGCGAAGAAACGGCCGCCATGGCGCGTCTCGTAGACCGGCAGCGGGTGGAACGACTTCCTGCGGCAGCGGCCCAGCAACGCCGGCAGTGAAATGTTGAACACGCGCTCGAGCGGCGCGCCGCCCATCAGGTCGGCCGCCTGCTTGCAGCCGAGCTGGAAAAGCGCGTTGCGGTCGACCGCGGCGATCCTGCCTTCGGCATCGAACGCGAGCATGCCTTCGCTCGACGTTCCAACGAGCTCGGGCCGGTTGTGGAAGCGCACCACGAATGCGTCGCGGAAGCGATGCAAGAACAGGCGCTTCTCGATCGCCTGCGCCGACAGGTTCACCAGCACCAGCGTGTGCTGCTGCGCGCGGTCCGATTCCCCGGATGCGTCGAGCACCGCAGCGAGCTCCCCTGCGGGATCGAAAATAGGCGCCGCGCAGCAAGTCAGCCCGGTATTGCGCGCGAAGAAGTGCTGGTCGCGATGCACGATGAGCGGCGTGCGCTCGGCAAGGCAGGTCCCCATGCCGTTGGTGCCGCCGTGCCGCTCGCTCCACACGCCGCCTGGGACGAGGCCGGCGCGGGCGGCCGCGTGCCTGAAGCTCGGATCCCCGTAATAGGAGAGCAGCACGCCGTCGCGATCGGTCAGGATGATCGAGTGGCCCGAGCCGGCGAGCTCGCGGTGAAGATGCGCCATCTCGGTGTCGGCGAACGACAGGAGCTCGAGGCTCTGCTCCTTGCGCGCGACGAGCTCCTGGTTGGATACGACCGCGGGCTCGCCGCCCGACTCGGGATCGAGGCCGTATTCGTCAAGGCAACGCAGCCACGAGCGCTTCACGTGCTCGGGCGCGCTCGGATTGCGCGACGCGCCGCGAATCACGGAGTGCACCAGACGTGCGTGGTTTCCGTCCGTGAGCATGGGGTCCCCTCTGCCGAACATAGTATGCGCCTTCCGCGAGCGGTTCAGGGGCTTCGCCGGCGGGGACGCGTCCCACTCTCGGCGCGGCACGTTGCGGCGTTTTGTCGCACTTCAGGGACGCTCGCCCTCGAGCTCGCGCCGCTCCAAAGCGAGGTAGGCGTGATGAACGTTGCGCGAATGCAATGTGTCGTAGAGCGCCCAGCTCCTGTACTCGTCGACCGCGACGCGCCGGGGCGCCTCGAGCAGGCTCTGTCCGGCGGCATAAGCCTGCCGCGTGCGCCCCTGCAGCGCGTCCAGGTAGCCGGCGAGCCCGCCCAGGTCCCCGGGAACGCCGGGCTTCCCATGCGAAGGGACGACGGTACGGGCGGGCAGGGCGGCAAGGCGACCCAACGCTTTTATCCACGTGTCCAAGGTGCCATTCGAGGTATCGGGAATGCGGCCGAAGCTCGCGAGGCCTCCGGCAAAGAGAACACCCGATTCCGGATCCCAGACGGCGATGCTTCCCGGGGCGGCGGCGCCGTCCTCGTCTATGAGCTCGAGCCTGCGGCCGGCCACGGACAGGGCTTGCGAGCCCCGGAAGACGCGGTCGGGGCGCGGCACCCGGGTACCGGCCATGAGCTCATCGCCGAGGGCTTTGCGGCGCTGGGCGAGGCAACCCTCGCAGCGTTCGGCAATGAGCCGCGCGGCCGCCTCGTGAGCGAGCAGCGGCGCGCCGCGGTCCTGGAACAGTGCCGCGCCGAAGATCGCCTCGTCCACCGGCCAGGTAAGGATTACAAGCGCGAGCGGCTTGCCTGTGCGGGCGCGGATGGCGCGAAGCATGTGCGCCGCGAATCCGGCGGAGAGCCCGCTGTCGATCACGATCACGCCAGAGGCGGCGACGATGAATCCCTGGTTGGCGACATGAGCGCCGTTCGCGCGGCTCGCCTCTTCGCGCGCGCCTACGAAGACATGCGCGCCGTGCCCGAGGTCGATCGGCTCTGGATACGGCGCCGCGTGCCCCGTCGATACGATGAACCCCGTGGCAATAGCGGCGATCGCGCGTGCTAGCATGGGATATGCGTCTCTGGCCTGCTGCTCTGTGGCCCACTTTGGCGCTGTCGCTTGCAGCGATGGGAGCGAGCGCGAACGACTTTCCGACTTCGGGCCGAGTCGAGTTCGTCCTCGAGTGCATGCAGAGGAACGCGGGCAAGCAGGAGTTCGTCTACAAGTGCGCCTGCGTGATCGACCAGATCGCCCAGAAGTACTCCTACGATGATTTCGTGGAAGCGGCCACCGCCGCACGCTACCAGAGCCTCGGCGGCGAGCGCGGCGGACTGTTCCGCGACCCGCCGCAAACCCGCGAGCTCGCCAAGCGCTACATGCAGGTCCAGGGCGAGGCGATGAAGCGCTGCGACGTGCCGCGCTGACTAGGGCGCGGGCCGGTCCTGCGCCCGGCTCGCACTGCGCCGCACCGCGACGGCGGTCTCGAATTTGAGGTCTTTCGTGTCCGTCACCTCGGCCTTCAGCTCGCCCGGGCCGTGCGGCACGAAGTAGAAGCGGAAGTAGGGATTTTCGCTGATCGAGAAATCCACCTCGGCGGCGAGCACGGGTTTGCCGCCATAGCTCACTTTCACCGAGCGCACGAAGTATGCTGGCGTGTACAGGCGCGTGAGCTGGTCCATGGCGAGCCCCGAGTGGTTGGGATGGCTCACCAAGAGTTGCGCCGCGACCGGCTCGCCATATGCGCCTTCGCCGCCCACGGCGAGGCGCATGCGCCCGGTGCGCCCGACTGCGGCGGAGTCGCCTCCCGCCGGCGCAGAGCAACCCCCGGAGGCCTTGACGAAGCGTGCTTGAGCCCAGAGGGTGCCGTCGGAGAGCTCGGCCACCGCCCTCACATAGCTGTACTGCTCCACGCGAATGCGCGTCTCGATGTCGGCGCGGCCGCTCTCGGCAGTAAGGTCGATCACCGCCGCGATCGGCGACGGGTTGTTGTCCACGATGAGGTAGAGGCGCCTGATGTAGTGCTCTGAGCGCTGCAGGGACTTCGCGCGAATCGCGACCGGCACCACCGCGCCGTCCTCGGCGCGCGCCGGTACCGTGAGCTCGACCGCGCCGGAGGATACCGGGCGATTCTCGAACAGCGAGCTCTTGAGCTTCTTCCAGATCGCAGTTTCCGGATCGGGCAGATCGCTCGCGGGCGTGCGGGGAGCGCTGTCGGCGGCGAAGGCGGCACTCGAGCAGGCGAGCGCCGCGCAGGCCAGTGCGCGCAGGAACATGATCCGGCCCAAGCTACTCTCTTGCCCTGGCGCTGGCAAAGCGCAAAGCTGCGGCGACTGCGACACAGCTGAACACCCGGGTGTTCGCTTTCGGAACAGTCGCAGCGCAGCAGGAAAAAGCGCGTTTCGTCGCCGAGGTCCTGGCTTCATGAGATGCGTTCAGTTTTGACGAGGGCGAGCGTATATTAAGGCGGTCAAGGGTGGTGGCAGGAATTCGCGCTGGTCTCGAGGAGGAAAAAATGGCAACGAAACTCTCGTATACATTGGGCGCATTGGTCGGCTGCACGCTCGCTTCGGGCGCGCTCGCCAACGGCGACGTGATCAAGCAGACGCAGAACTCGTCGCAATGGGCGATGCAGGCGGGGAACATGCAGAACCAACGCTACAGCTCGCTCAAGCAGATCACGAAGGACAACGTCAAGGATCTGCGCGTCGCGTGGACCTTCTCGACCGGCGTGCTGCGCGGTCACGAGGGCGGCCCGCTGGTGATCGGCGAGATGCTCTACATCCACAGCCCGTTCCCCAACAAGGTGTTCGCCATCGGGCTCGCCGATCAGGAGATCAAGTGGAAGTACGAGCCCAAGCAGGATCCGACGGTGATTCCGGTGATGTGCTGCGATACGGTCAACCGCGGGCTCGCCTATGCCGAAGGCAAGATCTTCCTGCAGCAGGCCGACACCACCTTGGTCGCGCTCGACGCGAAGAGCGGCAAGGAGCTTTGGAAAGTCAAGAACGGCGATCCGAAGAAAGGCGAGACCAACACCAACGCGCCGCACATCTTCAAGGACAAAGTGATCACCGGCATTTCCGGCGGCGAGTTCGGCGTGCGCGGCTTCGTCGCGGCCTACGACATCAATACCGGCAAGCAGGTATGGAAGGCCTACAGCACCGGGCCCGACAACGAGATGCTGATGGATCCGGACAAGACCATGACCTGGACCGACGGCAAGATGGCGCCGGTCGGCAAGGACTCCTCGATCAAGACCTGGCAGGGCGACCAGTGGAAGATCGGCGGCGGCACCACCTGGGGCTGGTACAGCTACGATCCGAAGCTGAACCTGATGTACTACGGCTCGGGTAATCCCAGCACCTGGAACCCGGTGCAGCGTCCGGGCGACAACAAGTGGTCGATGACGATCTGGGCGCGTGACGTCGATACCGGCCAGACGAAGTGGGTCTATCAGATGACGCCGCACGACGAGTGGGACTTCGACGGCGTGAACGAGATGATCCTGGCCGACGGGGTCAACGTGAAAGGCAAGCCGCGCAACGTGCTGGTGCACTTCGACCGCAACGGGTTCGCCTACACGATGGACCGCGCCACGGGCGAATTGCTGGTGGCGCAGAAATACGATCCGAAGGTGAACTGGGCCACCGGCGTCGACATGAAGAGCGGCCGGCCGCAGGTGGTGAAGCAGTTCAGCACGCAGGCGCAGGGCGCGGATGTCAACACCAAGGGCATCTGCCCGGCGGCGCTGGGCACCAAGGATCAGCAGCCGGCGGCGTTCAACCCGGCCAACAAGCTGTTCTACGTGCCGACCAACCATGTGTGCATGGACTACGAGCCGTTCAAGGTCGAGTACACCGCGGGCCAGCCGTATGTCGGCGCCACGCTTTCGATGTACCCGGCGCCGGGAAGCCACGGCGGCATGGGCAACTTCATCGTGTGGGATGCAGGCGCCGGCAAGATCGTGCAGTCCAAATCGGAGAAGTTCTCGGTGTGGAGCGGCGCGCTCGTCACCGCCGGCGGAGTCGCCTGCTACGGCACGCTCGAAGGCTACGTGAAGTGCGTCGACGCCAACGACATCAACAAGGAGCTCTACAAGTTCAAGACGCCGTCGGGGATCATCGGCAACCTGAACACCTGGCAGTACAAAGGCAAGCAGTACATCGGGGTGCTCTCGGGAATCGGCGGGTGGGCCGGCATCGGGATGGCAGCCGGCCTCGAGAAAGACACCGACGGACTCGGCGCGGTGGGCGGATACAAGGAGCTGAACAAGTACACCCAGCTCGGTGGCGTGCTCACCGTTTTCTCGCTGCCGTAAACTCGCAGCGGCTTTGAAGGTCGAAAGGGCTGAGGTCCTCCGGGACCCGGCCCTTTTTGTCTTACAGGAGCGCACGAAGTGAAGATCAGCCGATGGATCGCCGGTGTCGCAATCGCGCTTGCCGGCCTCGAAGCGGGCCAGGCGGCCGACGACAAGCCCTACCAGGTCGCAGACGGCAACAAGGTCGACAAGGCGACGCTCGAAGGCTGGCGGACCTGGCGCGCGCTCGCCTGCGAGCGCTGCCATGGTCCCAAGCAGGAAGGGCTGGTCGGGCCTTCGCTGCTCGAGTCCCTGCGTCGGCTGTCGAAGCAGGAGTTCAAGGAGACGCTCATGAAAGGGCGCCCGGAGAAGGGCATGCCGAACTTCGACGGCAGCAAGATGGTGACCGAAAACCTCGACGGCCTTTATGCCTACCTGAAGGGACGCTCCGACGGGGCCATTCAACCCGGGCGTCTCGAAGAGCTGAAATGAAGCGCACGCGCCGCCTCCTCCTGGCGGCGGTCCTGCTGCCACCCTCGGCTGGGGCGGCCGACTGGCCGGGCTACGAGAAGCTGACGCGCGAGCAGGTGGTGGCGGCGCTCGAGCGGGCATCGCCGTCCGCGCCTGCCGATTTCTACGCCAAGAATCTCTCCGGTCTGGATCTCTCGCGGCTCGATTTCAAGGGCGCCAATCTCGGGGCGGCGGTGCTCAACCGCAGCGACCTGACGAGCGCCAATCTCTCGCGCTGCAATCTCACCGTCAGCTTCGCCGAGGGCGCCAACCTGACCGCGGCCGATCTGCGGGGCGCGATGATGTTCTCGATCCAGCTGCAAGACGCCAACCTGAAGGGCGCCAACCTCTCCGGGGCGCGCCTGATCGGCGACCTGCGCAGGGTGAACCTGGAGCAGGCGGTGCTGACAGGCGCGGATGGCGCGGCGGACATGAAGAACCAGTCGATGGGCCTGATGCGCGCGAATATCGTCTCGGCGAAGCTGCGGGGCGCGGATCTTTCGGGGTCGGATTTCTCGCGCGCCGATTTCAGCTTTTCCGACCTCTCGGGAGTCAACCTGGCGGGCGCCAGGCTTGTCGGCGCGGAATTCAGCGGCACCGACCTGCGCGGCGCCAACCTCGCAGACGCCAACCTGAGCGGCTCGAAGTTCATCGACACCGACTTCGCGGGTGCCGACCTTGCGCGGGCGGATTTCAGCGCAGCGACTTTTCGCGGCGTGAGTGGACTCGACACGGCCAGGACGCAAGGCGCGCGGGGGCTGCCGGAGGTGACAAGGTGAGCCAACGGGGCGCGCCGCACGCTGTGCTCCGCGTCGCAGCGACTCTGCTCGCGCTGCTCACTGCGCTCGGCCAGGCGCTTGCCGCCCCAGGCGATGATCGCGTGCTGCGGGTCTGCGAGGATCCGAACAACCTGCCGTTCTCCAACCGCGCGGGTGAAGGCTTCGAGAACAAGGTCGTGGAGCTGCTCGCGGCCGAGCTCGGCTGGAAGCTCGAGTACACGTGGTTCCCGCAGCGCATGGGCTTCATCCGCAATACGCTGCGCGGGCGCGAGCCCGATTCGGACCGCTTCAAGTGCGACCTCGTGCCGGGCGTACCGGTGGGCTTCGAGCTCGCCGCGACCACCAAGCCGTACTACCGCTCGACCTACGCGCTCGCGTACTTGAAAGGCAAGGGACTCGACGGCGTCAAGGTGCCCGAGGACCTGATGAAGCTCGAGCCGGCGAAGCTGAAGTCGCTCAAGCTCGGCGTGATCGGCCAGACTCCGCCCGTCGACTGGGTGCTGAAGCATGGCCTGTTCGAGCAGGCAGTGCCTTACCAGCTCCAGTCGGGCGACCCCGAGCACTATCCCGGCGAGATCGTCGAGAAAGACCTGGTGGCCGGAGCGATCGACGTCGCGTTCGTGTGGGGACCGATCGCCGGCTACTTCGCCAAGCGCGCGAGCGCAGCCGAGGTGGTCGTCGTGCCCTTTGCGCCGGACCCGGCCATCCAGTTCGATTTCCGCATCGCCATGGGCGTGCGCTTCGGCGAGCGCGAATGGCGCGATCGCATCGAGCGGCTGATCGAGTCCAACCGCGGGCGCATCCAGGCGATCCTCGCCGCGTACGGCGTGCCGCAGCTCGACGACGAGGGCCGCCTCATGCAGGTTCCAGCCAAATAGACGACCGGCCTAGCCGGTTCGCTCAATCGTCGTCGTCGCGCCCCTGCTCGCCGCCTTTCGGCTCGACGCCCTTGCCGCTGCGGATGAAGCGGCCGTCGATGAAGATGTTGTCCAGGACGGCGAGACCGACACCTTCGGTGTCGTTGTTCGCGGTATCGGTGCCTTCATCGAAGATCACGCTGATGCTGCGGATTTTCGCCCCGGCGGGAATCGCAGAGGGGAAGCACTCGGCGCCGCACCCCGTCAAAACGGAGCGCGTACGTGTCCACTGGGCTGGATCCTGCGGCGCTGGCGTCTGCGGAGCGTTGGCACAGCCGACGAAGAAGAAGCCGGCATCGGTATCGATGTTGAAGCGCGGAGCACCGGCGCCGCAGTGGCCTCCGTTGCGGTAGTCGAATCCCACTGTGAAATCCGCGTCGACCACCATTCCTTTCACGCCCTTGATCTCCGCGCCCGCCGCGGAGCAATCGGCGGTCGGACCGTTCTTCGAGAGCAGCAGCCCGAGATGCGGGTCGCGCTTGTTCGGGTTGTCGGCCGGATTGGCTGGGTTCGAATTCTGGCCGGCGTTATCCGGCAGTCCCATGCCGCCCAGCCAGGCGGCGGTGACGATGTTGCTTCCGGCCGCAAAGCCCGCGCCGCAGTCGCCTGCCCTACCGACGAACACGAACGGATCCGCCTTCAGGCGGGGACCACGGCCGTGGTCGTCGTCGCCGAACGAAGTCGCTGGAATGCCCAAAACCAAGACCGAGGATAAAAGGGTTGCCGTGCGTCGTACCATGGTCACCTCCCCTTGAAGTAACAGGTCTTCCACGGCGTACACCTGCGGGCGTTGGTTTGTTCCTTCCGCTACGGTTTCGCGGCGAAGGTGGATCCGCGCACGCAAATCCGGCCTTTGGCGTCCTGCCAGAGCTTCTGTTCGGCGTGCAGGCTTCCCAGCGCACGCGCTATGGTCTGGAAGTCGTAGCCGGAAAACTTCTCCGCCAGCTCGGTGTAGTAAAGCGGCGTCTTATCTATGAGTCCGAAAATCTTCTGGGCGAGCTCCGCGGCGGCGCCGGCTCCGCCGGGCTGCGCCGGGTCGGTCTTGCCGGCAAGATAGTCCGCGATCCGGGCGCGGTCCGCATAGGCATACGAGATGCGCTGGTAGCGCTCGCGCGGGATCCCTTCGGCGATCGTCGCGTCGATGCCGACCTTGGCGGTCGTCGGCACGACGCCCGGCGCGGTGGGCGCGAGGCTTGGATCGAGCGGCTTGCCCCGCGCGTGCGTGACGATCATGACGTCGCGGTCGGCCTGGACGCGCGTCGCGATGGCCCATTCGACTTCGGTGGGGTCGAAGACGTCGATGTCGTCGTCGACGACGACCACGTGCTTCAAGTCCATCACGGAAAGCGCCGCGAGCAGCGCATTCTTGCCCTCGCCCGCCTGCTTGCGGATCGAGATGACCGCGTGCCAGAACGCGCGGCCTCCGAGCGTTACGTTGATGTCCTTCACCTGCACGCCCGCGGTGCGCAGGGCGCGCCGGATGGCCTGATAGCGCGTGGGCGCGGCAAGCCAGGTGTTTTCCCAGGGCATGTGCAGAGCGTAATAGACCGCATCGCGGCGCATCAGCACGGCCTTCACCCGCACGTTCGGGTTCCAGTGCAGCCCGCCCATCAGGCCCGTGAACTCGCCGAAGCGCCCCTCGGGCTGCGTCCACCCGGTCGGCAGGATCTCCGCCTCGAGCACGATCTCCGCGTCGGCCACGTACGGCAGGTCGATGGTTTCGCACGGCGCGAGCTCCACCGCGGCGCCGCGGATGCCGCCCGTGATCGCCATCTCGTCCATGCCGATCGGCGCGCGATAGCCCGCGCCCATGATCTCCATCGGGTGCGTCCCGATCGAGATGGAAATCGGGCAGGGCTTGCCCGCCTCGTAGGCGCGTTGCGCGAAGAGGCGCATGTTGTTCGGGGTGACGATGTCGATGCCCGTGAGCGCGCGTTCCTTCAGCATGAAGCGGTAGACGCCGCTGTTCATGCCGTGCTCCGGATCGCGCGCGATGACCACGCCGGCGGTGATCATCGGACCGCCGTCGTAGATCGAGGACATCGGCACGGGAAGGCGAAAGAGATCGACCTCGTCGCCCGACAGGATGCGCTCCTTCGTCGGGGACGTCGCGACGCGCCGCGGCGGGATCGGGTGGTCGATGCCGCGCTGGAGCTTGGCTTCGATCTGCGCGTAGTCGGTGCAGCCCATCGACATGATGGCGCGGTTGCGCGAGCGGATGAGGCCGGAGGCCACCGGCATGTCGTAGCCCACCGGCCGATGGAAGAAGAGGGCCTTGTCTGATTGATCGACCAGCGTCGCGATGTGCCGGATGTCGACGGGCTGGCGGATGTCGACCAGCTCGCCCGCCGCGCGCAGCCGCTCCATGAACTCGCGGAAGGTCTCGGTGAAGGGCTCGGCCTTCAGGCTTTTCGCATCGTCGGCTTTCATCGCATTCCCGGGGGATTTTCACATCTATGTTACTGCGCGTAGAATGGCCGCGCCCGCCGCAGTGCAGGCGGCATCCTAGAGGGGAGGAAACAACGCCATGAAACGCCTGTCTTTACCCGCTGCAGCGCTGTTCGCATTCGCATTGGCAGTCGCCGGCTGCTCGATGATGCCCGGCGGGGATTCCGGCTGGGTCAAGCTGATCGACGGAACCAAGGGGCTCGAGAACTGGAACCAGATCGGCGATGCGAACTGGAGGGCCGAGGACGGAGCGATCGTGGCCGACAAAGGCAAGGGCGGCTATCTCGTCTCGAAGAGCTCGTACAAGGATTTCCAGATCCGCGCCGAGTTCTGGGCCGACCACACCACCAACAGCGGGATCTTCCTCCGCGCGGCGGATCCCAAGAAGATCGGCGCCGACACCGCCTACGAGGTCAACATCTTCGACCAGCGGCCCGACCCGAGCTACGGCACCGGCGGCATCGTCAACGTCGCCAAGGTCGACCCGATGCCGAAGGCCGGCGGCAAGTGGAACACCTACGAGATCACCGCGCGCGGCACGAACCTAGTCGTGGTCCTCAACGGGCAGAAAACCGCAGACGTGAACGACAGCAAGCTCGCGCAAGGACCGTTCGCGTTGCAGTTCGGCAACGGCGCGAAGGACGCCCCGGGTGGCGCGATCAAGTTCCGCAAGGTCGAGATCAAGCCGCTATAAAGTTTCATCCGGTAAAGTGCGCGGATGCCGCTGATCTGCGCCTTCGCCACGTCGCACGCCTACACGTTCCAGGAGCCGGAGACCTGGGACGCGCGGCGCGCGCGCTCCAAGGCGAACGTCGAGCGCAAGGCCGGCAGGCCCGCCGCGGACACGGCCGAGGCGCGCGCCGAAACGCTGGACGATAACCGCACCCGCTACGCGCACATCCGGGAGGCGCACGGGGCAATTCGCGAGCGCCTGAGGCAGGCGCGCGCCGACGTGGTCCTCATGGTCGGCGACGACCAGACCGAGAACTTCGGCCCCGACAACCTGCCGCAGCTCCTCGTGTACACCGGCGGCGACTACGTCGCCGACGATTGGGACCGCAAGCAGAAGGCGCAGGTCGCGGCCCATCCGGAAATCGCCTCCACGCTCGTCGAGGGCTGCCTGGACGAGGGATTCGACGTCGGCTTCTCTGCGTCGTTCAAGGAGGGGAGGCTTCTCTCGCACGCCCACGTCGAGCCGATCCTCTACCTCGTGCGCGAGAGCGGCACACCGGTGATACCGATGTTCGTGAACGCGGTGCATCCGCCCGCGCCCTCCGCCGCGCGCTGCTATTCGTTCGGCCAGGCGCTGCGCCGCGTGATCGACCGCAGGCTCGGCGCGCGGCGGATCGTTCTCTGCGGCTCCGGTGGCCTCTCGCACTTCTCGCCCTCGCACCCCTGGGCCCACCATGTCGGCTCGCGCTACGTCGGCGACATCAGCGTGGAGTTCGATCGCCGCATCGTCGGGTGGATGCGTGCGGGCGAAGGTCACCGGCTCGCCGGGCTCACGTCCTCGGAGCTGATCGAGCACGGCGAGGCGGAGCTGCGGCAGTGGATCGTGCTCCTCGGCGCGGTGGGCGCACTGAAGCCCCAATTCCTGGTCTACGAGCCGCTTTTCCGCAGCATCATGGGCATGGGAGTGGGATGGTGGCAGCTCGAGTGACGCTGCGTTTTTTCGCCTGGTTCCTTCTCGTGTGGAGCGGATTTGCGCTGCCGCAGGAGGCTTATCCCTCTCGTCCCATCCGGCTGATCGTATCGTTCACGCCCGGCGGCGGCGCCGACCTCACCGCGCGCGCCGTGGGACAGGGGATGAGCGAGGCGCTGCGCCAGCCGGTGGTAGTGGAGAACCGGCCGGGCGCGAACGGGCTGGTCGGCGCGGCGGCGGTAGCGAAGTCGCCGCCCGACGGCTACACGCTGCTTCTCACCGACCGCGGCGCACTGGGCGTCAATCCAAGCCTCTACAAGAGCCTGCCCTATGACCCGCTGCAGGACTTCGAATACGTCGGCATCGTGACTTCGGCGCCGTACGTCCTCGTGGTCGCTCCCCGGCTTGGAGTGACGTCCTTGGGCGAGCTGGTGCGGGTCGCCAAGGCGAAGCCCGGCGCAATCAACTATGCGAGCTTCGGCATCGCCAGCATGGCGCAGCTCAACATCGAGGCGCTGAAAGCGCGGCTGGGCATCAACCTCTCGCATGTCCCATACAAGGGCGCTGGGCCGGCGGTTCAGGCGGTGGTCGCGGGCGAGGCGGGCGTCACGATCTCTTCGCCCGCCGCGGTTCTCGGCTTCGTGCGCGACGGACGCCTGCGCGCGCTCGCCATCGGCGCACATGGACGTTCGGCGCTGCTTCCCGACGTTCCGACGCTCGCCGAAGCCGGCGGCGACGACGACACGCTGGTCCCGACGTATTTCGCATTCGCGCTTCCCGCGGGCACGCCGCGGCCGATCGCCGAGCGGCTGCACGAGGCGATGAAGCGCGCGCTCGGCGCTCCTCAGATCGCCGAGCGGCTGGGCGCGGCCGGCCTCGAGCCGACGGGCGGAACGGGCGACTCGTTGCGTGAGCTCGTGCGTCGCGACATCCCGAGATTTCGCAAGATCATCCAGGACATCGGCATTCAACCCGAGTAAGGCAAATGGACTTCTTCAAAATTCTGCTTCTGTCCCTCCTTTTCGTACCGTGTTACGGCATGTCCCAGGCACCGCCGATCGTGAAGGAAGGGACCACGGTCAAGGTCTCGGAGCACGTGTTCGCGATTCCCGACGAGCGCGTGCCCATGGTGCCGAACGTGGGGATCGTGGTGGGCAACCGCGCAACGCTGATCGTCGACCCAGGCATGGGCGCGCGCAGCGGCGAGGCGGCAATGCGCGAGACCGCCAAGGTGAGCCGCAACCGCGAGCTCTATCTCGTGACAACGCATTTTCATCCCGAGCACACCACGGGAGAGGCGGGCCTTCCGCCGACGGCGAAGCTCGTCCGCGCAAGGGCTCAGCAGCAGGACGTCGACGAGATGGGCATGGAGTGGGTGAAGATCTTCTCCGGACGCTCTCCAGTGGTTGCCGACGTGCTGAAGGGCTTCACGTCGTTTCGCAAGCCCGACGAGCTTTTCGACAGCGAGAAGACGCTCGACCTCGGCGGCGTGAAGGTGCGCTGTCTGAGGCTCGGACCCGGTCATACGCGCGGTGATGTCGTGTTCTACGTCGAGGAGGACCGGGTGCTTTTCTCCGGCGACCTCGCGATGAGCGGCGCCTTCCCGGCCTTCGCCACGCCTCAGTCGCGCGCCGATACCTGGCTCAAAAGCCTCGACGCGCTCGACGCGCTCGGAGCGCAGCGCCTGGTGCCGTCGCACGGGCCGCTCGCCGACGCTTCGATCATCGGGCAGTACCGCGCATACCTGAAAGGCCTGCAGCAACGCGTGGCCGAGCTCAAGCGCGCAGGGAAGTCGTCGAACGAAGCGTCCGACGTGCTGCAGGCGGAGTTCCGCGCGAAATATCCGGATTGGGCGCAGCCCGTGCGGATCGTCGCCGCGGTCAACGCCATCTACGCAGAAACTCCCTAGTCGAGCTTGACGCCGAGACGGCGCCCGATCTCGCCCCACTTGTCCATGTCGGTCTTGATCAGCGCGCCGAACTGCTCGGGCGTGCCGGGCGCCGGATCCATGCCCTGATCGAGGAGCGTGCGCCGGACGTCCGGCGCCTCGAGTGCGCGGCGCAGCTCGCGATTCAGGAGATCCACGGCGGCGCGCGGCGTCTTCGCCGGCGCGAGCACGCCCCACCAGCCGATCACTTCAAAGCCGGGCAGGCCAGACTCCGCGATGGTCGGGAGATCGGGTGCGGCGCTCGAGCGGGTCAGCCCGGCGACGCCCAGCGCGCGCAGCCTGCCTGAGCGCACGTGCGGCATGCCCACGGCGATCGGCACGAGCGAGAACTGCACTTCGTCGGCGAGGAGCGCCGTGATGGCGGGAGCGATGCCTTTGTAGGCGATGTGTGCCATCTGCGTGCCGCTCATCGAGAGGAAGAGCTCGGTCGCGAGATGCGGCGAGCTGCCGGGGCCGGAAGAGCCGTAGTTCAGCTTTCCGGGGCGCTCTCTCGCGTAGGCGATGAATTCACCGACATTCTTCGCCGGCAGCGAAGCGGGTACCACGGCGAGCAGGGGCGAGGTGGTGGCGAGCGCGACAGGCGCGAAGTCCCGGATCGGGTCGTAGGGCAGGTGGCTGAAGAGCTTCGCGCTGCTCGATAGCGACGAGAAGGCGAAGAGCAGCGTGTAGCCATCGGCCGGCGCCTTGGCGACGAGGTCGGCGCCGACGATGCCCGAGCCCGCAGGCCGGTTCTCGATCACGAAGCTCTGCCCGAGCTTTTGGGAGAGCTGTTGCCCGAGGATGCGCGCCACGATATCGGTCCCGCCGCCGGGCGCGAACGGCACGATCACGCGCACGGCGCGCGCCGGATACTCGTCGGCGCCGAACGCCGCAGAGGCGAACAGAACGACCAGGACGCCGATGAGCTTGCGCATCGCTTCTCCTTCTGAGTTAGTCTAAGTCACATGAGGCTCATGAGAACCGTTTTTCTGCTCGCTGTCCTCATGCCGTGGAGCGCGGCGTTCGCCTTTCCCACCAGGCCGGTCAAGATCATCGTGGCGTTTCCGCCCGGTGGCGGCACCGACATCGTGGCGCGTCTGCTCGCGCCTCGCCTCGGCGAGGCGTGGGGCCAGGCGGTGATCGTCGAGAACCGGGCCGGCGCGAGCGGTACCGTCGGCACCGAAGCGGCAGCGCGCGCCGACCCCGACGGCCACACGCTTTTCATGGCCACGATGGGCAACATGACGGCGAACCAGCATCTGTATCCGAAGATGGCGGTCGACCCGCTGCGCGCGTTCGCGCCGATCACCAAGGTGGTCGACGTGCACTTCGTGTTCCTCGCCAATCCTTCGCTTCCGGCGAACAACGTGCAGGAACTGATCGTCCTGGCGAAGAAGCGCCCGGGCGAGATCGCCTACAGCTCCTCCGGGCCCGGGGGTGCGCCGCACCTCGCCATGGAGCTCTTCAAGCGCCGCGCCGGCGTCGATTTGCAGCATGTGCCCTACAAAGGCAGCGGACCGAGCTTCAACGACCTCATCGGCGGCCGCGTCATGCTGACGATGGACAGCCTGGTGCAGTCGCTGCCGCACATCAAGGCCGGGCGCCTGAAGGCGCTCGCGGTGCTCGGACCGAGGCGCACGGCGCTGCTACCCGATGTTCCGACCGTCGCCGAATCCGGTCTTCCCGGCTACGCACTTACCAACTGGTTCGGCCTGCTAGCGCCGGCCGCCACGCCGAAACAGGTCCTCGTTCAGCTGAACGCAGATGTCTTGAAGGTCCTGAGACAGGAAGACCTGCAAAAAAGAATCGCCGACCTGGGCGCCGACGTAGTCGGCAATTCCGCCGAGGAATTCGGCGCCGCGATGCGTGCCGAGTCGGCGCAGTGGGCCGAGGTGATCAAGGCCGCCGGGATCCGGATGGAAGAATGAGCGCGCCGAAGCTCTGCGCCGCCGGGCGCGTGCGCGAGCAGATCGTCTCCATCCTCGGGTCCTGGGGCATGGATCCGGAGCTCGTGCGCACGACCGCCGAGGTGATGGTGGAGACCGACCTCGCTGGCGTCGATTCGCACGGCGTCTCGATGCTGATGGACTACGAGAACTCGAAGTCCAAGGGGAAGCTGAACCTCAAAGCTCGCCCGCACGTGGTCAAGGAGACGGCCGTTACGGCCCTGGTCGACGCCGACGCCGGTCTCGGTCATCCCGCGGCAGTGATGGGCATGAAGCTCGCCATCGCCAAGGCGAAAGCGATGAGCGTCGGCGTAGTGAGCGTATTCAACTCGCATCACTTCGGCGCCGCGGGCTACTACGCCGCGCTCGCCTCGAAGGAAGGCCTCGTCGGCATGGTGACGAGCGCCACGCGCTCGATCGCGGTAGTGCCCACGCGCGCCGCGGTGCCGGTGCTCGGCACCAACCCGATCGCCTTCGCCGCGCCGGCGAAACGCAATCGCAACTTCCTCCTCGACATGGCGACGTCAACCGTCGCGAACAACAAGATCAAGGTCTACGACCTGAACGCCAAGAAACTGCCGCCCGGCTGGGTGCTGGACGGCCAGGGCAAGCCTGTCACGGATCCCGCCGAGGCGATGGACATCGTCTATAGCCGCAAATCGGGCGGCGGGCAGACGCCGGTCGGCGGCACCCCGGAAATGTCGAGCCACAAAGGCTACGGGCTCGCGCTGATGGTGCACATCCTCGGCGCCACGCTGTCCGGCGCTTCGTTCTCTCCCATCCGCGTGAAGACGCAGAAGCCCTCCGAGCCGGATCGGCTGGGCCATTTTTTTCTGGCCATCGACCCCAAGGCGTTCCGTCCCGACGGCGCGTTCGAGGAGGATCTCGACGCCGTGATCGACGTGCTGCACGGGACGGCCCCGGTCGATCCGGCGCAACCCGTGCTGGTGCCGGGCGATCCGGAGACCGCGTCGCGCGAGCGGCGGCTGCGCGAGGGCATCCCGCTGCCGGCGCCGCTGCTCGAGAAGCTGCGCGCGATCTGCGAGCGCAGCGGGGTCGCTTTTATCCTCTGAGCTGCGCCGCCATCCAGTCGGCGGTCTGGTCGCGGTAGCGGTACCAGAGGTTGTTCACCACGTGGTTGCCGCCCTCGATCACCGACAGCACGCACGGACCCGAGACCTCGGCGGCGAGCTTCTCGGCCTCGGTGTGCGGCGTGAGGCGGTCGCGGGTGCCGGCGACGATGTAGATCGGACAGGTGATGTTCCGCGCCACGCCCTTGAGCGACATGCGCAGCGCCACCTTGCCCGCCTCCTCGAGCGTGGCGCTCTTCGAGCGCACGCGGAAGGTCTCCACGTTGATCGACGGCCGGCCCTCGAAGCTGTCCGAGCGCGCATAGGGACCCGAGAGGGCCACGCAAGCCTTGACGCGGCGTTCGAACGCCGCGGCGCGCGGCGCGTAATAGCCGCCGAGCGATACGCCCCAGATCCCGGCGCGCTTCGGGTCGACGTCGCGCCGCGTCTCGAGCCAGTCGAACACCGCCTTCACGGGCTTCTCGTATTCGGGACAGATGGCGAAGTCGTACTCGGCCTCGCCCTGGCCCGGGCCGTCGAAGGCGAGCGTGGCGAGCCCGCGCGCGAGGAAGCGCTCCTCGTAGTCGTGCATCTCTTCCTTGGCCGAGTCGAGCCCCATGCACATCACCACGATCGGCGCCCTTGCACTGCCTGCCGGCCTGCGCAGATTGCCGTAGAGATGCTTCCCTTCGTAGGGAATCGCCACGCGCTCGCCGGGCGGCGTTAGGTGCGGCAGCGCACGGTTGCGGCACTCGACCGCCTTCATGTGGGCCTGCTTCATCTGCGCGACGTCGATCACGAACAGGAACTTGCCAAAGTGGTAGCAGACGGCGGCCCGCGTGTAGTGCCCTGCCGCTGTCAATGTACTCTTTTGAGAAAGAGCGGTTGCACCCAGCTCCTCGTGGATCGCGGCGCGCTCGGACCAGAGCCGGCACCAGTCCTCCCAGCGCTCGCAGCTCCCGGTCACTTCCTGAAAGTCGGAGAGCGGTACGCCGTTGACGACGAAGCGCGGCGCCCAGTGCGAAATTGCAGCTTCGACGCGAGGATCTTTCATGTCGTTCAGGCTCCGAGGGTCGTGAAGTATCCGGGGGTGTAGCGCTCGCCCGCGCGCGTGCCGGGCTTGAAGGTGTCGGCAAGAACGCCCAATTCCCGTTCACTCAGGGAAAGCGAAACGGCGGCGACGTTCTGCTCCAGCCATTTCTGCTGCTTCGTTCCGGGAATCGGAACGACGTCTTCGCCTTGCGCCAGGAGCCACGCGAGCGCGATCTGCGCCTTGGTCGCGCCGTGCGCCGCGGCGATCGCGTCGAGCGGCTTGAGGAGCTCGAGGTTGCGCTCGAGGTTGCCGGGCTGGAAGCGCGGCTGCAGGCGCCGCAGGTCGTGCGGAGCGATATCGTCGAGCGAGCGCACGTTGCCGGTGAGCAGCCCGCGGCCGAGCGGCGCGTAGGGCACGAAGCCGATGCCGAGGCGCCGGCAGGCGGGCAGGATTTCGTCCTCGACGTCGCGCGCCCACAGCGAGTACTCGGTCTGGAGCGCGGTGATCGGATGCACCTTGCAAGCGCGCTCGAGCGAACCGGGGCCTGCCTCGGAGAGCCCGAGCCATCGCACCTTTCCCTCGCGCACGAGCCTGGCCATCGCGCCGACCGTTTCTTCGATCGGCACCTCGGGATCGATGCGGTGCAGGTAGTAGAGGTCGATGCAATCGACGCCGAGGTTCTTGAGGCTTGCCTCGCAGGCCTGCGGCACGTATTCCGGCTTGCCGTTGTAGCCCTTGCGCCCGCCGGGCAGGTCGAAGTTGCCGAATTTGGAAGCGAGGATCACCTGGTCGCGGCGGCCCTTCAGCGCGCGCCCCAGCAGGTGCTCGTGGCGCCCCTTCATGTAGCGGTCCGCGGTGTCGAAGAACGTGACGCCGAGGTCGAGCGCGCGCTGCATGGTCTCGATCTGCACCTCGCCGTCGCGGTCGCCGAAGTTCGTGGTGGCGCTGCCCGCGCCGAGGCCGATCGCCGACACCGTGGGCCCGTGCGCGCCCAGCCTGCGGGACTTCATTAGTCGGCCTTGATCCCGGCGGCCTGGATGATCGGGGTCCAGCGCGCGAGCTCGGCGCGCACCCAGTCGGCGAGCTCTTCCGGCGTCGACGGCGTTGAAGCGACGCCCTGCTTGAGAAAGGTTTCCTGCGTCTCGGGCGCGCCGAGGATCGCGCCGATCTCCCGATTGAGCTTCGCGACGACCGGCCTGGGCGTATTGGCGGGCGCAAACAGGCCGAACCAGAGCTTCGCGTCCATGCCCGGGATGCCGGCCTCCGTCGCGCTCGGAATGTCCGGTGCGCCGGGGAAGCGCGTGGTGCTCGACACGGCGAGGGCGCGCACCTTCCCGGACTTGAGCTGCGCGTGTGCGGTGAGCGGCGACAGGAACGAGACCGGCACTTCGCCCGAGAGCAGCGCCGTCAGCGCATTGCCCGCGCTCTTGTAGGGAATGTGCTGCATCTCGATCCCGGCGACCTTCTTGAGGAGCTCGCCGGTGAGGTGACTGATCGTGCCGTTGCCGGCCGAGGCGTACGGGATCTCGCCCTTCTGCTTCACGTAGGCGATGAACTCCTTCGCGCTCGAGACCGGCACCGACGGATGCACCACCAGCACCGTAACGCCGGTCGCGACCATCGAGACCGGCGCGAAGTCCTTGAGCGGATCGTAGGGCAGGGTCTTCGCGTAGAGCGACACGGCGCTCACGAACGGGCCCGCGTGCCCCATCACCAGGTTGTAGCCGTCGGGCGGCGACTTCGCCACCACGTCCGTGGAGATCGTGCCGCCCGCGCCCGAGCGGCTGTCGACGATCACCGGCTGGCCCCAGCGCTCCTGCAGGCGCTGCGCGAGATAGCGCGAAAGGTAGTCGGCGGTGCTGCCCATACCCTGGCCGAAGATGCGAACCGGCCTGGACGGGAACGTGGCGGCCGGGTCCTGCGCATGCCCTATCTGAGCGATGAAGCAAAAGGCCGCTGTGATGGACGCAATGAGCTTCATGACAGTCTCCTTGCCTCCATTGTCCGGCAGGAAGGCGGGATCAGGTCTTTGGACTGACGATCGAGATGACCCCGGCGTATGCGCACGTTAATTTCGATCCTGCACTGACCGCCGGGGCATTCCGGACAAGTGTCATCGGGTCGCCGGGCACCCAGGCGCCAGGAATTACAGGAATGCAGGGCATCATCTGGGGCGCGCCGCGGGCCGCGGCCGTGGCGCTGGCCACGGACGGATTCACCGTGCTCCTGCACATCCCGAACGGAAGGATGTTCTGAATGGGCAGATAGTCGAGGATGTTCGCGGTCAGCTTCCCAGCCGGGTCGGGCATGCGTACATTTAACGAGCTCGTCGCCGCGCCCATCGTGCACATCAGCGTTGAGCCACTGCATACGGGTGGCATGGAGATCTCCCTTCGTTATGTGCGCGTACGACTTTGCTCGAGAGCGGCTTTCATCTTATCCGCAGTGAACGGCACAGAGCGCAACCGGGCTCCGGTAGCATCGAACACCGCGTTGCCGATCGCCGCCGGAATGGCGCAAGCCATCGGCTCGCCGGCGCCCCAGGCGGTCGTTCCCGGACGATCGATGAGCGCGACCTCCACCTTGGGCGCCTCGGTCATGGTCATGATGGGGTAGGTGGCCCAGTCGACGCTCGTCACCCGGTCGCCGGTCCAGCGCACGCTTTCCTTGAGCGTGCGGCTCACGGTCTGCAGCACTCCGCCCTGGACCTGGTTCGCCACGCCGTCGGGGTTCACCATCTCGCCGCAGTCGTGGCTCGCGCACACCCGCGTGACGCGGATCGCGCCCGAGCGCCTGTCGACCTCGACCTCGGCTACCGCGGCGACGTAAGTGATCGCGTTGTTGTAGCGCAGATACGAAATGCCGCGGCCGGTGACGACGTCGCCGCCTCCGGCATTGGGATTCGGTCCCGGCCGCGCCTGCCAGCCGGCGAGCTTCATCGCCGCCTGGAGGACATCGATCGCCCGATCGTCCTTGAGGTAGCGCAGGCGGAACTCGGCCGGATCGGCCTTGGCCGCCGCCGCGAGCTCGTCCATGAACGACTCGTTGGCGAAGCTGTTTTCGATCCTGCCCGGGCTGCGCAGGTGCGACGAGCGGAAGAAGGTCTCGCTGATGTGCTTGGTATTCACGCGGATGTTGGGGAACTGATAGGGCTGGCCCGAGTTCTGGAACAGGAATCCGACCCAGTTGCCCGGTCGCGGCAGGCCGGACTCCATCGCCGCGAGCAGCGGGAAGTCGAGAGGTTTGAACGCGACGATGTGGTTGAGCGCGATGTAGAAGTCGGCGTTCCACGCCAGCACGTTGCCCTGCGGGTCCAGCCCCGCCTCGAGGTCCATGCTGCGCGGCGGGCTCTTGGGCGAGCGCGCGGTCTCGTCGGCGCGCGACCATTGCACGCGCACCGGCTTGCCGATCGTCTGGCTGATGAGCGCGGCGTCGGCGGCGGCGTCCTCGGTGCCGTTGCGGCCGTAGCAGCCCGCGCCCTCGACGAACACCAGGCGGATCGCCTCGCGCGGCAAACCGGTGATCGCGGAAAGCTCGTGCTGCATGGAATGCGTCGCCTGGGACGAGGTCCACACCGTGAGCTTGCCGTCC
The DNA here is from genome assembly GCA_035554435.1 of Burkholderiales bacterium. GTDB lineage: Bacteria > Pseudomonadota > Gammaproteobacteria > Burkholderiales > SG8-39 > SCGC-AG-212-J23. The sequence continues at coordinate 2,997 of DATMJC010000115.1, read as the reverse complement.
TTGAAGTCGGCCACTGCGCAGGACGGGCCGATCGTGGCGTGCGTCTGTACCGCGAAGTCGTAGCGCGCCTTCACGCGCCGCGCGCTCGATTCGAGCGCGCTCTTCGCGTCGCCCGCGGTCTGGGTGACCTCCTCCTTCGCGACCGGCAGCCTGCGCCAATAGTCGAACATGCCTCCCTGGTCGGGAAGGGGAGTGCCGGGCCGCCAGTACACGCGCACGGCCCGCGCCGCCTTGATCGCGGCCCATTCGCTGCGCGCGACTACGGCGAGGAAGTTTTTCTTGCGCACGGTCTGGACGTAGCCGTGCACCTTCCGCGCTTCGGAGAGGTCGACCTCGTCGATGTGCGCTTCGTTCAGATCGGACCGGATCACCCGGGCATGCAGCATCCCGGGCACGCGCACGTCGTGGATGTAGGTGAACTCGCCCGTGACCTTGCCGGGAATGTCGACCCGTCGGATCGACTTCCCGATCAGGCGGTATTCCGAGCTCTTCTTGAGCGCGATCTTCGGATCGACCTCGACGTTGAGCCCGTCGCCGATCAGCTCGCCGTAGCGCAGCGCCTGCGTGGGATTGGACTTCACCCGCACCACGCCGTCTTCAACAATGAGTTCACTGGAAGGAACGGCAAGGCGCTCGGCCGCACGCTCAACGAGCGCACGGCGCGCGCTCGCGGCCGCGCGCCGCAGCTCCGAGCCGCCCTGGAAGATCGTCAAGTTCGCCGCGGTGAGCCACTGGTCGGGCGTGGTCGCGGTATCGCCCATCACCATCTCGACGCGCTCGAAGGCGACGTCGAGCTCCTCGGCGGCGAGCTGCGCCAGCGCGGTGCGGCTGCCGGTGCCGAGGTCGACCTTGCCGCAGTACACGGTGATCCGGTTTTCCGGGCTGATGGTCAGCCAGGAGTCCACCGCTTCCTTGGCGACCGACTTCGGAGCGCGCAGCGTCTGCGCGTTCGCCGCCTGGCCGAACATGGAGAAACCGACTACCAGTGCACCAGTCGCTTTGAGGAATTCCCTGCGGTCCAAGGAAAGGTTCATATCCATGAAAGAGACCTCCCCTAGGCCACCGCCGCGCGCTTGATCGCGGCGACGATGCGTTGATGGGTGCCGCAGCGGCACAGGTTTCCCGCCAGCGCCTCGCGGATCTCGGTTTCGCTCGGGAACTTGTTCGTAGCCAGCAGCGCCGCGGCCGCCATGACCATGCCGTTGATGCAGTAGCCGCACTGCGCGGCCTGCTCGTCGATGAAGGCACGCTGCAGCTTCGAGGGCTTCGCGCTCGTTCCCAGGCCCTCGAGCGTGGTGACTGAGCCTTTGACGTCTGCAACCGGCAGCATGCACGAGCGCACCGCCTGGCCGTCGAGGTGCACCGTGCATGCTCCGCACTGGCCCAGGCCGCAGCCGAAGCGCGGCCCCTTCAGCGCGAGGTTCTCGCGCAGCACGTAGAGCAGGGGCGTATCGGCTTCGACGTCGACGGTGCGATTGCGGCCGTTGACCTTCAGGGTGTACTTGGCCATCGGGGGACCTCCTCGGTGTTCTTTGCGGCCATCCTACTCCGATGGCGGGGCGCCGAACCAAAAAAAAGCCGGGCGGCGCCCGGCTTTTGCCGCTTCGAAAAGCGACTGACTAGCTGATGTTGGGCAACGGGAAGAGCACGCCGCCAAAGAGGAGGTAGGCGAGGAGCAGCGTCCAGATCACGTTCACGAGCTGCGCGGCGATGAAGGCGAGCGCAGGACGGCCGCCCTCCATGGTGGCGAGGTCGACGAAGCGCGTCTCGAGGCCGATCGACACGCAGGCGAGCGCGAACCACCAGGTGCGGAACTCGGTGAGCGCGCTGCGCGTGCCGTTCACCGCCTCGGCGGGCAGAAAGAACGAGAACAGGACCGAGGCGGCGAGGAATCCGAGGACGAACTTCGGGAAGCGCTCCCAGATGATGCCGGCGTCGGTCTTGGTCCCGCCGCCTTTACTCCGAGCCTGTGCGCCGGCCTTGTAGGCCCACCACACCACCAGGATGAAGGCGGCGACGCCGATCAGCGCGTTCTGCGAGAACTTGACGATGACGCCGGTCTTCATCACCGCGTCGCTGATCAGGGCGCCGGCGGCCACCACCGAGGCGCTGGTGTCGAGCGTGCCGCCGAGCCACGCGCCGGCCACGAGGTCGGGCATCTGGAACTTCTTGGCGAGCCAGGGCATCACGATCATCATCGGCACGGCCACGATCAGCACGAGCGAGGTGACTTAGGAGAGCTTCTTCTTGTCGCCCTGGATCGCGCCGCAGGTGGCGATCGCGGCCGATACGCCGCAGATCGCGACCGACGAGGACAGCATGGCGGCGAAATCGTCGTCGACGCGAAGCTTGCGCGCGAGCCAGAAGCAGACGTACCAGATCACCGTCACCACCAGCACCGCCTGCACGATGCCGAGCGCGCCCGCCTGCAGCACTTCCATGAAGAGCAGCCCCGCGCCGAGGATCACGAGGCCGGTCCTGATGTAGAACTCGGTCTGCACGGCGGGCTTGAGCCAGCCCGGCACGCCGACGGTGTTGACCACGAGCAAGCCCGTGAGCAGCGCGAAGATCACGTACTCGACGCCATAGTCGACGAACAGGCCGTTGCCGGCGAGCACGCGGGCGAGCCACGCCAGCGCGAACACCGCGGGGAATCCGGCGAGAAACGCCCCGGCTTTGCCGCCGATGAGGAGCACGCCTACGGCTGCAATGGCGCCCCAGGCAAGGGCGACCCACAGCGCCTTCGCCAGGTTGGGCCAGGCGAAGACCTTCGCCGGCGTCGCCGCGGCGTGAGCCCGGATCTCGGACGCGAGCGTGCCGGCCACGGTATTGCGGCCTGCGGCCTTCGCGACCTGCGCTGCGGCGGTTTCATGGCCTTGCGGTCATTCCCCAGCAACGCCTGGCGCGGCGGCGCCGCCGCGGGAACCCCCTCGAGAGCGGCATTCCATTCCGGGGCGCGCGAGGCGAGCTGCGCGTCGGGTTGAAGAGGACGAGGGT
>DATMJC010000114.1:0-4604 GCA_035554435.1 Burkholderiales bacterium | reverse complement strand
GAAGGGCGCGAAGGTCCTCGGCCTCGATCTCGCGCCGCGCTCGGTGTACGTGCTGCGCGACGAAATCCGCTGGCGCTGGCAGCATAGCGTGGCGCGCACGAAGGAGCTGCGCTACTCCATTACCTTCAGGACCTCCAGGTGAGCGACTTCATCGTCAAGCTGGAAGTGATCGCCGTATTCCGAAATGGCCAGGAGGTTGCGCTCACCGCGCGCATCGGCCGCGCGCAGCCCGAAGCGAAGGACGCCTGGGTCTGCCCGGTCGAGTTCGCCCCCGTCTACCAGCAACCCATGAGCGTAAAGGGCGTCGACTCCTTCCATGCCACCTGGCTCGCCTGCTCGCTGGTGCTCAAGCTGCTCGGCAATCTGAAGTCGGAAGGCGTCGAGCTCAAGGCGCTCGACGGCACCAGCTTTCCGCTCGAAGCCTACCTGGCCGGGCTCGACGCCGGGCCCCAAGATGCTGAAGGCGGATAGCGCCCGCAACCGGCTGACCGGCATCGCGCTGGTGTCTCTCTGCTACGTCCTGTTCACGCTGCTCGACGGCACCGCGAAGTGGCTGGTGGCGAGCCTGCCGGTGATCGTGGTGGTCTGGCTGCGCTTCCTCATGCACGCGCTGCTCGCTTCCGCCCTGCTTTTTCCCCTGCGCGGGAAGCGATTGGTCATGACCAGCCATTGGCGATGGCACCTCCTGCGCGCGTTGATGTTCGTGCTCATGACCGGAATCAACTTCTGGGCGCTCCAGTACCTGCAGCTCGCGATCACCTCGTCGATCATGTTCATCGTGCCGATCGTCACCGCGCTCATGGCCGCGCCGATGCTGGGCGAGAAGATCGACCGCGGCCGCTGGGCGGCGATCGTGGCGGGCTTCGTTGGCGTGCTGGTGATCGTGCGTCCCGGCGGCGCCGACTTCCACCCGGCCATGCTCCTCGCGCTGGTGAACGCGACCCTCTACGCGATGTTCAACCTGATGACGCGCCGCCTGGCGGCGTACGACTCGCCCGAGACCATCCAGTACCTGCCCGCGCTAGGCGCGGCGATCCTGCTCACGCCTTTCGCGCTCGCCGCCTGGCAGACGCCCTCGGGCTGGCTTGGGTGGACGCTCGCCTGCCTGATGGGGGCGCTGGGCGGCCTCGGCCACTACCTTCTCGCGGCGGCACACCGCTACGCGCCGGCCACGGTGATCGCGCCCTTTCTCTACCAGCAGGTGCTCTACATGGCGCTCTTCGGCTACGTCGTGTTCGGCGACCTGCCGGCGCCCGCGGTGTGGGTCGGCGCCGCGATCGTGGTCGGAAGCGGGCTATACCTCTTTGCGCGGGAGCGCGCGCGAGTTTGACTCTCCGAGGTCCCAGAACAGGCCGGTCATGATGCGAAGGCCCTCGCGGGCGACCCCGGCCAGCAGGTGCTCGTCGGGCGCATGCTGCGAGCAGCCGGGATACGAGTGCGGCACCCAGACAGTCGGCAGAGCGAGGGTCTCGGCGAACACGTCGTTCGGCAGCGACCCGCCGAGGTTGGGCAGGATCGCCGGCCTCGCTCCCGCGGTGCGCTCGATCGAGGCTTCCGCCCAGCGCACCCACGGATGCTCGGGGTCCAGGCGCGTCGCCGCGAAGAACCCCTCTCGCGCCGGCCTCACGCTCACCATGCCGAACCCCTCGCGCTCCAAATGCCGCCGCAGCGCAGGAACGATGTCGTCCGGGTCGATCCCCACCACGTAGCGCAGCTGGCAGTGCGCCGAGGCGCGCGGCGGGATCGCATTCACCGGGCGCTGCGGATTGCCGGTCACGAAGGCGAGCACCTCGAAGCTGCACCAGCCGAACACGCGCTCGGCGGGAGTCAAATTGGGTTCTCCCCAATCCTCGGCTCCCTCGACAGAAAGACTTTTCAGAGCCTCTCTCACGCTGGGGGTCAGGCTATTGGGTCGCCACTCCGGGACGCGGATCGCGCCGCGCCGGTCGGTGATCGAGGCGATGGCGTGGGCGAGCACGATGCCGGGGTTCGCGAGCAGCCCGCCCCAGTTGCCCGAGTGATGCCCGCCCTGGCGCAGCTCGAGCGCGAGGTCGAAGTTGAGCGCGCCGCGCGAGCCGAGGAAGAGCGTCGGGCGTTCGGCCTTGAGACGCGGGCCGTCGGAAGCGATGAACACATCCGCGCTCAGCGCGTCCTTCTCTCTTTCACACAGCGTTTTCAGTCCGGGGGAGCCGACCTCCTCCCCGGTCTCGATGAGGAGCTTCACGTTGAAGCCGAGCCGGCCGCGGGTGCGCAGGACCGTCTCCATCGCGGCGAGGTTGATCGAGTGCTGGCCCTTGTTGTCCGCCGTGCCCCGCCCGTAGAGGCGCTCGCCCTCGCGCCTGAGCTTCCAGGGATCGAGGCCGGCGCGCCAGTCGCCCTCCTGCCCGCGGATCACGTCGCCATGGCCGTAGCTCAGCAGCGTCGGCAGGCCCCGGTCCTCGATGCGCGCGGCGAGCAGAAACGGGCCGTGCTTCGCGGACGGATTGGGCACGATGCGGCACTCGAAGCCCATGCGCTCCAGGCATTCGGCGAGCTCACCCTCCAGGTACTCGGCAAGCGCCCCCTGGCGATCCGGATTCTGGCTCTCGGTGGGGATCGCCACGCGCCGCGCGAGATCGTCGAAGAAGCGCCCCTCGTCGAAGTAGCGCTCGGCGGCGAGGATGGCTTGCGCGCGGCTCATCTTGGCAGTATAGCGAGGCGCTATGGGAGAAACCCTGGCCGTCCCGGTCTGGCTCGCGCTGCCGGCGGCGCTGCTCGCCGCCTGGGCCGCGTACGACAAGCTGGTGATGCCGGCGCTGCGCTGGCTTCTGGCGCGCCCGGCGAACCAGATGATCGACGAGCTTTCGACGCGCCTTCGCATCGGCATCCGGCCGTTCCAGCGCACCCGTCGCCAGGCGCTGATCCACCGCCTGACGACCGACCCGAAAGTGCTGCAGGCGGCGGAGCGCTACGCCGCTGCGCACCGCCTCCCGCTGCCGAAGGTGATGCAGCGGGTCGAGCGCTATGCGAGGGAGATCGTGCCCGCCTTCAACGCCTACCTTTACTTCCGCTTCGGCTACTGGGCCGGGCGCAAGCTCGCGCAGTCGCTCTACCGAGTGCGCCTGGGCTACGTCGACACCGCGGGCATCGCCGCGATCGATCCCGACGCCACCGTGGTGTTCGTGATGAACCACCGCTCGAACATGGATTACGTGCTCGCGGCCTACCTGGCCGCGCAGCAGACGAGCCTCTCCTACGCGGTGGGCGAATGGGCGCGCCTGTGGCCGCTCTCGGCGCTGATCCGCGCCATGGGCGCCTATTTCGTGCGGCGCAACTCGGCCGACGAGCTCTACCGGCGCGTGCTCGAGCGCTACATCGCGATGGCGACCGAGGCCGGCGTGCCGCAGGCGGTGTTCCCGGAGGGCGGCCTGTCGCGCGACGGCCGCATGCGCGAGCCCCGGCTGGGCGTGCTCGACTACATGCTGCGCGGCTTCCGCCGCGACGGCGAGCGCGACCTGGTGTTCGTGCCGCTCGGGATCAACTACGACCGCGTGCTCGAGGATCGCACGCTCCTCGCCTCCCTCAGCGGGAGTCGCCGGGGCCGCCTGAAGACGGTCTGGGGGACGCTGCGGTTCCTGCTGCACAACCTCGGCCTGGTCCTGAGAAGCGAGTGGCACCGCTTCGGCTACGCCTGCGTGAATTTCGGCACACCGATCTCGATGCGCGGGTATGACGTCGATTTCCAGCGTCTCGGCCCTGAAGAGCGCAAGCTCGCCGTAGCGCGCCTGGGGCGAACCCTGATGGACGCGGTCGGCCGGGTCGTGCCAGTGGTGCCGGTCGCGCTGATCGCCCAGGTCTTTCTCGCGCGGCGCTCCCTTACCGCGCTCGACCTGAAGGCCGAGGCCGGCAGGCTGCTGCAGCGCCTGGAGGGCGCGCACGTCTACGTGCCGCGGCGCGACCTCGACTACGCCCTGACGGTGGGCTTGCGCATGCTGACGCTGCGCCGCCTGGTGGAGGAGCGCGAGGGCGTGTACAGCGCCCGGGAGGAAGAATTGCCGCTCCTTCGCTACTATGCGAATTCGATCGCGCATTTGCTCCAGGCCCCGGACGGCGAGATAAGGTAGATTGGCGCGCAGGGGGACTTTGGAAGGGCCATGGCGAGACGCACAAAAAAACGGCGCGCCCCGGCGAAGCCGACCGGGCAACCGCTCCTCGGCAGCCTGACGACCGACTGGTACTGGGAGCAGGACACCGCGCACCGCCTCACCCGCATCGAGCTGCGCGCCGGCGCCGGCTGCGACGATGCCTTCGCCCGCACGGCGCTGGGCAAGCGGCGCTGGGAGCTCGACATCGAGGTTGAGGGCGGCTGGGAGGCGCACCGCGCGCTCCTCAAGAGCCGCACGCCGTTCCGCGACGTGGTCACGTGGCGCACCCGCGCCGACGGCGCCGTGCGCTACGCGAGCGTAAGCGGCGAGCCCGCCTACGACCGGCGCGGGCGCTTCGTCGGCTATCGCGGCGTGGCGCGCGACGTCACCGAGCACAAGCGCGCCGAGCAGCTCCTGCGCCTGCAGCACCTCGTCACCCGCTGCATGGCCGAGTCTCCCGGCGTGGCCGAAGGCGCCCAG
>DATMJC010000113.1:0-53574 GCA_035554435.1 Burkholderiales bacterium | reverse complement strand
GTCTGCAGCAGGACCGCCTCGATCGCCTTCACGATGTCCTTCTGCCTGAACTGGCGCGGCGAGAGGTTCACCGAGACCTGCATCCAGGCGTGGCCCAGGTCGAGCCAGGTCCTGCACTGGCTGCAGGCCTCCTGCAGCGCCCACAGCCCGATCGGCACGATGAGCCCGCTCTCCTCCGCGATCGGGATGAATTCCGCGGGCGGGATCACCCGCTCCTTGTCGTTCCAGCGCAGCAGCGCCTCCGCGCCGAGGAAGCGCCCGGTCTCGAGCGAGACGACGGGCTGGAAGTGCAGCACGAATTCATGGCGTTCCAGGGCGCGCCGCAGCTGCAGCTTCAGCTCCGCGTGCCGCTCGGTGCGCGTGGCCATGTCGTGCGAGAAGCGCTGGAAGTTGTTGCGCCCCTCGCGCTTGGCGTGGTGCATGGCGAGATTGGCGTTGCGCAGCAGCGCGTCGGCGTCCTGGTCGTCCACCGGATAGACCGCCAGGCCGATGCTCGCCGAGAGGTAGAGCTCGTGGCCCGAGACCTCGGCGCGCTCGGCCACCGCTGTGAGCAGGCGCTGCGCGACCTGCGCGATTTCGTCGAAGTCGGGCACGCCCTCGAGCAGCACGGCGAACTCGTCGTCGCCCAGTCGCGCCAGGGTATCGATGCTGCGCAAGCACGACTGCAGGCGGCGCGCCGCCTCGGTGAGGACGAGGTCGCCCACCGCCTGTCCGAGCGCGTCGTTGATCTCCTTGAAATTGTCGAGGTCGAGGATCATCACCGCGAGCAGGCTCCCGCTGCGGTCGGCGCGCGCGATGGCATGATTCAGCCGGTCGGTCAGCAGCACCCGATTTGGAAGCCCGGTGAGCGACTCGTAGTGCGTGAGCCGCGTGAGCGCCTGCTCGACGCGCTTCCTCTCGGTGATCTCGGTGCCGACGCCGCGGTAGCCGCGGAACGCGCCGGAGCGGTCGAAGACCGGCTCGCCGCTCAGGCTGAAGTGGCGCAGCTCGCCGCCGGCATGCTGGCGCACGAACTCGAAGCCGCGAAACGGCAGGCGTGCCTCGAGCGTCGCCATGTGCGCCTGCCAGCCCGCGGCGTCCGGCGAGACCGAGTGCAGCTCCCAGCGCGACTTGCCGATCAGGCTCTCGCGCGGCAGCGCGCCGCGGTAGCCCGTGCCGTGCACCAGCTCGGTCAGGCGATGCTCGGCGTCGGTTTCCCAGTAGAACTCGGATGAAAGGCGGACGAGCGCGCCGAAGCGCTCCTCGGCGAGCGTGCGGTCCTGCGCGGCGACGCGGCGCGGTGCCGGCCTGGGCTGAGTGGCCCGGCGAGCCTTCTTCTTCTTTTTAGCCATCCCCGCCGCGAGATTACACGGCGGCGGGCCGAAGGGCAAAAAAAGCTCTAGAACTGGCTCGAGCTAGCTGGAAACTGAGTCGAGCAGCCGCGTCATCGTCTGGTCGGCCCAGTAGTCCGGATCGCGCTCGATCTTCTCGTCGCCGCGCGCGCGCGTGGCGGCGTCCACGCCCTTGCGCTCGCAGAAGCCGTGCCAGAACTCCTTCACTTCCTCGGCCGACATGTCGTCGGCGCGGCGGTTACGCGAGGGCCCGCTCATGGGCGCATTGTAGCCCCGTTGCGGTAAAATCCGCCCCCTCCACGGGGTGGTAGCTCAGCTGGGAGAGCGTCGCGTTCGCAATGCGAAGGTCGGGAGTTCGATCCTCCTCCACTCCACCAGATTCAGCCCTTCGCGGCCGTCGACCGAACCGCGGTGCGCGAAGGCAGCTCGCCGAGCTCCCTCATCCGCAGCGCGTGGGTCCTGCGCAGGAAGAGGATCGTTCCGCCCGCGGTGAGCAGGAGCAGGGCTGACATGATCGGCAGCCCCGCGTCGGCCCGGCCCAGAAAAAAGCCGCCGGCGACCGTGTAGACGAACGGCGAGATCTCGTACCAATAGAATTCCAGATCCATTGTCTCCCCCGGAACTTTCGCAGGCGCCTATGCTGAGGCTCTAGCGGATGTCCCGCCATGGCCCCCTTAGGCGCCCGGACACAAGCTCACAGATCCTTTGCAACCTATTTCAGGCCCCCGCCGGCGCTCCCACCCGCGCTGCCCGCGCCGGCGGTGCCGGTTGTCGCCTGCTCGCGCATGCATTTGGTGCGATCTTCGCCGATCAGCGTGTCGCATAGACCGCTGCTTCGCTCGCCCATGGTGGAGCCGCTGGATGCGGCGCTGGTGCCGACGCTCGTCTCAGGCAAGCGCTGGCTCGTGCCCTGAGTGCCTGCCGAGGGGGCGCTCGTGCCGGTCGAGGGCGACGTCGGAGGAAGCGGACGCGGCTGCACGTTGCCTCCGACGCCGGGGCTGTCTGCACCGATGCTTGAACCCGACTGAGTTTGTGCGCAGACGGTCGTGCACGCCGTCAGGAGTGCGATTCCAAGAAGGTAGAGTCTCATGAGGCGCCTCTCGCGACTGGTTGAGGGCTGCGCTGCAATCGGCGTGCCTGACGGGAGAAGGAGCGGGCAAGCGCCGGGACCAGGCTTTGGCCTTCGGCGCCGCTGCGCCTCGTCGCCGCGGCGGCCCGCCGCGAGCGCGCCTTGAGCAGCGCCGCGACTGCCTTTTCCGCCGCCTTGCTCCCGCCTTCGAGCTGCATGAAATCGCCGAGCTCGCCCTCGAGATAGCTGTCGATGATCTCGGGATGGATGTAGCACTTGCGGCAGACGGCCTTGGTGTTGCCGAGCGCGCCTGCTACTGCCTCGATCGCCTGCACGACGTTGCGCTTCGCGTCGGCTTGGGTTTCGAAGGTTCCGATTTGGCATAGGGCACGGGCGGCGAGCACCGTGCCGGCCCAGGTGCGGAAATCCTTGCTGGAGAAATCCTCGCCCGAGATCTCCTTCAGATAGGCGTTGACGTCGGCGGACTCGATGCGCCGCGTTTCGCCGTCATCGTCGACGTAGCGGAAGAGCTCTTCGCCGGACAGGTCCTGCATGTGGCGCACGATGCCCGCCAGCCGGCGGTCGTCGAGCTCGATCGCGTGCTCGACGCCGCTCTTGCCGCGGAAGCGGAACCTGAGCCTCGAGCCGTGCACCCGCACCTGCCGCTCGCGCAGCGTGGTGAGGCCGAACGATTCGTTCTCGCGCGCGTACTCCTCGTTGCCGATGCGCGCGCGCGTCGTCTCGAGCAGGCGCACCACGGTTGCCAGTACCTTGGCGCGCGGCAAGCCGGGACGCGCGAGGTCGCGCGCGACGCGGCGCCGGATGCGCGGCAGCGCGGCCGCGAACGGGATCAGCCGGCCGTATTTCGTCTCGTCGCGCACCTCGCGCCAGCGCCGGTGATACCGGTACTGTTTGCGCTGGCGCGCATCGCGCCCGGTCGCCTGGAGGTGGCCATCGTCGGCGCTGCAAATCCACACGTCGCGCCAGGCCGGAGGGATCGCAAGGGCGCGGATGCGTCCCAGGGTGCGCCGGTCGCGAACCGGGTCGCCGTCGGCATGGCGGTAGTGAAAGGCCTTGCCGCGGCGCCGGCGCACGATGCCGGGCGCGGCATCGGAGACGTACCGCAGACCCGCGGCGCGCGCGCAGTCGTATGAATTGCCGTTCACTGGCTTGGCTAGCGCCATGGACGGGCGGGCTGCAATCGGCGTGCCACGCTACCATCCGGACTATGAGCGCGCTTCGGTTCCTGGCGGCAGCGCTGCAGCGGCTGGTCGACCGGATGGACCCCCAGGAGGGCCGCTACCGCATGCTCTTCGAGCACAGCCCGCTGCCGATGTGGGTAGTCGATGTCGAGACGCAGCGTTTCCTCGGCGTGAACGAAGCGGCGGTGCGGCTCTACGGGTACGGACGCGACGCGTTTCTCGCCATGTCGGCCGACGACGTGCGCGTGCCGCAGGAGCGCGAGCCTTTCCGGGCGTTCCTGCGGCGCACGTCGGGCGCGGTCATCCGCGGCACTTTCCGCCACCTGAAGAAGGGCGGCGAGCCGATGGACATCGACGCGATCGGCCACCTGGTCATCTGGCGCGGACGCGAGGCGCGGCTGGTCGTGCTGAACGACATCACCGAGCGCAAGCGCACGCAGCGCAGCCTCGAAGTGTCCGAAGAACGCCTGCGCGCGCTCTCGCGCCGCCTGCTCGAAGTGCAGGAAGGAGAGCGCGGCCGTCTCGCGCGCGACCTGCACGACGATGTCGGACAGGCGCTGACTGCGCTGAAGATCCAACTGGAGTCGCTCGCGCGCGTCGCCGGGCCGATCACGACGCGCGTCGATGAATGCGTCGAGACCACGCGGCATACCCTGGAGCGCGTGCGCCAGCTCTCGCTCATGCTGCGGCCGCTGCAGCTCGACGATCTGGGGCTGGTCGCCGCGCTGCGCTCGCACCTCGACCACCAGGCGAGCATCGGCGCCCTCATCCCGCACTTCGATGCCGCGGACGCGCCTTTGGACGCCAGCGCCGAGGTCGAGACCGCGTGCTTCCGCGTCGCGCAGGAGGCCATCACCAACGTGCTGCGCCACGCCGGGGCGCGCAACCTGTGGCTGCGCCTTTTCACCGCGGGCGACCGGCTTGCGCTCGAGCTGCGTGACGACGGCGCCGGGTTCGATCTGGAGGCGGCGCGGCGTCGCGGCGCGGCCGGCGCGAGCCTCGGCCTGGTGGGCATGGAAGAGCGCGCGGCGCTGGCGGGCGGATCCCTCGAGCTGCGCTCGGCGCCCGGACAGGGCACGGTATTGCTGGCAACATTCGCGCTGGTCTCCGGCGAAAAGGAACACGAAAGTTGATCCGCGTAGTACTCGCAGACGACCACGCGCTCGTGCGCGCGGGCATCCGCTCGCTCCTCAACGCCATGCACGACGTCGAGGTGGTGGGCGAGGCCGCGAGCGGCGAGGAAGCGCTCGAGATCGCGAGCCGCGAGCAACCCGACGTGGTCCTGATGGACATCGCCATGAAGGGCATCACCGGGCTCGAGGCGGCGGCGCGAATGCGCGACCAGCATCCCGGCGTGCGCGTGATCATCCTGTCGATGCACTCCGGCGAGGAGTACGTGCTGCAGGCGCTGCGCGCCGGGGCCATGGGCTATCTCCTCAAGGACGCGGCCACGGGCGAGCTCGAGCTCGCGCTGCGCACGGTGATCCGCGGAGAGAGCTGGCTCAGCCCCGCGGTGTCGCGCCAGGTCGTCGAGGGCTACGTGCAGCGGGTCGGCGGAGACGCCGGACCCGACGTGCTCACCGCGCGCCAGCGCGAGGTGCTGCGGCTGCTGGCGGGCGGCAAGAGCACCAAGGAGATCGCGTTCGCGCTGAATCTCTCGGTGAAGACCGTCGAGACCCACCGCGCCCAGATCATGGAACGCCTCGGCATCCGCGACGTCGCCGGGCTGGTGCGCTATGCGTTGCGCACCGGTCTAATCCCTCCAGAGGGGTGAAATAGTTCCTGCAGGCAGGGGGAATAAGGGGATTCCCTAAGCCTTCCATCAGGGGAACCCCGATACCCCGGTCCGGAGCCCCACTTTAGGCTCGCGGCATGCAGTCTGGCCGCGCACGCCGCATTGCCATCGCCGACGACAGCCCGACCTTCGTCGAGGCGGCCGCGCGCTACATCGGCGCGCTTCCCGGCTACGCGCTCGCCGGCACCGTGCATGCGACCGCTCATGCGCTGACGTTGGTCAGGTCTTCGACCCCCGACATCCTGCTCCTGGACCTCGGTGCGGCGCCCGTGCGCGGCCTGGAGCTGTTGCGCCGCGTCACTGCGCTTCCGGCCGCGCCGGCGGTGGTGGCGATGACGCTGTTCCGCTCGCCCGAGGCCGCGGCCGCGGCGATCGACGCAGGGGCGGTCGGTCTCGTCGGCAAGGACGGCTTCGTGTCGGACCTCACGCAGCTTCTCGCGCGGCTCTTTCCCTCGGAAATCACCGCATGAGCAGCGCCGCCGAGCTGCCGCTCCAGGATCTCGCCGAGCGCGAAGAAGCGCTCGCGCAGGCGCGCCGCGTGAGCCAGATGTACGCCGCGCTCAGCGCGGCGAACGAGGCCGCCGCGCAGCTCAAGGACGAGCGCCACCTGTACCAGCGCATCTGCGACATCGCCGTCCAGTTCGGCGGAATGCGGCTCGCCTGCGTGCGGCTGCCGCGGCCCGGCACCCACTGGCTCGACACCTGCGCCTACGCCGGCGCGGCGGCGAGCTACCTGGTCGACGCGCGCATCTCGATCGATCCTTCGCTCGCCGAGGGCCGGGGCCTCGCCGGGCCGTCGATGCGGGAGAACCGCACGATCGTGTGCAACGACTTCGTTGCCGAGCCCCGCCTTGCGCCCTGGCACGCGGGCGCGCGCCGCTTCGGCTTTGCCTCGGTCGCCTGCGTGCCTCTGCGCCGCGCCGGGAAGGCGATCGCCATGCTCGCGCTCTACGCCGCCGAAACCGGCTACTTCGACCCCGAGCTGGTGACGCTGGTCGAGCGCATGGCCGCCAACGTCGGCCACGCTCTGGACCGGCTCGATGCCGAGCGGCGCACGCGCGATAGCGAAGCGCGTTTTCGAAACCTCGCCAAGCTGCACGCCGCCCTGAGCTCGGCCAACGAGGCGATCCTGCGCGCGAGCTCGCCCGCGGAGCTCCTCAGCCGCGCCTGCGAGATCGCGGTCGCCGCGGGCGACTTCGTCCTCGGGACAGTTTTCCTGTTCGATCATGGCAGCGGACAGCTCAAGCGCGTGGCGAAAAGCGGCCCGGCGGCAGCCTATCCGCTGACCGAAGCCCCGATCTACGACTCGTTCGTGATGGCCGCCTGGCAGAACGGCGAGATGATGATCGCAAACGACTACCAGAGCGACCCGCGCACCCGGCGCCGTCGAGAGCATCCGCGTCCCTATCCGCACCACCTGGGCGCCGGGGCGGTGTGGCCCTTGTTCGTGGACGGAAAGCCCGTCGGCGTGTTTTCGCTGCTGCACGCCGAAAAAGATGTGTTCTCGGAGGACATGACGCTGCTTCTGCAGCGCCTCGCGGACAACATGTCCTTCGCCCTCGCCAACTTCGCGCACGAAGCGCGACGGCTCGAGGCCGAGCACGAGCTGCGCGATAGCGTCAACGAGCGCATCGGCGCGGAGGAGCGCCTGCAGCAGAGCCTGGAGCGCTTCGAGATCGTGGCGCGCGCCACCAACGACGTGGTCTGGGACTGGAACCTCGTCACCGACCAGCTCTGGCTGAACGACAACTTCTGCTCGGTGTTCGGCTACGCGAGCGCCGAGGTCGGGGCTTACGTCGACACCTGGACCAGCCGCATCCACCCGGACGACGTGGCGCGGGTACGCCAGGAGATCAGGAGCGCGATCGACCGCGGCGAGCGGGTATGGACCGCCGAGTACCGGCTGCGCCGCAAGGACGGCTCCTACGCCAACGTGCTCGACCGCGGGCTGCCGCTGCGCGACAGCGCCGGCCAGCCGGTGCGCATGATCGGCGCGATGGTCGACATCAGCGAGAGAAAGCGCGCCGAGCGCAAGCTCGCGCTGCACGCCCAGCGCCAGGAGATCATCGCGCGCCTGGGGCAGTTCGCCCTGGGCGGCGCCGACCTCGAGCAGGTGCTCGCCGAAGCGGCGCGGGTGCTACGCGCCGGCGGCTGCGACGTCGCCGCGATCATCGAGCGCGTCGGCGACCGCGGCCACGAGTTCCTGGTGCGCGCCGCCTGCGGCGAGAATGCCGAGGCTTCGGTCGGCAAGAGCAAGCTGCTGCCGGCGCACTCGAAGTGGTCGGCGATGCTCGATTCGGCCACCGGCGCGGTGGAGCACGACCGAAAGTACTTCGAGGCCCGCGAATCCGACCGGCCGTGGTCGTTCTGGCTGCGGCGCCTCGGCAGCGGCGTGTACGTGCCGATCCGCTCGGACACCGGGCCGTTCGGCATCCTGATGATGGGGTCGCTGCGCGACACGGCTTTCGACGTCGAGGACCTGAGCTTCGCCGAGGCGATCGCGCACGTTCTGTCCACGGCGGTGCGCCGCCACCACACCCAGACCCGGCTCGCCTACATGGCGGAGTTCGACACGCTGACCGGGCTGCCCAACCGCAACCTGCTGCAGGACCGCCTCAACCAGAGCGTTGCGCAGGCGCGCCGCCGCCAGTGGCACGGCGCGGTGCTGTTCATCGACCTCGACCGCTTCAAGCTGATCAACGATACGCTGGGCCACCACGTCGGCGACCGGCTGATCGCCGAGGTCGGCCGGCGCATCCGCCAGTGCCTGCGCGGCGGCGACACCGTCGGACGCGTGAGCGGCGACGAGTTCGGCGTGGTGCTGACCGATCTTGCCCAGGCCGACGACGCGGCGCTCGTCGCGCAGAAGATCCTCGACGGACTTTTGCGGCCGTTCGACCTCGGCGGCAACGAGGCCTACGTCACCGCGAGCATCGGCATCTCGGTGTTCCCGGCCGACGGCGCCGACGCCGAGACCCTGCTGAAGAACGCGGACCTGGCGATGTACCGCGCGAAGGAGCTCACTCGCAACGCGTACTGCTTCTTTACCGCGGAGATGAACCAGCGCTCGGTGGCGAAGCTTCAGCTCAACACCGACCTGCGGCGCGCCATCGAGCGCGGCGAGTTCGTGCTGCACTATCAGCCCAAGGTGGACCTGCGCGACGGCCGCATCCACGGCGTCGAGGCGCTGCTGCGCTGGAATCACCCGCAGCGCGGCATGGTGCTGCCGGCCGAGTTCATCCCCGCGCTCGAGGACTCCGGGCTCATCCTGCCGGTCGGCGAATGGGTGCTCGGCGAGGCCGCGCGCGAGATCGGCGCATGGCAGCGGGCCGGCTTCGCCCCGGTCCCCGTGGCGGTCAATCTCTCGGCCAAGCAGTTCCGCCGCCGCGACCTCGACGCGCTGATCCGTGCTGCGCTCTCGGACACACAGGTGCCGGTCGGCATGATCGAGCTCGAGATCACCGAGAGCTGCCTGATGGACGAGCCGGAGGAAGCGGTGCGCCTGCTCGCCGGCCTGCGCGAGGCGGGGCTCAAGATCTCGGTGGACGATTTCGGCACCGGCTATTCGAGCCTGTCGTACCTCACGCGCCTGCCGCTCACGGCGCTCAAGATCGACCGCAGCTTCGTGCGCGACGTGGCGACGAGCGCCGAATCGGCCTCGATCGTGCGGGCGGTCATCGACATGGCGCACAACCTCGGCTTCACGGTCATCGCCGAAGGCGTCGAAACCGAGGAGCAGGTGGCCTTCCTGCGCCGCCACGGCTGCGACCTCGGACAGGGATTCCTGTTCGATGCGCCGATGAGCGCGGCCGAGCTGGGCCCGCGCCTAGGGCGCGCCGCCTAGCTTCTTCTCGAGCCGGCGAGCGAACACGGTCATCTCCTTCTCGGCCTGGCGGTCGCCCTTGCGCTGCGCCGCCGCGATCCCGTCGCGGTACGCCGCCAGAGCCTCGGCGGGCCGGTCGAGCTCGCCGAGCGTCTTGGCGAGCGCCTTCCAGGCCGCCGAGTAGAGCGGGTCGCGCGTGACCGCCTCGCGCAGGTGCTCGAGCGCCTTCTCCGGATTGCCCGCCTTCTGATACTCGAGTCCGAGCGAGTAGCGCAGCAGGGCGCCGTCGCGCGGCGTGCCGAGGAGCTTCTCTAGCGCGGAAATCATTGGGCTAAGATTACCCCCATGAAGAACGCGATCCAATCGAAGGGCGCTCCGGCCGCCATCGGCACGTACTCTCAGGCGGTGCGCGCCGGCGACACCGTGTATCTCTCGGGCCAGATCGGCCTCGACCCTGACAGCATGCAGCTCGCCGAGGGTATCGAGGCGCAGACGCACCGGGTGTTCCGCAACCTCTCGGCGGTGGCCGACGCGTCGGGCATGCGCCTCGACGACGCGGTGCGCATGACCGTTTACCTGACCGACCTCGCGCACTTCGCGCGCGTCAACGAGATCATGGCGCAATACGTGCGCGAGCCCTACCCCGCGCGCGCGGCCGTCGGCGTGGCCGGCCTGCCGCGCGGCGCCCTGGTCGAGATCGACGCCATCCTGCACCGGGGGTGAAGTCCGCGGGCAAGTTCGAAAAGCTCGGGCTGCGCTCGGGCTTCGACTTCGTCCTGCACCTGCCGCTGCGCTACGAGGACGAAACCGCGCTCACTGCACCGGAGTCCGCGCCGCAGGGCAGGCCGGTCAGCGTCGAAGCAAGAGTAGTGAAAGCACAGGTCATGTACCGCCCCAAGCGGCAGCTCGTCGTGCACGCCGAAGGACTCGTGCTGCGCTTTTTCAATTTCTATCCGAGCCAGCTCAAGCAGTTCCAGCGCGCTGCGGAGCAGGGCCTGCTCGTGCGCGCCTACGGCGAGGTGCGCCCGGGCTTCTTCGGCGCCGAAATGGCCCACCCCCGCTACCGGATCGTCCCGGAAGGCGAGCCGCTGCCCGAGACGCTGACGCCGATCTATCCGAGCACGGCAGGGGTCTCCCAGACGGAGCTGCGTACGCGGGTGCTTCAGGAGCTCGAATCGGCCGACCTGGAAGATACGCTCCCGCCCCAGCTGAAGAGCGCCTACGGTGTGACCGGCTTTGCGGACAGCGTGCGCCTGCTCCATCGACCGCCGCCGGGAATCGCGCTCGCGGCGCTCGCCGACCGCACCCACGAGGCCTGGCAGCGGATGAAATTCGACGAGCTGCTGGCGCAGCAGCTTTCGATGCGCTTTGCCTACCAGAAGCGCCACGCGCGGCGCGCGCACGCCTTACCGGCGCGAGGCGCGCTGGTGCGTCACTTCATGGAAAGACTTCCCTTCAAGCTGACGCAGGCGCAGGAGCGAGCGGTGCGTGACGTGCTGGGCGACGTCGCGGCTCCGCGGCCGATGCAGCGCCTCCTGCAGGGCGACGTGGGAAGCGGAAAGACGATCGTCGCGGCGATCGCCTGCCTCGCGGCGGTGGACGCCGGCCACCAGGCCGCGGTGATGGCGCCGACCGAGATCCTGTCGGAGCAGCACTGGCGCAAGTTCGGCGACTGGCTTGCCCCGCTCGGGGTTCGTCTGGGCTGGCTTCACGGCGGCCTCACCCGGAAGGACAAGAAATCGGTTCTCGATGCGAGCTCCAAGGGATCGGTGCAGATCGTGATCGGCACGCATGCCTTGGTGCAGGCAGGCGTCGACTTCGCGAGCCTCGCGCTGGCGGTCGTAGACGAGCAGCACCGCTTCGGCGTGAGCCAGCGCCTGAAGTTGCGGCACACGGCGGGAAAGGTCTGGCCGCACCAGTTGATGATGAGCGCTACGCCGATTCCGCGCACGCTCTGGATGACCTGCTACGCCGATCTGGACGTCTCGGTGATCGACGAGCTGCCGCCAGGACGCCGGCCGGTCGCCACACGCACGTTCGCGGCAGCCCGGCGAGACGAGGTGCTGGCGCGTGTGCGCGACGCCTGCGTCGAGGGGCAGCAGTGCTACTGGGTGTGCCCGGTCATCGAAGAGTCCAAGGAAGGCGACCTGCAGACCGCGCTCGACACGCACGCCACCCTCGGGGGCGAGCTGAAGGGGCTCCGGGTCGGTTTGCTGCACGGAAGGCTCCCGGCAGCGGAGAAAGCCGCGGTCATGGACGCGTTCAAGCGCGGGAAAATCGATCTTCTGGTGTGCACCACGGTGATCGAGGTCGGCGTCGACGTGCCGAACGCTTCGCTCATGGTGATCGAAAGCGCCGAGCGCTTCGGCCTGGCGCAGCTCCACCAGCTGCGCGGGCGCGTCGGACGCGGCACGCGCGAAAGCGTCTGCATCCTGCTTTTCGGGGAAGGCCTGTCGGATACCGCGCGCGCGCGGCTCAAGGTGATCCGCGAGAACAGCGACGGGTTCGAGATCGCGCGTCACGACCTCGAGCTGCGGGGACCCGGCGAGTACATCGGCGAGCGGCAAAGCGGGGACCCGCTATTCCGCTTCGCGGATCTCGCCCGCGACGGCGTGCTCATCGAGTCGGCAAGCCGCGCTGCCGCCGAGCTGATCGAGGCCGACCCGGCGGCGGCGCGGGCCCATGTCGAGCGCTGGCTGGGCTCGAAACGGGAGCTGATCCATGCGTAGGCTATCCTAGGGCATGAGCTGGGCCAGCGTCGCCAAGAGACTGGATGCCTACGAGCGGCTGATCCGCCTCGACAAGCCGATCGGCACGCTGCTACTCTTGTGGCCGACGCTGTGGGCGCTGTGGCTCGCTTCGCGCGGCACGCCGCGGCTCGAATACTTCCTGATCTTCTTCGTCGGCACCGTGCTGATGCGCTCGGCGGGCTGCGCCATCAACGACTATGCCGACCGCAATTTCGACCCGCACGTGCAACGCACCCGGACGCGGCCGCTCGCCGCCGGCGAGATCGAGCCGCGCGAGGCGCTCGCGGTCGCGGCGGTGCTGGCGCTGGCGGCTTTCGGGCTGGTCCTGTTCCTCAACCGCTTCGCCATCCTGCTCTCGTTCCTGGGGCTTGCGATCGCCGCCACCTACCCCTACAGCAAGCGCTACATCTCGCTGCCGCAGGCCTATCTCGGCATCGCCTTCGGCTTCGGCATCCCGATGGCGTACGCGGCGGTGCACCGGCACCTGCCGCTGGAATGCTGGATGCTGCTCGCGGCGAACGTGTTCTATTCGTTCGCTTACGACACCGAGTACGCCATGGTCGACCGCAACGACGACGCGAAGCTCGGTATCCGGACCTCGGCGCTCACGCTCGGACGCTGGGATGTCGCGGCAGTGATGGCGAGCTACGCCGCGATGCTCCTTCTTCTCGTCGGCGTGGGCGTGAAGGCGCGGCTGGGCTGGCCGTTCTACGCCGGGCTCGCGGCGGCGGGCGTGATGATGGTCTACCATTGGACCCTGATCCGCGGCCGCGGCCGCGACGGCTGCTTCAAGGCGTTCATGAACAACAACTGGGTCGGCGGCGCCGTGTTCGCCGGTATCGTCGCTAGTCTTCCGCTGCGCTGGCCGGCGTGACGAGCGACGCCGGCCCGGCCATCACGCGCTACGACTTCACGAGCGGCGCGCTGCGCGGCACGCATTTCACCCTCTACGCCTCCTGCCTCACGCATCGCGGCGACAACCACCTCGAGACCTTGCCGCTCGCGGCGATCGCGTCACTGCGCGTGGCCTATGAGCGCAACGCCCGCAGGATCGGCTGGGGCGTCGCGCTGCTAATCGTCGCCTTGGTGCTCTTCACGGTGTCCGGACCACTTGCCGAGTTTGCCGGTAATCGCGCGGCAGACATGGTGAAACCGGAGGCGAACGCCGTCATGAATGCGCTGCACGGGTTGTTCGTTTTCGTCGGGGCGGTGGCGAAGGCGCTGCCGTTCATCGGCACCTTCATCGCCCTTGGCGGCATCGCGCTTGGCGTGTTCGGCTGGATCGGCAGCACCACGCTCGTGCTCGACCTCGCCGGCTCGGAGCGTGCCTATCCGGTGCGCGGGCGCAATCCAGGGCTGCTCGACTTTTCCGAGGCGGTCTGCGAGCGGCTGATGTCGCTGAAGAGGTAGCCGCGGCGGTGAGCTACGCCGACCTGCGCGGATTCCTGGCGCAACTCGAAGGCGCGGGCGAGCTCAAGCGCATCGTCGCGGAGGTCTCGCCGCGGCTCGAGATGACCGAGATCTCCGACCGGGTGCTGCGCGCCGGCGGGCCGGCGCTGCTGTTCGAGCGGCCCGCCGGGCACCGCATTCCGGTGCTCGCGAACCTCTTCGGCAGCGTGCGCCGCGTTGCCGCGGCGATGGGCGTCGCCGACGTGTCCGGCCTGCGCGAGATGGGCGAGCTGCTCGCGTACCTCAAGGAGCCCGAGCCGCCGAAGGGCCTGCGCGATCTGTGGGACAAGTTTCCGCTCTTCAGGCAGGTGCTCAACATGGCGCCGCGGGTGCGCTCCGGCGCGGCCTGCCAGGAGGTCGTGCTCGAGCAAAAGGAGGTCGACCTCGGGCGCCTGCCGGTGCAGACGTGCTGGCCCGGGGATGCCGGCCCGCTGATCACGTGGGGCCTCACCGTGACGCGCGGCCCGGCCAAGCCGCGCCAGAACCTGGGCATCTATCGGCAGCAGGTGCTCGGCCCGAACCGCGTCATCATGCGCTGGCTCGCCCACCGCGGCGGCGCGCTGGACTTCCAGGACCACCAGCGAGCGAATCCGGGATCGCCCTTTCCGGTCGCCGTGGTGCTCGGGGCCGACCCCGCCACTACGCTCGCCGCGGTGACGCCGGTGCCGGATACCCTCGGCGAGTATCAGTTCGCCGGCCTGCTGCGCGGGGCGCGCACCGAGCTCGCGAAGTGCATCGGCAGCGAGCTTCAGGTTCCCGCCGCTGCGGAGATGATTCTCGAAGGCGTCATCAAGCCGGAGGACGTGGCGGACGAAGGACCTTTCGGCGATCACACCGGCTACTACAACGAGGTCGAGCGCTTTCCGGTGATGACGGTCGAGCGCATCACCACGCGGCGCGACCCGATCTACCACTCCACCTACACCGGCAAGCCGCCCGACGAGCCAGCCGTCCTCGGCGCCGCGCTCAACGAAATTTTTGTTCCTTTGTTGCGGAAACAGTTTCCGGAGATCCTCGACTTCTACCTGCCGCCGGAAGGCTGCTCCTACCGCCTGGCGGTCGTGCGGATGAGGAAGCAGTACCCAGGGCACGCGAAGCGCGTGATGTTCGGCGTGTGGAGCTTCCTGCGTCAGTTCATGTACACGAAGGTCATCGTCGTCTGCGACGACGACATCGACGTGCGCGACTGGAAAGAGGTGGTGTGGGCCGTCACCACGCGGGTCGACCCCGCGCGCGACACCACGCTGGTCGAGAACACGCCGATCGACTACCTGGATTTCGCGAGCCCGGCGGCGGGGCTGGGCTCGAAGCTCGGCGTCGACGCCACCAACAAGTGGCCCGGCGAGACCGCACGCCGCTGGGGCCGCCCGA
The DNA here is from genome assembly GCA_035554435.1 of Burkholderiales bacterium. GTDB lineage: Bacteria > Pseudomonadota > Gammaproteobacteria > Burkholderiales > SG8-39 > SCGC-AG-212-J23. The sequence continues at coordinate 38,784 of DATMJC010000113.1, read as the reverse complement.
TCGTCATGGACTCTGAGGTCCGCCGGAAGGTCGATTTGATCTGGCCGGAGCTTGGCCTGTAGCCGCGCCCCGGCCTCCCGCGCCTTCGTAGACCCACTCGAGCATCGCGTTCAGCGCGGGCTCGCCCTCCGAGCTCGCGCGGGGGTGATTGATTAGCATCACCACGAGATGGCGCTGGCCGCGGCGGTCGAGCACGTAGCCTGCGATGGAGCGCGCGTCCTGCAGCAAGCCGGTCTTGATGTGCGCGTGGCCGGCGACGCCGGCGCCGAGCAGGCGCTTCTTCATCGTGCCGTCGGCGGCGACGACCGGCAGCGACGACACGAATTCGGGCATCACAGGGCTTCTCCAGGCCGACTGCAGGACGGCTGCGATGGTAGCGGCGCTCGCGCGCTCGAGGCGCGACAGCCCGGAGCCGTTCTCCATCACCAGTTCCGGCGCCTTGATGCCTCTTTGGACCAGAAGCTGCCTGATCGCAACCAGAGCGAGCTCCGGCCGCGCAGGCGCGCCTCCCATTTCGGCGGCGAGGGTCAGGTAGAGCTGCCGCGCCATCACGTTGTTGGAGAATTTGTTGATGTCGCGCACGATCTCGGCGAGCGGCTCCGATTCGTGCACGTAGGCGAGGCGCGCGCCGGGCGATGCCGAGCCCTGCCGCACCACGCCCGCCCAGCTCCCGCCCATCTCGGCCCAGAGCTGCTTGACCATCGCTGCGACGTATTCCTGCGGCTCGTAGAGCGCGACGTTGAGCTCTTTCTCGCCGCAGGAGACCGGATAGGCGCCGGTGAACGATGCGCGCGGGGGCTTCGAGCGGAAATCGGCCTGGATCAGGCTGCGAAATGCCTTGCCCTCGGGACAGCCGCCTTCCGCGGGCTTCAGAGAATTGATGACCTCGAGCCCGGGAAGCGCCGGCTCGGCAAAGACGCGCACCGCGGACTCGGCCGGCAGGAAGGTGAAGCGCAGCGACTTGAAGTTGACGAGCAGCGCGTCAGGGGTGACGTTGTAGGGCCGGAACGCGTCGTCGTCGATGCGCCCGTCTGCGACCGGACCGAACCAGGAGCGGTCGAGCACCAGGTCGCCGCGGATGTCCTGCAGCCCGCGCCCTCGAAGAGCGCGCAACAGCATCCAGAAGCTCTCCAGGTTCAGCTTGGGGTCGCCATAGCCCTTGAGCACCACGTCGTTGCCGTCGACGTAAACCTCGGTCTTCCAGCGGTAGGCGGGTCCGAGCAGCTCGAGGGCGGAGTAGGTGGTTACGAGCTTCATGACCGAGGCCGGATTCATGCTGTCCCGAGCCTCGTGGACGAGCTCCGAGCGCCCGGTGCCGACCTCCTGCACCACGGCGCCGACGCTCGAGGTCGGAATCCCCGCGGTCTTCAGCGCTTGCAGTACCGGGCGCGGCAGCTCCGCCCACGCGCTCCAGCTCGAGGCCAGCCCAAAAATAATGGCGAATGTCTTGAAAAGCCTAGGCATCGTCTCTATCATTAGCACTCGTCCGGACTGAGTGCTAGCAGGAGACCAAAGTCCCGGTTATTCCGGCCACGGGTGGTCAAGTTCAACCCTAAGCCATTGTACTACATCGTTTTTCTCTTTTTGATTGGGAGATCGCATGAAAATCCGTCCGCTCCATGACCGCGTGATCGTCAAGCGCATTGAGGAGGAGCGCAAGTCCGCAGGTGGCATCGTCATTCCCGACACCGCTGCCGAGAAGCCCGACCAGGGCGAGATCGTCGCCGTCGGCAAAGGCAAGAAAGACGACCAGGGCAAGCTCATTCCGATCGATGTCAAGGTCGGGGACCGCGTGCTGTTCGGCAAGTACTCGGGCCAGACGGTGAAGGTCAAGGGCGATGAGCTCCTCGTCATGCGCGAGGAAGACATCATGGGCGTCATCGAAGGCGCGTAACCAGAATTTCCAGATAGGAGAGCAGCAATGCCAGCCAAAGAAGTACGTTTCCACGAAGGCGCGCGCGTCAAGATGGTTCATGGCCTGAACATCCTGGCCGACGCCGTGAAAGTGACGCTGGGGCCCAAGGGCCGCAACGTCGTGCTCGAGCGCTCGTTCGGCGCCCCGACCGTCACCAAGGACGGGGTCTCGGTTGCCAAGGAGATCGAGCTCAAGGACAAGTTCGAGAACATGGGCGCGCAGATGGTGAAGGAAGTGGCGTCCAAGACCTCCGACGTCGCCGGCGACGGCACCACCACCGCGACGGTTCTGGCGCAAGCGATCGTGCGCGAAGGCATGAAGTTCGTCGCCTCGGGCATGAACCCGATGGACCTCAAGCGCGGCATCGACAAGGCGGTGGTCGCGGTGGTCGAGGAGCTGAAGAAGATCTCCAAGCCGTGCTCGAGCTCCAAGGAAATCGCCCAGGTCGGCTCGATCTCGGCGAACGCGGACGCCAACATCGGCAAGATCATCGCCGATGCGATGGACAAGGTCGGCAAGGAAGGCGTCATCACGGTCGAGGACGGCAAGTCGCTCGACAACGAGCTGGACCTCGTCGAGGGCATGCAGTTCGACCGCGGCTACCTCTCGCCCTATTTCATCAACAACCCCGAGAAGCAGATCGCGGTGCTCGAGGATCCCTTCATCCTGCTGCACGACAAGAAGATCTCGTCGATCCGCGAGCTGCTGCCGATCCTGGAGCAGGTCGCCAAGGCCGGCAAGCCCCTGCTCATCATCGCCGAGGAAGTCGAAGGCGAGGCGCTCGCCACCCTGGTGGTGAACAACATCCGCGGCATCCTGAAGACCGTCGCGGTGAAGGCGCCCGGCTTCGGCGACCGCCGCAAGGCGATGCTGGAAGACATGGCCGTCCTCGCCGGCGGCACCGTGATCAGCGAGGAGCTCGGCCTCAAGCTCGAGAACGCCACGCTGAAGGACCTGGGCCGCGCGAAGAAGGTCGAGGCCGGCAAGGAGAACACCACCATCATCGACGGCGCGGGCGACAAGAAGCAGATCGAGGCGCGCGTGAAGCAGATTCGCGTCCAGATCGACGAGGCGACCAGCGACTACGACCGCGAGAAGCTGCAGGAGCGCGTGGCGAAGCTTGCCGGCGGCGTGGCGGTGATCAAGGTCGGCGCCGCGACCGAGGTCGAGATGAAGGAGAAGAAGGCTCGCGTCGAGGATGCGCTGCATGCCACCCGCGCGGCGGTTGAGGAAGGCGTCGTCCCGGGCGGCGGCGTGGCGTTCATTCGCGCCAAGCAGGCCCTCGAGGGCAAGCTGAAGGGCGACAACCACGACCAGGATGCCGGCATCAAGATCGTGATGCGCGCTCTGGAAGAGCCGCTTCGCATCATCGTCGACAACAGCGGCGCCGAGCCCTCGGTGGTGCTGAACAAGGTGCTCGAGAACAAGGGTAACTACGGTTTCAATGCCCAGACCGAGGAGTACGGCGATCTCGTGCAGGAAGGCGTGATCGACCCGACCAAGGTCGCCCGCACGGCGCTGCAGAACGCGTCGTCGGTCGCCGGCCTGATGCTCACCACCGACGCGATGGTCGCGGAGCTGGTGGAAGAGAAGAAGGGCGGCGGCGGCCACTCCCATGGCGGCATGCCCGACATGGGCGGCATGGGCGGCATGGACATGTAAGGTTTTTTCTCGAAAAAGCAGAAAAGGAAAGGGCCCTAACGGGCCCTTTTCTTTTCGTCCTGCTGCTGTATTAAACTGCCCCCCGGAGGAGGGCAGATGCGGATACTGGTGGCCGAGGACGACGCGGTCCTCGCCGAAGGCGTGACGCAGACCTTGCGCCAGTCCGGCTACGCGGTCGACCGCGTGCAGAACGGCGTCGAGGCCGAGAGCGCGCTCGCCGCCAACCAGTTCGATCTCCTGATCCTCGACCTCGGCCTGCCCAAGCGCTCGGGGCTCGACGTCCTCAAGCACCTGCGCGCGGCCGACTCGCGGCTCCCCGTGCTGATCCTTACCGCGCTCCACGGCGTCGGCGACCGTGTGCGGGGGCTGGATGCGGGTGCCGACGATTATCTCGCCAAGCCCTTCGACCTCGCCGAGCTCGAGGCGAGGGTGCGTGCTCTCACGCGGCGCGGCATGGCAGGCTGCCCGACGCTCCTGCAGCACGGCGCGCTTACCTACGACCAGATCGGCCGCAGCGCCTGCCTCAATGGCAGAGCGCTCGAGCTCTCGGCGCGCGAGCTCTCCCTGCTCGAGGTGTTCCTGCAGCGCGCCGGACGGCTCGTCTCCAAGGACCAGCTCGTGTCGCATCTGTGCGAATGGGGCGAAGAGGTATCGCCGAACGCGATCGAAGTGTACGTGCATCGCCTGCGCAAGAAGCTCGAGCCCGGAGGCGTGCGTATCGCGACCGTGAGGGGGCTCGGCTACAGCCTTGAGAAGCCCGCGGGTCACGAGCCTGTGGCCCAAGGCCGCGGGGTATAATTCGCGCCTTCGAAAAGCGCGGCGTCCTGCCGCGCTTCCCGGACGGCCAAGTAGCTCAGTTGGTAGAGCAGCGGACTGAAAATCCGTGTGTCGGTGGTTCAATTCCGCCCTTGGCCACCACGATTTCACGCGCAGTCGTTTGACAGGCCTCGCTGCCGGGAGCAACCTGCGCGCTAGCTTCTGCACAAACAGGGGTGCACGCCCACTTGGCGTCCAAGCGAGCGTCAACGCCGGCCGAAGGCGAGGTCTACGCCCTCACCAGCCAAGGCAATGCCGAGCTGAAGTCCGCCGGCACGTCGCTTTCGTCTCGCGAGCTTGAGGTCCTCGTGCTCGTGGATGGCACGGCCACCGCTGGCCAGATCGCCGGCATGTCGGCGAGCGTGGCGCATACGGAAGTCATGCAGGTTCTGCAGAAGCTTGCGGACAAGCAGTTGATCGCTCCGGCGAGCCAAACGAGCGCGCTGGAAACCGGGTTCTTCAGCATCCCCGTGCCGCCGGGATTCTTCAGCGGCGGCGCAGCCACCGAGCCGGAGGCCAAGCAAGGCGCCGCGTCGCTCAAGCGCAAGGGCTACTACGTTCGCATCGCGCGCCGCGCGCCGCAGAAGCGCGCAGCGAAGGAAGGCTGGCAGCCGACGGTTCTCGTCATCGACGACGACCCGGACCTCGTGAAGCTCATCCGCACATACTTTCGCTTCGAGAGCTTCACGGTCCGCACCGCGAGCAGGCGCGACGAGATCATGGCTGCGTTCCGCGAGGCGCCGATGCCGGATCTCGTGCTTCTCGACGTCGAGCTGCCGGATGCAAACGGTTTCGACATTCTCGCGCGGATGCGCCAGCACGCCGTCCTGAAATCCATGCCGGTCATCATGATCACGGCCGAGGCGACGCGCGAGGCGGTCCGCAAAGGCCTGCAAGCCGGCGCCGACGGCTACATCACCAAGCCGTTCGAGCCCGACTGCGTCGTGATCGCGGTGCGGGAGGTGCTCGGCCTCACGGAGGAGAAGCCGAAGCCTTCTGCAGCATGACGCAAACGGTCAGTAGCGCTCCTTGACGTACTTGTACGGATAGTCCGGCTCGCGATAGCCGTGCCGCTTCTGCCGCTTCGGCAGCTTCACCTTCTCGCGCGGCGCTGTCTTGTAGGGGATCTGCTCGAGAAGATGGGTGATGAGGTTGAGCCGGGCGCGGCGCTTGTCGTTGGAGCGCACCACGTGCCAGGGCGCGAAGCCGGTGTCGCTCGCAGCGAACATCTCGTCGCGCGCCCGCGAGTAGTCGTGCCAGCGGCTGTATGACTTGAGGTCCATCGGCGAGAGCTTCCAGAGCTTGCGCCCGTCGTCGATGCGCGATTCGAGCCGGCGGGTCTGCTCCTCCTCGCTCACCTCGAGCCAGTACTTGATGAGGATGACGCCGGAATTCACGATCGCCTGTTCCACCGATGACACGGCCTTCAGGAACTCCTTCGCCTCGTCCTCGGTGCAGAAGCCCATCACCCGCTCGACGCCGGCGCGGTTGTACCAGCTGCGGTCGAAGATCACGACCTCGCCCGCCGCCGGGAGGTACGGCAGGTAGCGCTGGATATACATCTGGCTCTTTTCACGCTCGGTCGGAGCGGACAGCGCGATTACGCGGAACACGCGCGGGCTCACGCGCTCGGTGATGGCCTTGATCGTGCCGCCCTTGCCGGCGCCGTCGCGTCCTTCGAACACGACGCAGATCTTGAGTCCCTTGTGCTTGACCCATTCCTGCAGTCGGACGAGCTCGACGTGCAGCTTCTCGAGCTGCTTGTCGTAGTCCTTGCGTTTGAGCTTCTCCTTTGGCGATGCGCGTTCCGCGCCGGCGCCGCCATTGCCCTTCTTCTTGCGGTTCATCGCCGTTCCCCTGTCGTTGCCGGGAGTCTGTCCCCGTGGAGCGCCGGGGCGATATTGGCCTTTGGTCCCATCGCTCCAGCGAACCGGGGCCGCGCAAGTCGTGAAGTAAGTCACATTTGTGCCGAGATTCAGGCCACGGCAGCAGAGGGTGCGCTATAGAATTTTTCGCGTTGGGGGGGCCTTTATGGAACGGAGGCCCCGATGGTCCTGCAATTTCCGGATGTACGGGCGCTGCGGAACGCTGCGCTCGCGGCGTGCCAGGCCGAGCTTCTGGCGATCACTCGCACTGCGAGCGCGCTCGCCGGCGTGGTGCCGATAAAGAAAAGCCCCGGCAGGGGGGGACCTGAGGACCGGGGCTTGAACCGCGCATGGGCCGCGCGGAAGCGCGCACAGTAGCCGCTAAAGCCCCGGTCCACACGGCGGATTCACTATCTGTGTGAATAAGCTTGTGGGAAAGCGGTGGTTAACCGGGCCAGCATGGCTCGGATTTCCCGCTCTCTTCGCGGCTTACAGGATCTTCCTGCCGAGAAGTCTGATTTCTTGCAAGCTGGACGAATAGCTCTTTCTAGCCTACGCGCCAAGGCCGCCTCTAAGCCTCGCTGTCGGAGCCTTGCGATTGCTGGATCGCGCCTCCGTAGTGGAAACCGCTACGGAGACGCGGCTCGCTTCAATCCACTATATTCCCCGCTCTGAGCGATATTCAAAGCGGCAGTCCTCTCGAGCTCACCGATCCGTACCGGCAGCTGGTGGACGGCGTGCAGGAGTACGCCATCTACCTGCTCGACCGCTCGGGACACATCGTGTCGTGGAACCGAGGTGCCGAGAAGCTGACGGGGTACACCGCTGGCGAGATCGTGGGCCGGCACTTCTCGGTGCTATACCCGACCGACGCGATCGAGCGCCGCTCGCCGGAGCGCGAGCTGAAGATGGCGCAGGAGAGCGGCCGCCTCGAGGACGAGGGCTGGCGCGTGTGCAAGGACGGCAGCCGCTTCTGGGCCAGCATGGCGATCACTGCGCTGCACGACGAGAGCGGCGCGCTGCGCGGCTTCTCGAATGTCACGCGCGACCTGACCGAGCGGCGGCGCCAGGAGGAGACCCTGCGCCAGAGCGAGGAGCGCTTCCGTGTGCTCGTCGAAGGACTCAAGGACTGCGCCATCTTCATGCTCGACACCGACGGCCGCGTCACGAGCTGGAACAGCGGCGCGCAGCGCATGACCGGCTACCAGGCCGACGAGATCGAGGGACGCCACTTCGGGGCGCTGTATCCCCAGGCGGCGATCGACAGGAAGCTGCCGGAGCAGGAGCTCGCGATGGCTCGCGAGCACGGGCGCTTCGAGGACGAGGGCCCGCGGCTGCGCAAGGACGGCACCACCTTCTGGGCCAACGTGGTGGTGAGCCCCCTCTATAACGAGGAGGGGGTGTTGATGGGCTACGCGAACGTGAAGCGCGACCTCACCGACCGCAAGCGCGCCGAGTCGCTGGAGCAGGCCGAGCGCCGCACGAGCGAGTTCCTTGCCATGCTCGCGCACGAGCTGCGCAATCCGCTCGCGCCCATCAACAACGCGCTGCACCTCCTCGAGCTCAAGCCGCCTGCCGACGCCACCGAGAAGTGGGTGCGCGACGTGCTGCGCCGCCAGACCGGTCAAATCACCCGGCTGATCGACGACCTGCTCGACGTGTCCCGCATCACGCGTGCCGCGATCCCCCTCAACAGGCGTGCGCTCGACGCGTGCGCCCTGGTGCGCGCTGCCGCCGAGGGATCGATGCAGTGGATGCAGGCCCGTGGGCACGAGCTCTCGATCGAGCTGCCGCCCAACGAGGCGCTGACAGTCCTCGGGGACGAGGCGCGCCTGACCCAGGTGCTGCACAAGCTGCTCCACAACGCAGCGAGATACACCCCGGAGGGCGGGCGGGTGTCCATCGCCGCCCGCCGCGAGAACGACGCAGTCGTCATCTGCGTGAAGGACAACGGCGTGGGCATGGACGCGGGGCTGCTGCACTCGGCCTTCGACCTCCTTAAGCAAGGGCAGCAGGCGGCGCAACGGCCGCAGGGAGGTCTCGGCATCGGACTCACGCTGGTGCAGCGGCTCGTGCGCCTGCACGGCGGAACGGTGGAAGCGCACAGCGCCGGCCCCGATCGCGGGAGCGAGTTCATCGTGCGGCTGCCCGCGGTGAACGAGGCGCCCGTGAGCGAGGCTGCGGCAGCGGAGCGGCCGGGCGCGACGCCGCGCAAGGTGCTCGTGATCGACGACAACAGCGACGCCGCGAACGCGCTGCGCATGCTGCTCGAAAACGACGGCCATAACGTCAGGGTGGCGCACGACGGCGTGTCGGGGCTGGCGCTCGCGCGCGAGTACCGGCCCGAATATCTGCTGCTCGACATCGGCCTGCCGCGGCTGAATGGCTACGATATCGCGGCGAGCGTGCGCGGCGACCCGGAGCTCAGGCACACCACCCTCGTGGCGATCACGGGCTACGGACAGGTCCACGACCGCGCGCGAACCGCGGCCGTCGGCTTCGACCACCATCTCACCAAGCCCGTGGAGTTCTCCGAGCTCCGGGAGCTGTTCCGGGCGAAAGCCTGAGCGAGCAAATAGCGCTTATAATCTGAGGACTTAGGTTCTCACGATGGCGCTCTTCGCTCTTGGCCTGAACCACCATACGGCGCCCCTCGCCGTGCGCGAGCGCGTGGTGTTCCACGTCGAGCGCCTGCGCGAGGCGCTTTCGGCGCTGCGCAGCGATCTCGCGGCCGAGGCGGCCATCCTGTCGACCTGCAATCGGACCGAGCTCTACCTTGCGGCGGGCGAGCCCCCGGCCGCCGCCGCCGAGTGGTTCGCGCGCTATCACCGGTTCGATCCGACCGAGCTCGGGCGCTACCTGTACACCCTGCCGCAGGAGCAGGCCGTGCGCCATGCGTTCCGCGTGGCCTCGGGACTCGACTCGATGGTCCTGGGTGAGCCGCAGATCCTCGGCCAGATGAAGGAGGCGGCGCGCGCGGCCGAGTCCGCCGGAACGCTCGGCACGCTGCTGCACAAGCTCTTCCAGCGCACTTTCGCGGTGGCGAAGGAGGTACGCACCACCACCAGCGTCGGCGCCGCGAGCGTGTCGATGGCTGCGGCGGCGGTGAAGCTCGCCTCGCGCATCTTCCCCAGCCTCAAGGACCAGAAGGTGCTCTTCATCGGGGCCGGCGAGATGATCGAGCTGTGCGCGACCCACTTCGCCGCCCAGGCCCCGGCGCGCATCGCCGTCGCGAACCGCACCGCGGAACGCGCCGAGCGGCTCGCACATCGCTTCAACGGCGAGGCGATCGAGCTCAGGGACCTGCCCGAGCGTCTGCAGGAGTACGACATCGTGGTTTCGTGCACCGCCTCTTCGCTGCCGATCCTCGGCAAGGGTCTGGTCGAGCGCGCGCTGCGGGCGCGCAGGCGCCGGCCGATGTTCATGGTGGACCTCGCGGTGCCGCGCGACATCGAGCCCGAGGCGGCCGAGCTGGACGACGTGTTCCTTTACACGGTCGACGACCTCGCGGAGATCGTCTCCGACAACCGCGACTCGCGGCGCTCGGCGGTGGAGCAGGCCGAGGTGATCATCGAGTCCCAGGTCGGCCAGTTCATGCGCTGGATGCGGGCGCGCGAGAACGTGCCGCTCATCCGCGCGCTGCGCGAGCAGGGCGAGGTGGCGCGGCGCCAGGAGCTCGAGCGCGCGCTGCGCAGCCTGCAGCGCGGCGACGATCCGGCCGCCGTGCTGGACGCGCTCTCCCAGGGATTGACCAACAAGCTGCTGCATGCGCCGACGCAGGCGCTCAACCAGGCCGCCGGGGACGAAGGCCGCGTCCTCGCTGAAACCCTCTCGCGGCTTTTTCGCATCAAGTGAAGCCTTCGCTGCGGTCGAAGCTCGACAGCCTGGTCGGGCGCCTGAACGACTTGAACGGACTGCTCGCGTCCGAGAACGCCACGCGCGACATGGAGCAGTTCAAGAAGCTCTCGCGCGAGCATTCCGAGCTGTCGAACCTGGTGGCGCTGTACGAAAACTACCGCAAGGCCGAGGGCGACGCCGAGGCGGCGCGCGAGCTCGACCTCGCCGAAGAGCTGAAGAATGCGCGCGCCGCAATGGAGCGGCTCGAAGGCGAGCTGCAGAAGGCGCTGCTGCCCAAGGACCCGAACGACGAGCGCAACATCTTCCTCGAGGTGCGCGCGGGCGCAGGCGGCGACGAGTCGGCGCTCTTCGCCGGAGAGATCTTCCGCATGTACGCCCGCTACGCCGAGCGCCAGCGCTGGCAGGTCGAGATCATCTCCGAGAGCCCTTCCGAGCTCGGCGGCTACAAGGAGGTGATCGCCCGCATCGTCGGCCAGGGCGCCTACTCCAAGCTCAAGTTCGAATCGGGCGGCCATCGCGTTCAGCGCGTGCCCGAGACCGAGGCGCAGGGACGCATCCATACCTCCGCCTGCACCGTCGCTGTCCTGCCGGAAGCCGATGCCGTCGACGACGTGGTGCTGAACCCCGCGGAGTTGCGCATCGATACCTTCCGCGCCTCGGGCGCCGGGGGCCAGCACGTCAACAAGACCGAGTCCGCGATCCGCGTCACGCACCTGCCGACCGGCATCGTGGTCGAGTGCCAGGATTCGCGCTCGCAGCACAAGAACCGCGAGAAGGCGCTGAGCGTGCTGAAGGCCAAGATCCGCGACAAGCAGGAGCGTGAGCAGCAGGCCAAGACCGCCTCTACGCGCAAGTCCCTCATCGGCTCGGGCGACCGCTCCGAGCGCATCCGAACCTACAACTTCCCCCAGGGCCGGGTGACCGACCACCGCATCAACCTCACCCTGTACAAGATCGACCGCATCATGGAGGGGGAGCTCGACGAGATCGTCAACGCGCTCTCCGCCGAGCAGCAGGCCGAGCAGCTCGCCCAGCTCGCCGAAGAAGCGGCTTGACGATCGAGCAAGCCCTCCGCACCGCCGCGGTCGATGCGCGCGAAGCGCGCCTGCTGCTCGCCGCGGCGAGCGGCTTCTCCGAGGCGAGCGTGGCGGCGTACCCCGAGCGCTCGCTCACGGAGGAAACCGAGGCGAGGTTCCGCGGCTATGTCGACAGACGAGGCAAAGGCGAGCCGGTGGCCTACATCCTCGGGCGCAAGGAGTTCTACGGGCTCGAGTTTGCGGTCAATCCGGCAGTGCTCATCCCGCGGCCCGAGACCGAGCTGCTGGTCGAGCTCTCGCTCGAGCGGGAATTTTCTTCGGTCGCCGACCTTGGCACCGGTTGCGGCGCGATCGCGCTCGCGATCAAGCGGCAGCGGCCGCAGGCGCGTGTAGTGGCCGTCGAATCGAGTGCCGCGGCGCTCGTCGTCGCACAACGCAATGCGGTCAAGCACGGCTTGGTGATCGAATTCCGGCACGGACGATGGCTCGAGCCGCTCGCGGGCGAATGCTTCGACCTCATCGTCTCGAACCCGCCCTACGTCGCCGAGGGCGATCCGCACCTCGCCGGCCTCGCCTTCGAACCGGCGAGGGCGCTCGTGTCCGGCCCGGATGGCCTTTCGGCAATCAGGGAAATCGTGGCGGCTGCGCCGTCCCACCTCGCTCCGGGCGGATGGCTGATGCTCGAGCACGGGATCGGGCAGGAAGTCACGGTTCGCACCCTGCTCGCGCAGAACGGGCTTGAAGAGGTGCGAACCTGGCCCGATCTCGCGGGTATACCCCGCGTGACGGGGGGGAAGGTAAAATGACGGCTGAAAGGAACATGCCAATGCAGGATACCCAACAGCGCATCAAGCAGCAGGTCGACAGCCACCCGGTGGTGCTCTTCATGAAAGGCACGCCCCAGATGCCGCAATGCGGCTTCTCGGCTCTCGCGGTGCAGGTGCTCAACGCCTGCGGCGTCGGCGAGTTCCATTCGGTGAACGTCCTCGCCGATCCCGAGATCCGCCAGGGCATCAAGGAATTCGCCAACTGGCCGACCATCCCGCAGCTCTACGTCAACGGCGAATTCGTCGGCGGCTCGGACATCATGCGCGAGATGTACCAGTCGGGCGAGCTGCAGAAGCTGCTGGCCGAACTGCAGAAGGCTTAGCGCACGGTTCGCTGGGCGCTCGCGCTCTACTTCATTGCCGCGGCCGCGGCTGCCGCGGAGCCGGAAGAAGTTTCTTTCCCGAGCGGCAAGCTCGAGCTTCACGGGTTCGTCTACGAGCCGGCGGGCAGCGGCCCGTTCCGCGCCATCCTCTACAACCACGGCAGCGAGCAGCGACCCGGCTGGAAGCCCGAGCTGGGGCGGTTCTTCAGCGACCACGGCTACGTTTTCTTCGTCCCCCATCGCCGCAGCCACGGGCGCTCGCCGCGCGATCCGCGGGTCGACTCGCTGTACAACAGCGGCGCGAACGGGCTCGTCGCACTCCAGGAGATCCACCTGCAGGACCAGCTGGCGGCACTGGACTATCTGAAGCGGCTCCCCGGAGTCGACCCCGACCGGATCGCAGTCGCGGGCTGCTCCTTCGGAGGCATCCAGACGGTCCTCGCGCTCGAGGCGGGCGCGGAGGGCAAGGCGAGCTTCCGCGCCGCGGTCGATTTTGCCGGCGGCGCCCAGACCTGGAGGCACTCCGTGCCGCTGCAGCAGAGACTGGTCGGCGCAGTGAGAAAAGCCACCGTGCCGGTCATGTTCGTGCAGGCCGAGAACGACTACGACCTGACTCCGAGCTACGCCTTGGCGAAGGAGCTCGGGAAGCTTGGCAAGCCGCACAAGCTCGCCATCTATCCGCCTTACGGCACCTCGGTGCGGGACGGGCACGGAGGATTCTGCTTCCGCGCTCCCGAGGTGTGGGGTGCAGAGGTCCTCTCGTTTCTGGACACCTACCTCAAGAACTAGCTACTGCGATACCAGGCGCAGTGCTGCTTCCACCTGCGCCAGATAGCCGGTGCCGAACAGGTTGAGATGGTTGATGAGGTGGTACAGGTTGTACATGGGCTTGCGCCGCTCGCAGCCTTTATCCAGCGGCCAGGCCTTGTCGTACGCCTCGTAGAACTCGCGCGGAAATCCGCCGAAGAGCTCGGTCATGGCAAGGTCCGCTTCGCGGTCGCCGTAGTACACCGCAGGATCGAACACCACGGGACCCTCGGCGGTGAAGCCGGCATTTCCGCTCCACAGATCGCCGTGCAGCAGCGACGCCACCGGCTGATGTCCTTCGAGGACCTTGGAGGAAGGAATCGTCAGCGGAAAACCGTTGCGGCGCGCCAGATCGATTTGCGGCCGCAGCCGGCGCTCCATCCAGAACTCACTCCAATCGTCCGACCAGCCGTTCAGTTGGGGCGTCGCGCCGATGTAGTTGTCGCGGTGCCACCCGAAGCGCGGTCCGGCCTTGCGGTGGGCGGCTGCGAGCATGCGTCCGAGCGCAGCGAAGTCTTTCCGCCCATGCAGTTCGAGGTATTCCGTGACCAGGTACGCTCGGCCTTCCATGGTCCCGTGTGAAAGAGCTTCGGGGGCGCGCATCCCGGCTGCGCGCAGGGCGGCGAGACCGTCCGCCTCCGCCGCGAAAGCGTCCTCGTGCTCATCGGAATTGGTCTTCAGAAAGCGGGTGGCGCCGGCGATGCTGACGCGGTAGCAGTCGTGGATGCAGCCGCCCGCGACACGCTCCGCGTTTTCGATACCGAGATCAACCTGAAGTGAGCCGGGTATTGGCAAGATTAAGTCGCTCGACCAGGATGCCGATGAAGGCGCGGTCGAACTTGCTGCGGCAGTCGGCGGAGGCCCCTGCGAGGTCGCCGACCTTCACCTGCATGATGACCGAGTCGCGCGCCGCCGTGACGGTGGCGCCGCGCTCGTGGCTGGAGACCGAAAGGTAGGCCATCTCGCCGAAGCACTGGCCTGGACCGAGCACCGAGAGCAACTTCTTGTTCTTGGTTACGCGCGCCTCGCCCTGGACCACCATGCAGAAGAAGTCGCCGTGCTCGCCTTCCCGGACCATGGGCGCGCCGGCCGCGACGCGCTTCCAGGCGCCGAGCGCGATCACTTCCCACAACTCCGGATCGGCGAAGGCCGAGAAAAACCGCATGCTGCGCAAGGCCACGAACTTGTCGGCGTCGCCCAGCGCGCCGCGGCGCTGCTCGCCGGCTCCGGCGCGCAGCACCTCGATCAGGTCCTCCGCGAGCTCGTCGCCGCTCTGGTAGCGCTGCGAGGGATCCTTCTGCATCGCGCGCCGCACCACGCGGTCGAGCGATTCCGTCACCCCGCGGCGGTGGCTCGACGGGGGCGGCGGCTCGTACTGCGTGATCTGGAAGATGATGCTGAACTTGTTGCCGCCGCGGTAGGGCAGGGTGCCCGAGAGCATCTGGTACATGACGACGCCGAGCGAATAGAGGTCGGTGCGGTGGTCGACGACTTCGTCGCGGATCTGCTCGGGCGACATGTAGGCCGGGGAGCCGACGCCGGTGACCTGGGTGGTTTCCGACCCCATGTTGATCGCGAGGCCGAAGTCGCCGATGCGAACGTCGGTGGGCTCGGTCGCGTACAGGATGTTTCCGGGCTTGATGTCCCGGTGCGTCACGCCGCGGGCGTGCGCGAACGACAGGGCGCGCGCGCACTTGAACGCGATCTCGAGCACCTGCTCCACCGGCAGCAGGGATTCCGGCGCGCAGAAGCGCTCCATCGTCCCTCCCGGGACATACTCCATCACGATGTAGCCCGAGTCCTCGCCGATGCCCGCGTCGAAGATCTGCGCGATGTGAGGATGCTCGAGCTTGCCGGCGAGCGAAGCCTCGGTGAAGAAGAGCTTGCGGAAGACGCGGCCCCGCATCGGGTCGCGCAGCGCCTCCGGGAAGATGCGCTTGACCGCGACCTCGCGCCCGCGGAACGGGTCCTGGCACAGGAACACTTCCGAGGTGGCGCCCTCGCCGAGCTTGCGAATGACCGGATAGTTGGCGACGTGCTCCACCGGGGGGTCGCCTATCTCGGCAGCCGTTTGCGAGCGCGGGCGATCGCGGCGCGGACCTGCGGCGGCGCGGTACCGCCGATGTGGTTGCGCGCCGCGACCGAGCCTTCGGGGGTCAGCACGCGTTTCGCGTCGGGCCCGATCTCTTTTGAAAACTGCCTCAATTTGGAAAGCGGCAGGGCGGCGAGATCCACCCCGAGGCGCTCGGCCTCGCGCACCGCGCGCGCCACCACCTCGTGGGCGTCGCGGAACGGCACGCCCTTGCGCACGAGGTAATCGGCGAGATCGGTGGCGGTGGCATGGCCTTCGAGCACTGCGGCCCGCATCGCGCGCGGCACCGGCTGCATCCCGGCCACCATGCCGGCAAAGACGGAGAGCGAATCCTTGACCGTGTCGACCGCGTCGAACAGCGGCTCCTTGTCCTCCTGGTTGTCCTTGTTGTAGGCGAGCGGCTGGCCCTTCATCAGCGTCATCAGGGCGACGGTGGCGCCGATCACGCGCGCGCTCTTGCCGCGGACGAGCTCGGGCACGTCGGGGTTCTTCTTCTGCGGCATGATCGAGGAGCCGGTGCAGTAGCGGTCGGGCAGGCGCACGAAGCCGAAGCGCGGGTTCATCCACAGCACGAGCTCCTCGGAAAAGCGCGAGAGGTGCACCATGACGAGCGCCGCGGCGGCGCAGAACTCGATCGCGAAGTCCCGGTCGGACACCGCGTCGAGCGAGTTCTCCGCCAGAGCCTCGAAGCCGAGCTCCCGCGCGACCCGCTTGCGGTCGATGCCGAAGCTGGTCCCCGCCAGGGCCGCAGCGCCGAGCGGCAGGCGGTTCACCCGCGAACGGACCTGGCCGAGCCTTTCGCGATCGCGCTCCAGCATCTCGACGTAGGCGAGCAAGTGATGGCCGAAGGTCACCGGCTGCGCCACCTGAAGGTGGGTGAAGCCCGGCATGACGAGGCCGGCGTGGCGCCGCGCCTGCTCCAGCAGCGCGCGCTCGAGCGCCACGATGCGCTTCACGATCTGGTCGATCTCGTCGCGCAGCCACAGCCGCAGGTCGGTGGCGACCTGATCGTTGCGTGAGCGCGCGGTGTGCAACCGCTTGCCGGCGTCGCCGGCAAGCGCGATCAGGCGGCGCTCGATGTTGAGGTGCACGTCCTCGGCATCGAGCGACCACTCGAACTGGCCGGACTCGATCTCGCGCCGCACGCGGCCGAGACCGCGCTCGATCGCGGCGAGGTCGCGCCGCGGCAGGATGCCGACCGCGGCGAGCATCCGGGCGTGGGCGAGCGAGCCTTCGATGTCATACTTCGCGAGGCGCCGGTCGAAGGCGACCGATGCCGTGAAGCGCTTGACCTGCTCGTCGACCGGCTCCTTGAATCGACCCGACCACTGGGCTTTTTCTTTTTTTGGCACAGAATACGGTTGAAGTTTCCTACGCAACTATGGCGAGTATAGGGCAATCCGCTTACCCGGACCTGCTGCCCGATTTCCGCAATCTGGGCGTGATGGCGCGCGTGCTCGTGGCGGTGAACGCCCTGGCGGCCGCCGGTGTGCTGTTTGCCGCCCCGCATCCCGGCGGCGCGCTCGATCACTTCATGAGCACCGCTGCGTATCTCGAGCCGCTGCTGCTGATCGAGCTGCTCGTCCTCGCGGCGCTGTCGCCGCTGCTCGCGCGCCTGCCATACTGGTCCGGATACGGCGCCGTGGTCGGCATCGTGCTCGTGCTGGTGGGGCTGTACCACGCGCTGGTGGTGCGGCTTCCGGCCGAGCCACCACCGTCGCTCGCCGCGGCGCTGGTCCTAGCGGCGTTGGTCGCCGCCGGGCTGCTCGGCTACCTGAGGCTGCTCGCGAAGGCGTACTCGCCGGCGCTCGTGGAGGCGCGCCTGCAGGCGCTCCAGGCGCGCATCCGCCCGCACTTCCTTTTCAACAGCCTGAACGCGGTGCTCTCGCTCATCCGGCGCGACCCGAAGCGCGCCGAGCGTGCCCTGGAGGACCTGGCCGACGTGTTCCGGACGCTGATGTCGGAGCCGCGGCAGTTCGTGCGGCTCGCCGACGAGATCTCGCTCCTCGAGCGCTACGCCGGCATCGAGCAGCTGCGCCTGGGCGAGCGGCTGCGCATCACCTGGGAGCTCGATACCGCGCCGATCGACGCGCTGCTCCCGCCGCTCGTGCTGCAGCCGCTGCTCGAGAACGCGGTGTTCCACGGCGTCGAGCCGGGCACGGGGGCGGGCGAAGTGCTGGTGCGCATCGAGCGGCGCGGCGACCGGGTGCTCGCCCGCATCGAGAATCCCTACGTCGCCGACCAGCAGCGCCGCGTCGGCAACCGGATGGCGCTCGAGAACATCCGCGAGCGCCTGGCGCTGTTCTTCGACGCCGAGGCGCGCATCGACACGAGCGCCGACGGGCTCCGCTACCGGGTCGAGATCGAGATGCCGTACCGGTCGGAAGGGGCATGATCAAGGTCTTCATCGCGGACGACGAGGAGCCGGCGCGGGAGCGGCTGAAGGAGCTGCTCGGCGACATCGCCGCGGAGCTCCCGACCTCGGTGGTGGGCGAGGCCCGCAACGGGCTCGAGACGCTCGAGCGCCTGCCGGGTAGCGGCGCCGAGCTCCTGCTGCTCGACATCCAGATGCCCGGCATGGGCGGACTCGAGGTGGCGCGCCATCTGGGGTCCCTGCCCGAGCCGCCGACCGTCGTGTTCGTGACCGCCCACGACCGGCATGCGGTGGATGCGTTCGAGCTGAACGCGCTCGACTACCTGCTGAAGCCGGTGCGCGCCGAGCGCCTCGCCGCGGCGCTGAAGAAAGCCAGCGTGCCCGACCGCGAGCGGCTGGCCAAGGCCGCGCAGAGCGCACGCGAGTACATCTCGGTCTCGGAGCGCAACCGCATCGTGCTGGTGCCGGTGCGCGAGATCATCTTCCTTCGCGCCGAGCAGAAATACGTCACCCTGCGCACGCGCAACCGCGAGCACCTGATCGAGGAGCCGCTGGTCTCGCTCGAGCGCGAGTTCGCGGCGAGCTTCATACGCATCCATCGCAACTGCCTGGTGGCGCGCGCCGCAATCCGCGGCTTCGAGCGCGGCGCCGACGGCGACGACGAGCCGCACTGGGTCGTGGTGCTCGACGGCCTCGAGGAAAAGCTGCCGGTGAGCCGGCGCCAGTGGCCGGCGCTGCGCGAGCTGGTGGCCGAGAAATGAGGCGCGTCGTCATCGCCACGAGGCGAAGCCGGCTCGCGCTGTGGCAGGCCGAGCACGTGAAGCAGCGCCTCGAGGCGCTGCATGGCGGGCTCGCAGTCGAGCTGCTGCCGCTGTCCACGCGTGGCGACGAAATCCTCGACCGGCGCCTCGACCAGGCCGGGGGCAAGGGCCTGTTCGTGAAGGAGCTCGAGAACGCGCTCGCCGAGCGCCGTGCCGATCTCGCGGTCCATTCCATGAAGGATGTCCCCGCCGACCTGCCGCCCGGGTTCGTCCTCGCCGCAATCATGGCACGCGAGGATCCTCGAGACGCTTTCATCTCCAACAACCACGAAAACATTGGTGGGATGAAAGCAGGCTCGGTGGTCGGAACGTCGAGCCTGCGCCGAGCGGCGCAGATAGCGCAGCGCCATCCGCACCTCGAAATGAAGCTGCTGCGCGGCAACGTCGAGACGCGGCTGGCCAAGCTCGATCGCGGCGAGTACGACGCGATCATCCTGGCCGTGGCCGGCCTGGTGCGCCTGGGGCTCGCGGCGCGCATCCGCTCGCGCCTGGATGTCGACGACAGCCTTCCGGCCCCTGGCCAGGGCGCGCTAGGCATCGAGTGCCTCGACGGGCGCGGCGACGTTGCTTCGCTGCTCGGCCCACTGAACGATCCGGCGACCGCGCGCTGCGTGCAGGCCGAGCGCGCCGTCAGCCGGGCGCTCGGCGGAAGCTGCGCGGTGCCGCTAGGGGCGTACGCCGAGCTGGCCGATGCGGGGCTCAGGCTTCGCGCCCTGGTCGCTTCGCTCGATGGCCAACGCATCGCGCGGGCCGACTGCCGGGGCACCGATCCCGCCGCGCTCGCAGCCGACGCAGTAGCCGAGTTGCGCCGCCACGGCGCGGTCGAAATCCTGTCAGCGCTTGGAACGTAAGCCGCTCCAGGGCCGAGGCATCGTCGTCACTCGCCCGGCGGGGCAGGCGGAGCGGCTCGCCGAGCTCGTGTCGGCAGCCGGCGGACGTGCGTTCCTTTTTCCCGCGATCGAAATCGAACGGCTGCCCGAGCGGCCGCTGTCGCGCCTCGAGGAATTCGATCTCGCGGTGTTCGTGAGCCCGACCGCCGTCGAGTGCGCGTTCGGCCGTATCAAGCACGCGGGCGTCCCGGTGGCGGCGGTCGGCAGCGGCACCCGGCGGGCGCTGCAGGCACTCGGGGCGCACGAGGTGCTCGCGCCCGAAACCGGTGCCGACAGCGAGGCGCTGCTCGCGCTCCCCGAGCTCCACGAGGTGGCAGGCAAGCGGATCCTGATCGTACGCGGCGAGGGCGGTCGAGAGCTTCTCGCCGACACGCTGGCCGCGCGCGGGGCGCGCACCGAGTATCTCGAGTGCTACCGGCGGATGTTGCCGCACGCCGACATGGCGCCGCTCATCGCGGCATGGGACCGGGGCGAGGTCGATGCGCTCAGCGTGTCGTCGACCGCGAGCCTCGACAACCTCATCACGCTGCTCGGCGTGCCGCGGCTGGCGGCCAAGCCGCTCTTCGTCAACCATGCCCGCGTCGCAGAGCGTGCGCGCGAAGTCGGCATCCCGGAGCTGGTCGTGGCGGGTCCCGGCGACGAGGAAACCGCCGAAGCGCTGGTGGCATACTTCGCCTCCCGCGCCATGGATAACAGCCAGGAAGACACGCACGAAAGCAGCCAGCCGCAAGGGCAGGCGCCCGAAAATTCCCGGCCGCGCCGGCGGACCACCTGGCTGCTCCTCTGCGCCATCCTCCTTTCCGCGGCGCTCGCCACGGTGTTCTGGCTCGACGCGCGCCAGCGCATCGACGCCACCCAGCAGGAGCTGGCGCGCCGGCTGCGCGACATCGAGGCCGACGCGCGGGAGGCGCGCAGCGTGGCGCGCCAGTCGGAGGATGGGCAGCGCGACGCCCGCGCCAAGCTGGTCCAGCTCGAGACGCGCCTGGCCGAGTCGCAGAGCCAGCAGCTCGCGCTGGAGGCGCTCTACCAGGAGCTCTCGCGCAACCGCGACGAATGGCAGCTCGCAGAGATCGAGCAGGTGCTCGCCATTGCCTCGCAGCAGCTGCAGCTCGCGGGCAACGTGCGCGCGGCGCTGCTCGCGCTGCAGCTCGCCGAGCAGCGCCTGGCGCGGGCCGACCGGCCGCAGTTCATGCCGATCCGGCGCGCGCTGGCACGCGACATCGATCGGCTGAAGACGCTGCCGACGCTCGATCTCGCCGGCATGAGCATGCGCATCGACAACCTCGCGGCCCAGGTCGACACGCTGCCGCTCGCCTTCGACGAGCGTGCCGAGAGCACGCCGCCGGCGAAGGCCGCCGCCGCCGAGCGCGGCTTCTGGTCCCGGCTTTCCGTCGAGGTGTGGAACGAGCTGCGCCAGCTCGTCGTGGTCCGGCAGGTGGGCAACGCCGAGCCGCCGCTGCTGCCGCCCTCGCAGGCCTACTTCGTGCGCGAGAACCTGAGGCTGCGCCTGCTCAACGCGCGGCTTTCGCTCCTCGCGCGCGACGAGGCCGGCTACCGCGAGGATCTGCGCATGGCGCAGAGCTGGATCCAGCGCTACTTCGATCCGCGCTCCAAACAGACCGCCGCCGCGCTCAATCAGCTCAAGCAACTGTCGTCGACCACGGTCAGCTTCGAGCTGCCGAGCATCACCGAGAGCCTCGAGGCGGTACGCGGCTACAAGTCGCGGCGGGAGCGGCAGCCGGGATGAGATGCGCCGGATGAGATGCGCGGGATGAGCAGCTTGGAATGAGATCGCTGTTCTGGCTGCTGGTGGTGTTCGCGGCGGCCGTGGCCCTGGTGATCGTCGGCAGGATCGATTCGGGCTACGTGCTCCTGATCTATCCGCCTTACCGGGTCGAGCTCTCGATGCTGTTCTTCGCCATCGCGCTGGTGGCGGGCTTTGCCCTGCTGTACGCGCTGATCCGCCTGCTCGGGCACGCGCTGTCGCTGCCGGCGTACGTGCGCGGCTACCGCGCGCGGCGCCGCCGCGAGCGCGCGCACGCCTCGCTCGCAGCCGCGCTCCAGGCCTACTACGAGGGCCGCTACTCGCGCGCGGAGAAGGAAGCCACGGTCGCCTTCGAGGGCGGATCGGCTCCCGCGCTCGCCGCGCTGCTCGCGGCGCGCTCGGCGCACCAGATGCGCGACTTTCAGCGCCGCGACCGCTGGCTCGACCGCGCCGACGCGCAGGGCGAGCGGATGCACAGCGCTTCCCTCGCCACGCGCGCGGAGCTCGCGCTCGAGGACCGCGACTTCGCCACCGCGCGCGATGCGCTGCGCAACCTGCACAGCGTGCGCCCGAAGCAGATCGCCACCACCCGCATGCTGCTGCGCGCCGAGCGCGGCGCAGGCGCCTGGGACGAGGTGCTGCGCCTCGCGACCCAGCTCGGCAAGCGCGACGCCATCGCGCCGGCGCTCGCCGAGGAATACAAGGTGCAGGCCATGATCGAGCTGCTCGGGCGCTCGGCGGCCGACGAGGGCGCGTTCGAGCGCCGCTGGCGCGGCATCGAGGCGAAAGACCGCATCCATCCGCGCATCGCGGCGGCGGCGGCGCGTCATGCCGCCGAGCTCGGCAAGGCCGACATGGCGCGCGAGATCCTGGAGCGCGCGCTGGCGGCGGAATGGTCGCCGCAGCTCCTCGCGCTCTACGCCGAGCTGCCGGGCGCAATGGCGGAGGAAGCGAGGACCGCGGAAGCTCGCGAGCGCATCGAGCGCGCCGAGAGCTGGCTCCTCGAGCACGCGCGCGACGCCCAGCTCCTCGCGGCGCTCGGGCGCCTGTGCGCCCAGGCCGGGCTATGGGGCAAGGCGCGCAGCTTCCTCGAGGCGAGCGTCTCGTTCGAGGAGAGCCGTTCCGTATACCTCGAGCTCGCGCGGCTCGCCGAGCGCCTCGGCCAGCCGACCGACGCCCAGCTTCACTATCGGCGCGCCGCGGAGATCTCCTGAACGGCTACTTGACCGGCTGGCGCTCGGTGGTGGGCCGGAAGTCGTGCGTGATCTGGTACACGAGCGCGGGCACCATCTCCTCGCGCGGATCGGACTTCGTCATCGAGCCGCTGATGCCCTGCTCGGACACGTTGACGCGGCCGACCTGCCTGCGAACCCAGCCCGAGTTGCTCCACACGCTCGCCCCGCTCGCGGTCTCCACCAGCCGGGCGGAGATGTCGCCCTTCACCTCGGTGCGCAGGCCGGCGTCCAGCTTGGCGAGGTCGTTTACCCGGATGTCGGTCTTCGGATCCGAGTAGGCGATCTCGCCGAGGAACACCGCGTCGACGCCGTACTTCTTGCCGATGCGCTTCGCGGCGTCGGCATCGAGCTGGTTGCGGCCCACGGCAGCGAGCACCGTTTCGCGGCTGCCGAGCTCGATGAACCGCGTTCCCGGCTGCGCCGACTGGATCTGCTCCTGGAGCTGTTGCGCCGCGCGCGCGCTCCCGAGGCCGTAGTTGGAGGTGAAATCGACCACGCCGAGCGTGCCGTAGCCCTTCAGGTCGACCCGCGGCGGCACGGTGACGAGCACGGTGCTGGAGCACCCGCTTACCAGGAAGAACGCGAGCAGGATTGGTGCGATGAAGCCGCGCATGCCACCCTCCTTTGTTATTTGCCGCCAGACTACCGGAGGGTGTGAAACGGGTCGGTGATAATTGTCCGCCTCGGTGGAATCGCGCCTGACGCGCTCAGGCCCAATCGCGTGGCTTGAGGAAGTCGCTGTAGAGCTTTTCCTCAGGGGAACCTGGCGACGGCTTCCAGTCGTAGCGCCAGGCGGCCTGGGGCGGCATCGACATCAGGATCGACTCCGCGCGGCCGCCCGACTGCAGGCCAAAAAGCGTGCCGCGGTCGTACACCAGGTTGAATTCGACGTAGCGTCCGCGCCGGTAGAGCTGGAAGCTTCTTTCGCGCTCCCCGTATGCCGTTTCTTTCCTTCTTTCCAGAATCGGGAGGTAGGCGGGCAGGAAAGTGTCGCCCACGGAGCGTACGAGGCGGAAGGAAAAATCGAAATCGCGCTCGGCGAGATCGTCGAAGAAGATGCCGCCGATGCCGCGCGGCTCGTCGCGATGCTTCAGGTGGAAATAGCGGTCGCACCAGGCCTTGAAGCGCGGGTAGTAGTCCTGCCCGAACGGGTCGAGCGCCTGCCTGCAGCGGACGTGGAAGTGGCGCGCATCCTCTTCGAAGCCGTAGTAGGGGGTGAGATCCATGCCGCCGCCGAACCACCACGCATCCTTCGCAGCGAAGAAGCGCACGTTGAGGTGCACCGTCGGGCAGTACGGATTGAGCGGATGCAGCACGAGCGATACGCCCATCGCCTCCCAGGCCTGCCCGGCGAGCTGCGGCCGCGCCGCGGTCGCCGACGGCGGAAGCTGGCTGCCTTTCACGCGGGAGAAGTTCACTCCGCCGCGCTCGAGCAGCCCGCCGTTTTCGGTCACGCGAGTGATTCCGCCCCCGCCTTCGGCGCGCTTCCATTCGTCGGTCGTGAAGGCACGGCCGTCGGCGGCTTCCAAGGCGGCGACGATCGACTTCTGCAGCGCGACGAAGTAGTCGCAGACGGCTTCGGTTCGCATTGCCGACAGCCTAACTCCGCTTGATCGCGCGGTGGCCGATGTCCTTGCGGTACTGCATGCCTTCGAAGCGGATGCGCTCGACCGCCTCGTACGCGCGCGTGCGCGCCATCTTTACCGAGTCGCCGAGCGCGGTGACGCACAGGACCCGCCCGCCGTTCGTCACGAGCGCCTTGCCGTCGGCGCGGGTTCCGGCGTGGAACACGCGGCAATCGTCTGCGGGCGCGGCAATCCCGGTGATGGGATCGCCCTTGCGCGGATCGTCGGGATAGCCGTGCGCGGCGATGACCACGCCGAGCGCGGCGCGGCGGTCCCATTCGGCCTCGACCTGCGAAAGATTGCCGGCGAGCGCGCGCTCGACCAGCCCGAGCAAGTCGGATTTGAGCCGCAGCATGATCGGCTGGGTCTCCGGGTCGCCGAGGCGGCAGTTGAACTCGACCGTCTTCGGGTTTCCCGCCCGGTCGATCATCAGGCCGGCGTACAGGAAGCCGCTGTAGGGGATGCCCTCCTGCGCCATGCCCTGGATGGTGGGCTGGATGATCTCGCGCATCACGCGGGCGTGGATCTTCGGCGTGACGATCGGGGCCGGCGAGTACGCGCCCATGCCTCCGGTGTTGGGGCCCTCGTCGCCGTCGCGCAGGCGCTTGTGGTCCTGGCTGGTGGCGAGCGCCAGCACGCTCGTGCCGTCGCTCATGACGATGAAGCTCGCTTCCTCGCCCTGCAGGAACTCCTCGACCACGACCCGCGCGCCGGCTTCGCCGAGGGCTTTGTGCGTCATCATGCGGTCGATGGCCGCCTGCGCCTCCTCGACGCTGGCGGCCACGACCACGCCCTTTCCGGCTGCCAGCCCGTCGGCCTTGATCACGATCGGCGCGCCGCGCTGGGCCACGAAGGCCTTGGCGAGATCCGCGCTCTGGAACGTACGATGGAGCGCGGTCGGGACGTTGTGGCGCACCATGAATGCCTTGGCGAAGTCCTTGGAGGACTCGAGCTGCGCGGCCGCGCGGGTCGGGCCGAAGATCTTCAGGCCGGCATCGCGAAAGGCGTCCACCACGCCGGCCGCGAGCGCCGCCTCGGGGCCGACCACGGTCAGGTAGATGCCTTCCTTCTTCGCGAACGCCATCAGCTCGGCGACCTCGGAAATCGCGACGTTCTCCAGGCCGTTCTCGCGCGCCGTACCGCCGTTGCCGGGAGCGACGAAGACCTTCTGCACCTTCGGGCTCTGGGCGAGCTTCCACGCGAGGGCGTGCTCGCGTCCGCCCGACCCGATCACGAGGAGCTTCATGTCAGTGGCGGAAGTGCCGCACGCCGGTGAAGATCATGGCGATGCCGCGCTCGTCCGCGGCCGCGATCACTTCCGCGTCGCGAACGCTGCCCCCCGGCTGGATCACCGCCGTGGCCCCCGCTTCGGCGAGGGCGTCGAGCCCGTCGCGGAACGGGAAGAAGGCGTCCGACGCCACGACCGAGCCCTGCAGCGAGAGGCCTGCGGCCGACGCCTTCATGGCGGCGATGCGCACGCTGTCGACGCGGCTCATCTGCCCCGCGCCCACGCCGAGCGTCGCGCGGTCGCGGCAGAACACGATCGCGTTCGACTTCACGTACTTGGCGACGCACCAGGCGAAGACGAGGTCGGAGCGCTGCGCCTCGCTCGGCGCGGCGCGCGTCACCAGCTTGAAGTCCTTGGCGTCGAGCGGCCGCGAGTCGCTCGTCTGCACCAGCAGCCCGCCGCCGACGCGCTGGTAGTCGTGCGCCTGCGCGCCGTGGACCAACGGCACCTCCAGCACCCGAAGATTTGCCTTCCTGGAAAACACCTTTTGTGCTTCCGCTTCGACGCGCGGGGCGATCACCACCTCGGCGAATTGGGCCGAGAGCGCTTCGGCGGTGTGGGCGTCGAGCGCGCGGTTGAACGCCAGGATCCCGCCGAAAGCCGACACCGGATCGGTCTTGAACGCCTTGGCGTAGGCTTCGGCGAGCGTGTCGGCGACGGCGGCGCCGCAGGGGTTGGCGTGCTTGACGATCACGCAGGCCGGGTCGGTGAAGCTCTTGACGCACTCCCATGCCGCGTCCGCATCCGCGATGTTGTTGTAGGAGAGCTCCTTGCCTTGCACCTGGCGGTATGCCGCGATCCCACCCGGTGTGGCGCGGTCGTCCCGGTAGAACGCAGCACTCTGGTGCGGATTCTCGCCGTAGCGGAGGTCTTCGAGCTTCCTGAACTGTAAATTCAGCACCGCGGGATATTCGCGCCGCCGCCGAGCGGCGTCGAGCGACGAAAGATAGTTGGCGATCGCGCCGTCGTACGCGGCCGTGTGCGCGAACACCTTCGCCGCCAGCTCGAAGCGCGTCGCGGCCGAGACCTCGCCGCCGGAGCGGATCTCGTCCAGCACGCGCGCATAGTCGGCCGGATCGACCACCACGGCGACCCCGGAGTGGTTCTTGGCCGCCGAGCGCAGCATCGCCGGCCCGCCGATGTCGATGTTCTCGATGGCGTCCTCGAAGCGGCATTCTGGATCGGCGACGGTCGCCTGGAACGGGTAGAGATTCACCACCAGCAGGTCGATGGTGCCGATTCCGGCGCCCTGCAGCGCGGCGACGTGCGCCGGATCGTCGCGCCGCGCGAGCAGCCCGGCGTGGATCTTCGGATGCAGCGTCTTGACCCGCCCGTCGAGCATCTCCGGAAAGCCGGTATACGACGAGACCTCGGTCGCGGCGATGCCCTCCTTGCGCAGGAGCTTCGCCGTGCCGCCGGTGGACACGAGCTCCACGCCGAGCGCGCCCAGCGCACGCGCAAGCTCGACGATGCCCGACTTGTCGGAGACGCTGAGGAGAGCCCGGCGGACTTTCGACACTACCCTTTGATCCGCAGCTGCTGCATCTTGGTGCGCAGCGTATTGCGGTTGATGCCCAGCATCTGGGCGGCGAGCGTCTGGTTTCCCTTGGCCTGCGCGAGGACCATCTCGATCATGGGCTTCTCCACGTTCTTCAGCACCATGTCGTAGATCGAGGTCGGCTTTTCGCCGTCCATGTCCTTGAAGTAGCGCTCGAGAGATCGCTTGACCGAGTCGGCGAGCTCGTTTTGTCGGTTCATGCGGCCAGCCTGGAGAAATAGTCGTTCACCGCCGAATGCTGTGCAGCCGCGCTTTCGATGCGAACCGCCGCGCAGCGGAACTCGTCGCCGCCGGGCAGGG
Organism: Burkholderiales bacterium; assembly: GCA_035554435.1. Lineage (GTDB taxonomy): Bacteria > Pseudomonadota > Gammaproteobacteria > Burkholderiales > SG8-39 > SCGC-AG-212-J23. The sequence goes on along the minus strand of DATMJC010000113.1, from coordinate 11,726 downwards.
CGCGCACCGTCCATCCGATGTGCTTGCGCGCCACGCGCGTCCCCTGCTCCTCGCCATAGAGCTGGTACAGCGCTTCGAGATGCTCGAGCAGCACCGCGCGAATCTCGGCAGGTGCCGCCGGCGCCGCCGGCTCTCCAGTCGCGAGGAACTGCGAGATCTCGCGGAACAGCCACGGCCGTCCCTGCGCGGCGCGGCCGATCATGATGCCGTCGGCGCCGGTGGCTTCGAGCACGCGCTTCGCCTCCTCGGGCGTGTCGACGTCGCCGTTGGCGATCACCGGGATGCGCAGCCGCGACTTCACCTCGGCGATGGTCTCGTGCTCGGCGTGGCCGCGGAAGGCGCAGGCCCGGGTGCGGCCGTGGATGGCGAGCATCTGCACGCCGGCCTCCTCCGCGATGCGGGCGACGGAAAGCGCGTTGCGCCGCTCGGGGCTGGGGCCGGTGCGGATCTTGAGCGTCACGGGCACTTCGACCGCCTTCACCACCGCCTCGAGGATGCGCGCGACCAGCGCTTCGTCCTCCAGCAACGCGGAGCCGGCGAGCACGTTGCAGACCTTCTTCGCCGGGCAGCCCATGTTGATGTCGATGATCTGCGCGCCCAGCGCCACGTTGTGGCGCGCCGCGTCGGCCAGCATCTGCGGGTCGGCGCCCGCGATCTGCACCGCGATCGGGCCCGGCTCGCCGCTGTGATCGACCCGCAACCGGGTTTTGCGCGACTCGCGCAGCTCGGGCCGCGAAGACACCATCTCCGACACGGCGACGGCCGCGCCGTAGCGCCGGGCGAGGCGGCGAAAGGGGCGATCGGTGATGCCTGCCATCGGAGCGACGAACAATCCGCTGCGCAGAACGTGCGCGCCGATTCTCATTGGCCGTGGCGTCTTCCGGAAAAACAGGGAAGCGAATTTTATCCGCTTTGCCCCGCAAAAAGAATCGTCCACCGCGACCACTGTTGTTTTTTCACGGCAGCGCGGAAGGCCCATAGATCATGCGGCGCGCGAAGAATCGCCTCGGCGCCGGAAAGAGATCGAGCGCCGTCAGCGCCAGGCCGCGCGCCGCGCGCGCGAGCGGATTCGCGCCCAGAAACGCGCCCGCCAGCGCGTCGGTCACGCCGATCGTCGCCCGTGCGTCGAACCTGCGGCTTGCGGCATAGCGCGCGAGCACGACCGCGTCGCCGGGATCGCGCGATTCGACAAAGCCTCTTGACAAATCCCATGCGTCCCTCAGCCCGAGATTGAGTCCCTGTCCGGCGACCGGGTGCAGCGTCTGCGCAGCGTTACCGATGTACACGGCGCGCTGCGCGACCCGCGCGGGATGCACCCGCAGGGCGAGCGGCTGCAGCGCCCGGTCCTCGACCTGCACCGGCACGCCCGGACGGCGTCCCGCCGCCGCTCCGAGGCGGGCGAGGAACAGCCTCTCCTCGCAGCTCGCGAGCTCTGCGGCGCGCTCGGGGCGGCAGCTCCATATGAGCGCGTAGCGCCCTGCGAGCGGCAGCAGCGCGAGCGGCCCCTCGGGCGTGAAGCGCTCGAATGCGGTGGTGCCGGAGGCGGGCTCGGTGCGCACCATCGCGACCAGCGCGTCCTGCGGGTAGCGCTTCTCGCGCGCCTGGGGCGGCGATCCTTCGGCGTGCACTACGCAACGCGCCTGCACCTCGCCTTGGACAAACAATCCTTCGCACTTCGCCTGGAGGAGCGACACCAGGGCCGAATACTCGGTCACGTAGCCGAGCGCCGGGACGCCGGCGTCGGCCGCCTGCATCACCGTGCGCCCGAAGGCCTGCTGCTGCGAGACGCGGATCGTCTCGATGGGCGTGGCCTCGAGCGAAGGCCACACGTCGAGACGCTCGAGGATCAGCCGGCTCGCGTGCGAAAGCGCGAGCGGCCGGAACGCCGCCCTGGCCTCGGTTCTTCCGAGGATCGCGACCTTCAGGTGCGAACCGCGAAGGGCGAGCGCAAGTGCGCAGCCGACCGGGCCGGCGCCGCGGATGAGGACGTCAGTCCCTGGGGCGGGCATCGCGCATCAGCGCTTCGATTTCGGCGACGCCCTTGGGCGCTTCGGCCGTGATGACCTCGCAGGCTCCCTCGGTGACGACCACGTCGTCCTCGATGCGGATGCCGATGTTGCGCAGCCGTTCCGGCACGTCGTCGGCTGCGCGGATGTAGAGGCCGGGCTCCACCGTGAGCGCCATTCCCGGCTCGAGCGTGCGCCATTGGCCGGCGCGCTTGTATTCGCCCGCGTCGTGCACGTCGAGCCCGAGCCAGTGGCCGGTGCGGTGCATGTAGAAGCGCTTGTAGGTCTCTTTCTCCAGGATCTCCTGAAGCCCCGGCTTCAACAATCCCAGATCGATCATGCCCTGCGCCAGCACGCGCACCGCGGCCTCGTGCGGCTCGTTCCACGCGTTCCCCTGGCGCACCTTGTCCATGGCTGCCTTCTGCGCGGCGAGGACGACCTCGTAGACCTCGCGCTGGCCCGGGCTGAAGCGCCCGCCCACGGGGAAAGTGCGCGTGATGTCGGACGCGTAGCCGTCGAGCTCGCAGCCTGCGTCGATCAGGAGCAGCTCGCCGTCGCGCAACGGCGCGTCGTTGAACACGTAGTGCAGCACGCAGGCGTTCGGCCCGCCGGCGACGATCGGAGAGTACGCGGGGAACTGGGCGCCGTTGCGGCGGAACTCGTGGAGCAGCTCGGCCTCGATCTCGTACTCGCGGCGGCCCGGCCGCGTGGCCTGCATGGCGCGCCGGTGCGCCGCAGAGGCGATGCGCGCGGCCCGGCGCATGACCGCAAGCTCCTGCGCGTCCTTGACCAGGCGCATGTTGTCGATGAGGGCGCGCACGTCCTGCACCCGATCGGGCGCCATGATGCCGGCGCGGGCCTTGGCGCGCACCGCATTCAGCCAGCGCATGACGCGCGCGTCCCAGTCGGGGTCTGCGCCGACCGGATAGTGCAGCGCCGGCTGGTTCTCGAGCAGCTCGATCATCTTCTCGTCGAGCGCCTCGATGGGGTAGGCCTCGTCGAAGGCGAAGCGCTCGCGCGCGGCTTGCGGGCCATAGCGGAAGCCGTCCCAGATTTCGCGCTCCTCGCTGCGGCTGCGGCAAAAGAGGATGCTCTTGCCCTGGGCGGTGAGGACGAGCGCCGCCTCCGGCTCGGCGAAGCCGCTGAGGTAATAGAAGTGGCTGTCGAAGCGGTAGGGGAAATGCGTGTCGCGGTTGCGCAGGCGCTCCGGCGCCGTCGGCACCAGCGCGACACCTTCGGCGAGGGCCTGCGCGAGGCGCCGCCGGCGCTCGAGATGGTGGGAGATGGCGTCGTTCGGTTTCATCGCTGGGCCGATCCGGGGGCGAGATGAGCTTCGAGCTCGGCGAGACGCTCGCGCGTGCCGACGTCCTGCCACAGGCCGCGGTAGAGCTCGCCGCCCACTAGCCGCCGCGCGGCGGCGGCGTACAGCAGCGGGGCGAGAGGGGCTTTTTGCTCGGCTGCTACGCCGGCGACCATGGCGGGCGACATGACGGCGATGCCGGCGTAAGTGTAGCGCGGCTCGGCACCGTCGCCGACCACCCCGTCCGCGAGCGTGAAGTCGCCGCGGCTGCGGTGCGGCGGGTTAGGGACCAGGACGAGGTGCGCGAGCCGCGCGCCGAGCGAAACGCGGCGCAGGGCGGAAAAATCGAACTCGCAGTAGATGTCGGCGTTCACCAGGAGGAACGGCGCCTCGCCGAGAAGCGCGCGCGCCTTGGCGATTCCGCCCGCGGTCTCGAGCGGCTCGCGCTCGCGCGAGTAGGTGATGCGCACGCCATAGCGTTTGCCGTCACCCAGGCCCTCGACGATGCGATCGGCGAGATGCGAAACGTTGATCACCGCCTCGCCGTAGCCTGCCGCGGCGAGGCGCTCCAGGTGCCAGCCGATGAGCGGCTTGCCGCCCGCTTGCACCATCGCCTTCGGCACGGTATCGGTGAGCGGACGCAGGCGCTCCCCTCGGCCTGCTGCAAGGATCATTACTCGCATTTCAGCTCGTCTAGCAACCGGGTGAGGGGAGCGAGGGCCGTGTAGCGTTTGGCGACTTCGCGGGCGTAGCGGATGAAGCGCGGCGTGTCGCCGAGGTACCTGGGCTTGCCGTCGCGATAGTTGATGCGCGCGAAGATGCCGAGCACCTTGAGATGGCGCTGCAGCCCCATCCATTCGAAGGCGCGCCAGAACTCGCCGAAGTCGGCGGCGACCGGCAGTTGCGCGGTGCGCGCCTTCTCCCAGTAGCGCACGGTCCAGTCGAGCACCGACTCCTCGTCCCAGCTGAGAAAGGCATCGCGCATGAGCGACACCACGTCGTAGGCGATGGGTCCGATTACCGCATCCTGGAAATCGAGCACCCCGGGGTTCGGATCGCAGACCATCAGGTTGCGCGGCATGTAGTCGCGGTGCACGTAGACCTTCGGCTGTGCGAGCGCGCTCTGCACCAGCAGCGCGAAGACCTGCTCCAGCCTGTTTTTCTGCTCGTCCTGCATCTGGACGCCGAGATGCCGCGCGACGTACCAGTCCGGAAAGAGCTGCATTTCCCTGCGCAGGAGGGCTTCGTCGTAGGGCGGCAGCTCGCCCGGCCGGGTGGCGAGCTGCCAGCGGATCAGCGCGCCGGTGGCATCGGCGAAGAGCCGCGGCGCGGTGCCCGGCGCCAGCTCCCCGAGATAGGTCCGGGTGCCGAGGTCGGTGAGCAGCAGAAAGCCTTGCGCCAGGTCCTGGGCGCGGACCTGCGGCGCGTGCACTCCTGCCTCGTGCAGCAGCCCGGCCACGTGCACGAAGGGCCGGCAATCTTCCTTGTCCGGCGGCGCGTCCATCGCGATCAGGCTCGAGCCGTCGTCGAGCGTCGCGCGGAAATAGCGGCGGAAGCTCGCGTCTTCGGATGCCGGGGTCAGGGTGAAGCGCTTGCCGCCGAGCTCGCGCCCGAGCCAGCGCGCGAGCGCTTCGCCGCGAGGGTCGGCGTGTATCATTGAAAATTCTAACATCAACGAAAAAAGGTCCCGCGCTCCATGCGGTACCGCGTTGCTCTGCTGGCATTGTATTTCTCCGTGCCAGCCTTTGCGCAGAGCGTTCCACCAGCGCAGGCGCAGGGCACTACCACCGTCGACGCCGAGACGATCGAGGGCGTCGGCGACCTCGAGGTGACCGCGCGCGGCAAGGCGGAGATCCGCCGCGACGACGTCACGATCTTCGGCGAGGTGCTGCGCTACAACTCCGAGTTCGGCCGCGTGCAGGGCGAGGGCGGGGTACGCCTGCAGCGCGACGGCGACCGCTTCTACGGGCCGCGCCTGCGGTTCAACACGCTCGACGACAGCGGCACCGTGGAGAGCCCGAAGTACCTGATCCAGCGCGAGGCCACGGCGCGCGGCGGCGCCGAGGAGATCGAGATCGTCGACCGCGAGCACTACCGCCTGAAGAACGGCACCTTCACCAGCTGCGAGGCGGGGCGCGACGACTGGGTGCTCCAGGCTACGGAGATCGAGCTCGACTACGACAAGCAGGAGGGAGCCGCGAAGCATCCACGGCTGCGCTTCTACGACGTGCCGATCCTCGCCTTTCCGTACGCCACCTTCCCGCTCGAGAACCGCCGCCGCAGCGGCCTGCTCGCGCCCTACTACTCGCAGACCTCGCAGCGCGGCCTCGAGATCGGCGTGCCCTACTACTGGAACATCGCGCCCGAGGCCGACCTGACCATCACTCCGGTGTACATGACCAAGCGCGGGGTGCAGCTCAAGAACTGGGGGCGTTATCTCCAGCCCAATTATTCCGGCGAGATGAAGCTCGAGTACCTGCCCGACGACAAGGAGTTCGGGAAGAGCCGCTCCGGCGTGTCCTGGCAGCACGCGCAGCGCTTCGCGCCCAACTTCACCGGCAACCTCGACTACAACCGGGTCTCGGACGATCGCTATTTCACCGACCTCGCGAGCCAGGTTCGCGTGGTAACGATCGGCAACCTGCAGCAGGACGGCTACCTCACCTACAACAGCACCCTGGGCGGCTATCCCTACAGCGCGCAGGTCCGGGTCCAGAAATTCCAGACGCTGCAGGATCCGCTGGCGCCGATCGACCCGCCGTACCACCGCGTGCCGCAGCTCACCTTCAGCTCCAGCCAGAGCAACGTGGCGGGTCTGTTCGACTCGACGCTGCCGGCGGAGGTGGTGCGCTTCGCCCACGACGTCAAGGTCGAAGGCACGCGCGCGAGCATCAACCCGGTGGCCGCGCTGCCGATGCTCGCTCCGAGCTGGTTCATCACGCCCAAGGTCGGATTGCGCGCGGCGAGCTACAACCTCGACCACACCGATCCCGGCGCCCAGATGTCGCCGCACGCCACGATCCCCTGGACCAGCCTGGACAGCGGGCTGGTGTTCGAGCGCAGCGCGCGATTCTTCGGTGAAGCGCTGACCCAGACGCTCGAGCCGCGCATGTACTACGTGTACGCGCCGTACCGCAACCAGGACGCGTTTCCGATCTTCGATACCGCGCTCGCCGACTTCAACTACACGCAGCTCTTCAGCGAGAACCGCTTCACCGGCGGCGACCGCTTCGGCGACGCGAACCAGCTGACGCTCGCCATGAGCTCGCGCTTTCTCGCGCAGAACGGGCAGGAGTCGCTGCGCGCCACGATCGGCCAGCGCTATTATTTCGCCGACGAGCGGGTCGGGCTCACGCCGACTTCGACGCTGCGCACCTCGAAATCGTCCGACATCCTGGGCTCCGTGGGCGGGCGCCTGTTCCGCTACTGGACCTTCGACACCACCGCCCAGTACAGCCGGCTGCAGCAGGAGACCGAGCGCTTCGGCGTCTCGTTCAAGTACAGTCCCGAGGTCGCCAAGGTGCTGAACGCCAGCTACCGCTTTACCCGGGGCTCCGTGCGCCAGATCGACATCGCCAGTCAGTGGCCGATCGCCGCGGGCTGGTACGGCATCGGGCGCTACAATTACTCCTTCCTGGACGGGCGGCTGCTCGAGGGGCTGGCTGGGGTCGAGTACAACGCGGGCTGCTGGGCGTTTCGCGCGGTCGTGACCAAGGTGCAGGCCGCAACACAGGTGGTGTCGACCGGATTGTTTTTTCAGATCGAGTTCAACGGCATAGGCCAGGTGGGCACCGAGGACGTGGTGGGCCTGCTGCAGCGGAACATTCCCGGTTACAACGTGACCAACCCTAGAAATCCGGCGGCCGGCCCGCCGAGCATGCAGCGGCCTCTGCCGTTCCCGATGGCGTACTAGGAATCGAGCTATGCGCGTGACGTCCTTCTTGTTCCTGCTTCTGCTGCCCTTGACAGTGCCGGCGCAGGGGCCGGCGCTCGTCGACCGCATCGTGGCGGTGGTGAACAAGGAGGTGATCACGTTCTCCGAGCTCAACGCCGCGGTGGCCTCCGCCGAGCGCCAGCTGCGCCGGCAGGGGACCGCGACCCCGCCGCGCGCGGTGCTCGAGCGGCAGATCCTCGAGCGCCTGGTGGTCGACAGGGCGCAGCTGCAGAAGGCGCGCGACACCGGCATCCGCGTCGACGACCTCCAGGTCGACCGCGCGGTCCAGCGCATCGCGGAAAACAACAAGATGACGCTCGCCGACTTCCGCAGCACCCTCGAGCGCGACAACGTCCCCTTCGACGCCTGGCGCCAGGACCTGCGCGATCAGATCCTGGTCACGCGCCTGCGCGAGCGTGAAGTCGAGGACAAGATCCAGGTAAACGACAGCGAGATCGACCTCTTCCTCGAAGAGCTCAAGGCGAATCCGGCGCGTTCGGAGTACAACGTGTCGCATATCCTCGTGCGCGTGCCGGAGGGTTCAAGCCCCGAGCGCATCGAGGAGGCGCGCGCGAGGGCGCAGAAGGCGCTCGCCGAGGCGCGCGAGGGAGGCGATTTCGCCCGGGTCGCGGCGAGCTATTCCGACGCCCCCGACGCGCTGGAGGGCGGCAACCTCGGCTGGCGCCAGCACGAGCGGCTGCCCGAGCTTTTCGCCGCGGCGCTGGAGAAGATGAAGCCGGGCGAGGTCACCGAGCCGCTGCGCAGCCCTGCGGGCTTCCACCTCGTCAAGCTGAACGAGCGGCGCGACGGCGGCGCGAGCGCCGCGCCGGTCACGCAGACGCGGGCGCGCCACATCCTGGTGCGTACCAGCGAGGTGGTGTCGGAGAACGAGGCGCGCAGGCGCCTGGCCGACATCCGCGAGCGCATCGTCAACGGCAAAGCCGATTTTGCCGAGCTGGCCAAGGTGCACTCCGACGATACGGGCAGCGCCGCCCGCGGCGGCGAGCTCGACTGGATCTATCCCGGCGACACCGTGCCGGATTTCGAGCGCGCGCTGCAGGAGCTCCAGCCCGGCGAGATCTCCCAGCCGGTGAAGACGCCTTTCGGCTATCACCTTATCCAGGTCCTCGAGCGCCGCGCGTCCGACGTCAGCTCGGAGCGCCGGCGCCTCGAGGCGCGCAAGGTGCTGCGCGAGAGAAAGAGCGAGGACGCCTACCAGGAATGGCTGAGGCAGCTCCGCGACCAGGCCTACGTGGAGCTGCGCCTGGAGGAGCGATAGCCGCCCGCCCGGTCATCGCGCTCACCTCCGGCGAGCCGGCGGGAATCGGCCCGGAGCTTTGCGCGCGGCTCGCCGGCGAGCGCTTCCCTGCGCGGCTGGTGGCGATCGGCGACCGAGCCCTGCTCGCGGGTTTCCCCGATGTCGAGCACGTTCCGCTCGCGCGGCCGCGCGTCCCGGGCAGGCTCGATCCGGCGAACAGCCGCTACGTGCTCGCGGTGCTCGAGCGTGCGCTCGCCGGCTGCCTCTCGGGCGAATACCACGCCATGGTGACCGCGCCGGTGCAGAAGAGCGTGATCAACGACGCCGGCATCGCCTTTACCGGGCACACCGAGTTCCTCGCCGAGAAGGCGCGCGCAGACCACGTGGTGATGATGCTGGTCGGCGGCGGCCTGCGCGTGGCGCTCGCCACCACGCACCTGGCCCTTGCCCAAGTTCCGCGAGCCATCACGCGAGACCTCATCGTCAAGTCCCTCAAGGTCCTCGATCAGGATCTGCGCAAGCGGTTCCGGATCCCGAAGCCCCGCATCCTCGTCGCCGGGCTGAATCCACATAGCGGCGAGTCGGGCCACCTCGGCCGCGAGGACCAGGACATCATCGCCCCGGCCATCAAGGCCGCCGGCGTCGACGCCTCCGGACCGATCCCGGCCGACACGCTCTTCGTTCCGGAGCGGCTGAAGCATGCCGACGCAGTGCTCGCCATGTACCACGACCAGGGCCTGCCGGTGCTCAAGTACGCCTCGTTCGGCCGCGGCGTCAACGTGACCCTCGGCCTGCCGTTCGTCCGCACCTCGGTCGATCACGGCACCGCGCTCGACCTCGCCGGCACCGGCAAGGCCGACCCCGGCAGCCTGATCGAGGCGGTGAAGCTCGCCATTGAGCTCGCATCGGCCGCTGCCTCCTAAGCGGCCTCACCGCGTACGGCGGAGGTTCGGGCAGCATTTCCTGCACGAGCGGGGAGTTCTCGAGAAGATCATTCAGGCAGTCGCGCCCACGAAGGACGATTTCATGGTGGAAATCGGCCCCGGCGAAGGCGCGCTCACTCACCCCCTTCTTGAGCGAGTTGCCAAGCTTCACGTAATCGAGCTCGACCGCGACCTCGCCGCGGCGCTGAAGCGGGACGACAAGATCGTCGTGCATCAAGCCGACGCCCTCGACTTCGACTTCGGCCAGTTCCCGCGCGGCATGCGCTTGGTGGGCAACCTGCCGTACAACATCTCCACGCCGCTCCTCTTTCATCTCGCTCGCTACGCCGACCGAGTTCGAGACATGCACTTCATGCTTCAGCTCGAGGTTGTGGAGCGCATGGTTGCTTCACCATCCACGGCAGACTACGGCCGGTTGTCCGTTGCGCTGCAGGTGCGGTTCCGGATGAAGAAGCTCTTCAACGTGTCGAAGGGCGCCTTCCGCCCGCCGCCCAAGGTCGAATCCGCCGTCGTGCGCATGGAGCCGCTCGCCGACCCTCCGGCCCTCGAGGGCACGCGCTTCGACGACCTCCTTCGCGGCGCCTTCTCTTCGCGCCGCAAGCAGCTCCGCAACGCATTGCCCTTGGCAGCCGCCGACTTCCCAAAGCTCGGTATCGACCCGAGCGCTCGACCCGAGAACCTCTCTCCCGCTGACTACGTGCGCATTGCGCAATACCTCCGCTCTTGAGAGTTTCTCTCGCGCTAGAGGAAATGCAGCTCAGCCTCGGTCTCGTTTGCCGAGTGCTCTTTCGCTTGTCTCCCTGTCCTGTCGTGCTCGCGATTCGTAAGCCGAATCAGGTTCTTGTCCCTAAATCATCTGAATAACACGTCCGCTGAATGCATCGCAGCTCTGTAAGACGTTGATTCCGGGAGATTTGCCGCGACCTGCTCGGAGCGCGCAGCTAAGATAGGCGGACAGTGATTCTGACTATTTAACGTTAGGGCGCAGGGGATGAGCGCAGTGCGTTATCTGAGCGTCGCATGCGTCCTGGCTTTGGCATCCGGCTGCATTGGAACAATGGATTCGCTTCACGCCGTAAAGGGAGAGGCACCCAGCGCTGGCAATTGCGAGATAGCGGCAACTGAGGCGGGTGGCGCTCGCCTAGTCGAAAAGCGGAAGGTGAGCGGTGTTTTCTCGGTGAGCTATACGGCTGGTGGCCCGTTTCCGCCAAAGGTCGATGTGGCCGCATACTGCAATGGCGCCAAGGTAAGAGAGCTGAAAGGCATCTCACCAAGGAGCGAGGGGGATACTGATCTTGGAAAGCTTGCGCCCTAACAACCGGTTGTTGACCGACGCTTGCGCATCCGCGCTACGCGCGTCCTTCAGCGCGGCAAAACCGGGACGTTAGGCCGCACGATGCATGGCCGACGCCTCTCGTTCGCTGTATTACTTCTCGCAGTTGTGCCGCTCCAGGGCTGCGATCAAATCGCATTTGATCGGACACTTAAGTACGACATACGGATAACGACGAATGACGGTACGGCTCTGTCCTTCTCGGGATCTACTATGTGTGAGCATCATTCCAATTTTTTCCACGCCAGCCCTCGCTACGCCACGAGCAATTCACGCGCATTCGCGGCCGAGCAGGGCATTAATTGGATGCTCTCGGGCATCGACTGCCACAACGAGATTGTCGATAAGGGGCCACGCAACTACTCCTTGTACAGGACAATCAACGAGAAGCAGGGGAAGGTCTATTACGTCATGGACGGCGGCGCAGCTCGGGTAAAGGAAGCCATCCTCACGTCTTCGATTTGGGCACGGTCCCAACCCGAACTATCTGATAAAGAGCGCTACCCTGATGGCCCATACCTCTACCAGAAGGTTTTTCTCGCAAACAAGCCGCCGTCCGTTGGATCTCTTTCAAAGCCAGTTGTAGTGTTTGCAGGAACCAATACGTGCGGAAGACGCAACAACGAAGGAATTGGTCTTGCCGAGGAGGTCTTCTTTGAGGAATTCAGACGAGGCCTAGGCACAGTCGCAATTGAAGAAGGTGTTCTGGTCTTTGAAAGTCAACACAATGCATGGACGCCGCGCGCCGGTATGGACCTTTCGCTACCACTCGATGTCGCAACGACTCCCTCGCCGCATGAGGTTCCACATGGCTGCGTAACGCTAATTTTTGCGGGACAACCTTTCGTCCTATCTCAAAGTTCGATAGGTATTAGTCTCTATGTCCCGTCCGAAAACGCGTACTACCTTGTGGCTAGAATTTGGATTGGCCGCGCGCTTGCGTATGTGAAT
>DATMJC010000112.1:0-14909 GCA_035554435.1 Burkholderiales bacterium | reverse complement strand
CCAACTTCGACCTGCGCCCGCGCGGCATCATCCAGATGCTCGACCTCCTGCGGCCGATCTACGAGAAGACCGCGGCCTATGGGCACTTCGGCCGCGAGGAACCCGAGTTCACCTGGGAAGCGACCGACAAGGCGCTGTCTCTGAAGCAAGCTGCGTAGGGGTCGTTCATGAAGAGCCTAGACGAGGTACTGCGCGCCGCAGGGAACCCAGTGGCAATGCTGCGCAATTCGCAGATCGGCGCGTACGTCTATCCGGTCGTGCCGGGGGAGTTCTCGAACTGGCGCGACGAGCAGGCCGCCTGGCAGAAGAGCGCGGTGCTCTTCGACCAGTCGCACCACATGGTCGAGCAATACGTGAAGGGCAAGGACGCGCTCAAGCTGTTCACCTACCTCGGCATGAACAGCTTCGCCAACTTCCCGGTGAACCGCGCCAAGCAGCTCGCGCCGTGCAGCTACGACGGCTACGTCATCGGCGACGGCATTCTGTTCCACCTGGAGAAGGACCACCTCGTATTCGTCGGCCGGGCTCCGGCGGCGAGCTGGATCGAGTTCCACGCCAAGACCGGCGGTTTCAAGGTGACCACGGTGAAGGACGACCGCTCGCCGGGCAACACCAAGGGCAAGGCAGTGAAGCGGCGTAACTACCGCTTCCAGATTCAGGGGCCGAACGCCTGGAAGGTGATCGAGAAGCTGAACGGCGGGCCCGTGCCCGAGATCAAGTTCTTCCACACGGGCCAGATCAAGATCGCCGGGCGCAAGGTGCGTGCGCTACGCCACGGCATGGCCGGCGCTCCGGGGCTCGAGGTCTGGGGGCCCTATGAAGAGCGCGAGAAGATCCGTGCCGCCATCGTCGCCGCCGGCAAGGAGCTCGGGCTGAAGGAAGTCGGCGCGCGCGCCTACGCCACTAACACGCTCGAGTCGGGCTGGATCCCCTCCCCGCTTCCAGCGGTCTATACGGGCGAGAAGATGAAGGCATACCGCAAGTGGTTGCCGGCGTCGAGCTACGAGGCGACCGGCTCGATCGGCGGCAGCATGAACTCGGCCAACATCGAGGATTATTACGTCACGCCCTACGAGATGGGCTACGGACCGTTCATCAAGTTCGACCACGACTTCATCGGCCGGCAGGCGCTCGAGAAGATGGCGGGCAAGCCGCATCGCAAAAAGGTCACGTTCGCCTGGAACGCCGACGACGTCCTGAAAGTGTGGCGCGCCATGCTCGAGCAGGGCGATCCGTACAAGTACATCGACCTGCCGCTCTCCAACTACACCTCCGCCTCGTACGACAAGGTGCTCCTGGGCGGCAAGCTGGTCGGCCTCAACATGTTCAGCGGCTACAGCTACAACGAGCGCTCGATGCTTTCGCTCGGCATCGTCGATGCGGACGTCCCCCTCGGCGCCGAAGTCAGGATCCTGTGGGGCGAGGAAGGCGGCGGCACGAAGAAGCCGACGGTCGAGCGCCACAAGCAGCTCGAGATCCGCGCCATCGTCAGCCCCGCGCCCTACGCCAAGCAGGCGCAGACGACATACCACGAGGGCTGGCGCAGCAAGGCGACGGTCTAGGCTTGGCGGCACCGCGCATCGCTCCGCCCTTCCGCGCCGATCATGTCGGAAGCCTGCTGCGCCCGCACGAGCTGCACGAGCTGCGCGAGAAGGTGAGGCTGGGCGAGGGGTCAGCGCAGGAGCTGAAGCAGGCCGAGGACCGACTGATCCGCGAGGTGGTCAAGCTGCAGGAGGATCTAGGGCTGCGGTCGATCACCGACGGGGAATTCCGGCGCGACTGGTGGCACATCGACTTCCTCGCCGGCTTCGACGGCGTCGAGCTGCGCTACGACGAAGGCGACGCGTATTTCGATACGAAGTTCAAGGGCGCCGACCCGAAGCCGCCGACCATGTTCGTCACCGGCGAGCTTAAGCGTTCGAAGCCGAGCATGCTGTCCCATTTTGAGTTCTTGAAAAAAACTACGACCCGAGGCGTTCCGAAGTTCACGATGCCCTCGCCCGCCATGCTGCACGCGCGCGGCGACCGCGATTCGATCAGGAAAACCTACCCCGACACCGACCGCTTCTGGGCCGATCTCGCGCAGTGCTACCGCGAGGAGATCGCGGACCTTTACAAGGCGGGCTGCCGCTACCTCCAGATCGACGACACCACGATCGCCATGTTCGGCGACCCGAAGGTGCAGGAGCAGTTCAGGAAGCTCGGCGACGATCCGAAGCGCGACGTGGCGGTCTACGCCGACGCCGTCAACGCCGCGATCCGCGACGTGCCCGACGACATGGCGGTCGCGATCCACACCTGCCGCGGCAACTTCAAGAGCACCTGGCTCGCGAGCGGCAGCTACGACTACGTCGCCGAGACCGCGTTTTCGACGCTCGACGTCGACGGCTTCTTCCTCGAGTTCGACGACGAGCGCTCGGGCGGGTTCGAGCCGCTGCGCTACATCCCGAAGGGCAAGAGGGTAGTGCTGGGCCTGGTCTCTTCGAAGCTGCCCCAGCTCGAATCCAAGGATGTCCTAAAAAGAAGGATCGAAGCCGCCTCCAGGTTCGTGCCGATGGAAAACCTCTGCATCAGCCCGCAGTGCGGCTTCGCCAGCACTCACCACGGCAACAACCTCACCATCGAGCAGGAAAAGGCCAAGCTCCGCCTCTGCATCGAGACCGCGCGCGAGGTCTGGGGCGAGTAGAGAAAAGAAGTCACCCCCTGCACTGAAGAAGTCGGCCCCGCGAAGGCGGGGGCCCAGTTCTTGTATTTGAAAGGCATGGGTTCCCGCTTTCGCGGGAACGACGGATTGCCGCTTTTAGCGTTTCCCTAGCGCCCGCGCGGCCAATCGGGCATTCTCTTGCCGTTCTCCAACCTGTGAGGAGGGGGCGGGACATGAAGAAACTTATCGTCGGCGCGCTCGGCGCCGCGGTTGCCTTCCAGATCGGCGTCATTCAAGGCCAAGAGCTGAAAGGCGAATACCGGCTCGGCGTGCTCGAGCCGCTCACCGGCAACCTCGCGGTGCAGGGCAAGCTCCACCTGGAGGGCTACGAGATCATGCGCGACCTCATCAACAGCCGCTTCGGCGGCGTGATGGGCCGCAAGCTCGTGCTCGTGGTGGGCGACGCGCCCGACCCGACCGCCGCGGCCTCCGAGGCCACGCGGCTCGCGACGCGCGAGCGGGTGAAGATCATTACCGGCACGTTTTCATCGACGCTGTGCGGCGCGGCGAGCGAGGCGGCGGCGCGCCAGAACGTCATTTACTGGGAAACCTCCTGCGTCGACCCGCGCTTCACGCGCCGCGGATTGAAGAACGTCTTTCGCACGGAAATCGACGGCGTCGGCTTCGGCTGGTACAACGTGGAGTTCATCGCCAAGTATCTCGCGCCGCGCCTGGGCAAGAAGCCGAACGAGCTGCGCATCGCCTACATAGCCGAGGACTCGTCGTACGGCCAGGGCGTCACCGAGGCCGCGCGCGAGCGCGCCAAGAAGGAATTCGGCATGCAGGAGGTGGCGCTCGAGTACTACACCTTCACGACCAACGATCTCACGCCGGTCATCCTCAAGCTGAAGAGCGCGAACCCGGACGTGGTCCACCACATCGCGCGCGACCAGGACGCGATCCTCTTCTGGCGCCAAGCGCGCGAGCAGAATTTCGACGTCAAGGCGGTGGTGCACGCTGGCGCGACCGGCTACGGCAACCCCGGCTTCGGCAAGGCGCTCGGCAACGAGTCCAACGGGCCTTTTGCGCTGAGCGAGCCCGGCGTGGGCTTTCTCGTGGACAAGATGCGCGCCGACGGCCAGAAGATCGAGCGCGCCTTCCGCGAGGCGGTGAAGGCGAAGACCGGGTCGGACGCGCCCACCGGCGGCCACCAGCTCGCCGCGGGCGGCCTGTGGCTGCTGAAGGTGGTGCTCGACGCCGCGAAAACCGACGACCTGGACAAGTTCCGCGCCGCCGTGATGAAGATGGACGTCCCGGTCGGCAGCCTGATCAATGGCTGGGGCGTGAAGTTCGACGAGTCGGGCCAGAACTCGAACGAGCGCGTCCAGCACTACATGCTGCAGTGGCAGAACGGCGCGCTCGTCACGGTGTGGCCGGAGGACCTCACGAGCAACCGGGCGAAGTGGGTGCCGCTCGGGCCCTGGAACCAGCGTAAGTAACACGCGTAAGTAGCGCTCTGCTCTCCCAGCTCGTCGTCTCGACGATCCTGCTCGGCGGGATCTACGCCCTCATCGCGGTCGGGCTGACGCTGATTTTCGGCGTCATGCGCGTGGTGAACTTCGCGCACGGCGAGTTCCTGATGCTCGGGATGTACGCCGCCTTCTGGGCCTTCACGCTGCTGCACGCGGACCCGTACCTCACGCTCGTCGTCGCCGTGCCGCTCTTCCTCGCCGTGGGCTGGGGAAGCTACGCGCTCATCATGCGCCCGATCGTGCATACCTCGCACAACGTGCAGGTGTTCACCACCGTCGGCCTCTCCATCGTGCTGCAGAACCTGGCGCTAGTGCTCTGGACCGGCGACGCGCGCTTCGTGCGCACCAGCTACTACGCATCCGTGATCAACCTCGGAGGCGCGGTGATGAACCTCGCGCAGGCGGTGGCCTTCGTCCTCGCCGTCGCCGCCACCGCGGCGCTCTTCGCCTTCATGCGCTTCTCCTACACCGGCAAGCTCATGCGCGCGACCGCCCAGGACCGCTCCGCTGCGATGCTGATGGGAATCGACACCGGCCGCATCTACGCCCTCACCTGGTCGGTCGGCATCGCCTGCGTCGGCGCCGCCGGCGTGCTGCTCGCGCCGGTCTACCCGGTCTACCCGACGGCAGGCCTGCAGTTCGTGCTTATCGCCTACATCGCCGTCGTGCTCGGCGGTCTCGGCGACATGGCCGGCGCGCTGATCGCGGCGCTCATCATCGCCGCCGTCGAGGTGATCGGCTCCTACACGATCGGCACTTCGTGGAAGGAGATGCTGTATCTCCTTCTCTTCATCGCCATCCTCGTCGTGCGCCCCGCGGGTTTCTTCGGGCAGCGCGGCTCGGAGACGCTCGGCGTGTGAGGACCTATGCGCAAGCGTTCGTCTTCTTCGCGGCCGCCGGCCTCGCGCCGCTCGTCGTGGACGACGCGTTCCTCCTCGACACGCTGGTGCTCATCCTCGTGTGGGGATGCGCGGCGGGCGCGTGGAACATCGCGGGCGGCTACGCGGGACAGATCTCGCTCGGCCATTCCGCATTCTTCGGCCTGGGGGCGTACGCCGCCGCGCTCTGCGGCGTGCGCTGGAACATCTCGCCGTGGTACGGCGCCGCCATCGGCGCCGCCGTCGCGACCGCGGCCGGCACGGTCATCGGCTTTCTCGCGAACCGCCTGCGCGGACCGTACTTCGTCATCGCCACGATCGCGGTATCGCAGGTGCTCCTCCTCGGCGCCGCCCGCTGGCGCGGGTTCACCGCCGGCTCCGAAGGGATCCCGGTGCCGTTCCGCGCGGGATTCTGGACGCTCGGCATCGCGGACAAGCGCATCTGGGTCTGGATCGTCCTCGTCCTTGCCTTGGTGGTTTATCTGCTGCAACTGTATTTGGAGCGCTCGCGACGCGGTTTTCAACTCGCCGCGGTGCGGGAGGACGAGGACGCCGCGCTCTCCCTGGGCGTGCGCGCGCGCCGGCTCAAGGTCGCGGCGATCGCCGCGAGCGCAGCGTTCACGGCGGTCTGCGGCGCGCTCTGGGCGCAGTACGTCGGTTTCGTCGATCCGCTCTACGTCTTCTCGGTCGACCTGTCGGTGCGCTTCGCGCTCGCCGCGATCATCGGCGGCCTGGGCACCGCGCTCGGACCCTTCCTCGGCTCGGTGCTCGTCACCACCGTGGAGACGTGGCTGCGCGCCGAGTTCGGCGGCCTCGGCTCGCATCTCGTCGGCCTCTATCTCATTCTCTACGGCACCGCCCTGATACTCATGGTGCGTTATGCGCCGCAGGGCCTCATGGGTTTTTTCAGGAAGTCATGACGTTGCTTCGGGTGAGCAAGGTCACCAAGCGCTTCGGCGGCATCACCGCCAACCGGGAGATCAGCTTCGAGGTCGCCGCCGGCGAGCTCGTCGGGATCATCGGCCCGAACGGCGCCGGCAAGTCGACGCTCTTCGAGTGCATCAGCGGCTTCTACGCGCCCGACGAGGGCGAGGTCGAGCTCGAGGGCAAGCGGCTCACTGGGCTCTCGCCGGACCTCGTCTGCCGCCGCGGCGTCGCCCGCACCTTCCAGAAGCTGCGCCCGTTCCAGGGCATGACGGTGGCGGAAAACGTCATGGTGGGCGCGCTCACGCGGACACGCGACGTGAGACACGCGCGCGAGCAGGCGCACGGATGGCTGCGCCGGGTCGGCCTCTCCGAGAAGGCAAACGCCCATGCGGGCACCCTTTCGACCGGGCAGCGCAAGCGCCTCGAGCTCGCGCGCGCGCTCGCGACCGGGCCGCGCCTGCTCCTTCTCGACGAAGTGACCGGCGGAGTAGACCAGCGCTCGATTCCGGCGCTGGTGGAGCTCGTGCGCGAGCTGCACGCGGGCGGCCTGACGCTCCTCGTGATCGAGCACAACATGCGGGTCGTCACCGCGGTCGCGCAGCGCATCATCGCGCTGCACCTGGGCGAGGTCATCGCCGACGGCGCACCCGCCGCGGTGGCGCGCGACCCCAAGGTGGTCGAAGCCTACCTCGGCCAAGCCTACGTTTCATGAGCTCTCAACTAGCCGTCGAGGCGCTCGATGTTGCCTACGGTGAGTTCCAGGTGCTCTGGGAAGTCCGCCTCGACGTGGCGGCCGGCGAGATCGTCGCCGTGCTCGGCCCGAACGGCGCCGGCAAGTCGACGCTCGTGAACACGATCTCGGGGCTGCTCCGTCCGAGCGCGGGCAGCATCCATTTCGAGGGCCGGCGCATCGACGACGTGCCGGCGCACCGGCGCGCGGGGATCGGCATTGCCCATGTCCTCGAGCGCAGGCGGCTGTTTCCGTTTCTCACCGTGCACGACAACGTGCTTCTCGGCGCCCACAATGAGCGCGCGCGACCGCATCGCGAGGAAACGCTCGCGCGCCTCGAAGCCCTCCTTCCCTTGCTCAAGAAGCGCCGCTCGCAGCTCGCGCACACCCTCTCCGGCGGCGAGCAGCAGATGGTGGCGATCGCGCGCGGCCTGATGGCGCGGCCGAAGCTCCTGATGATCGACGAGCCCTTCCTCGGCCTCGCGCCGCGGATGGTGGGGGAGATCGGCGCCCTGGTGCGCCGCATCCGCGACGAGCACGGCATCGCCATCCTCTTCATCGAGCAGAACGTGGAGCTTTCGCTGAAGCTCGCCGACCGCGGCGTGGTGCTCGAGTCCGGGCGCACGGTCCTGAGCGGGCCTTCGGCCGAGCTGCTGCGCTCAGCCGAGGTGAAGCGGATCTTCCTCGGCGAATTCGCCGGGTAGTATGCTTTCGCGATGCTGCGGCCGATCCCCGATACGAGCATCTTCGACCTGCGCCTCTCGCTGCGCGGGCGGCGGCTGAACAAGCTCTGCGCGGCGCTCTGCTTGCCGCAGGAGCGCGAGGCCTTCAAGCGCGACGAAGAGGCCTACATGTCTCGCTTTTCGCTCTTAGAGGAAGAGAAGAACCTCATTCGGAAGCGCGATTTCCGCGGCCTGATCGAGGCCGGCACGAATATCTACTACCTCCTCAAGATCGGCTCGGTCACCGGCAACGGCCTCTACCGGATGGGCGCCCAGATGCGCGGCGAGAGCTATGAGGAGTTCCTCGCGACGCGAAAGTTCAAAGATGCCATCTAGGATCGTCGGCGGGATCGGACTGTCGCACGTCCCATCGGTCGGCCCGGTCGTGGACCGCAATCGCACGCAGGAGCCGGCGTGGAAGCCGCTGTTCGACGCCTACATCCCGGTGCGGGAGTGGCTGGCGCAGCTCGAGCCCGACGTCGCCATCGTGATCTACAACGACCACGCGGCCGACTTCGGCTTCGACAAGTACCCGACCTTCGCGCTCGGGGTCGCGGAGAGCTATGCGATCGGCGACGAAGGCTTCGGCACGCGGCCGCTGCCGCGCGTGCAAGGCGACCTCGATCTCTCCATCCACCTCTCCGAGGCGCTGGTGTACGAGCACGAGTTCGACCTGACGCTTTGCCAGGAGATCGCCGTCGAGCACGGTTTTCTCGTGCCGATGAATCTGTGCTTTCCCCACGGCCAAGGCAAGGATGGGATGAGCGGCTGGCCGGTGCGCGCCATCCCGCTGCAGGCGAACGTCATCCAGCATCCTCTGCCGACCGCGCGGCGCTGCTACAAGCTCGGCCAGGCGATCCGGAGCGCAGTTGCCTCGTATCCCGGTGATTCAAGAGTAGTTGTCATGGGAACCGGAGGCATGTCGCACCAGCTCCAGGGCAAGCGCTTCGGCTACATGAACGAAGAGTTCGACCAGGGATTCCTGGATCGGATCGAGTCCGACCCCGAGGAGCTTGCCGGCATCACGCACCGCAGGCTCATGGAGGAAGCCGGCGCCGAGGCGGTAGAGCTCATCATGTGGCTGACGATGCGCGGCGCGGCGCGCGGGAAGCGCGTCCACCGCCATTACTACGCGCCCATGACCACGGGCATGGGCCTGATCACGTTCGAGGGCTAGCCGAAGGCGATGTAGCCGCTCGCGGCGGCGGCGACGAGCGAGGAGAAGAAGAGCAGGCGCGGGCCGGCGTCGCGGCAGATGCGCCGCAGCAGGCCGACGTGCCGCGGCAGGCGCGCGAGCGCGGCGCGGTCGAGCATCCCGGGCGCCGCAAGGCGCTTGAGCGCCGCGCGCGAGTCGAACTGACGCGAAAGCGAAAGCCGCGTGCTCGGCGCGATCGCACTCGCCACTGGCGCCTGTTTGCTGTCGATCTTGCGCGCAAGCTTCACGGTTTTGGTCGTATCGCGCTTCGTCTCCGTGACGGGCCGGCCTCGCAGCTCGGCCAGGCAGGTGCGCAGGTCCGACGCGAGCTCGTAGGCGTCCTGGTAGCGCACCGACGGGTCCTTCTTCAGGGCGCGCGCCACCACGAAGTCGAGGAGCGAAGTCACTTCCTTGTTGCGCCGCGAGGGCGGCTCGTGCTCGACGTTGGTGACGTTGTGCGCGATCTGCGCAGAGTCGGCGCCGGCGAAGAGCATCTGGCCGGTCAGCATCTCGTAGAGCACCACGCCAAGCGAGAATACGTCGGAGCGCTGGTCGACCGCGGCGCCGCCGATCTGCTCGGGCGACATGAAGCGCGGCGTGCCGAGGACCATCCCGGTGCTGGTCTTGAAGTCGTCGGAACGCATGCGCGCGATGCCGAAGTCCATGATCTTCGCGCCGCCGCGCTCGAGCAGCATGATGTTGCCCGGCTTGATGTCGCGGTGCACGACGCCGCGCTCGTGCGCGAAGCCCAGGCCGTCGGCCACCTGCACCGCGATCTCGACCGCCTCGTCGGTGGCGAGCCCCTTGTCCTTCAGCCGCGTGCGCAGGTCAGTGCCTTCGAGCAGCTCCATCGCCAGGAACGCGAGGTCGCCCTCCTCGCCGAAATCGAAGGTGGTGACGATGTTGGGGTGGTTGAGCTTGCCCGCGGCTCTCGCCTCCAGGGCGAAGCGCTTCTCGTATTCCTTGCGGTTCTCGACGTCGTCGGAGAGCAGGATGGTCTTCAGCGCGACCACGCGGTCGAGCGCCGGATCCTCGGCGCGGTACACCACGCCCATCGCGCCGCGGCCGAGCTCGCCGAGGATCTTGTAGCGGCCGATCTGCTTTTTCTTGCTCACTGGAATTTCGCCTTCTCCACGAGCCCGCGCACGTAGCGCTCGCCCTGAGCGGTGGTGGCGCGGTACTTCGCCGCGAGGCCGTTGATGAAAGCCTCCTTGCCCTGCTGGGAGATGCGCCAGCCGACGCCGCTCGCGAGCAGCACGACGACGGCCGCGGTGCTGAGCGCCGCGTAGGTCCGCCCGCGGCGCTGGAACTCGGTTCGATCGCGCGTGAAGAGCTCGTGGCTGCGCAGGCTCGCGTCGGTCGAGGCGCCTTTCGGCACGAGCGAGGCTTCCTGTCCGGGCGCGGCATCGGCGAGCGCGTCGCGAAAGGCGCGCGTAACGCGCACTTCCGAAGCCGGCGCGAACTGCGCGACGCTGGCGGCCACGGCGATGCCATCGCCGACCATGGCTTCGCCGACCCCGCTGCCGAGAACGCGCACCGCGCCATGGTTGATCCCGGCGCAGAGCGGCAGGCCGGCCGCCGACGCCTTGAGCGCGCGCTCGGCGAGGCGCAGCGCACCTACTGGGTTCGCCAGCACGACGATCGCCGCGCCGTCGGAGGCGTCGAGCACGACGCGGCTCGCGGGCGCGAGGTCCGCTGTCGTGACCGCGATCACGGCCTCGAGCTGCGCGCGCTGGCGCGCCTGCTCGCTCGCTGCGCGGGAGGCAAAGTCCTGGATCTTCAGGAAAACGACGCTGGCTACGTACGAGCTGTCCACGGGCCGCCAGCATGCAGGCTCGGCCAGCCTTTGAACAGGAACAATATCCGGGTAGAATTCACGCCGCTGAGGAGCGTTGCGTCCCCGCCAATCCCGAGCGAGGGTCAGGCTCAGCGAGGCCCACAGGGATCAACGGGCCACTTCAACGGCGCTCGCATCGGAGACGGTGCGGGCGCTTTTTGCTTTCAGGAGCTTCTATGAAGATCGATTCCAAGTTCACGGATTTCAAGGTCGCCGACCTGGCGCTCGCCGACTGGGGCCGCAAGGAGATCGCGATCGCCGAGTCGGAGATGCCGGCGCTGATGGCGATCCGGCAGGAATACGCGTCGCGCCAGCCGCTGAAGGGTGCGCGCGTCGCCGGATCGCTGCACATGACCATCCAGACGGCAGTTCTGATCGAGACCCTGAAGGCGCTAGGGGCGGAAGTGCGTTGGGCGTCCTGCAACATCTTCTCCACCCAGGACCACGCCGCAGCCGCCATTGCCGCGGGCGGCACGCCGGTGTTTGCCTACAAGGGCGAGTCGCTCGACGAGTACTGGGAATACACCCACCGGATCTTCGAGTTCGGCCCAAGCGGGAACATGAGCGGCCCCAACATGATCCTGGACGACGGCGGCGACGCGACGCTGCTGGTGCACCTCGGCAGGAAGGCCGAGCAGAACGCTTCCCTGCTCGACGATCCGAAAAGCGAGGAAGAAGTCTCGCTTTTCAAGGCCATCAAGGCCCGTCTGCACTCCCAGCCCGGGTGGTATTCGAAAGCCGGAAAGGACATCAGGGGCGTGACGGAGGAGACCACCACAGGGGTTCACCGCCTCTACCAGATGGCGAAGGAAAAGCGGCTTCTCTTCCCGGCGATCAACGTGAACGACTCGGTGACCAAGTCCAAGTTCGACAACATCTACGGCTGCCGCGAATCGCTGGTCGACGGGATCAAGCGCGCGACCGACGTCATGGTCGCGGGCAAGGTGGCGGTGGTCGCGGGCTACGGCGAGGTCGGCAAGGGCTCGGCGCAGGCGCTGCGCGGGCTCCAGGCGCAGGTGTGGGTGACCGAGATCGATCCGATCTGCGCGTTGCAGGCGGCGATGGAGGGTTACAAGGTCGTAACGATGGACTACGCCGCCGACAAGGCGGACATCTTCGTCACCGCGACCGGCAACTTCAAGGTCATCGCCCACGAGCACATGAAGCGCATGAAGAACAACGCGATCGTGTGCAACATCGGCCACTTCGACAACGAGATCGACATCGCTTCGCTGCGCCAGTACAAGTGGGAGAACATCAAGCCGCAGGTCGACCACGTCATCTTTCCCGACGGCAAGAGGATTATCATGCTGGCCGAAGGGCGCCTGGTGAACCTCGGCTGCGGCACCGGCCATCCCTCGTACGTGATGAGCTCCTCCTTCGCGAACCAGGTGCTCGCGCAGATCGAGCTGTTCACCAACACCGCCAGGTATCCGGTGGGCGTCTACATCCTGCCGAAGCAACTCGACGAGAAGGTGGCGAGGCTGCAGCTCTCGAAGCTCGGCGCGATGCTCACCGAGCTCAGCGACGAGCAGGCGAAATACATCGGGGTGCCGAAAGTCGGCCCGTACAAGTCCGATCACTACCGTTACTGAGAAAATGAAAATCGCCGCCATGGGCGCCGGGGGCGTTGGCGGCTACTTCGGCGCCCGCCTGCAACAGGCCGGCCACGACGTGACCTTCTTCGCGCGCGGTAGACACCTAGAAGCCATTCGTACGAATGGATTGAAGGTGGAAAGCCCACATGGGAACGCGTGCCTCAAGGTGCGGGTGCTCGAGGACCCGCGGGAAGCGAACGTCGTCGACGTGGTGCTGTTCGCGGTGAAGCTCTGGGACACCGAGACCGCGGCCGAGAGGCTGCGGCCGGTGGTCGGACCCGAGACCGCGATCATCCCGTTCCAGAACGGCGTCGAGTCGATCGCGCGCCTCAGGAAGGTGTTCCCTGAAAAAGCCGTCTTGGGCGGCTCGGCCTACATCGCCACGCGCGTCAAGTCGCCGGGCGTGATCGAGCACACCGGCGAGATGTCGCGCCTGCAGTTCGGACCTGTTCTCCCTTCACAGAAAGACAAGGCAGTGGCATTCCTGGCGGCCTGCCGGGAAGCGAAGATCAACGCCGAGATCCCCGACGACATCGTAAGAGCGAATTGGGAGAAGTTCGTCTTCCTGGTGGCGGTTTCGAGCGCCACGGCGGTGGCGCGCGCGCCGCTCGGCGTGGTCCGCAGCGACCCCGACCTGCGCTGGCTCTTCGAGCAGGCGATGCGCGAGACCTGGCGCCTGGGCCGCGCCCGTGGAGTGGCGCTCGCCGACGACTTCGTCGAGGCGCGCGTAAAGTTCGCCGACGGCCTGCACGCCGACATGAAGGCTTCGCTCGCACACGACCTCGAGAACCGCGGGCGGCTCGAGGCGCCGTGGCTGTGCGGCGCGGTGGCGAGGATGAGCGAGGAGGCGGGCCTGGACGCGCCTGTCAACCGCGCGGTGTACGCGGCGCTCAAGCCCTACATCGATGGACAATAGCTTCGAATTCTTTCCGCCGAAGACGCCCGAAGGGAAAGCGAAGCTGCGCGCGACCTGGCAGGAGCTCGCGGCGCTGAAGCCGCGGTTTTTCTCCTGCACCTTCGGCGCCGGCGGCTCGACGCGCGAAGGCACGCTCGAAACGGTGCTCGAGATCCGCGCCGCCGGCCACGAGGTGGCGCCGCACCTTTCCTGCATCGCCTCGACGCGCAAGGATCTCGCGGAGCAGCTCGAGCGCTACCGCTCGAACGGCATCCGCCACCTCGTCGCGCTGCGCGGCGACCTGCCTTCCGGCATCGCCGCGGCGGGGGAGCTGCGCCACGCGAGCGAGCTCGTCAGCTTCGTCCGCGAGAAGACCGGCGACTGGTTCCACATCGAGGTCGCGTGCTACCCGGAATACCATCCGCAGACGCGCAATGCCGCGGACGAGGTGCGCAATTTCAAGCGCAAGGTGGACGCCGGGGCGGATTCGGCGATCACGCAGTATTTCTACAACCCGGACGCGTATTTCCGTTTCGTCGACGAGGCGCGCCGCGCCGGCATCGGCATTGCGATCGTTCCCGGCATCATGCCGATCTCGAACTTCGCCCAGCTCGCGCGCTTCTCGGACGCCTGCGGCGCAGAAATTCCGCGCTGGATGCGCATCAAGCTCGAGGGCTATCGCGACGACACGAAGTCGATCCGGGCTTTCGGCGTCGACGTGGTGAGTGACCTGTGCCGCAAGCTCATCGACGCCGGCGTGCCTGGGCTGCACTTCTACACGCTGAACCAGGCCGCGCTCTCGGTGGAGATCTGGCGGCGGCTCGACCTCTAGTCTCGCGGTCTCGCCGGCCCCCGTCAGCCGGTCAGCGCGAGCGCAGCCACTCCTTCGCCTGCTCCACGTCGCGGAAGTTGCGCACCGCAAGGTCGCGCCTCTCGGCGAGCATGTCGATGTACTGGTTCGCCATCTGGGCGACGGGAGTGCGGTGCACCAGAGCGATGCTGTACTCGGGCGTGAAGCCGATCATCGGAAGCTGGTCGATCAGCTGCTGCTGGCTGGCGAGCGAGAGCGGGAACTTCTGGTCGAGCTCGATCAAAATGCGCGGGCGCTCGAGCCGTTCGCTCTCGATGAGCACCTGGGCGCAAACCGCCGAAGGCGGGATGTCGGTGTCGCGTCCCGAGACCGAAACGCGCAGGAACTCCTCGTCTGCCCCGATCGTGTATTGCACCCCTACGCCGCCCGCTTCTTGCGCTGCGCGTCCTTGACGTGCATCTGCGCGTAGGCGCCGTGCGCGGCCGCCTCGGCGTCTCCCACGTGCACCGGCATGCCCATGTCCGAGAGCACCGAGCCGAGCGCCGACAGGCACAGCATGACGTTGTCGGGACGGCAGCTGTAGCCCATCAGGCCGATGCGCCAGATTTTCCCGGCGAGCGGGCCGAGGCCGGCGCCGATCTCGATGCCGAACTCGTTGAGCAGGGTCTTCCTGACCTCGGCTTCGTTCACGCCCTCCGGGCAGCGCACCGCGTTCATCTGCGGCAACTGGTGCTTCTCTGCGACCAGCATCTTCATGCCCATCGCCTCCAGCCCGGCTTTGAGGGCGAGGTGGTGGCGCGTGGCGCGCGCCCAGGCGTTCTCCAGCCCCTCTTCGCGGATCAGCAGCAGCGCCTCGTGCAGCGCGAACAGCGAGTTGGTCGGCGCGGTGTGGTGGTACGTGCGCGTGCCGGCGGTCCAGTAATTGAACAGCAGGTTCATGTCCATGAACCAGCTGTGGATCTTGTCCTTGCGCTTCTTCACGTGCTCGACCACGCGCTCGGAAAACGACACCGGTGACAGGCCCGGCGTGCACGACAGGCATTTCTGGCTCGCCGAGTAGATCGCGTCGATCTCCCACTCGTCGACCTTCACCGGCGTACCGGCGAGCGAGGTGACGGCGTCGACGATCACCATCGCGCC
>DATMJC010000111.1:0-19261 GCA_035554435.1 Burkholderiales bacterium | reverse complement strand
GGTCGCGCGACAGTCCGCATCGGCAAGCATCAGAAGGTGATGTTCACCGAGACGAAAGCAAAGCAGCCCGAGTACGACGGCCACCACATCCAAGTCTATATCGCCGACTTCTCGAACCCCTACAAATGGCTGCTCGAGCGCGGCCTGATCACGATGGAGACCGACGAGGCCGAGTGGCGCTTCCAGTGGATCGTCGATCCGAAGGACGGCAGGAAACTCTTCCAGATCGAGCACGAGGTGCGCAGCATGAAGCACCGCCTGTTCAACCGGCCGCTCGTCAACCGCAACCACGGCATCACCAACATGACCTACGTGGCGGGAAGCGACGCGTTCCGTGGGACATACTGAGAAGGCCGGATTCTGGAACGCCTACGATCGGCCGCACGCCGATCTGCGCGAGGCCATCGAGCGGTTTGAAGCGGCGGGCGAGCTGCTGCGCATCCGCGGCGCGCACTGGAAGCTGGAGATGGGCACGCTCGCCGAGATCGTCTACCGCGGCGAGACTCCGCCGGCGATCCTGTTCGAGGACATCCCCGGCTACCCGAAGGGATTCCGCGCGCTCTCGGGCGCGACCAACAGCGCCAAGCGCCTGGCGATCATGCTCGGCTTCCCGGTGCCGTCGCATCCGCTCGACGTGGTGCGCGCCTACCGCGATCGGATGAAACAGCACAAGCCGATCCCGCCCAGGGTGGTGAAGAACGGCGCCGTTCTCGAAAACATTCTTTCCGGAAAAGACGTCGACGTCCTGAAATTCCCCGTGCCGCTGCTGCACGAGCACGACGGCGGTCGCTACATCGGCACCGACGACCTGGTGATCATGCGCGATCCGGAGCTGAACTGGGTCAACTGCGGCACCTATCGCTCGATGGTGCAGGGGCCGGACAAGGTCGGCCTGTGGATCTCGCCAGGCAAGCACGGCCGGCAGATCCGCGACAAGTACTTCAAGCAGGGCAAGCCCTGCCCGGTCCTAATCAGCTGCGGCCACGATCCGCTGCTGTTCCTCGCCGGCGGCAACGAGATCCGCTTCGGCCTCTCCGAGTACGACTATGCCGCCGGACATCGCGGGCTGCCCTACGACGTCGTCGAATCCGAGCGCTACCGCCTGCCGATGCCGGCGCACGCCGAGATCGTGCTCGAGGGCGTGATGCACCCCGGCGAGACCATGCCCGAGGGGCCGTTCGGCGAATTCACGGGCTACTACGCCGGCGGCCAGAGCGAGCAGCCGGTAGTGCGCGTCGAGCGCATCTACCACCGCAACGAGCCGATCCTGGGGCTCGCCTGCCCGATGGTGCCGCCGTCGGATTTCTCTTACTCCAAGTGCGTGATGAAGGCCGGCATGATCTGGGACGAGGTCGAGCGCGCCGGCCTGTCCGGGGTGCGCGGCGTCTGGGTGCACGAGGCCGGCTGCGCGCGCATGTTCAACGTGATCTCGATCAAGCAGGCCTATGCCGGCCATGCGAAGCAGGCGGCGATGCTCGCCGCGAGCTGCCAGTCCGGCTCCTACCTCGGGCGCTTCGTGGTGGTGGTCGACGACGACGTCGACCCCACGAACCTCGAGGAAGTGATCTGGGCGATGTGCACGCGCTGCGATCCCGCCGAGGATATCGATTTCATCCGCCGCCACTGGAGCGGGCCGCTCGATCCGCGCCTGCCGCGCGGCGTGACCTGGAATTCGCGCGCGGTGATGGACGCCTGCCGCCCGTTCGAGATGCTCGGCGAGTTTCCGCCGGTGGTGAAGGCCTCGGCCGAGCTGCGCGCGCGCGTGCTGAAGAAGTTCGACGACCAGCTCAAGTGAGGCACTTTGTGCTGGCCCTGGGCTTGTGCGCGCAAGGCGCCCTCGCCGACGAGGTGTCGCTGCGGCTGGGCGGGAAGGAACTTGCGCTCACTCCAGCCTTGCAACAGCGGCTGGCGAGCCTGACACGCGAGGCGCTTGGCCGCTGTGGGCCGAATACCAGCCGCCATCCCGGCAACTTCGGGCTGGCCGCGCTCGGCGTGGAGAATCGCTGGAAGCGGCTTCTCGGGGGCTCGCGGCTGCGCGTGCGCTTCGCCGAGCCCTTCCTGAGCGAATCGCATTTAGGCGGCGTGATCGGGGTATCAGAAGCTCTGATCGGCCTGGAGCATGAGGGGCTCTTCGTCGGCCCGGATTTCACGCGCCACGGCGAGGCGGTCGTCGAGCATCTGCAATGCGGCTACCTGCCGTCGCTCGAGCTGGCGTGCCTCGCAGAGCTCGCGCCGCATCTTCCGGCGCGCTACCGCGAGACCTGCGCCAGGCTGGAGCGCGACGAGAACGGCCGGATCGTCATGCCGCCGCCCGACATCGCGCCTTCCTGCAGTTAGGCGGAGCGTTTCCTCCGGAAACGGTTTCGCCGCAGCGCATCTTGCCTGCGGCGAATCGCCGGGCGCATACTCGATTTCAGCTGGACGGAAAGACAAACCCATCGGGAGGAGGACCCATGGCGAGCAGTCCGAGCCGCAGGAACTTCATTCGCAAGACCGCAGCGCTCACGGGAAGTGCGTTCGCTGCGGCGGGCGCAGCGCGTGCCGCGCCGCTGCCGGTGCCCTCGACCAACCGCGAGCCGGGACGGATCATCGACGAGGCCGCGTACGGCATGCCGTCGAAATTCGAAGGGCACGTCAAGCGCCGGCGCACCGACGTCCTCAAGAACCGGCAGAACCTGTCGGACTGGAGCATGACGCCGCTGCAGCACCAGCCCGGCATCATCACGCCGAACGGGCTGGTGTACGAGCGTCACCACGCCGGCACTCCGGACATCGACCCCAAGGCGCATCGCCTCGTCATCCACGGCCTGGTGAAGCAGCCGCTCGAGTTCTCGATCGACGACCTGCACCGCTATCCGTCGGTCTCGCGCTTCTATTTTCTCGAGTGCTCGGGCAACGGGCTCACCGACTGGCTGAAGCCGGCGTCGACGACCGTGCAGCAGACCCATGGGCTGCTCTCGGGCGCGCTGTGGACCGGGGTGCCGATGTCGACGCTGCTCGACGAGGCCGGCATCGACCCGCGCGGGAAGTGGGCGCTGCTCGAAGGCGCCGACGCCTCGGCGCACACGCGCTCGGTGCCGATGGAGAAGATGCTCGACGACGCGCTCATCGTCTACGCCATGAACGGCGAGGCGCTGCGCCCGGAGAACGGCTATCCGGTGCGCGCGCTGCTGCCGGGCTGGGAAGGCAACATCAGCGTGAAATGGCTGCGCCGCATCAAGATCGGCGAGCAGCCCTGGCACTTTCGCAGCGAGACCGCGCGCTATACCGACCCGATGCCCGACGGCAAGTGGCGCCAGTTCAGCATGGTGATGGAGACCAAGTCGGTCATCACCAACCCGTCGGGCGGCATGAACCTCAAGGGCCCGGGCTTCTACGAAGTGACCGGCCTCGCCTGGTCGGGCTCCGGCAAGGTCCGTGCGGTCGATGTTTCTTTCGACGCCGGCAAGAACTGGCGCGAGGCGAAGCTCGAGGAGCCGATCATGGACAAGTGCCTCACGCGCTTCAAGGTCGGCTGGAACTGGGACGGCTCGCCGGCGGTGCTGATGAGCCGCGCAGTGGACAGCAACGGCTACGTGCAGCCGAGCGTGCAGGACATCCAGAAGAAGCGCGCGATCGTCGGCTTCGTGCAGCACCACAACGCGATCCAGCCGTGGTCGGTCAATGCACAAGGGGAGGTGCGCAATGTCATCGGCCAGGCGTAGATCGCTTCTCTTGACCGTGGTAGCCACGGCGTGCCTCGCGGCGTGTGCCAACCTCGGTGGCGGTGGCGGAGGCATGGCGGCGAAATCATCGACCGGGATTCCACTCGGTGCGTCGGGTCCGCACGACGTGCAGCCGCTTCCGGACAAGCCGCGTTTCGGCAAGGCGGTGAGCGAGGCCGACATCGCCGCCTGGAACATCGACGTCCGCACGCCGGACGGCGCCGGGCTGCCGCCGGGCCGCGGCTCGGTCGCGCAGGGCCGGGAGGTGTACGCGGCGAAGTGCGTCGCCTGCCACGGCGCCGATGCGAAAGGCGGCTCGGTTTACGGCACCATGGTCGGCGGCATCGGATCGTTCAAAGGCTCGCCGCGAGTCCTTACGCCGGGGAGCATGTACCCGTACGCGCCGATCCTCTTCGACTACATCCGGCGCGCGATGCCGATGGACCGGCCGCAGACGCTGAGCGCGGACGAGGTGTACGCGCTATCGGCGTACCTGCTGAACCTCAACGGCGTGGTGCCCGCCGACGCGGTGATGGACGCGCAGAGCATGCCGAAGGTGCAGATGCCCAACCGGGACGGGTTCATGATCGACGACCGGCCCGACACCCAGGCCGCGCGCTGCATGTCGAACTGCAAGTGACGTCATAAGGAAATGGGCATGAGCATAGACGGCGCGCGTCTTGCGGCGCTGCGACGTCGCGGCACAGAATTCCGCTGAAGGAGAGATGCATGGCCAAATCAGGCGCCGATTGGAATGCAACGCCGAAGTTTCCGGCGACGCATTACGTCGACTCGCGTATCTATACCGACCAGGCGATCTTCGAAGAGGAGAAGGAGAAGCTGTTCAAGCCCTCCTGGATCATCGCCTGCCACGAATCCGAGATCGCGAACGCCTTCGACTATCGCCTCTTCGCCCATCCGAGCGGCGTGCCGCTGATCATCGTGCGCGGCGACGACCAGAAGGTGCGCAGCTTCTACAACATCTGCCCGCACCGCGGCAACACGATCCTGTACGACCCGGCCGGCAACGCCAGGCGCATGACCTGCATCTTCCACGCGTGGTCATACGACACCCGCGGCAACTGCATCGAGATCTCGCGCGCCGAGCAGGGCTACCAGGACCGTTTCCGCAAGGAGGACGCGTCGCTGCGGGAGGTGAGGACCGAGGTCGGCTTCGGCGGCTTCATCTGGGTGAATCTCGACGACGCGGCGAGCCCGCTCAAGGACTACATCGGCCCGTCGATGGACATCCTTGCGCCCTACATGGTCGAGCCCATGGAGGTGTTCCACTTCAACCGGGCGATCGTGAATACGAACTACAAGCTGTGGCACGACACGAACAGCGAGTTCTATCACGACTTCGTGCACTACTTTAACCGCATCACCGGGATGATGCAGCCCGGCTACTTCGACCGGAGGTACACCGCGTTTCCCAACGGCCACGCGAGCGTCGGCTCGATGAGCATCCAGTACGACAAGTACGAAGGCTCGAAGGAACGCGCCGTGGGCTGGCCCGGGCTCACGCCCGGCGGCTGGTACATGGTGGACCTCTTTCCTGGGCTGACCTACAACCTGCGCACCTCGGTGCTGCGCATCGACACCGCGATCCCGCTCGGGCCGAACCAGGTGGCGATCGAGTTCCGCGGGCTCGGACTCAAGAGCGACACGCCCGCGCAGCGCGCGCAGCGCGTGTTCGACCACAACACGATCTGGGGCCCGTTCGGCCGCAACCTGCACGAGGACCTGCTCGCGGTGCACGGCCAGGGCCGCGCGATGCGCGAAGGCACCGACAGCCGCTGGGTGATCCACGGCCGCGAGGAGGGGAGCACCATCCACGACGAGATCGGCATGCGCCACTTCTATGCCGAGTGGAGCCGGCGCATGGGCCGCGCGGCCCATGATCCGTTCCGCGGGAACCGGCCGGCGCCGGAGCGCGCCGCGGCGTGAGCGCCATGGAGCAGCGCGCGCAGATCGAGGAGCTGGTCTATCGCTCGTGCATGGCGCTCGACGAGCGCGACTTCAAGGGCTTCCTCGAGCTGTGCGACCCGGGCTTTCGCTACAAGGTGACGGTCTACAGCCCGGAGATCCGCAAGGAGATGGTCTGGCTCGACCAGGACCGCCGCGGCATGGAGACCCTCTTCACCAACCTGCCGCGGCACAACAGCGACCACTCGCCGCTCGTGCGCCACGCCACGGTCTACACGGTGAAGATGAACGGGGGCGAGGCCGAGGTGATCTCCGCGCTGCAGGTGTTCCGCACCGCGCTCGACGGCGGCGCGACCGAGCTGTTCGGCGTGGCGCGGCTCATCGACACCGTGAAGCTCGACGGCGGCACGCCCCGGCTCGCGAGCCGCGTCGTGCGGATGGAGACGCGCCAGCTCGGTTTCGGCTCCCACATCCCGTTCTGAGGCGAGACGAGCGCATGCGCGTCCAGGTGAGCGCCCGAAACCGCGCCTTCCACTTCGAGGCGGACGAAGGGGAGAAAATCCTCTACGCCGGCCTGTGCGCGCAGGCCGGCCTGCCCTACGAGTGCGCCACCGGCACCTGCGGCACCTGCAAGGCGAAGCTCGTCGACGGCGCGATCGACGACGCCTGGCCCGAGGCCCCGGGGCGCCGGTTCATCAAGCCCGAGCGCGGCGAGTTCCTCATGTGCCAGTGCGCGGCGCAGAGCGACGTGTCGATCGAGGTGGCAAGCTTCGTCTATCCCGCCGATCCCCGCGCGTGCCGCGTCGGTACGCTCTCGGGCACGGTGGGCGCGGTCCGGCCCCTGACGCACGACGTGGCGGCGCTCGAGGTCGAGCTCGACGCCCCGTGCGAGTTCGATGCGGGCCAGTTCATGGCGGTGAGCGCGCCCGGCGTGCGCGGCCGGCGCGGCTATTCGATGGTGAACTTCGCGCGCGCGGCGCAGCGTCTCGAGTTCGTCGTGAAGAGGAAGCCCGGCGGCGGGTTTTCGGAGTGGCTGTTCTCGGAGCAGGCCGCGGGCGCCCGCATCGGGCTGGTCGGGCCGCTCGGAAGAGCGACCTTCGATCCCGGTCTCGCGCGCAACATCCTGTGCATCGCCGGCGGCAGCGGCATCGCCGGGATGATGTCGATATTGGCTCGCGCCAAGGCGGCAGATTACTTTTCCAGACACAAGGTCCATGTGTTCTTCGGCGTGCGCACGATGCGCGACGTCTTCTTCCTGGACGAGCTCGCCGCCTATCCGCAGGCCGACATCACGGTGGCGCTCTCCGAGGAGGACCCGCCCGCAAACACCAGGCTGCGCTTCGAGCGCGGTTTGGTCCACGAGGTGGCGAAGCGCGCGATGGCAGGCAAGTACCAGAACCTGCGCGCCTACGTCGCGGGGCCGCCGCCAGCGGTCGACGCGGCGATCCGCGTGCTGCTGCTCGACGCGAAGCTCACCACCGACAACATCCGCTACGACAAATTCAGCTGATGGCCAGGCGATTGATCTGCCGCGCAGCCGAGGTTCCCGAGAACGGGCTCAAGGAATGCGAGGCCGGCGGCGGGCTGAAGCTCGTGGTGGCGAACGCGGGCGGCGAGTTCTTCGCCTTCCAGGCGATCTGCCCGCACCAGGAGGTGCCGCTGTGCGAGGGCCTGTTCGACGGCTCGACGCTCACCTGCCACATGCACCTGTGGCAGTGGGACGTGCGCACCGGCGCGCCGCTCGGCATCGCCGAGGCGCCGCTGCAGCGCTATCCGCTCGAGCGGGAGGGCGATGCGCTTTACCTGGGCGGCGACAGCACGGCCATCGATGTCGGCGAGCTGTTCAACGGGCTGAGCGGCGCCACGCTCGAGAAGCTGGTCTCCCTGGCGAGAAAAGAGAGCTATCCCGCCGGCGCGGTGCTCTACCGCATGGGCGACCCGGCCGAGGACTTCTTCGTGCTCGAGTCCGGGCGCGTCGAGTTCCAGATCGGGCGCGACGCGCGCGTCGATCCCGCCGGCTTCATGCTGAAAAAGGGCGAGGTGTTCGGCTGGGCGGCGCTGCTCGAGAACCATCCCCAGCGCATCGCGAGCGCGCGCGCGATGGAGAATTCGGTGCTGCTGCGCCTGAACGGCAAGCAGGCGCTGAAGCTGCTCGAGTCCGATCCAGCCTCGGGGTACGTCGTGATGCGCCGCCTCTCGGGGCTGATCGCGCGCTTTCTCACCCCGGCGGGGGCCAAGTGAAGCGGGAGTTCTTACCGGTGGGTCAATCGTTCAACGGAGGAGGTAGAACCATGAGCAAGGCACTGAAGAGATACGCTGCCGCGGCGATGGTTTCCATGGCTCTGGCGGTGCCGGGCGCGTTCGCGAAGGACTACGGCAAGCCGGGCACGCCGATCAAGCTCACGATCGGCTATCAGCCCTACTACACGCAGGCCTGGTCGGCGGTGATCCAGAAGGAAATGGAGCTGTGGAAGAAGTACCTGCCGGCGGGCTCGAGCGTCGAATGGGAGATCGGCCTGCAGGGCGCGATCGTCGGCAACGCCATGCTCGCCGACAAGAACGACATCGGCTACATGGGCGACATGCCGACCATCGTCGCCATCAGCAAGCAGAACGTGCGCGAGCTGCGCATGGTGGCGGTGCTGGGGCTCGCCAACGACCAGTGCAGCGTGTTCCTGTCGCGCAACGAGGCGCCGGACTTCAAGAGCCCCGAAGAGGCGGTGAAGTGGTGGAGCGGCAAGCGCGTCGCGGTGGCGAAGGGTAGCTGCACCGACCGCAGCGGCCAGGAAATGATGCGCAAGTACAACATCAAGCCCGAGCAGTACCTGAACCAGAACATCGAGGTGCAGACCTCCAACTTCAAGGCCGGGCGCCTGGACGGCTCGATCATGTGGGAGCCCACCGCCTCCAAAATCATCATGGAGGGCATCGCCAAGCGCATCGGCGACACCAAGGTGATCGGTAAGCTCGACGGCGGGTTCATGGCCATGCAGCACGAGCTGATCAAGCAGCGGCCCGACGTGGTCAAGGGCTGGCTCGAGGCCGAGCTCGACGCCAACCTCTTCTGGGCCAAGCCCGAGAACTACATGAAGGTCGTGGAGATGGCCCACAAGAACACCCAGGGCTTCAGCAAGGAAGTGCTCTGGATGTCGATGGCGGGCAAGTATCCGAAGGTCATGGGCGGCGGCGACGTGCGCAACATCATGTACTACGGCATCAACGACGACGTGCGGAACATGATGCGCGAACAGGTCGCGTTCCTGCACGAGATCAAGGTGCTGCCCATGGCGGAGCTGCCGAAGGAGCTGGTCGACTCGAGCTGGACCGACGAGATCCTGAAGCGGCGCGGTCTCAAGGTGCCGCTCGCGAAGATCGAGGCGCAGGATCCGTCGAAGTACCCGGACGGCAAGATCAAGCTGCCGGCGTCCTGGCGCGAGTAATGCCCGGCCTGCTTTCCGCAACGACCGCCGGCGCCGGCCATGGCTGAAGGCAAGCCGGCGACCTCGGCGGGCGAGATCGGTGCATGGGCCATGTTCATGTACCGATATTCGAAGGCGCTGCGCAGCCCCACGCCGTACCTGATGCTCGCGGGGTTCGCGCTGTTCTTCGGCGCCTGGTTCCTGCTGTCGGAGGTCTTCAGGTTCTGGCGCTTCGCGAGCCTTCCCGGGCCGCGCCAGGTGCTGATCGAGTGGTTCAATCCCAACCCGGTCTACGGCATGTCGCTCTATACGCCGGACTACTACATGCACATCTGGATGAGCCTGCGGCGGGTGCTCATAGCCTTCGCCATCGCCACGGGCCTCGGCGTGCCGTTCGGCCTGTTCCTCGGCTGGTCGAAGGTGTACCGGGAATTCACCTTCCCGGTATTCGAGACGCTGCGGCCGATCCCGGTGCTCGCCTGGGTACCGCTCGCGATCGTCATGTTCAGGGGCGACGAGACGCCCGTGATCTTCCTCACCACGCTCGCCTCGTTCTACGCCACTGCGCTCAACACAATGCTCGGCGTGCAGTCGATCGACCCGTCGTTCCCGCGCGCCGCCGCCTGCCTGGGAGCCAGCAAGTGGCAGATCTTCCGCCACATCATCGTTCCGGGGGCGCTGCCGTTCATCTTCACCGGCCTGCAGATCTCGGTCGGCGTCGCCTGGTTCTCGCTGGTGGCAGCCGAGATGGTCTCGGGCGAATACGGCCTGGGCTACCTGATCAACAGCTCGTACGTCAACGTGCAGTACCCGGTGATCCTCATCGGCATGATCTCCGTCGGCATCGTCGGCTATGCGAGCAGCGCGCTCGTGCGCCTGGCGGGCGACTACATGATGCAATGGCGCGTGCGCGAGCTGGCGCTCGGGGAGGGGCGATGAATGCCCGCGCGCAGGCCGCCACGAAGGGAGCGATCCGCATCCAGAACGTCGACAAGGTGTACTACGCCCGCGAGGGCGCGGTACAGGCCGTGTCCGACTGCAGCCTGGACATCCGCGCCGGCGAGATCTGCATGATCGTCGGGCCCTCGGGGTGCGGCAAGACCACGCTGCTCAACGCCATCGCCGGCTTCCACGACATCACCGGCGGCGCGATCCATCTGGACGGCGAGCTGCTGTGCGGCCCGGGCAAGCCGCAAGCCGAGCCGGGGCCCGACCGCGTGGTGGTGTTCCAGAACGGGGCGCTCTTCCCCTGGAAGACCAACCTGGAGAACGTCGCGTTCGGCCCCGTAGTGCAGGGCAAGCTCGGCAAGGCCGAGGCGCGCGACAAGGCCCTGGGCCTGATGGCCGACGCCGGGCTTTCCGGCACCGAGCACAACTATCCCGGCGAAGTGTCCTCGGGCACGCGCCGGCGCGTGGAGATCGTGCGCGCGCTGATGAACGACCCGAAGGTGCTGCTGCTGGACGAGCCGTTCCGCGCCCTCGACTCGCTCACCAAGAGCGTGATGCACGAGGCGCTGCTCGAGATCTACTACAAGAACAAGGTCACGATCTTCTTCATCACGCACGACCTCGAGGAGGCGATCTTCCTCGGGCACCGGGTCGCCATCATGACCACCCGGCCGTGCAAACCGAAGAAAATCCTGGAGGTGGACATCCCGCATCCGCGCAACTACGGCGTGCTGACCAGCCCGCGGTTTCGCAGCCTGATGGAGGAGACGGTGAATGCGGTGCACGAAGAGGCGGTCAAGGCGTTCGAGGCCGGCGAGAAGGAGATGTGATGAGCGCAGTCGTCGCGACCGCGCCGCAGCCGCGTCCCCGCGCCGCGCAGTCGATCTGGCATCACCATCTGGTGCGCGCAGTGATCTCGATCGCGGTGTTTCTCGTGCTCTGGGAGCTCGGCGCGCGGTTCAAGCTGCCGTGGGTGGGCCAGGTGCCGCCGCCCACCGTGGTGTTCAACACCTGGCTGCCGCTGCTGCAGGACCCGGGCTACTGGTACAGCTGGGTGCAGAGCTCGCGACGCGTGCTGTCGGGCTTCATCGCCGCCATGATCATCGGCATCCCGTTCGGCCTCGCCATGGCGACGAGCCGCATGTTCCACGACATCAGCTTCCCGGTGTTCGAGATCCTGCGGCCGATCCCGCCGCTCGCGTGGGTGCCGGCGGCGATCATCTTCTGGCCGACGCAGGAGCTCTCGATCGGCTTCGTCATCTTCCTGGGCGCGATCTTCACCATCATGCTGAACGTGATCGGCGGCGCGCGCTCGATCGACGTGCGCTTCTTCCAGGCGGCGCGCTCGATGGGCTCGAGCAACTGGGACATCTTCCGGCGCATCATCCTGCCGGGCGTGCTGCCCTCGATCGTGGTCGGCTGCGAGGTCGGCATCGGCATCACCTGGAACGTGGTGGTGGCGGCGGAGATGATCTCGGGGGGCGGCGGCGCCATCCAGTCGAGCGCCGGCGGCGGCCTGGGGTTCTTCATCTGGAACTCCTACATCGGCTTCTCCTACCCGCAGATCGTGGTCGGCATGATCAGCATCGGCATCGCCGGCTACATCTCGAGCGCGATCATCCGCAAGCTCGGCCAGACGATCACGCCCTGGGCGCGCACCCGATGAGCGCCGTGCCCAGCCTGCGCGCGAACATCAAGGCGGGCGAGCTCGAGGTATCGCAGGTCTCCAAGAGCTACGGCGACGCGACCTTCCGCACCGAGGTGGTGCGCAACTGCTCGTTCAAGATCGAGCGCAGCAAGCTCACCGTGATGATCGGCCCGTCGGGCTGCGGCAAGAGCACGCTGATCCGGCTGCTGGCGGGCTTCGAGAAGCCTACGAGCGGCAGCATCACCCTCAACGGCCAGCCGGTGACCGGGCCGGGACACGACCGGCTGGTGCTGTTCCAGGAGTCGGCGCTGTTCCCGTGGATGACCACATGGGACAACATCCTCTACGGCCCCCGCGCGCGCGGCGAGGTCAGCCGGCAGACGCGCGAGCTGGCGGAATTCCTGCTCAACAAGGTCGGCCTGGCGCAATTTCGCAAGAAATACCCGACGCAGCTCTCCGGCGGCATGCAGCGGCGCGCGGAGCTTGCGCGCGCCATGATCAACAATCCTGCGGTGATGATCCTGGACGAGCCGTTCCGCGGTCTCGACGCCATGACCAAGGCGCTGATGTGGGAGTACTACTCGGCATTGTTCGAGGAGACGCGCCGCACCAACTTCTTCGTCACCACCGACATCGACGAGGCGATCTTCCTCGCCGACCGCCTGCTCGTCATGTCCAACATCCCCACCCAGGTGCGCGCGGTGATCGAGATCGACGTGCCGCGCCCGCGCACCCAGCTCGACCTGGTGGAAAACGACCGCGCCAACGAGATCAAGATGCAGGCGCTGTCGATCCTGCACGAGGAGGCGATGAAGTCGTTCTCGCGCGGCAGCAAGGCCGCCGCCGACTTCGTCGAGGCCTACTCGAAGCGCGTGAGCAAGACCTGAGCGCCACATGGACTGGCTGCTGACGCGCGAGGCGGTGATCGCGCTTGCCGTGCTCGGCGCGATCACCTCCACCGCGGCCAGCGCGCTGCGCGTGCGCGGCACGCTCAGCGCGCTGCGCGCCCGCCAGCTGAACCTGCTCGGCTACGCGCTGATGGGGATCAGCATGGCGCTCTTCATCGTGGCCGGATATCGCGCATCGAGCTGAAGTCACAGCGGATCCGCGCGCGGGCGGCGGCGCTCGGCGTCGTAGAAAGGCAGGGGGACAGCGCGCGCGAGACGGCCGTCCTCCAGGCGCAGCACGCTCCCCGCCCGCAGGGACTGCGGCGGCGCGAAGCCGAGCGCGATTCTCTTCTCCATCAGCGGCGAGAAGCACTCGCTGGTGACACGCGCGGCGGGCAGGGCGGCCGGCGCGGGAGCGGCGGCGATGTCCAGGCCCACCAGCCTTCTGCGCACCTCGAAATCTTTCCGGCCGGGGGCGAGCCGCTCGAGGCCGAGCTCGCGCGGGTTGGCGCGGCCGTCGATCTCGCGGTCGAAGAGCACGTAGCCCGCCTCGATGCGCAGGCTGTCGGCGGCGGCCCAGCCGCATTCACATAGCCCTTCGTTTTTCCCTTCTTCGAGGATGTCTTGTTTCAAGCGAGCGGCGTCGGCGGCGGGAACCAGGAGCTCGTAGCCGAGCTCACCGCTGTAGCCGATCCGCCCGACGGTCAGCCCTTCGTTCTCGCAGAAATGGAAGTACCTCAACGAGCAAACCGCGTCGCTGCCGATCAACCTGGCGAGGATGCGGCCGCTGGCGGGTCCCTGGAGCGCGAGGATGGCAAGCTCGCCCGAGCGGTCTCGGCCGCCGTAGGCGGCGCGGCGACCGGCGAAAAGCCAGAAGCGTTCCTCACCCAGATTCCACACGGTGGCATCGATCAGGACGGCGCCGTCGGGCTTGAGGAGCAGGGTGTAGGCGATTTGCCTTTTCTCCAGATCGGCAAGGCGGCGCGTCTGCAGTTGCTGAAGGTCCGAGGTGCCGATGAACTCGTAGAGGCCCATGAACGAAAAATCGAACAGGCCCGCGGCGCGGCGCGTGGCAAGGTGCTCGTCCGCGGCGCTCATAGCGTGCGCAGCAGGAGAAGACCGCCGGTGAGAATGCACAGGATGCCGGCGAGCCGGCGCAGGACGAGCGGGCTCGCGACGTGCGCCAGGCGCACCCCGACGACGAGACCGAGGAGCTCGAAGACCGTGATGACCGCCGCCGTGTTCCAGTCGATGAACCCGTGTTGCAGGTTCGAGACGGAGCCCGAGGTCGCGGCCACGATCTGCAGCACCTGGCTCGTGGCCACCGCCGTGAGCGGCACGTACCGCAGGATCACCATCAGCGGCATGGAGAAGAGCGGCCCGCCGGCCCCGGAGAAGCCCGAGCCGAAGCCGGCCGCGGCGCCGACCGACGCCAGCAGCCATTTTTCGCCGCGGGCGCGGCCGTCGCGGGAGCGCGCGCCCGGCTTCACCGGAAACAGCACGTAGACCCCGGCGGCGACGATCACGAGCGCGATGACGATGGCGAGCGGGCGCGGATCGACGAGCGCGGCGGCGGCGGCGCCGCAGAAGCCGAAGAAGGCCGCGGCGGCGCACACCGGCAGCGTGATGCTCCAGTCGATGCTGCCGCGGCGCTGGTAGAGCCAGGTGCCGACGATGCCGGTGAAAAGGAAGCTGAAGAGCGAGGTCGCCGCCGCCTCGTGGATGGTAAGCCCGCCGAAAAGCGCCAGGAACGAGACCATGAGGACGCCGCCGACGCCGACCGTGCCGATGAGCAGGCCGACGAACGCGGCCACCGCCGCAAGGAGCAGGATCGAGCTCAGCCGGCGGCGAAGGCGACCAGCTCGCTCGTGAGCAGCACGGCGAGCTTCTTCATCAGGGCATAGCCCAGGCCAGGGTCGCCTTCCATGAGTCGGTTGAGCGCGGCGCCGTCGATGGCGACGACTGCGCACGCGGTAAGGCAATAGGCGGTGGCGATGCGGCGAGCATGCCCCTCCACCAGCGGCGCCCAGCCGAACACGTCGCCGCGGCGGATGATGTCCCCGGCCGAGGTTTCGCGCTTGCCCAGGCCCAGGGTGAACCGCACCATGCCGTCGGCGAGGACGTAGAAATCGTCGACCGCGTCGCCCACGGTGTAGATGCGCGTGTCCTGCGGGAAAAAACGGCCGCGGCCGAGCGCCGCAACGCGTTCGAGTCGAGCCTTCGAGAGGCCGGAAAAGAAGCGCGCCTGCGCTAGGACTTCAACCGGCTTTTCTCTGTTGCTTGCCAACAACCTGTCTGAACTTGGCGAGCTCATCTTCCTTCATGAACACGGTGTGCTCGGTCCCCGGGTATTTGCGCGCGCGCACGTCGTCGCGGTAGTCGGAGAGACCCTTCTCGATGATCGGCACCAGGTCGACGTAGATCTTGGAGTGGCGCGGCACGTGCGCTTCGTACAGGTGGAACAGGTCCGAGCCGATGATGTGCACGCCGTGCGCGCGGTTACCGGCGCCGAGCGAGATCACCGGTACGGGCAGGGTTTCGGCGAGGTATTCGCAGACCTCGGAGGTCGTGACCTCGCACATGATGGAGAAGCAGCCGGCGTCGACCATCGCCCAGGCGTCGTCGACCAGCTCCTTGGCGCGCTCGGCGGTCTTGCCCTGGGCGAAGAAGCCGCCGAGCTGCGGCATGCGCATCGGCGTGATGCCGATGTGGCCCTGGACCGGGATGCCTGCCTTGACGATCGCCTCGATGTACTTGGCGTGATGCTGGTTGCCCTCGCATTTCATCACCTCGGCGCCGCCCTGCGACACGTACTTGGCGGCGTTGTCCACCGCCTGCTGCGCCGACAGGTGAAAGCTCATGTAGGGCATGTCGACCATGCGCAGGCCGTACTTCGAGCCGCGCTTCACCGCCTGCGCCATGAACATGACTTCCTCGAAGGACACCGAGGTGGTGCTCTCGTGGCCGAAGAGCACCATGCCGCCGGTGTCGGACACGCACAGGATGTCGATGCCGACGCGGTCTGCGATGATCGCGGTCTCGTAGTCGTACACGGCGAGCTGCACGATCGGCTCGCCTTTCTTCATTTTTTCCACCAGCATCGGGATGGTGACCTTCTTGCGCGCGGGCGGCGCGCCAGCGGGCTTGGCATCGGCCATGGCTCGATTCCTCCTCTAAGGACCTACTTGGATAGCAAGACGGGCGCCGGAATGCAAGCGTGTTTCCCTAGGAAACGCTTCTTCGATTGCGCTTCAGGCCCCACTGGCGGCGGCGCATCCACAGCGCCTTGCGGCCGATGCCGAGCATGCGCGCGAGCTCGATCTCGCGGTAGGTGTCCTGGAAGCGCTCCACCACCTCGCGGATGTACTCCTCCACCGCGAGCGGGCGCGCGCCGCGCAGCATGCGCCGTGCGCTCAGCGTGCGGGCGATCGCGCGCAGCAGCTCGTCATTGTCGAACGGCTTGACGACGTAGTCGGCCGCGCCGGCGCGTAGCGCGGCAATTGCGCTTTCCATCGACGAGTAGCTGGTGATCACGATGATCGGCAGCCGCGGGCGGTGCGCGCGCACGCCGGCGATCACGTCGAGCCCGGTGCCGTCGGGAAGCTTGAGGTCGCTCACCACGAGGTCGAGGTCCGCGCGCTTCACCTGCTCGAGGCTCGCCTTCAGGGTGGCGGCATGCGAAACCGCATATCCATCGCGCTCGAGCAGCATGCCGATCACTTCCGACACGCCCGGGTCGTCGTCGACAAGCAGCACTCGCTCGTTCATGGGTTCACCGGAAGGAAGACCTTGAGGCAGGCGCCGCCGCGCGGATCGTTGGTGGCCTGGATGCTGCCGCCGAGCCCGTGCACGATCTCGTAGCTGATGGCGAGGCCGAGGCCGGTGCCCTCGCCGGGCGGCTTGGTGGTGAAGAAGGGATCGAACACGCGCTCCAGATGCCGGGTTTCGATTCCCGGCCCGGTGTCGCGGATGGAAAGCTCGACGCGGCCGCGTGTGCGGCTCGCCCGAGCCTCGATCCGGCCGGCGCCGTGCATCGCCTGCGCCGCGTTGAGAAATACGTTGAGCAGCACCTGCTCGAGCTCGCCGGGCCGGGCAAGCGTCGCGACCCCGGGCGCGCCGCGGTAGTCGACCCTGACCCGGCGGCCACAGGCGCTGTGCCGCAGCAGCGTCGCCGCCGCCTCGACGGCGTCGTCGATCGCCACCGCTGCGGGGGCTTCGCCGCCGACCCGCGAATAGTCGCCCAGCTTCTTCGTGATCGCCACGACGCGCGCGACGTTCGCG
The DNA here is from genome assembly GCA_035554435.1 of Burkholderiales bacterium. GTDB lineage: Bacteria > Pseudomonadota > Gammaproteobacteria > Burkholderiales > SG8-39 > SCGC-AG-212-J23. The sequence continues at coordinate 2,448 of DATMJC010000111.1, read as the reverse complement.
GCGATCGAGGCGAGTCCCTTTTCCAGCGTCTCGGGCGTGACGCCGCGCCTGGACTGCAGGATCTGCAGCATCGAAGAGACCGCGGCGAGCGGGTTCGACACTTCATGGCACACCGCCGCGAGCATGAAGCCGAGCGAGGCGAGGCGCTGGGTCTGGGCGGGCGCCGGGATCTCGTCCTTCATGCCGCGCCCCTCAGCGCAGGCCGCACGATCGAGCGCTCGTCGATCGGGACGCAGAGCGCCGCCGCCGCGACGGAGAGCGCGATGGAGGCGAGCCAGATGAGCTGGTAGGAGCCGGTGAGGTCGTAGGCCGCGCCGCCCGCCCAGGCGCCGGCGAAGGCGCCGAGCTGGTGGCCGAGGAACGAGATCGAGAACAGCGTCGAGAGGTACTTGACGCCGAAGATCTGGCCCACGAGCGAGTTGGTGAGCGGAACGGTGGCAAGCCAGGTAATGCCGAGCACCGCGGCGAACACGTAGGTTCCCGCGGCGGAGAGCGGTGCCACCAGGTACAGGGAAATCGCTACGGTCCGGACGATGTATAGCCACGTCAGGATCCACTTCTTGCTGTAGCGTCCACCCAGCGCGCCCGCCAGGGTGGAGCCGATGATGTTGAAGAAACCGATCGTCGCGAGCGCGGTCATCCCTTGCGTCGGCGTGAGGCCGCGGTCGACCGCGTAGGCCGGCAGGTGCGTCATCACGAAGATGGTCTGGAAGCCGCAGACGAAGAAGCTGCCGGTGAGGAGCCAGAAGCCGCGGTGGTGCATCGCCTCGGCGAGCGCCTCGCCGATCGACTGCTCGCTCTCCTGCGCCGCGGAATTGCGCCCTGCCAGCGCGGCGCCGAGCGGGATGATCAGGAACGCAGCCGCGCCCAGCACGACGAGGGCGTTGACCCAGCCGAGGCCCGAGATGAGCGCCTGGCCGCCCGGCAGCATGACGAACTGGCCGATCGAGCCGCAGGCGCCGGTAATGCCGACGGCGAAGCTGCGGCTCTCCGGCGGAAAGGCGCGCGCGACCACCGCAAGGACCACGCCGAAGCCGGTGCACGCGAGGCCCACGCCGATGAGCAAGCCCGCCGTGGCGTTCAGCTCGAGCGGAGTGGCCGAGTGCGCCATCGCGATCAGGCCGAGCCCGTAGGCGAGGCCGCCGAGCGTCAAAACGCGGCCTGCGCCGTGGCGGTCGGCGATCGCGCCGGCGAGCGGCATGCCGAGCCCCCACACCAGGTTCTGCAGCGCGATGGCAAAGGAGAACACCTCGCGTCCACAGCCGAGGTCGATCGTCATCGGCCGCAGGAACAGGCCGAAGCTCTGGCGCGTGCCGAGCGCGAGCATCAGGATGAGGCCTCCGCAGACGAGGATCACCGCAGGTGTGCGCCAACGCATGCGCTAGTATGTATCTCACCGATGAAGCTTTGCATAGTGTCCGACAGCCACGATCGAGCGGACGCCCTCGCGGGCGCGGTGCGCGACGCGGCGGCGAAAGGCGCGCAGGCGGTGATCCACTGCGGCGACGTCATCGGCACGCAGACTTTGCGCGGCGCGATGGCGGTCGGCCTGCCGATGCACGTCATCCACGGCAACAACCTCGGCGACCCGGTGTCGCTCTCGCGCTGGGCGCGCGACAGCAAGGGGCAGCTCCAGTACCACGGCCCCGATGCACGCCTCGACCTCGCGGGGCGCCGTATCTTCGTCGTGCACTACCCGGAGTACGGCTACGCCATGGCGTGCACCGGAGATTGGGACCTCGTGTGCTGCGGCCACTCGCACGAAGCGGGTGTTTCTCAAGTGAAAAACATCAAGGGCGGCAGCACCTGGCTCGTCAATCCAGGCACGGTGGCCGGGCTTGCCGCGCCCGCGACCTGGGTGCTGGGTGACCTCGCGGCGATGCGCTTCGACTTGAATACGTTGATGCCGTAGGGCAGCCTGAAGGCGCCTTGCGCGCCGCACCGGCCCTCAGCCCTTGAGCACCGCCTTGCTGACCAGGACCAGGACCACAAGCAGGACGATGCCTAGGCCGAGGCTCCAGCCGATCAGTTTTTTCTCGATTGGCAGCAGCGGCTCGCGCGCCATCTTGCGCATCTCTTCGCCGACTCTCGGCTGTTCCATCGTCGCTCCCTTCCTTAACCGGCCAGCGGCGGCTTCACCCCGCCGTAGAACAGCCACGAAATCAGCACCCCCACCCAGATGATGAAACCGAACAGGCAGAGCAGGTAGACCGCGGCGAGCTTGCCGATGCCTTCTTCCCACAGCTTGCGGAAGTTGGTCATGACCCCGATGGTGAAGAAGGTGAGGACGAAAAACATGCCGCGGAAGGTGTTTGCTTCACCCATCGCGCCCTTGATCTTGGTGAGCAGCTCAGGGGTGGCGCCGATGGCGAGGACCAGGATCAGCAAAAAGGTGATGACGTAGCCGATGACGAACTTGGGGAAGCGCTGCCAGATCTCGCCGAGGCG
>DATMJC010000110.1:0-67732 GCA_035554435.1 Burkholderiales bacterium | reverse complement strand
AGCGACAAGGTCGGCCACTTCCTCGCCTACGGCAGCTTGATGTTCTGGTTTGCGCAGCTCTACATCGCGCGCAGGACGAGGCTCGCGTACGCCGCCGGCTTCGCCGCGATGGGCGTGACGCTGGAATTCATCCAGGGCTGGACCGGCTATCGCGACTTCGAGGTCTACGACATGCTCGCGAACGGCACCGGCGTCGCACTCGGCTGGGCGGCGGCGCTCATCCTCCCCAGGGTCTTACCCGGAGCTGGAACGGGAACGCGGTAAATTTGCTCTGACCCCTTTTCCTTGAATCCCCGCATTTGATCCAACCTGCCGAGCGGCTGCTCGCCGCCCCGATCGTGCCCACGCTCGCGCGGCTCTCCGCGCCGGGGGTGCTGCTGGTCGCGTTCCAGTCGCTGGTGTCGATCGGCGATACCTACTTCGTCGGTCGCCTCGGCACGGCGCCCCTCGCCGGGCTCGCGCTGGTGTTCCCGCTCATCATGCTGCTGCAGATGACCTCCGCCGGCGCGATGGGCGGCGGCGTGTCTTCCGCCATCGCGCGCGCGCTCGGCGCGGGCGATCCGCCGGCGGCGCGGCGCCTCGTGGTGCACGCGCTCGTCATCGCCGCGGGCATGGGCGCGGCGTTCACCGCGCTCATCCTGCTGCTCGGCCCGACGATCTATGCGCTGCTCGGCGGCGAGGATGAGACGCTCGCCAACGCGGTGCGCTACAGCAACGTGGTATTTGCCGGCGCCATCACGGTGTGGATGGCAAACACGCTCTCGAGCGTGCTGCGCGGCACTGGCAACATGCTGGTGCCGGCGCTCACCCTGATCGTGGCCGCGGTCGTGCACGTGCCGTTCTCCGCTTTCCTGGTCAGCCGCATCGGCATCGCCGGCGCCGGCGTCGCGTACATCACCACTTTCGGCATCGCGGCCGCGGCGATGGCGGTCGCCGTGTTCCGGCGCTCGAGCGCGCTGCGGCCGGTGCGCGCCGACCTGCGGCTCGAACGGCGGCTCTTCCGGGAGATCCTTCGCGTGGGCGGCATTTCGGTGCTGTCGTCGGTCCAGACCGTGCTCACCGCCGTGATCCTCACCGGCTTGGTCGGGCGATACGGGGCGGGCGCCCTCGCGGGCTACGGCGTGGGCCTGCGCCTGGAGCTGCTGCAGATCCCGCTCGTATTCGCGGTCGGCCAGGCGATGGTCGTCCTGGTCGGGATCAACATCGGGGCCGGGCGTCCCCAAGCCGCCAAGCGCATCGCCTGGATCGGTACCGCCTTCGCCGCATCGATCAGCCTTGCGATCGGGGCCGTGGCGACGGTGGCCCCGCTCGCCTGGGTGGGACTATTCAGCGCAGATCCCGCGGTGCTCGAAAGCGGCTCGCTCTACCTGCGCACGGTGGCCCCGTTCTATTTGATGCTCGCGGCGAACATCGCGCTCTACTTCGCATCCCAGGGCGCGGGCAAGGTGCTCCTGCCGGTGCTCGCCGGCACAGCGCGCCTTCTCATCGTCATCGCCGGCGGCGCAGCCGTGGCCACGCTCGGCGGAATCTTCGCGGCGATCGCCACGGCAATGGCGGTGTCCGGCCTGCTCACCATCTGGTTCGTTGCGCGCACGAAGTGGTCATAGCAAGATAGGCCATGACCGAATCGATCTCGGAAGCGCTCGCCCAGGTAGCACACCAGGCCAAGCTTTCGCCGGCGATGGCGGACCTCACGCAAAAGCTGCTGATCGACGTGGCAGGGCTGTGCGTTGCCGCGCGCCGTGCCGACTACGTGCAGGCGGCGCTGAAAGGCTGGGAGTCGGACGGGCGATGCACGGCGATCGGCCACGCCCGCACGCTCGATGCGGGTGGCGCGGCGTTCGTCAACGGCACCGCCGCCCACGGCGAGGACTTCGACGACACCTTCGAAGGCGGACCGGTGCATGCCGGCGCCGTCGTCGTCCCCGCGGTGCTCGCGGTCGCCGAGCGGGAGAGGGTTTCCGCTTCGGATGCAGTCCGAGCCATGAGCATTGGCGTGGAGTTCATGTGCCGTGCCAGCCTGGTGGCGCCCAAGCTCATCCACAAGGCGGGCTTCCACCCCACCGCGGTGCTTGGCACGATGGCGGCCGCAGCCGCCGTTTCGACGCTCTTGAATCTTTCGAAAAACCAATTCGTCAACGCGCTTGGCATCGCAGGCTCGATGGCCTCCGGAATCATCGAATACCTGGCCGAAGGCGCCTGGACCAAGCGGCTTCACCCGGGGTGGGCGGCGCAGTCGGGGATCCGCGCCGCCGAGCTCGCGCGCACCGGATTCATCGGGCCGCGCAGCGTGCTAGAGGGCACGCACGGCTTCTATTACGGCTTCGCGCGCACCGCGCAGGGCGACTGGGCGAAGCTCACGGACGGCTTCGGCAGCCGCTGGGTCGCCGAGTCGCTCGCTTTCAAGGTCTACGCGTGCGGCACGATGACTCATCCCTACATCGACTGCGCGCGCCGCCTTGCTGCACGTTTGAGAGTGGATGAAATTCAGGAAATCGTTTGCGAGGTTGCCGAGGGCACGGTGCACCGCCTGTGGGAGCCGCTCGCGGCGAAGCGCGAGCCGCCGAACGCCTATGCCGCCAAGTTCAGCCAGCCCTACTGCATCGCCGCCGGTTTCGTGCTCGGCCATGCCGGGCTCGACGCGTTCACCGAGGAGCGCGTGCGCGACCCGCGGCTGCGCGCGCTCGCCTCCAAGGTGCGCTACGAGATCGACCCCGGCAATCCCTACCCCGACGAATTCACCGGCCACGTGCGCGTGCGCATGAAGGATGGCAGCGTGCACGAGGAGCGCCAGGCGCATTTCCGCGGCGGCGCGCACGAGCCGCTGTCGCGCGAAGACCTCGAGGAGAAATTCCGGCTGAACTGCGCGTACGGCGGCTGGCCCGCCGAGCGCGCCCGACGGTTTCTGGATTTTGCGAGAACCGGGTTCAGCGGCCCGGTCGATCTGTCCGAATTTCGCTGAAGAACCCCACCAGCGCGTCGAGCGTGTCGTCCGGTGCCTCGGCCATCAGCGAATGGCCGGAGAGCTCCACCACCTCGACCTGGGCGTTGGGCAGCTTCTGCGTCAGTGCCGCCGCCGCGCGCGGCGGCGTCATCAAGTCGCGCTTTCCGAGGATGAAGAGCACCGGGCACTTGACGCCGGCGAAGTCCGAAGCGTAGTCGTTGCACGCCTTGAGGTCGCCATGGAGCACGCCCGGCGCGAGGCGCGCCAGCCGAGCGAGCGTATCGCCGTACATCCACATCCCCGGATTGGGGTTCCCGCCGAGCGGCACCTGCGGCGCGTGGCCCCAGATCGTCTCCATGTCGAAGGCGGTCTGCTCGTTCTTGCGCGCGGCCTCGAGGAACGCCTCGGACACCTTCATCGGGTAGGCGACGCCGATGCAGGCGATCCGCTCCACCCGTTCGGGCCTGCGGTTCGCCGCCTCGAGCGCAACGAGCGCACCCATGGAATGGCCGACGATGCTCGCGGCCGCGATCTCCTGCGCGTCGAGCACGCCGAAGAGCCAATCGGCCATGGCGCCGATCGTGGGAAGCGGCGGCCCCTCGGAGCGGCCGTGGCCGGGAAGATCGACCGCCAGCACGTTACGCCCGTGATAGCCGAAGTAGCGGCTCTGCAGGCCGAAGGCCGAATGCTCGAGGCCTGCCCCGTGGACGAACACGAGCGTCGGCTTCCCCGGATCGAACGCGTGCGAGGCCGTGTAGCAGAAAGCCCGTCTGCCGTCGACCGCGAGGTCCATCAGGGCTTCGCGGCCGCCTGCTTTGCGGCCACGTTCAGGGCGCGGTCCAGATCCTCGATCAAGTCGGCGCCCGACTCGAGCCCGATCGACAGGCGCACGGTACCCGCGGTGATGCCGGATTTCACGAGATCCGCGTCGCTCATGCGGTAGTGGGTGGTCGTCGCCGGGTGGATCACCAGCGACTTCGCGTCGCCGACGTTGGCGAGGTGGGAGAACACGCGCAGCGACTCGATGAACTTGCGTCCCGCGGGCCGGCCGCCCTTGATCTCGAACGAGAACACCGCGCCGGCGCCCTTCGGCAGCAAACGCCTGGCGAGCGCATGGTCCGGATGCGACTCGAGCTCCGGGTAGACGACTTTTTCGACCTGGGGATGCTTCGCGAGAAAGGCCACCACGGCGCGCGTGTTTTCGACATGGCGAGGCATGCGCACGTGCAGCGTCTCGATGCCCTGCAGGATCTGGAACGCGGTCATCGGCGCCATGCAGGCGCCGAAGTCGCGCAGCCCCTCGCGCCGCGCGCGCAGCAGGAACGCGCGCGTGCCCGACTCCTCCTCGAAGTCCATGCCATGGAATCCCTCGTAGGGCGCGGTGAGCGTGGCGAACCTGCCCGACGCCTCCCAGTCGAATCGCCCCGAGTCCACCAGCACACCGCCGATCGCCACCCCGTGCCCGCCGAGGAACTTGGTCGCCGAGTGGTAGAGCAGGTCGGCGCCAAGCCCGAAATGGTTCATCAGATACGGCGTGGTGAAGGTCGCGTCGACGAGCAGCGGCACTTTCGCATCGTGCGCGATCGCCGCCACTGCCGGAACGTCCAGCACATCGAGGCCGGGGTTGCCGAGGGTTTCTCCGAACAGCAACCGGGTATTGGGCCGGATCGCTTTCTTCCACCCGTCGAGATCCCGCGGATCGACGAACGTCGTCCCGATGCCGAAGCGCCTGAGGGTGTAGCCGAGCAGGTTGTGCGAGCCGCCGTAGAGCGAGCCCGAAGCGACCACGTGGTCGCCCGCGCCCATCAACGTGGCGACGGCGAGGTGCAGCGCCGCCTGGCCCGAGGCAGTGGCGATCGCGCCTACGCCGCCCTCGAGCGCCGCGACGCGCTCCTCGAGCACCGCGACCGTCGGGTTCGAGATGCGCGAATAGACGTGACCCGCGCGCTCCATGTTGAAGAGCGACGCGGCGTGCTCGGTGTCGCGGAAGACGTACGAGGTGGTCTGGTAGATCGGCACCGCGCGGCTGCCGGTCGCCGGGTCGGGCGACTGGCCGGCGTGCAGCGCCAAGGTGTCAAAGTCCGGGTACTTCGGCCCAGCCATAGGAAATCGGGGTCAGACCCCGATTTTCGTCAATGCAAATTCTTCCGCGAGGGTCGCGTGTAGGTTTCGAACGCGCGCTCGGGCTTCTTCTCCTGCGAGGCCTTTTCCTTCCAGTCGCGGTCGAACAGCTCGTTCACGAGCGCGGTGACCTGCCCGACTGCGGCCTTGTCGAACTGGCGCCCGAGGATCGCGGCGACGTCCTCGACCATGCAGCGGCGCTGCGCCTCGTGGATCGCCTGCGCGGTCGGCCCGACGAAGAGAAGCTTGGACTCCTGCTCGCCGTTCTCGAGATAGGTGGTGACGTCGACCTCGACCGCCTCGTAGCAATAGGGGCCGAGGTTCTCGAGCGTGGCTTCGAGCGCGCCGTGAAAGCTGCGGCCGATCTCGCCGGTCCAGCAGAGATACAGCAGCAGGTCCTTCTCGTCGAAGCGGATGCCCGGCTCGTCGGGCTCCAGGCTCTTCACGTCGGGGAGGCCGTCGGCGTCCAGGTATTCGAGCAGCGGCGCGAAAGCCTGCTCGAGCTGGCGCTTTGAGACGCCTTCGAGAATCGGTATGTCCGCGTGGACGTGGACTTCGAGCCGCATGGCGAGAACCTCGGGAGGGGATGGCCGCATTCTACCTTTAAAATTTCCCGGTCATGGAGCCCCGCGTCCTGCCCGCGTACGGGGGTGGCAGCCTGGTCAATCTCGTCGCGTCTCTGGTCGAGGCGCGCGGCGGGCCGCCGCGGCACCCGCCGCTCGCGCTGCTCGAGCCGCGGGAGCTCGCGTCGGCGCGCAACATCGTGCTCGTCATCGTCGACGGCCTGGGCGACAACTACCTGATGCGTCAGGGCAAGGGCGGGGAGCTGGCGCGCCGGCGGCGAGGCGCGCTCACCTCGGTGTTTCCCTCGACCACCGCGTCGGCGATCACCACCTCGTACACCGGCTGCACCCCGCTCGAGCACGGCATCACCGGCTGGTACACGTATTTCGGCGAGGCGGGCTACGTGGCCGCGCCGCTGCCCTTCCGTACGCGCGGCGACATGCTGCCGCTGCGCGAGAAAGGCTTCAGTCCCGAGCGCGCGTTCACGGCGAAGCCGATCTTCGAGAGCATGCAGGCACGCGCGATCATCGTGTCCTCCGCCGAGATCATCGGCTCCGACTACAACCTGTACCACTGCGCGCGTGCCGAGCGGCGCGCGTACGACAGCCTGGAGCGCTTCGTGGCCGAGGTCGAGGCCGCGGTGAAGTCGGGTCCGGAGCGCAAGTTCGTATATGCCTACTGGCCCGCCTACGACGCCACGTCGCACCGCTACGGCTCCGAGAGCGCGGAAGCGGCACGCGAGCTCGAGCGCATCGACGCCGCGTTCGGCGAGCTGCTGGCGAGGCTTTCGGGCACGGACACGGCGGTGGTTGCGACCGCGGACCACGGCTTCATCGACGTGCCGCCCGAGGCCGCGCTCGAGCTTCCGCCGGCGCTCGCGGCGATGCTACGCTTTCCGCTGTGCGGCGAGCGCCGCGTCGTCTATTGTCACGTGCACGACAGCCCTGGGTTCATGCAGAGGGCGCGCGACTGGCTGGGCGAGCGCGCCGAGGTTAGGCCGAGCCGGGAGCTCGTGGATGAAGGCTGGTTCGGGACCGGCGAGGCGCATCCGCGCTTCGCCGAGCGCGTCGGCGATGTTGCGCTCGTCATGAACGGGCGCTACACAGTGAAGGACTGGACCGCGGGCGAACCGCGCCACCTGCATATCGGCAACCACGGCGGCCCGACCGCCGGCGAAATGATGATTCCCTTAATCGTGGAGAGCACATGAAAGCGACCGTCAACGGCATCGAGACCTATTACGAGATCCATGGCAAGAGGGACGCCGCCACCTGGCTCGTGTTCAGCCACTCGCTCGCGTGCAGCGTACGCATGTGGGATGGCGAGATCGAGAGGCATAAGGCGAAGCACTGCGTGCTCGCCTACGACACGCGCGGCCATGGCCAGAGCGCGGCGCCGAAAGGCCCGTACACGCTCGATGCGCTCGCCGACGACCTGCAGTCGCTTCTCAAGCACCTGAAGATCGAAAAACCGCATTACGTAGGCCTGTCGATGGGCGGGATGATCGGGCAGACCGCGGCGCTCAAGTATCCCGGCATCTTTCGCAGCATGACCCTCGCCGACACCACGAGCCGCTACCCGGCGGAAGCCGCGCCGATGTGGGAAGAGCGCATCCGCACCGCCGAGTCGAAGGGCATGGCGCCGCTGGTGCAGCCGACCCTCGAGCGCTGGCTCACCGAGCCTTTCCGCAAGAAGCACCCGGAGAAGGTCAAGCAGGTCGCCGCGCTGATCGAGAAAACCCCGGTCGCGGGCTACGCGGGCTGCTGCGCGGCGATCCCGAAGATCAACGTCACCTCGAGGCTGAAGGAGCTGAAGACGCCGACGCTGGTCATCTGCGGCGAGAACGACCCCGGCACGCCGCCCGCGATGGCGCGCGAGATCCAGCAGAACATTGCGGGCGCGAAGCTGGTGCTGATCCCGCAGGCGGCTCACCTCTCCAACATCGAGCAGCCCGAGGCGTTCAATCGCGCTCTTGCGGACTTCCTTTCATCCCCTGCCACCGCGTGAGCTTGGCGGAGTGCACGCCGAAGAGGTCGAGGATCCTGCCTACCGTGTGCGCAACCAGGTCCTCGATCGATTTCGGCATGGCGTAGAACGCGGGCACCGGCGGCATCACGATCGCGCCCATCTCGGTCACCGCGGTCATGTTGCGCAGGTGCGCCAGGTTGAGCGGCGTCTCGCGCGGAACGAGCACCAGGCGGCGGCGCTCCTTCAGCACTACGTCCGCGGCGCGCGACAGGAGGTCGTCGGCGTGCGCATGCGCCACCGCGGCGAGCGTCTTCATCGAGCAGGGCGCGATCACCATGCCTTCGGTCAGGAACGAGCCGCTCGCGATGGCGGCGGCGATGTCCTTCGGGTTGTAGGCGACCGTCGCGAGCTTCTCGAGATCCTTGCGGCGCATCTTGAGCTCGTGCCAGAGGTTCAGCGCGCCGGCGTCCGACAGCACGACGTGGCTCTCCCAGTCCTCGAGGCTTTTCAGCGTGCGCAGCAGCTCGACGCCGTAGATCGCGCCCGTGGCTCCGGTGATGCCGACGATCAGGCGCCTTGTCATGGGGCGCTAGGTTACCTGCAAAATGAAATCGGGGTCAGAGCCCGAACTCGTTTGCGCGTACGCACAAGCAAGTTCGGGCTCTGACCCCGAATTGGGTGCTGCGGTACTACCCGCGCTTGTAGACGATCTTCTTCGTGCCGCCGTCGCAGGTGCCGACCACCTTGCCTTCGGCCTGCGCTTCGGTGTCGACCACGTCGAGGGTGAACTTGTCGACGCCGTTCTTCTTGATCTTGGCGTCGATTTCCGCCTTCAGCTCGTCGCAGGGCTTTCTCATCGACTGCGCCGAGGCCGCACCGGCCAGGCCCAGCACCATCACCGCCACGATGACTCGGATCATGATGTCTCCCTTCTTCTAATGGAGTCCATGAAGGACCGTGGGGCGCACTCTACTCCACAAAAGAAAAAGCCGCCGTGAAGACGGCCACTGTGGAATTGTTCCGGTCTAGGCGTGCGCGAGCAGCCAGTACAGCGCGGTCGGGCCGAGGGAGAGCGTGGCGAGGAGCGCCGCGCGGCCGTAGCGGCGGAAAGTACCGTTGGGCTTGAAATAGAGATTGCGGATGGCGTCGTCGCGGCCGCCGGTCCACAGCCAGTCGGGGCCGGCCTTGTTGATCACGTACGGGTTGAAGATGCCCAGCACGAAGGAAACGAAAGTAGCCACGATCACGCCCAACGCCACGAGAAGCCTCCCCATATGAAGCACGCCTGAAGCACTGCTTGTAGCCGCGGATTATATTTGCGTATCGCGATTTAGTCGCTGTCCCAAAATCCCGACAGGAGCAACCGACCCGATGCTAAAAACTACCATTGCCGGCAGCCTGCCCAAGCCCGAGTGGCTCGCCGAACCGAAGAAGCTCTGGCCCGCGTGGCGCGGCGCGGGCCCCGCGCTCGAGCGCGCGAAGCGCGACGCCACGCTGCTCTGGCTCAAGGAGCAGGAGGACGCCGGCATCGACATCGTGACGGACGGCGAGCAGTCGCGCCAGCACTTCGTGCACGGCTTCCTCGAGTTCGTCGAAGGCATCGACTTCGGCCGCAAGGTGAAGATGGGCATCCGCAACAACCGCTACGACGCCATGGTGCCCGTGGTCACCTCCGAGCTGCGCCTGAAAGGTCGCGTGCATCAGACCGAGGCGTTGCTGCTGAAGAAGCACACGAACAAGCTGCGCAAGGTCACCCTGCCAGGGCCGATGACCATCGTCGACACGATCGCCGACGAGCATTACGGCGACAAGGTCAAGCTTGCGATGGCCTTCGCCGCGCTGCTCAACCAGGAAGCGCGCGCCCTCGAGAAGGACGGAGTCGACGTGATCCAGTTCGACGAGCCGGCTTTCAACGTGTACATGGACGACGTGAAGCGCTGGGGCATCGCCGCGCTCCACCGCGCCATCGAGGGCCTGAAGTGCACCACCTGCGTGCACATCTGCTACGGCTACGGCATCCAGGCCAACCTCGACTGGAAGAAGACGCTCGGCCAGGAGTGGCGCCAGTACGAGGAGATTTTCCCCGCGCTCGCGAAGAGCCGCATCGACCAGGTCTCGCTCGAGTGCATCCACTCCCATGTCCCGGTCGAGCTCCTGCGGCTCCTCAAGGGGAAGGACGTGCTGGTCGGGGTGATCGACGTCGCGAGCGACCAGGTCGAAACGCCCGAGGAGGTCGCCGGCACCATCCGCAGCGCGCTGAAATACGTCCCCGCCAAGCACTTCTACGCCTGCACAAACTGCGGCATGGCGCCGATGGACCGCGAAGTGGCGGTAGCGAAGCTTAAGGCATTGGTGGCCGGCGCCGCCCTCGCTTCCAAAGCTACCAAGCCAAAGCAAAAGCGGGGAAGCAGTCGGACTTCGAGCCGCGCGGGTCGCAGCCGGCCTCGAGGACGCCGCTAGCCTCGTCGAGCTGAGCGCCGGAGACGAAGCCCTCGGTCCAGTCGGGCGCCACGTCGACGTCGTGGCCGCGCCGGCGCAGCTCGTCGATCACCTTCGAGCCGAAGCGCGCCTCGATGCGCACGCGGTTGGGCTCGCCCTGGTGCGGAGCGAAGAAGCCGGGGAAGTGCTCGCTCGACAGGCGCGGCGCCTCGATCGCGTCCTGCAGCGACATGCCGAACACCGCGCGGTAGAGGAAGAACTGCAGCAGCCACTGGCCCTGGTTGTCGCCGCCCATGGTGCCGAAGCTCATCCATGGCTTCCCGCCCTTGAACGCGAGCGAAGGCGTGAGCGTGGTGCGCGGGCGCTTGCCGGGCGCGACGACGTTCGGGTGGTGCGCAGGCGCGAGGTAGAAGGTCATCATGCGCGAGGAGAGCGGAAATCCGAGCGCCTCGATGACCTCCGCCGACTTGATCCAGGCGCCGCTCGGCGTGAAAGACGCCATGTTGCCTTGCGCGTCGATGGCGTCGACATGAACCGTGCCCGCGCCCCAGTCCTTCGGCGTAAAGCGCTCGTCTTCCGGCAGCAGTGGAGCATTGCGCCGCGCATCGCCAGGGCGCAGCTCGCGATTGCTTCTCCTGATATCAACCAGCTTCGCCCGCGAGTCGGTGTACTGGTCGGAAAGAAGCACATCGGCCGGCACCATCGCCTTCTGCGGATCGCCGTAGTACTGCTCGCGGTCGGCGAACGCGAGCTTCATCGCCTCGACGAGCAGGTGGCAGTAGTCCGCGCTTCCCGGGCCCATCGCCTTCAGGTCGAAACGCGCCATCAGCGCGATGGTCTGGAGCTCGGCCGGGCCCTGGGACCAGAAGCCGCACTTGAAGAGCTCGACGTCGCCGAAGCGCAGGCTGACCGGCGCTTCCACACGCGTCTCGAACGCCGCGAGGTCTTCCCGGACGAGAAGACCGCCGCGCGCCGCGGAGAATTTCGCGATCTCCGCGGCGATATCGCCGCGGTAGAACGCCTCGTGCGGATCTTTCGCGTGCGCAAGGTAGTCGAGCGTACGCGCGAGCGCCTCGTTCCTGAGAAGCTGGCCCACCTCCGGAACCTTGCCGTCCGGAAGATAGAGCTTCGCGCTCGCCGGCCAGTCGGATTTGAATTTTCTCTCCAGCGCGGCGAGGCCAAACTTGTGCTGCTGGCGCAAACCAGCGGAGACGGGGAAGCCTCTGGCGGCGAGCTCGCGCGCCGGCGCCGAAACGTCGCGAAAGCTCATCGTGCCCCACTTGTCCAGCGCGGTGACGAGCGCCGAGAGCGTCGCTGGGACGCCCGCCGCCATGATGTCCGCGTCGGGCACGTCGTCGTAGCCGCGCGCGCGAAACGCATCCGGCGTTGCGGCCATCGGCGCCGCCATGTTGCCGTTCAGCGCGATCACGCGCGATTGGCCGGCGAGGCGCACGAGCACCGGGCACTCGCCGCCGAGGGTGTTCATCTGCGGATTGACCAGCCCTTCGACCAGCGTCATCGCGACCGCCGCGTCGACGGCGTTACCCCCAGCCTTGAGCACGTCGGCCCCTGCGTTCGCGGAGAGGTAGGAGTTCGACGCTACCGCGCCGTGCGTGCCGAAAAGGCGAGGGAGGAACGTAGTGGAATCGGTCGGTGCGATGCGATAGGCGCGCAGGCTCATGCAGCTAGAATAGCGCTGACATGCTCGATTTCCTGGTGGAGAAGAAGCTCGAAGAGGCTGTTTCGCGCGGCGAGCTCGCGAACCTTCCCGGAGAGGGCCGGCCGCTCGAGCTCGACGACGACGCGCTGGTGCCCGAGGACCTGCGCGCCGCCTACCGCATCCTCAAGAACGCCGGCTACGTCCCACCCGAGGTCGAGACGCTTACCGAGATCGCGCAACTCGAGGCGCTGGTCAGCAACGGAGCGGAAGACGCGGCGGCGCGGTCCAGGGCCGTGCGCAAGCTCGCCTTGCTCAGGACCCGGGTCGAGGCCCGGTACTACGAGAAAGCGCTCGCCAAGCTGAGCGCCTGAGCCGCCTCGTCGCGGGTGTAGAAGCGGCCGTCCTGCTCGAAGCCGGAGATCACGGATGGGCGAATCTCCGCGACACGGCCCGCTGGATCGCGCGAAACCACTAGCTCGTCGGGCAAGCCGTCGATCAGATGGAATGGAGCCGGCCGCCCGTCGGCGAAGCGCGCGAGATAGACGGCCGCGGTCTCGAGATCCATGAACGCCGGCCGGAACCCGTGGCGCCGGTTCTCGCGGCTCACACCACCGGTGCCGGCGTAGCGCGCGTTTTCCAGCGCCAGCCTCGAGTCGGTCATCGCGGCGTGCATGGACTTGGACCCCTAGTTGTAGAGGTGGCGGCGGATTGCGTGCAGCCGCGCGACGGCGCGGCGCAGGTTTCGCTCGTCCCCGCGCAGGGCGTAGCGCGCGGCCAGGGTGTCGAACTTGCGCTCGGCGCGGCGTTGGGACTCGATGTGAAACGCCATGCGCCTGCAGTAGGTGGCGGCTGCGGTAGTCGGATTCATTGCGGTTCCTCTCGTCTGTCCGGTTTCATCCGTGAGTCGCAGCGAGGAGCCAAACGGTTCAACCGAGTCAGGAGGGGTCGCTTTCGGCGCGGAACTGGACCCGCCGGTTCTCGGCCGCAAGCGGCTTCTCGGGAGCGATCAGCGCGCTCTTGCCCAAGCCGACGGTGCGCAGATGGTCGGCCGGGATGCCGTGCTGCAGCACTAGATAGGTCTTCACCGCGAGCGCCCGCTTTTCCGAAAGCGTCGCGTTATAGGTGTCCGATCCCGCTGCATCGGTGTGGCCCTCGATCAGGATCCTGGCGGCCGGGCCGGCGAGCTTGATGCCGGAGGCCACGGCCTCCAGGGCCGGCATCGACTCCGGCAGGACCCGCGCCGAATCGAACGCGAACCGGATCGGCAGCGCGAGCGCGGTGGGCGTCTCGGCCGGCGGCGCGTCGAGCAGGCGGATCGAGCGTGTCTTGATCGAGCGCGTGGCGGGCGCTTCCAGGATCGCGGCCACTTCGCGCGGGTCGGGCGTCTCGCCGGCGCGATACAGGCGCACGTCGCCCGCGAACGCGGTGTTCGTGATCAGCGCCAGCGCGAGGCGGGCGGCAAACAGGTGTGGAACTCGCATCGTCCTTCTCCTTTGGCGTTGACCTCTGGGCCTGGGAACGGCTCCGGGCTTGGGTCGCAGGAAAGCGCGCGCCGGTTCAAACAAACCGTAACCAGCCGGAAACGATGCCGAAACTTTATTGAACCGTTCGCACGGGCGCTGCAACTGAGGGGCACGGCAGGCAATTTCGCTCTCGCCGACAACCTTCAACCCTAGACGGGAGAAAGAAGCTCACCATGAAATCCATCAAGTTCGCAGTCCTCGCAGCCCTCACCCTGTCCGCCGCCAGCGCCATGGCGGGCGAAATCATCAACAGCACCGCGAGCGCCAGCGGCGTGGTCAACAGCTCCGCCGGCCTCGCTTCCAGCGCCCTGCAGAACATCGGCGTCGCCGAGCAGAACGGGCACATCGGAAACTCGACCGTCCTGGTGAGCGGCGCGGTCAACAGCTCTGCCGGCCTCGCTTCGAGCGCCACCCAGAACGTCGGCCACACGTCGGGCAACGGCCGCATCGACAATTCGCTCGTCCTGGGCAACGGCCTGGTGAACAGCGCGGCGGGCCTCGCTTCGACTGCCAAGCAGCAAGTCGGCTTCGCCGACAACAACGGCCGCGTGCAGAATTCCTTCATCTCGGCCACCGGCGCGACCAACAGCGCCGCGGGTCTTGCCTCCAGCGCCACGCAGGAGATCGGCGGCGCGGCCAACAACGGCGTGCTGCAGAACGCGTCGGTCCTCGCCAACGGCTCCTTGAACACCTCCGCCGGCCTGGCGAGCTCCGCGACCCAGCGCATCGGCGTGGCGCGTTGATCGAGTCATGCGCTTCGACCATCGCCACGGCCATGCCTGCCGTGGCGATGGTTCCGGCTTCCGAACCGATCTCGATGGAGATACTGCGATGAAAACGCTGATTCTCAAGTCCCTTGCGATCGCCGCGCTGTCCGCCGCCGGCGCGCAGGCCTTCGCCGGCGAGGAGATGCTGGACGTCGAAACCCGGTTCAGGGCGAAGATCGCCAAGGAGAAGATCAAGATGGAATTCCAGGAACGGCGCGCGCAGGAATTGAGCAAGGCAAACGGGGACGGCGCACCCGCAGCCGCTCCCTCGTGCGGCAGCCAGAGCATCGGCAACGTCGACACGGACGGGCGCATCGGCGCGGCGCCGCGCGAGGTCTTCGTGTTCGCGCCCAACTCGATCAACCTCGTCACGGCGAGCGGCTGCAAATGAGGACCCTCCTCAGATCGTCGGCGGCCGCGCTCGCCGCAAGCATCGCGCTCGCAGGCTGCGCGGCCCTGGAAACGAAGCAGGAAACGATCGATCAGACCAACGGCTCGCGCGTCGGCCCCGAGCAGGCGCCCTTTCGCTCCATTACGGGTTTCTCCAGCGCCCTGCGCTGCATGGACAGCCTGATGATCGACTACGGCGTGCGCGACGTGAGCACGCTGGTCGAGGAGCTCACCGACAACACCAAGAAGGTCAACGCCGGCACGCGCGACATGCTCATCACCGCCGTGTCGGACATGACGCGGCGCAGCCGCGCGCTGCGCGTCGTCGCCTTCGGCAAGGACGCGACCAACGCCGTCAGCTTCCTCGCCTCCGCGCAGCGGCTCAGCGCGTACGAGGTGATCCCCCAGTACGACATCAAGGGCTCGGTGTCGCAGTTCGACGAGAACGTGATCCGCGACCAGAAGGACCTCGGGATCGGCTACCAGCCGTACCTCAACCTCGGCGTCGCGCGCGACAACGCCTCCTCCATCCTCGGGCTGGACCTGAGCGTCCTGGCGACCCGCGACATGTCCGTGATCGCCGGCGTCACCTCGCGGAACTCCGTGGTCATCCTGAAGAGCGGCAACGGCTTCGACGCCGATGCCGCGTACCACAAGTTCGGCGTCAACTTCAGCATGACGCTCTCCAAGTCCGAAGGCCAGGCGCAGGCGCTGCGCGGGCTGGTGGAGCTGGCGGTGATCGAGCTGGTCGGCAAGCTGACCAAGACGCCGTACTGGTCCTGCCTCGGCGGCGACCCGAATGCCAACGAAGAAATCCGCCAGGAGATGGCCGACTGGTTCTTCGCCATGGCGGCCACTCGCGTCGAGATCATCGCGTACTTCCAGAACCAGCTGCGCCGGCGCGGCTTCTACGACGGCCCGATCGACGGCGAGTTCAACCCGGCCATCGACGAGGCGGTCGCGAACTACCGCGCCGCGCTCGGGCTCTCCCGCGAGCCGAAGATCGACCAGGCCTTCTTCGAGGCCTTTCTCACCGCGGACCACTCGCGCATTCCGCGTCCGGCGCAGCCCGCGAGGCTTGGCGCGCGACCGGCCCCCCTGATGCTCCTCCTGGCGGCGGACAACAACCGGACGTACTTCAAGCCCGGCGAGTCGTTCAATCTGATGGTGGGTCTCACTCGGGACGCGCATGTCTACTGCTACCTGCAGGACGAGACCGCGCGCATCACGAGGTTCTTCCCGAACCGCTTCTCGCGCGACTCGCTGGTGCCGGCCGCCAAGCCGCTGCTGCTGCCGGGATCGATGCGCTTCCAGCTCTCGATGAACCCGAAGGGCGTGAAGGAGACGATCGCCTGCTTCGCGACGGAGCGCGACGTGTCGACCGCGCTGCCCGCGCAGGTGATTGGGACGGACTTCGAGCCGCTCGCCGTGAAGTCGATCGACCAGCTCCGCAGCGCCTTCGCGAACGCGTCCGGCGGTGCCCTAGCCGAGGAGAAATTCAATGTCCAAGCCAAGTGACGCGCGCCGCCTGCTGGCCGCGCTCGTGCTCCTCGTGCCGGTGCTCGCCGTGGGCGGCATCGTCGGAGCGCCGGCGCTACCGGCGACCAGCGAGCCGCCGCCGCCCGCCCCGGGCACCTACCAGATCCGCTGCTGGCAGCACGGGCGCCTGCTCTTCGAAGACCGCATCTCGCTGCCCGCCGACGCCGCGACGTACAGCATCCGCCTGTCCGGCATCGACCGTTACGGCAAGCCCATGTACGTCGCCGAGACGCGCAACGCGACCTGCCTGGTGCGTCCCATGCCACCGGAGAGCTGGTGACTCGGTCCATCTTCTCGGCGATCGCATTGGCCGCTTGCGGCATTGCGCTCGCCGCGCCGACGGCCACCGAAGTTCGCGAGCTGGGCGCGTTCGACGAAGTCGTGTGGGAAGCCGCCGGCGAGCTCTCCGTCGAGCAATCCCAGCGCGAGCGCCTGAGCATCGAAGCCGAGCCAGCGGTCCTGGCGAAGATCGTCGCCGAGGTCCGCGAGCGCCGCCTGCGGATCGGTTTTGCGCCGGGGTCCATTCAAACCCGCCATCCGATCCGCTTCCGGCTCGAGACCCGGGAGCTCGCCGCGCTCGAGCTGCGCGGCTCGGGTTCGGTGCGCATCGCGCAGTTGAGCACGCCCAAGCTCCTGCTCGCGCTGAAGGGCAGCGGCAACATTCAGGTAGCCGCGCTCCAGGCGCGCAGCCTGGAGGTGCGCCTGACCGGCGCCGGCAACGTCGCCATCGACGGCGGCCAGGTCCGCGACGCCCAGGTTTCCATCGGCGGCAGCGGCCAGGTTCGCGTCGCCGCAAGCGAGCGCCTGATCGTCGGCATCGCCGGCAGCGGCGAGCTGCTGTACCGCGGCAGTCCGCAGATCGCGCAGTCGATCACCGGTGCGGGCTCGATTCGGCCGGCCAACGAGTAGGCGCAAGCGCTACACTTCGCTCGCCAGCCTGCTGCCAAAAGACTACGGATGAACAAGATCCCGGCGTCCCCTGCGCAGTCCGCGCGCACCGGCCTCGGTGTGGAGGCCATCAAGCGCGACTTCATCGACAATCTCTTCTGCATCCAGGCGCGCTTTCCCGCGGTCGCGACCAAGAACGACTACTACCAGGCGCTTGCCTACACAGTGCGCGACCGGCTACTCGCGCGCTGGATCAAGACCTCGGAAACCTACAAGAACCGCGCTTCGCGTACCGTCTGCTATCTGTCGGCGGAGTTCCTGCTCGGTCCGCATCTCGGCGCCAATCTCCTGAACCTCGGCATTACCGAGACCGTCTGGCAGGCGATGAGCGAGCTGGGGCTCGACCTCGACGAGCTCGCCGAGCAGGAAGAGGAGCCGGGACTGGGCAACGGCGGCCTCGGACGGCTCGCGGCCTGCTACATGGAATCGCTGGCGACGCTGCAGGTCTCCGCGATCGGTTACGGCATCCGCTACGAGTACGGCATCTTCAACCAGCGCATCGAGAACGGCTGGCAGGTCGAGAGCACCGACAAGTGGCTGCGCTACGGCAACCCATGGGAGATCGCGCGCCCGGAGATCACGTTCGACGTCAAGCTCGGCGGCCACACCGAGCATTACACCGACCCGCACGGCCGCCATCGCGTGCGCTGGATTCCCGGACGCGTCGTGCGCGGGGTCGCCTACGACACGCCGATCCTCGGATTCCGCGTCGGCAACGCGAACCTGCTGCGGCTGTGGAGCGCGCAAGCGGTCGAGTCGTTCGATTTCCAGGCGTTCAACGTCGGCGACTACTACGGCGCGGTCGAGCGCAAGGTCGACTCGGAAAATCTCACCAAGGTGCTGTATCCGAACGACGAGCCCGCGGCCGGCAAGCGCCTGCGCCTGGAGCAGCAGTACTTCTTCGTGTCGTGCGCGCTGCAGGACATGATGCGCATCCATCTGCAGGGGGCGAGCGGGTTCGCCGGCTTCGCCGAGCGCTACGTCGCGCAGCTGAACGACACCCATCCCGCGGTGGCGGTCGCCGAGCTGATGCGCCTGTGCATCGACGAGTACGGCATGGACTGGGACAGCGCGTGGGCCGACACGAAGCGTGTGTTCGCATACACGAACCACACGCTGCTGCCCGAAGCGCTCGAGAAATGGCCGGTCGAGCTGTTCGCCCAGGTGCTGCCGCGCCATCTCGAGATCGTGTACGAGATCAACCGGCGCTTCCTCGACGAGGTACGCGAGCGTTTTCCCGGCGATAACGCGAAGCTCGAGCGGCTCTCGCTCATCGACGAGCGCGGCGAGCGCTACGTGCGCATGGCCAACCTCGCGTGCGTCGGCAGCCGTGCGATCAACGGCGTCGCGGCGCTGCACAGCGAGCTGCTGAAGCAGACGGTGCTGAAGGACTTCCACGAGCTCGCGCCGGAGAAGTTCAGGAACGTGACGAATGGCGTGACGCCGCGGCGCTTCCTGATGCTGTCGAATCCGGGCTTCGCCGAGCTCGCGACGGAACGGATCGGCGACGCCTGGACGCGCGATCACTGCGCGTTGAGGGCGCTGGAGCCGCTCGCGCAGGACGCGGGCTTCCGCGAAGACTGGCGGCGGATGAGGCGCGCTGCAAAGCTGCGCCTCGGCGAGGTCATCCGGCGCCGTACCGGCATCATCGTCGACGTCGATTCGATGTTCGATGTGCAGGTGAAGCGCATTCACGAGTACAAGCGCCAGCATCTCAACATCCTGCACGTGATCAGCCTCTACGACCGCGTGAAGCGCGACCGGCAGGCTGCGTTCGCGCCGCGCACCGTCATCTTCGGGGGCAAGGCGGCCCCGGGCTATCACATGGCGAAGCTGATCATCCGGCTGATCAATGGCGTCGCGGACGTGGTCAACAACGACCCCCTGCTCGGCGGTCGGCTGCGGGTCGTGTTCATCCCCAACTTCAACGTGAAGGTCGGGCACGACGTCTACCCGGCGGCCGACCTGTCCGAGCAGATCTCGACCGCCGGCAAGGAAGCCTCCGGCACCGGAAACATGAAATTCGCGATGAACGGCGCGCTGACCATAGGCACGCTCGACGGCGCCAACGTCGAGATCCGCGAGGAAGCGGGCGCCGACAACTTCTTCCTGTTCGGGCTCACCGTCGACCAGATCGAGCGCCTGAAGCGCGCGGGCTACCGACCGTCGGAGTACGCCGCGGCGCACGCGGGCCTGCGCGCTGCGCTGGAGCTCGTCCGGGACGGCGCGTTTTCGAACGGCGATCGCGAGCTTTTCCGGCCGCTCCTCGACAATCTCATGCGCCACGACGAATACATGGTGTGCGCCGACTATGCGTCCTACGAGGAATGCCAGGCGCGTGTCGACGCCGCATGGCGCGAGCGCGAGCGCTGGACGCGCATGTCGATCGTCAACGCCGCGCGGATGGGCAAGTTCTCGTCCGACCGGGCGATCCGCGAGTACATGCGCGAGATCTGGAACGTCGAGCCGCTCCGGGTCCCGATCGACGACTGACCGGCAGCTACTCGGTCGACGCCGGGAAACACCAGACGCAGCGCTGTACTTGCGGCTCGACCACAGGCTTCGCGGCCGGCTTCGCCGGCGGCACCTCGGCGACCCGCTGCCGCTGCATCGCCTTCACTTTCGCTTCCAGCTCGGCCTTCTGCTGGTCGCGGCGGTTGAGCAGGTCCTGCAGGCGCTTCAGCTCCTGCCGGCTCACGTCTTCCTTGCGGGTGTCGGCGGCTTGCGGGTTGAACTGAAAATCGGCCGTAAGCGAGCTGTTGACCCACGGCATCTGACGCTTGTTCGTGTCGCGCAGTACTTTCACGCGCACGTTCTTGAACATTGTTTCGACCTCGACGCCCTGCTCCACCATCTCGCGCACCAGGTGGCGTGTGAACACCGCGTTACCGCCCGCCGGACCGTCTTCGGCCGTGGCACCGGGCGCCGCGGAATAGGCGATCAATGCGCCGCGCGCCCCCATTTCGGCGAGCCCGCCGGCGGCCTGGATGTTGCGCGTCTTGCCCCGGAACGGGTTGTCGCGGCAGGCATCGAGGATCACGATCAACCCGCGCGCCTTCGCATGCTCGAGCTTGCTCACGAAGAGATCGTCGATGTCGATCGCCTCGTCCTTGATCTCCTCCTCGTCGCGCAGGTTGATGTCGACCGGCAGCAGGTAGTTGCGGCCGTCGATCTGCACGCCGTGCCCGGCGTAGTAGAGGAGCCCGACACCGTCGGTGCTCTGCAGCGTGCGCACATAGTCGCGCAGGACCTGCCGGAATTTCCGGACCGGCAGGTTCACATGCTCGGTGACCTCGAAGCCCAGCTCGCGCAGCGTCGCAGCGACGGTCCGCGCATCGTTCTCCGGATTGTTCAGCGGGATGGTGGGATAGCGCGCGTTGCCGATCACCAGGGCGACTCGACGCTCGCCCACGGATGCCTTCGCGGTCGGCAGCGGGGCGGTCGCTTCGGCTGCCTGCGCAGGCACCGCGCCTGCAAGGGCAAGCGCGGATGCGAGCACCGCGCCGCCGACGATGCGACGCAGCATCGCAAGAGGAGAAGCGAGGAACCGCTCGACCTGGACGCTGGAGCTTTGCCCCATGATGGCCCACTCGCAGAAGTGCTCGCAGTTGTTGGCCAGCAGGTCGTAGCGCCGCTCGCCGATCCGGGACCGGGCGCGCTCGACGATCTCGGTCGGCGTGTAACCGCTGCCGGCATGGACGCGGCGGGCGAAGCCGTGGCCGGCGCAGAACTGCTCCAGGCTGACCTCTTCGACCGGACCGGTGTGCAGGCCGTGGCAATAGCCCGCGTAGTGGACCACGCGCCCGTCGCCCACGTAGATGCCGTGGTGCTCGTACCAGCCGCGTGGCGTTACGAGGTGCGCGCCGGTCTCAAGGTCGTCGGTCATGGCCATGAGTCGGAATGCGCCGCTCCGGCGGTTCATCCAAGCCGCTGTGCACACGACACAAAATTCCCTTGAACCCGACCGCGCCGGCATGGCGGCTCACAGGCAGCAACCAACCTTGAAGGAGCTGCCATGATCCGCACGCCGATCGCGACGACCGAGGACCTCGACAACGCGACTTTCTTCGCCTCGAAGAGGCTCGCCGATCTGCTGCACGGCGAGACCGGCTTCGATCTGTCGGAAGACGAACTGGACGACCCTCGCTTCGACGAGGGTTTAGACGAACTGTCCTAGGGGGATTTTCTGATGCGATGAAGCAAGCGCTCGAGGCCGGCTTCGGGCGGTACCGGGGGGGCGTCGGCGCGAATCTTCTCCTGCAGTAACGCGTACCACGTGAGCTCCGCATGCGCTTCGGGACGCGAGCGAACGTAGTCCTCGACCCAGGCCTGATCGGCCGCGGGTAGCGTGCCGTTCACGTGCCACGGGGCGAGCTTCAGAAACCGTCGTCGCATTGCAAGTGCTTCATTCATCTCCAGTTTCCCGTTCGAGCATCAATCGCAGGGCGTTCTTCAGCTTGCGCCGCGCATGAAACAGGCGCGTCTTCACTGTGTTCTCGGGGCAGCCCAGGACGGCGGCGACCTCCGCCAGTCCGTAGCCCTCGTAAAAAACGAGGTGCAGGCACTCGCGCTGCTCGGGGGGAAGCTTGTCCATGCACTGGCGCACGGCCTCGCGCCGCTGCTTCTGCGCCAGCACCTCGAAGGAGCCCTCTTCCCCGGACTCGAGTACTTCCTCCAGCTCTCCAAGCTCCTCGTGCTGCGGCTCGCGGCTGCGGATGAGCGTCAGCAGCTTGAAGCGGGCGATGCCCAGCAGCCAGGTGCTGAACTTCGACTCGCCCCGAAACCGCTGCGGGTGGCGCCACACCTCGTGCATCGTGTCGACCACAATTTCCTCCGCCTCGGCGGCGTCGCGCAGCCTTCGAAGTGCGAAGGCGTAAATCGACCGGCTGTAGGCCAGGTAAAGCTCGCGCAGGGCCGCCTCGTCGCCCTTGGCCATCCGCTGCAGAAGGGGAAAGACCCGCTCGTTTCCCAGTTCCCGTCCTGCACGTCCGGTGAGTCGCTCCAGCGACCCGGCGGGTTCAATGTTTTCTTCTTGGCCGAAAGCGGCGGCCGGGGCTTGCACTTCCTCCAGCAGCGTTTCCATCTGTAGCCCTTCCCCCTGTCGTTGAGTCAGGGCCAGCGTAGGCTCAGGCGTCCGAAGGCTCACCGCCCTGCGTCACGCCCGGCTTGTGACGCATGCACGCTCCGCCCCGGAAAACCGGGCGACTCATCGGGAAGAACCGATGGAGCCCGCCATGGAAACTGCCCGCTACGAACTGCCGAACCTGCTCCGCGCCCGTGCCGAGGAGTGCCGCACGCCGAGCGCCCCGGCCGGGGCGCCGCTGCTGCTGGCGGAGACCCTGCCCGTATACGACGTTGGCGAGATCGACGAGCGGCTCGGCGAAGAGGGAACGCCGCGCAGCGAGGCACTGCGCGCCCTCTACGGCCGGATGAAGCGCGCCGGCGAAATGCGCTACGTCGTGAGGCCGACCACGCTCTCGGCGCTCGACAAGCTCTATGCGAGCTGCCCCAACTTCGCGCCGGTCATCGATGACATCCGGAAGCAGCTTGCGCTGGCCTTGTCCGGCGATCGGCCGCTGTCGTTCACGCCGATCCTGCTGCTCGGCGAGCCCGGCCTGGGCAAGACGCACTTCGCGAAGAGCCTTGCCAGGGCGCTATGCACCGGGTTCGAGTTCGTGCCGATGGCATCGCTCACGGCAGGCTGGATCCTCTCGGGCGCTTCGCCGCAGTGGAGCAACGCGCGGCCGGGCAAGGTGGCGGAAGCGCTGATCCAGCGCGAGTTCGCCAATCCCCTGTTCGTGCTCGACGAGATCGACAAGGCCGGCGGCGACTCGCGATACGACCCGCTCGCCCCGCTGTACACGCTGCTCGAGCCCGAGACCGCTCAGCGGTTCGTCGACGAGTTCGTCGACATCGAGCTCGATGCAAGCCATATCCTGTGGATCGCCACCGCGAACGACGCGCGCTCGATCCCTGAGCCGATCCTGTCGCGCATGAACGTGTACACGATCGAGCGGCCGGACACGGAAGGGGCAAAGGCGATTGCTGCAGGCGTCTATCGCGAGCTGCTGACGCGCAACCGCTGGAAGTTCGAGGCGGACCCGCGCCCGGACGTGCTGGAAGCGCTCGGCAGCGTCGCGCCGCGGGAAATGCGCAAGCTGCTGGTGGACGCCATGGGGACCGCGAAGCTTGCCGGCCGCGATCACCTCGAGTGCCGCGACCTGGCGCTCTCGAGACCGGCGGCGCGCCAGCGCATCGGATTCTGAGGACTAGGAGGGTTTCGCCATTTCGGCCGGGCCGTACACGAGGGACACCTTCGCTTCCGGAGGAATCGGCGGCAGAGCCGCCTCCCACTTCGAGAATTCTTCCCTCATGCGCTCGAAGCGCGCTGGCTCCCGCTGCCTCATGTTCGCCCGCTCGCGCGGATCGCGCGCCAGGTCGTAGAGGAACTCGTTGCCCTCGATCGAAAGGTACTTCCAGTTCGCCGAGCGCACCGCCTTCTGCTCGCGGAACTTCATCCGCCAGTAGAGATTCCTCGGCTTTTCCTCCTCGAGGAGATCGATTCCGTCCAGCGGATAGTCGGGGTGAGGCTCGACCCCGGCGGCACTCAGGAACGTCGCGGTCCAATCCATCGTGATCGCGAGCCGGGCGGTGGTCCTGCCCTGCGGCACGCGCGCGGGCCAGCGCGCGATGTAGGGCACGCGGATACCGCCCTCCGTCAAGTCCATCTTGCCGCCGATCAGCGGCCAGTTGTCGGAGAAGCGTTCGCCGCCGTTGTCGCTGGTGAAGACCACGAACGTGTTCTCCGCTTCCCCCGTATCGTCGAGGGCGCCAAGCACGCGTCCGATGCCCTCGTCCATCTGCCGGATCATCGTCAAGTAGATCTGCACCGAGCCACCGTCGAGGTGCGCAAGGTTCGTTATCCGCCTCGATTCCTCCGCGTCCTCGCGGGTCTCCCAGGGCCAGTGCGGCGCGGTGTAGTGCAACGACAGCAGGAAGGGGCTGCCTTTCTGCCGCTTCACGAACTCGACCGCCCGGCTCGACAGCAGGTCGGTCATGTAACCCGAGCGATGGACCTCCTCCTCGCCTTCGTATAGGTCGTGCTTCCCCGCGGAATCGCAGTGGCGAAAGTAATCCACTCCGCCGCTCATCGGGCCGAAGAATTCCTGATAGCCGCTCTTCAGCGGCCCGAAATGCGGCGCGAAGCCTAGGTGCCATTTGCCGACGAGCGCGGTGGCATAGCCCGCGTCTCGAAGGAGCGATGCCAATGTCGGGTGGGAAGGAGGCAACCCGAGCTCCGGGTGGCCGCGTCCTATGCGGCTGGCGATGGGCTCGTCGGCGGCGCCGCGCAGCCGGTACTGCCAGCGACCCGTGGCGAGGGCGAACCGGGTCGGCGAGCACACCGGCGAATTCGCGTAGCCGTTGGTAAATCGCAGGCCTTGGCCCGCCATTCGATCCAGAACGGGAGAGCATGGCGCGCGTCCGCCATAGCAGCCGAGGTCGGCGTAGCCGAGGTCGTCGGCGAGGATGAAGACGAAGTTTGGTCTAGTCAGGTTTGATTTTCGCCTCGTTGATGACGCGGCCCCAAGACTGATGTTCTCGGGCTGCTCAGCCTGGAGATGGTGACTGAAGTATGGGGACAGCGCTATCTGCAGGCCATCGAGATCGAGGAGGCAATTCCAGCTCCGCTTATCGGCCTTTACACGCGGGCGGACACTCAGCCCACGCCTGCCGCGCGCGCGATGATGCAGGCGATCACGATGGTCGCCCGCCGACTGGCGCGAGAAAGGTAGCCATTAGTCGAGCTTCAGGCCGATGCGCTGCACGACGGGCGCCCACTTGGCCGCGGCTTCCTTCAGCACCTTGCGCGCCTCCTCGGGCGATCCGCCGACCGTGACGACGTCCATCGCGGCAGCGCGGTCCTTGACCTCGGGGGCTTCGAGCGCTTTTGCTGTTTCAGCGCTCATGCGCATGACGATGGCCTGCGGCACCCGGGCGGAGGCGAAGAGCACCAGGTAGAACGGCGCATCGAACCCGGGCGCGCCCGCCTCCGCGGCGGGAGGGACGTCGGGGGCGAGCGGCGAGCGCGCCCGCGTCGACACCGCGAGCGCCTTGAGCTTGCCCGCCTTGACGTGCGGAAGCACCGTCGGCGTGGCGAGGAAGCCGCAATGGACCTGTCCGCCCATCACGTCGGTGGTGGCGGCAGCCGGACCTTTGTAGGGCACGTGCAGCATGCTCACGCCGGCGCTGGCGAGGAGCAGCTCGGCCGCGAGATGGCCCGGCACGCCGGGGCCGCCGGACGCATAGGTGAGCGGCTCGCGCTTCGCGAGCTGCAGGAGCTCGCCGAGGCTCTTCACCGGCACCGCGGGGTTGCACACCATCATCTGCGAGAAGCTGCCGAGGAGCGTCACCGGGACGATGTCGCGCCAGGGGTCGAACGGCATCTTGCGGAACACGTGCGGATTGACGGTGAAGAGCGTGTCCGTCGTGACGCCGAAGCTGTAGCCGTCGGCCGACGACGCCACGGCTTCGGCGCCGAGGTTGCCGCTCGCGCCGACGCGGTTCTCGATCACGAACGGCTGCTTGAACACGCCCTGCAGGCGCTCGCCGACCATACGGCTCAAGATCTCCGAGGGCCCGCCAGGCGGGAAGGTAATGACCAGGCGCACCGGCTTCGCCGGCCAGCCCTGCGCGCCGGCCGCCTGGGCGGCGCAGAGCGCCGCCGCGATCAGCGCGGATCGAACTCGGAGGGGGAGTCGCATCCCCCAATTCTAGTTACTTGGGCTTCGCCTCGTACTCGGCGACGGCCTTCTTCAGCTCGGCGAACTCGGAGCAGGGGAAAAAGCACAGCTTGTCGAGCGTGCTCAGGTGCTCCTTGGCCTTGGGCAGGTTGCCGACCATGAGATACGCCTCGCCGAGGTACTCGTGCGCGCCGCGGTGCCGGGGATCCAGCCGCAGGGCCTCGTTGTAGTGCTTGAACACTAGGCTCATGTCGGGATTGGCGCCCTTGCGGATCGAGTAGGCGTAGAGGTTGTGATAGTCGGCGTTGCCCGGGTTGCGGTCGACGGCGTCCTTGAGGAGCGCCTGCGCCTGCGGCCAGTCCTTGGCGGCGATGGTCTTGGTCGCCTGCTCGAGCACCGGGTCGGTGCGGACGGTGGGCTGCGAGTCGGCGGCGAGCACGGCGGCCGGTGCGAGGAGAAGCGCGGTCAGGACAAGGGTGGAAGGTTTCATGGCTGGTCCCTGGTGGATCGCTGTAGTTTGGAGGAAACTCCCCTCATTGTAGAAAACGGCGCGGTACACCGGAAGCGGAATTACCGCGCCGATACGAGCCGAAATGCGCCGGATACAAATCCTACTCCTCGCTGCGCTAACAGTGCTCGCCACGGCGGCATTCCCGCAGGCGCCAGCCTCACGTCAGGAAGCGCTCGCCGGCCTCGCCAGCGCGAATGCGAGCATGCGCGCCGCGGCAGTGGTGTGGATCGCGCGCAACGGCGCGGCGGGCGACGCATCTCCGCTCTACGAGCGGCTGCGGGACGAGAGCTCCATGGTGCGCGCCTACGCCGAGCAGGCGCTCTGGATGCTGTGGAGCCGCTCGGGCGACGAGGCGGTCGACCGCCTGCTCGAGCGCGGCATCGACGAGATGCACTCGGGCCGCCACGCCGAGGCGATCGCCACGTTCTCCGAGGTGATCCGGCGCAAGCCGGCGTTCGCCGAAGGCTGGAACAAGCGCGCCACGGCGCTCTATCTCGCCGGCGAATACCAGCGCTCGCTCGCCGACTGTGCCGAGGTCATCAAGCGCAACCCGCGCCACTTCGGCGCGCTCTCGGGCGCGGGGCTGGTCAGCCTGGAGCTCGAGCAGGAGCGGCAGGCGCTCGACTGGTTTCGCCGCGCCCTCGAGGTGAACCCGAACATGAGCGCGATCCAGGTCGAGGCGCGGCGCCTGGAAGAGCTGCTGCGCGGGCGCTCGATCTAGCTAGATGAAATCCTTCGCCGCGCTGTCCGCGTCGAGCGGCGCGCCGGTGAGATGGCCCTGGATGAAGTCGCAGGCGCAGCTGCCGAGAAACGCGCGCTGCTCCTCGCTTTCCACGCCCTCGGCGATCACCCGCAGCTCGAGCGCATGCGCGAGCGCGACGATCGCGGACACGATCGCGCACTGATCGGCGTCGGCGGGCAGCTCGTTCGTGAACGAGCGGTCGATCTTCAGGAGGTCCACCGGAAAGCGCTTCAGGTACGAAAGGCTCGAGTAGCCGGTGCCGAAATCGTCGATGGCGATCGACACGCCCAGCGCCTTCAGCCGGTTGAGGGTCGCCAGGGTGACGTCGGTGTACTGCATCGCGGTGCTCTCGGTGATCTCGAGCTGCAGCAGGCGCGCCGGCAGCCCGGTCTCGCGCAGGGCGGCGGCGACCGTGTGCACGAGCTTCGGATCGTTGAACTGGCGCGGCGAGAGGTTCACCGAGACCGGCAGCCCGCGCTCCACCCCGATGAAGGTGGCCCAGCGGCAGGCCTGGCGCAGCACCCACTCGCCGAGCTTGAGGATCATGCCGCTCTCCTCGGCGAGCTGGATGAACTCGCCCGGCTCGACCAGGCCGCGCTCGGGGTGCTGCCACCGCGCGAGCGCCTCGTGAGCGGCGATGAGCCCGGTTTTCGCATCGACGATCGGCTGGTAATAGACGCGCAGCTCGTCCTTGCCGAGCGCGCGCCGCAGGTCGGCTTCGAGGGCGAGCCGGCGCGACGCCGCCTGGTTCATCTCGGCGGTGAAGAACTGGTAGTTGGCGCGCCCGAGCTCCTTGGCGTGGTACATCGCGGCGTCGGAGTTGCGAATCAGGGTCTCGGCGTCGCGGCCGTCGTCGGGGAACACCGCGATGCCGATCGAGGGCGTGACGATGAGCTCGCGCTCCTCGACCATGAACGGCTGCGAGAGCTGCTCGAGCACCTTCTGCGCGACCTGCGCGGCGTCCGCGGAGCGCTTCAGCTCGGGCAGCACCACCACGAACTCGTCGCCGCCGATGCGGCAGATGGTGTCGCCCACGCGCAGCTGCCTGACCAGGCGCTGGGCGACCTCCTTCAGCAGGATGTCGCCCACCGCGTGGCCGAGCGAGTCGTTGACCGCCTTGAAGCGGTCGAGGTCGACGAACATGACCGCGGTCTGCTTGCGGTTGCGATACGAGAGCGCGAGCGCCTGCGTCAGGCGGTCTTCCAGGAGCCTCCGGTTCGGCAGCCCCGTGAGCACGTCGTGGTCGGCCAGGTGGCGCGCGCGCGCGTTGGCTTCCCGGAGCTCGGCCGTGCGCTCGGCCACGGCGCGCTCCAGCGCGTCGCGCGAGGACTGCAGCAATTCGCGCGCGGCGTGCTCGGCGGTCACGTCCTCCAGGCTCCAGATCCATTCCTGCTCGGGGTCGCCCAAGTCGATGCGCCGGCCGCGGGTGCGGCAGCGGAAGGTCGAGCCGTCGCGGCGCTTGAGCAGCCACTCCGCGTCGTGGGTCTCGCCGGGCGCGGTGTGCTCGTAGGCGAGCCGCCCCGCTTCTTCCCAGTCGGCGCGCGAGGCGAACAGCACCGCCGAGCTTTGCCCGACGAGCTCCCCCGGTCCGGCGCCCACCATCTCCTCGAGGAAGCGGTTGCAGCGCTGGATGTCGCGCGCGCGCACGAAGGCGATGCCGACCGCGGCGTTGTCGAGGATCAGCTCCTGCTCGCCGAGGGCGCGCTGCACGCGCTCCTCGGTCTCATGGTGCTCGCGCACCAGCCGGCGCAGATCCTCCTCCGCGCGCCGGCGCTCGGTGACGTCCTCCACGATCCAGACCGAGCCGCGGTGAGGATCGAGCGGATCGACGGCGCGGCCGTCGGCCCGGCTCCAGAACGTGGTGCCGTCCTTGCGCCGGCGCAGCTCGACCCGGCGCGAGGTCTCGCCGCGCGCGAGCGTCTCGTAGACCGCGCCGGCTTTCGCGTGCTCCGAGATGTCGGTGTACAGCGCCGCGGTGGGCTTGCCCTCGAGCTCTCCGGGTCCGTAGCCGTACATCTCCTCGTAGCGCCGGTTGCAGCGAACGATGCGCCGGTCCTTGATGAACACCATTCCGATCGATGCGGTGGCGAGGATGGCGTCCTGCTCGCGCAGGAGGCGCGCCAGCTCGTCGGCGTCGCGCCGCTTGTCGGTGATGTCCTCGAGGAGCCACACCGTGCCCTGCTGCGGGCTCTCGGGATCGAGGGACTTCGCCACCAGGCGGGCGACGAAGGTCGAGCCGTCCCTGCGCTTGAGCTCCCACTCGACGTCGAGCTGGCCGCCGCGCGAGATCAGCGGCCCGGCGATCTCGCCGAGCGCGGCGTAGCTCGCCGGGCTCGCGCAGATCACCTCGCCGGGCTGGCCGATCAGCTCGTCCGGTTCGTAGCCGAGCATCGCGGCGAAGCGGGCGTTGCACAGGAAGAAGCGGCGCTCGCGGGTGAACGCGATGCCGATCGAAAGATTGGCGAGCAGCGCGTCGTACTCGAGCTGGGTATAGCGCGTGCGGCCGGCGTAGCTCGCCGGCGGCGACTCGGCAGGGGTTGGCGCGCCGCGCAGCGGGGCGGGTTCGGTCACTTTCCGGTCGGCTCGGCGCGGGCGCGGCGCGCGAGCACCCTGAAATCCTCGGCGTAGCGCCGGAAATTGGCCGCGGCGCGATGGCGCTGCTCTGGGGCGAGCGTCTTGTCGAGCTCCAGGATCAGCGCCACGTACTCCTGGTGGAAGCGCTCGCTCGCGGCAAGGTGCGCCGGGTCGCGTCCGCGCTCCCAGTTGGCGATCCACTCCGGCAGGCGCTTCTGGGCCTCGCGCTTGCGGATCATGTCGACGAACTCGGCCTGCATGCGCTGGCGGTCCTTGGCACGCAGCTCATCGTAGAGTGGCGTGCGCTCGGAAAACTGCCTCACTTTTTCCGCCTGCACGCTCGACAGGTTCCCCACCCAATCCTCCAGCCTTTCTTCGACACGTCTGGCGCGGCGCTTGCGCCGCTCCGCTTCGCTGCCGCGCAGGTACTCGCGCGCGAACTTGCGGTTGTCTTCCGCGAACCGCCTCTCCATGTGCGCGACTTGCTGCGGCGTCAGGCGATCGAGCAGCGGCGCTACCCGCTCGGCGGCGAAGCGCAGGCTTTGCCGCGCGTGCGCCACCAGGGAATCGTAACCCCAAACGAGGTCCTCGCGCGAGAGCCCGCGCGTCATCCGTTTCGCTGCCTCATCCGAGAGGCGCGCGTACTGCGGCAGCGCGGTTCGCCTGTGCCAGGCGAAGAACTCGTCGATGCGCTCGTCGAGCTCGTCCGAGCCTTTCGCGTCGAGGTCGAGATAACTCTTCGCCCGGAAAAGAAGATAAGTGTCCGCGTTGTCGTAGGCGAGCCGCAGGGCGGTGCAGCCGGCAAGCAGCCACGCGGCGGCCAGCGCAGCCGTGACTTTCAGCACGCTTTTCACCAGAAGCTCTCCACCGTGATCTGGCCCGGGGTGCGGCGCCGATTCTTGCGCAGGCCGCGCTCGAGCAGCGCCGCGGTCGTGTCCTTCAGCATGTCGGGGTTGCCGCACAGCATGACCTGGGAACCCACCGGAGCAAGCTTGAGGCCGGCCGCGCCTTCGAGCCGCCCGTCGGCGAGCAGCGCCGGAATCCGGCCGCGCAGCGCCGGCGGCGCGTCCTCCCTGCTTACGATCGGCACA
Organism: Burkholderiales bacterium; assembly: GCA_035554435.1. Classification (GTDB taxonomy): domain Bacteria; phylum Pseudomonadota; class Gammaproteobacteria; order Burkholderiales; family SG8-39; genus SCGC-AG-212-J23. The sequence continues at coordinate 37,210 of DATMJC010000110.1, read as the reverse complement.
TACAGGAAGCGCGGCCCGTGCTTCGCCCGTGCCCGGTCGGCTTCGTCCCGATAGACGAGCTCCGGCGCACGCCGCACCGCGTGGACCAGGACTACCTTCTCGAAGCGCTGCCAAGGCGTACCGGCGCGCAGCATGGAGATGAACGGCGCGATTCCGGTGCCGGTCGCCAGCAGCCAGAGCGTCTCGGCGTCGGGCAGCTCCTTGAGCACCAGAAAGCCGGCCGGGTTCGAGGCGACGAAGAGCCGCTCCCCGGCCTCGAGGCGCGCGAGCCGCGGCGAAAGCGGCCCTTGCGGCACCACGACGCCGTAGAACTCGAGCAGCGGCTCGTGCGGCGCGTTCACCAGCGAGAAGGCGCGCGCCACGCGCTCGCCGTCGATGTCGAGCGCGATGCGCACGAACTGCCCGGCGTCGAACACGAGCGGCGCACCCTTCACGCGGAGCGAAAAAAGGGTATCGGTCCAATGCCGATTTTCGACGACCTCGCCGTCAAGCCACGTAGTCATGAGCGGCTCATTGGACCGGATACGGTTCCATGTGCAGGTCCTGCACCTCGCCGCCGAGCATCACGATCGCGCCCTGACGGCGGTTGTTGCCGGTGTCGGAAAACTCGAACGTGTAGGTGCGGGCGATGCGCAGCTCGCCGTCGTGGTTGCGCGCGAGGCGCATGCGGGCGAAGGACACGGTGTCATCGAGAAACTGAAGCTGATAGCGCTCGCACGCCGCGCGGCCGGCGCGCACCGCGCGCTCGCGCGCCTTCAGGCTGTCTGCCCAAAGCAATAGCCCTGCGGCGATGAGGACAATCGCGGCGCCTTCCCACATGGAGGCCCCGATTTTACTGCGGCGGCGCGCTCCGCCTTTCCGGCGAGCTACGTTCTATTGCGGGTCAACCTGCGCGCTCGGCGAAATACCACATGGACCTTGCCGACCAGATCCATTCGCCCTCGGCGCTGATGCTCAACTGCTGCTGGTTGCGTGTCGCCACGGCCTTGGCTTGCGCGCCGGCCGTGCCCTGCCTCACGGCCGTCTCGAGCTCGGCGACGTCGCTTAGGACGCGCTTGGCGTGCTGGTAGAAGAGCTCGCCCTTGCCGTTCGGCCGGATGCCGTGCGGCAGCCGCGCAAACAAGCGGGTCCCTGCAAACCGCTCGAGCCGCTGGATGCGTGTGGAGACCTGGGATTGCGCGGTATCCATGGTGTCGGCGGCGCGGCTGAAGCTGCCCAGTTCATAGACCACAACGAAGCACTGCAGGTCGTTGAGGTGAAGGATCGGAGTCATCCCCTGCCTCCCTTCTTGGCTGCGGCGATATCTGCGATCGAAGATATCGCCTCTCGCTGATTGAGCGCAAGGAGTTCCGCGTGCTATCGATATGCGGTCGCTTCGGCGTGCGTCATAGAGACGCAGGAGACCGGTACGAGCACGAAGACATCTCGGCGAACCTTGCGTGGCGCTGTCAGCATCGCAGCCTCGGCCGCGCTTGCCGGAGTGGCGCTGGGCGCAATCTCGTCGGATACCGCACGCCGGGCCACGCCTGCGCGCACCTTCGATCCGGCTTTGCTGTGCCGCGCCCAGACCGCAGCCGCCCTCCAGGCGCGGGCGGCCCGACGCGTTCAATCAGGGAGTGAGCCATGACGATCAGCCACGACGAAAAGCGGCGGCGAATTCTGAAGGTCGGCGGAACGCTCGGCGTCGCCGGGGCGTTCGGCGGCGGCGTCGCGCTCACCGCGCTGTTCCCGAAAGCCGCGCACACCGCACTGCGGCGCCACCATCGCACGCCGGTGCAGACCGACACCGCGGCGCGCTGGCTGACGAAATTCGTGGACGAGCTGCAGGCTCCCCCGGTGATCGCCCCGAGCGCGCAACTGAACGGGATGCCGTTCTACGACGTGACCATGCGGCGCCTGCAGAAAAAGCTGCATCGCGACCTGCCGGCCACCACCTTGTGGGGATACAACGGCCGGTACCCGGCGCCGACGTTCGAGGCGCGGCGCGGCCGGCCGATCGCGGTGAAATGGGAGAACAACCTCCCCGGGCGGCACTTCCTGCCGATCGACCCGACGATCCATGGCGCCGAACCCGGCACGCCGAGCGTGCGTACCGTCGTGCACTTGCACGGACACAAGGTGATGCCCGACAGCGACGGCTACCCCGAGGCGTGGTTCACCAACGGCTTCGCTCAGACCGGCCCGTTCTTCGAGAACAAGGTCTACCACTATCCGAACGAGCAGCAGGCGACAACGCTTTGGTATCACGATCACGCTCTCGGCATCACCCGGCTGAACGTCTACGCCGGCCTGGGCGGCGGGTTGTATCTGCTGCGCGACGACCACGAGGATTCGCTCGGGCTGCCGAGCGGCCGCTACGAGGTCCCGCTCGTGATCCAGGACCGCTTCTTCAACAACGACGGCTCGCTGCTCTACCCGGTGGAGGACAACGGCGGCGATCCCGATCCGCGCGTGCCGCCGATCTGGATTCCCGAGTTCTTCGGCGATACCGTGCTCGTCAACGGCACGGTGTGGCCGTTCCTCGAGGTCGAGCCGCGCAAGTACCGCTTCCGCATCCTCAATGCCTCCAACGCGCGGTTCTATCGCATGACCCTGCAGGAAAGCTCGGTCGGCGGGCAGCCGCTCGGCCGGGCGGGGCCGGCGTTCCAGCAGATCGGCAGCGACGGCGGCCTGCTGCCCGCTCCGGTCATGCGCACGCAGCTCCTCATCGCGCCCGCGGAGCGCCTGGACGTGGTGATCGATTTCTCGAACTTCCGCGGCAAGTCGTTCGTCCTGACCAACGATGCGCCCGCGCCGTTTCCCGACGGCGACGACGTCGTGCCGCCCGACATCATGGTGTTCAGGGTCGCCGCGCCGCTGCAAGGCCGGGATCGCAGCCGCGTGCCCGACACGCTCAACAGCGTGCCGCTGTTCAGCCCGGCTCAGGCGGTCGCCACCCGCGACCTCGTGCTGAGCGAGCTCGATTCCGCGCCGCCGTTCGAGAATCCGATCATCGCCCAGATCAACGGCGTGATGTGGTCGGACCCGGTCACCGAGACGCCGAAGGCCGGGTCAGTCGAGATCTGGCGCATCGTCAACACCACGGGCGACGCGCACCCGATCCACATCCACCTGGTGCAGTTCCAGATCCTCGAGCGGCGGCATTTCGACATCAACCAGTATCCGCCGGTCGTCTTCGACCAGCCGGCGCAGCCGCCGGAGAACAACGAGCGGCCGGCATGGAAGGACACCGTGATCAGCTATCCGGAGACGGTAACGCGCGTCATCGCGCGCTACGACCTGCCGAGCGCGACTCGCCCACGCCCGGGGCAGAAATTCCGCTACGTCTACCACTGCCACATCCTCGAGCACGAGGAAAACGAGATGATGCGGCCCTACGACGTCGTGGGCTAGGCGCGCCCCCGCCTTATCAAGTCGGCGCCCTTCTCGGCGAGCGCGATCACCGCAGCATTGATGTTGCCCGAAGGCACCGCCGGCATGACGGAGGCGTCGATCACGCGCAGGCCCGAAACGCCTTTCACACGCAGCTGCACGTCGACCACCGTCCCGATGCTGCACGTCGAGGTCGGATGGAACACAGTGTCGCCAGCCTCGCGACAAAAGGCGAGCCACTCCTCGTCGGTGCGCACCTGCGGCCCGGGCAGGAACTCGTCGATGACGTAGTCGCGCATCGGCGGCGTGTTGACGATGCGCCGCACGAGTTTGAGCCCGTCGACCATCACGCGGCGGTCGTTCTCGGTCGCCAGGTAGTTGTAGCGGATCGCGGGCGGCCCGGCCGGATCGGCCGAGCGGATGCGCACCGAGCCGCGCGACTCGACCTGGAGCTGCGACACCGAACAGGTGAACCCCGAGTGCGCATGCAGCACGCCGCCGCGACGTGCAGTCGAGAAATTGATGAAGTAGATCTGGGCGTCGGGCCTTCTCAGCTCTTCACGTGTGCGCACGAATGCGGCGGCGTAGCCGGCGCTCACCGTGAGAGGTCCTCGCTTCTTCACCAGGTACTCGAGCCCGATGCGTGCTTTGCGAAAAAGCGAGGCCATGTCGTCGTTCAGGGTGATCGGCTTATTGCAGCGCCAGAACGTGCGCGCATAGAAATGATCCTGCAGCCCTTCGCCCACCGGAGCGTCGTGCAGCACCGGAATGCCATGGTCTTGAAGGAGCCCGGCCGGGCCGATGCCGGAAAGCTGCAGGAGCTGAGGCGAGTTGAAGGCGCCGCCCGAAAGAATGACCTCGCGCCCCGCATCTACGGTTTTCCCGTTGAATTCCACGCCGGTCGCTTTCCGGCCGGCAAAGACAATTCTGGTGACCAAGGCGTTTACTTCGATTGTGAGGTTGGGCCGCTTCTCCGCCGGCCGCAGGTAGCCGGTGGCCGCGCTGCAGCGCCGTCCCTTGCACGTGGTGGCCTGGTAGTAGCCCGTACCTTCCTGCCGCGCGCCATTGAAGTCGTCGTTGCGCGGGATGCCGAGCGCAGCCGCCGACGCGATGAACGCGTCGCACAGCTCGTGCCGGTCCGGGAGGTCGCCGACCTCGAGCGGCCCGCCTACGCCGTGCCACGCGTCGGCGCCGCGGCTCTGGTTCTCGGACTTCTTGAAGTACGGCAGCAGGTCTTCGAAGCGCCAGCCGGGCACGCCCCAGCCGTCGAAGTCCTCGGGCTGTCCGCGGATGTAGACCAATCCGTTGATCGAGGAGGAGCCGCCGAGCACCTTGCCGCGCGGGGTGAAGACGCGCCGGCCGTTCAGCGCGGCTTCAGGCTCCGATTCGTAGGCCCAGTTGATGTCGGTGCGGGCGAAGAGCTTGCCGTAGCCGAGCGGCACGTGGATCCACCGGTCGGTGTCGCGCGGCCCGGCCTCGAGCAGCAGCACCCTGCAGCGCGGATCCTCGGTAAGCCGGTTGGCCAGGACGCAACCCGCCGAGCCCGCGCCGACGATGATGTAGTCAAAACTCAACGCGGCGCGGCGATGTGCATGCCTCCGTCGACGTAGACGATCTGGCCGGTGACGCGCCGCGCGCCCTCGATCAGCCAGGCGATCGTCTCGGCGGCGTCCTGCGCCTCGGCCGCGGCCCTGAGCGGCGCGCGCTCGGCGAAGCGCCGCTCCAGCTCGGCCGCGCCGTCGGCGCCGTGCGCCGCGATCTGCCACGGCGTGCGCACGAACCCCGGCGCGACCACGTTCAGGCGCACTTCGGGGCCGAGCGCCCGCGCGAGCGAGAGGGTCATGGTGTCGAGCGCGGCCTTCGATGCGGCGTAGGCGACCGAGGAGCCGGTGCCGAGAAGCGCGGCCACCGACGACAGGTTCACCACGCAGCCGTGCGCTTCCTTCAGCGCGGGAGCGCAAGCCCGGATCATCTGGTAGGGACCGACGACATTGATGCGGAAGATCCCGAGGATGTCCTCGGCCGAGAGCCCCTCGAGGTCGCCGTGCGCCACGAACTTGGTGGTGCCGGCGCTGTTCACGAGCGCGTCGATGCGGCCCCATTTGTCGACCACCGCCTTCGCTGCGCGACGGCAGTCGGCGTCCTGCGCCACGTCGCCCTGAAGCGCGAGACCGTTGATGTCGCCGGCGACGCGGTCGGCCTGCGCCTTGTTCTTCGAGAACATGATCGCGACCTGCCAGCCGCGCTTCGCCAGCTCGCGTGCGCTCGCCTCGCCCATTCCCGAGGAGCCGCCCGTAATCAGAGCGACCTTCATACGGTCCCCACCGGCGTCGCGGGCGAGCCGACGGCGCCCGGCAGGCGCAGCGGCGGCGCGGTGAGCAGGAACCGGTTGCGCCCGTGGCTGCGCAACCAGCGCGCGAGCTCGGTGAGATACCACATCTCCCCGAGGTGAATGCCGTTCTTGAACAGGCAATGCTCGTGCAGCGGCATCAGCGCCGCCGGCTTGGGCTTGGAAAGGCTCACTGGAATCAGCTCCACGGCATAGTTGTCGCTTGCAAGGATGGCGAGGCCGCAATCGGAAATCCATTGCAGCACGCGCTCGTCGCGCCCGTCGAGGCCGCTGCAGCTCGAGTGCAGGAGCTTCGCGTCGGGCTGCTTGCGCATCTCCAGGATCAGGTCGGCGAACCCGGTGTACAGGCACACCATGTCGCCCTTCTCCACCTCGACCCGGTCCTGGTCCAACAGCTTCATCAGCTCGTCGTAGCCGACCGCGCGGCGCTCTCGGCCGTAGTGGTGGTGCAGGTCGATCATGACGCCGCGGCCCTGCGCACCGTGCTCCGCCAGGTTCTCGATCCCGAGCGCGCGCGCCTCGGTTCCTTCGTATCTCGCCCAGGGCTCTGCATCGTTTTTCGAAGAAGCAGGCACAAGGTCTTCTCCCGCACGAAACCCGTTGTAGAACACGATCTCGCGCTTGCCGTCGCCGTCGGCGTCGAAGCGGCTGCCGATGTGGGCGAAGCTGTCCCACTGGGTGGAGTACTGCAGCGTCAGCAGCACGCGGTCGTCGGAGATGACGTCGGTGAGATCGGGCTCGTCGTCCGCGAGCGGAAAGCAGAAGTTCTGCTTGCCCGCGCTCTTGCCGTCGCGGATGGTCGCCGCGAGGCGCGGCGGGCTGCGCCGCGGATTGAGCGTGGCGCCGCCGGGATAGTCGAGCGGCAGCGAAAGCGGGAAGCTGATGCCATCCTTCACTTCCGCGATGCCCTGCAGCACCTTCTCGCGCGTCACGTAGTTCATCCGACCGCGCTGGTCGTCGGGGCCGAACTCGCCCCAGTTGGAGCCTGGGGGTCTTTGCTTCCACCTCTGCGCCATGAAATTACCTCAGTAGTAATGCCGGCCAATCCATTCAGCCACCAGCGCGGGCTTCGCCGAGCCGTCGATCTCGACCGTGGTGTTCCAGGTCACCTGCACGCCGTCGCCTTCGAGCGGCTCGTACTTCAGCAGGGTGAAGCGCGCGCGCACGCGCGCGCCGCTCGGCACTGGAGAAGTGAAACGCACCCGGTTCAAGCCGTAGTTCACACCCATCTTGCGGTCGGAAAAGGAGAAGGTCATCTCGGAGAGGTGCGACAGCAGCGACAGCGTGAGGAAGCCGTGCGCGATGGTGCCGCCGAAGGGGGAGCTCTTCGCCCGGCCCGGATCGACATGGATCCACTGGAAATCCTCGATCGCCTTGGCGAAGGTGTCGATGCGCTCCTGGCTGACTTCGAGCCAGGGCGACACCGCGACTTCCTGCCCAACCCGCTCCCTTAGCTCTCGGATCGAACGCAAGCTAGAACCGATAATCCTTGAACTGCTGGCGCAGGGTGAGCTTGGAGAGCTTCCCGGTGGCGGTGTGCGGCAGCTCGTTCACGAACACCACGTCCTCGGGCATCCACCACTTCGCGATCTTGCCCTCGTAGAACTTGAGCAGCTCCTCCTTCGACACCTCCTGGCCCGGCTTCTTCACCGCCACCACGATCGGCCGCTCGTCCCACTTCGGGTGCTTGACGCCGATCACCGCGGCCTCGGCGATCGCCGGATGCGCGATCGCGATGTTCTCCAGGTCGATCGAGCTGATCCATTCGCCGCCCGACTTGATCACGTCCTTCGAGCGGTCGGTGATCTGGATGAAGCCCTCGGCGTCGATGTTGACCACGTCGCCGGTCGGAAACCAGCGCTCGCTGCGCGCGTCCTTCGTCAGCGGGTCGCCGCCCTCGCCCTTGAAGTAGCTCTGGATCACCCAGGGTCCGCGCACCTGGAGGTCGCCGATGGCGGCGCCGTCCCAGGGGAGATCGGCGCCGTTCTCGTCGACTACCCGCAGGTCCACGCCGTAGATCGCGCGGCCCTGCTTGTTCTGCACCGCGTAGCGGTCTTCCTTCGAAGCCTTCAGGTGCCCGCGCTTGAAGGTGGACACCGTGCCGAGCGGGCTCATCTCGGTCATGCCCCACGCGTGCAGCACCTCGACGCCGAAGTCTTCCTGGAACGCCCGGATCATCGCCGGCGGGCACGCCGAGCCGCCGATCACCACGCGCTTCAGCGTCGTGAACCTGAGCTTCTGCTCCTTCATGTAGTTGAGCAGCCCCAGCCATACCGTGGGCACGCCCGCGCTCATCGTGACTGCTTCGCTTTCGAATAGCTCGTGCAGGCTCTTGCCGTCCAGATGCTGGCCGGGGAACACGAGCTTCGCACCGGTGAGCGCGCAGCTGTAGGGCATCCCCCAGGCGTTGACGTGGAACATCGGTACCACGGGCAGGATCACGTCGCGCGCCGAGACGTTGAGCGCGTCGGGCAGCGCCGCGGCATACGCGTGCAGGATGGTGGAGCGGTGCGTGTAGAGCGCGCCCTTCGGGTTGCCGGTCGTGCCCGAGGTGTAGCAGAGACAGGCGGCGGTGCGCTCGTCGAAGCTCGGCCATTCGTACGCTTCGGAAGACTTCTCGACCAACTCTTCATAGCATTTCAAATCGCGGATGCCCTGGGTAGGCATGTGCGAGGCATCCGTCATCGCGATGAAGTGCTTCACCGACTTCAGCTGCGGCGCGAGCTTCTCCACCAGCGGCGCGAAGGTCAGGTCGAAGAACACGACCTTGTCCTCGGCGTGGTTCGCGATATAGGCGATCTGGTCCGGGAAGAGGCGTGGATTGATGGTGTGGATCACCGCGCCCGAGCCCGCGACCGCGTAGTAGATCTCGAAGTGCCGGAACCCGTTCCAGGCCAGCGTCGCGACCCGCTCGTGCATGCCGACGCCCAGCGTCTTCAGCACGTTGGCGAGGCTACGGGCCCGGCGGTGGGCCTCGCGATAGGTATAGCGGTGGACCCTGCCGTCCTCCACCGTCTTCGACACGATCTCGCCCGCGCCGTGGTGGCGGTCGGCATGCCGGATCAGGTCGCTGATCGCGAGCGGCATGTCCATCATCAGGCCCTGCATCGACAACTCCTCCTGGAACTCTCGATGCAAGTTTAGCCCACCCCCCTGGGGTCGCCCCCCCTGCCGGGGCCCTGTCGGACCTCTCCGGTCAGGAGAAGCGGGCTTCGGCGCGCTCCGCGGCGCCGGTACTGCGCTCCCGCAGGACGCCGAGGCAGAGGCAGCCGCCCCAGGCGAGGAGGGCCATGCTGAGCGCGATCATGATCTGTACGGCGATATCCAGCACCAGTGCGTCCATAGACCCTCCCGGTTCTGCGGGTGGCGGGTTGCCGCCCGACGGAGGTCACTCTATGTCCGGCCAGATCGAGCCTCGACGCCGCACGGCGCAGCGGTTTTGTGCCAAATGCACAAACCGGCCCTGGCGCGCCTTACAGGCAATAGAACTCGACCACGATGGCGTCGGCGTCGCCGGTGCGGTGGCCGATGCAGATCCGCCCGCTCGTACGCAGGACCAGCTCCTCGCGCCGCAGGCAGATCTCGGGCTCCCCGTTCACCGCGACATAGGTGCCGTTCGCGCTCTGGTCGATGAGCGTGAACTTGCCGCGACGCCGCTCGATGCGGGCGTGGTGCCGCGATACCCGGCGGTCGACGATGACGATGTCGCAGGCCGCGTCGCGCCCGAGCCGCAGGTCGTTCCCCCCGGCCGCGTCGAACCACATCTCCCGGCTGCCGAACACCAGCTTGAGGCGCGTGGGCGCTTCCTCGAACCGCGTCCCCAAGGTGGTCAGGTCCTCGGCGTCCTGCCAGGAGAACTCGTAGATCATCAGAGGATCGCGCTTTCCCTTCAACGCGACGTGGTCGAGGAGGCGCACCCGCTCGCGCAGACCCTCGCCGATCCTGCCCACGATTTCCTGGGTGGCGAGAACCTGGCCGGCTTTGGCCAGGCCGACCACGCGCACGGCGACGTTCACGCAGTCGCCGTAGAGGTCGCCCTCGCTCTCCAGTACGGGGCCGTACTGGCAGCCGATATGGATGGCAAGCGGCGGCCCGCCAAGCGCCGCCTGCTCGGCAAGCCGCACCTGCATGAACCGCGCCGCGTGCAGCGCCGGCTCCGCCTGCTCGAAGGAGCACATGACGCCGTCGCCGGTCGTCTTGACCACGCGTCCGCCGAACTCGACGGCGGCATCGCGCAACAGGCGCAGGCAGCGGTCGATCCGGGAGAGCGCCTGGCTGTCTCCGAGCTCCTCGTACAGCCGCGTGCTACCGCTGATATCGGCAAACAGTACTGCGCAGGAATAGGGCTCTGACATGGCACTGACAAATTGACGCGACCAGATCGCGCGCATAGTATCGCTCGGGATTCGAGAGGGGGCGCCGAACTCAATGCTTGCGGGGGCATTTGCGGCGGCTTGCCTGCTGGCGGCCGCGGCTGCGGCGGGTGCCGAGGCGCCGGCCGTCGTCACGCTGGTGGAAGGGCCGGCCGCGCTGCTGCGCAGTACCGGCCGATTTGCGTTGGCCGAAGGCGTGCGCGTGCACGTCGGCGACATCATCGAGGTGCCGGAAAAGGGGACGGTGCAGATCGGTTTTGCCGGGGGCACCCGGGTGAGCCTCGGGCCACAGAGCCGGTTCCACGTGGCGGCGCTTGCGGGAGCCGCCGGCCGCGGCGGCAAGGAGGCGGCGGTCTCCGACTTCTACCTGCTGCAAGGCTGGAGCAAGCTCGCGATCGCCCCCAAGTCGGCGCCGCTGCGCATGACAACGCCGCTCTTCGGCTTCGGCAGCGCCGACGCCGACATCGTGGTGCACGTCCAGGGCGCGGAAGGCAGCCTGTTCGTGGAAAGGGGCGCTCTGCGCCTCGCCGAGGGCTTCGTCAAGGCGACGCCTTCGAGCCCGGTGGCCGTAGGCGCCGGACAGTTCTATGTGCGCCGGGCAGACCAGAGGGGCGTCGTCCAACCGCGTCCGGCGCCGGCCTTCGTCGCGGGCATGCCGGTGTACTACCGCGACAACCTGCCGGAGCGGCTGACCGCGCTCAAGGACCGCGAGGTGTCGCCACGCCGGCTGGGAGACCTCGCCTACGAGGAGGTCGAGCCGTGGCTCAAGGGGCCGCCCGAGCTGCGCCGTCCCCTGATCCAGCGGATGCGCGCCCGGGCCCACGACCCGGAGTTTCGCAAGGCGGTGATCGCGAACATGCGCTTCCATCCCGAGTGGGATCCCATCATCTTCCCGGAAAAGTACCTGCCGAAGCCGCCGCCCATTGTCGACGCGGCAAAAGCGCCGCCAACTGCAGCCGACCCGGCCAAGGCGCCGCCGCCCGCCGCCGACGCGGTCAGGGCGCCGGCGCAAAGCAAGTGAACGCAACGTTGGAGCCGCCATGAAGCTGATCATCAAGTTCAATCTGGTGTTTGTCTCGGTCTTCCTCATCGGCCTCGGGATCGCGGCCTATGTGGCAGACACCCTCCTGCAGCAGAACGCACGCGCCGAAATGCAGCACAGCGCGCGGCTGATCATGGAGACCGCGCTCGCCACGCGCGGCTATACCTCGAGCCAGGTCGGCCCGCTGCTGCAGACGCAGATGAAATACGGTTTCCTGCCGCAGTCGGTGCCCGCCTACTCCGCCGCCGAAGTGTTCAACGGGCTGCGCAAGAAGTTTCCCGAGTACTCCTACAAGGAAGCCACGCTCAACCCGACCAATCCGCGCAACCGCGCGGTCGACTGGGAGACCGACGTGGTCAACCAGTTCCGCAACAACACCGAGAGCAGCGAGATCATTGGCGAGCGCGACACGCCCTCGGGGCGCTTGCTGTACATTGCCCGGCCGATCCAGATCCGCGACGGCGCCTGTCTCGCCTGTCATAGCACCGTGGACGCCGCGCCCAAGACGCTGGTCGACCGCTACGGGCCGGCGAACGGCTTCGGCTGGAAGATGAACGAGATCATCGGCGCGCAGGTGGTGTCGGTGCCGACCGACGTTCCGACGCAGCGCGCGCGCACCGCCTTCCGCACCTTCATGCTGTCGATCGCCGGGGTATTCGTGTTCGTCGGCATCGTCCTCAACGCGATGCTCCTGTCGATGGTGATCATGCCGGTGTCGCGGCTGGCGAAGCTCGCCGACCAGGTGAGCATGGGCAACGTGGAGGTTCCCGACTTCCACGTGCGCTCGAGGGACGAGATCCGCACGCTGGCAGACTCGTTCAACCGCATGAAGAAGAGCGTCGTGCAGGCAATGAAGATGCTGGACGAGTAGCCCGCGGATGGCGCAGATCGAACGGATCGGCAAGTACCAGATCACCGAGGTGGTCGGCCGCGGCGCCATGGGCGTCGTCTACAAGGCCTTCGACCCGAACATCCGCCGCACCGTCGCGATCAAGACCATCCGCGTGGACGGAGCCGAAGAAGGCAACGCCCAGGCGCTGCTCGCACGTTTCAGGAACGAGGCGCAGGCGGCCGGGCGCCTGACGCACCCGGGCATCGTCGGGGTCCACGAATACGGCGAGGAGGACGGGCTCGCCTACATTGCGATGGAGTTCATCCAGGGAAACAGCCTGCGCGAATACTTCGCGCGGGGCACGCGCTTCGGCGAGGCCGACGCCGTGTCCACGATGACGCAGCTACTCGAGGCGCTCAGCTATGCGCACGAGCAGGGCGTATGGCACCGCGACATCAAGCCCGCCAACCTGATCGTGATGCGCAACGGCAAGCTCAAGATCGCGGACTTCGGCATCGCGCGGATCGACCAGTCGAACCTGACCCAGACCGGCTTTGTCATCGGCACGCCGGGCTACATGGCGCCTGAGCACTACACCGGCGGGACGATCGACTGGCGCGCCGACGTGTTTTCCGCCGGCGTCGTGATGTACGAGCTGCTCACCGGCGTCAAGCCCTTCGCCGGTTCGGTGGAGGCGGCCGCCTACAAGGTCTGCCACGAGCACCCGCTGCCGCCTTCCCAGGTGCGCAATGATCCGCCGAGCCCGGTGGCCTACGACGCCGTGGTCGCGCGCGCCATCGCAAAAAAGACCGTCGAGCGCTTCGAGAGCGCGAACGCGTTCCGCTACGCGCTGCTCGACGCCCACGCGGCGCCGGTATCGGCAACGCTGTCAGAGAACACCATCATTACGGAGGCTCCGCGTCCCATGAAGATCGAGCCGACCAATCCCAGCAGCGGCTCCAACCCTCCCACGCCGACGGCAGGGCGCACCACCGCGCCGCCGCCGGGCTGGGACCCGGTGCTGCTCAAGCAGATCGAAAGCCAGCTGGCGCGCTTCGTCGGGCCGGTCGCGAAAGTGATGGTGCGCCGCGCGGGTCGGCGCACGCTCGACGTCGACGAGCTCTACGCCATGATGGCGCGCGAGCTCGACACGGAAGCACAGCGCGCCGCGTTCGTTGCCACGCGTGGCGCGCTGAGCGGCGTGCCGCGCGCCGCGACCGCTGCGGCGCCGCGCGGCGGCGGGCCGGCGGATGCCGCGCTCACCGCGGAGAAGATCGAGGCCGCGCAGCGCCGGCTCGCCGCCTACATCGGGCCGATCGCCAAGATCCTCGTGAAGAAGGCGGCCGCCCAGACCAGCTCGCCGGAGCGCTTCTACCTGCTGCTCGCCGAGAGCCTCTCCGATATCGACCGCACCCGCTTCCTGAAGGAGGTGGGCGCAGGCTCGTCGGCGGACCGCTTGCGCTGAAACGGCGGCAGGCACAGCCAGGCGCCGTACGCGAGAAGGGCCACGCACAGGAACACCATGAGCCCGACGCTTGCATCGACCAGGGTTTCCATCCGCCACCTCCGTCCAGTCCTTTGACGGAGCTACCCTAGTCCTCGCGGGGCGCGAGCTCTACGCCCTGCGGCACGTCCCTACTGTGACGAATTCACGCCCTCACCAGTGCGCCGGCAGCTTGCGTTGCAGCACGATCTGCTTGGCCTCGACGCGGATGTAGCCTCCCGCCGAAAGGTCGCTGAGGATGCGACTGACCATCTCGCGCGAGCCGCCGATGCGCGCGGCGATCTCGGCCTGCGTCAGGCGCTCGCGCACCGCGCGCCGGCCGTCGTCTTCGACCGCCTGGTCCTCGAGGAACCGCACCAGGCGGCTATAGACATCCTTGAGCGCGAGGCTGCGCACCTGCTCGGTGAGCGAGCGCACCCTGCCGATGAGCTTGCGCACGAGATGCCGCGCGAACACCGGGTTGCCCGTCAGCAGGGCCTCGGCGTCGCGCTGCGGAATCACGAAGAAGCGCGAAGGCTCGAGTGTCATCACTGAAGCCGCCCGCGCCTGGCCGTCCAGCACCAGCTCGCCGAAGAACTCGCCGGCGCCGATGGTGTTGACCACCACTTCCTTGCCGTTCTCGTCGGCGACGAACACCTTCACCCGACCGGACACGACCACATAGAGCGAATCGGTCGGATCGCCTTCGCTCACGACCACGACGTTGCGCGCAAACGACCTGACCGCGCCGCCGGGGGCCAGGCTGCGGAGCGCCTGCTCGTCCAGATGCGCGAAAGGGGCCTCGTCCGTGGGCATGCGTTAGGCGCCTTTGTGATTAACGCACAAAAAGGCAGTGTAACGCGGCGCTGATCGCTTCGGGAGAGGCCGGGATACTGGCCTCGCGTCACCCGAACCCTCAAACAGGAGACCGACAATGCGCTACACGAAACTGGCCGCCGTCCCCGCAGCGATTCTGGTCCTGGGCATCATGTCCGTCACGGCGTGCTCGCCGCGTCCGCACCAGCCGGAAGTGGTGCCGTCCGCCGCCGCCACGCCCGGACCCGCCCTCGAGACTTTCTATGTCCCGGCGCAGCACGTGAACAAGGGACAGGTCGAAGAACCCATCGTCGACTTCTATTGATCGGCGCCAAGCCGTCCAGGAGACCGACACCAGGCCGGGGGCGGCGCAGCCCCCGGCTCCGTGGTCACCAGGCCCGCGGCAGGGTGCGCGCGATGATGATCCGGTCGCGCGCCACCTCGATGTAGCCCCCCGCGGCGAGCTCGCGCAGGATCCTGCTGATCATCTCGCGTGACGCGCCGACCCGGTTCGCCATCTCCTGCTGGGTCGGCCGGTCCTCGATCACGAGCGCCCCGTCCCGCTCGACGGCAAGTTCCAGCAGCATTCGCGCCACGCGCCCGTAGACGTCCATGAGAGCGAGGCTCTTGATGTCGTGGGTGAGGGCGCGTACCCGCCGGATGAGCTTGCGGATGAGGTGCAACGCAAACTCCGGGCTTTCCGCCAGGAAGCCCGCGAAGTCCTCTCTCGGCACCACCAGGAACCGCGTCGTCTCGAGCGTCATGACCGAGGCCGAGCGCGGCCCCGCGTCGAGGACCATCTCGCCGAAGTATTCGCCGGCGCCGGCCTGGTTGAGGACGATCTCCTTGCCCTGGTCGTCGCTTACGTAGATCTTGACCCGGCCGGAAACGACGATGTAGAGCGAGTCGGTCTTGTCGCCCTCGCTCACGACCACCGTGTTCTTCGCGAAGGTGCGCACGATCGCGCGCTGGCAGAGCGCCCTGAGCTCGGCTTCGTTCAGGACATCGTCCGGCGAAGCGTCCTTCGACCCCGGTGTTGGCATGGCCCTCCGACTCCGGCCATTTTGGAAGCAGCAACCGGCGACGCGCAAGCGGATCGTGGATTTCGTAACTAGTTCACAAGAATCGCGTGCAGCGCGGCGCTGACCGCAGCGTTGGCCGTCGGCAAACTGACGTCGCAGTTCTCGACAGCGCAAAGGAGGCAACCATGAGTATCGGCAGACATGTCGTCATCATCGCGGCCAGCATGTCGGTTGGCGCGGTCCTGGGCGCAACGTTCGCGCCCCAGCACGAGGGCGGGGAAGCGGCGCAGCCGACGAGCGCCGCACCGGCGCCGGCGCTCGAAAAGTTTTACGTTCCCGCCCAGGTCGTCAATCAGGCGACCAAGGTCGAGGAGCAGCCCGACTCGTTTTGACCCGCTTCAGGGCGTCCGGCAGCCGGTTGGTGAGGAGACGCGCGCCGCAACTATCGGCAGAAGCCCGAGGTGGTTTATGCTAGCGCGAGATGAGCGCCGCCACCCAGTATGTCGTGCGCGATGGCATTGCCGTCATCACGCTCGACAACCCGCCGGTGAACGGGCTCAGCAACGCAGTACGCACCGGCATCCTGCATCACCTGAAGTCAGCCGAGGCCGATCCGGCGGTGAAGGCGGTCGTTATCACCGGCTCGAGTAAGGCCTTTTGCGGCGGCGCCGACATCCGCGAGTTCAACGCCCCGCGCCTGAAGCCCGACCTGCCCGAGGTCAACGAGCAGCAGGACGGGATGAAGAAGCCCCTGGTCGCCGCGATCGGCGGCTTCGCCCTCGGCGGCGGCCTCGAGCTCGCGCTCGCCTGCCACTACCGCGTCGCCGCGCCGAAGGCGCAGCTCGGGCTTCCCGAGGTGAAGCTCGGAATCCTGCCGGGCTCCGGCGGCACCCAGCGGCTGCCGCGGGTGATTCCGATGGCCGAGGCAGTGAAGATGATGACCACCGGCAACCCGATCTCCTCGGAGAAGGCGAAGGAGCTCGGCCTGGTGGACGAGGTCGTGCAGGGCGACCTGCTCGATTCGGCCATCCAGTTCGCCAGGAGCAAGCTCGGGAGCACGCTGACCCGGATCCGTGACGCAAGCGCGAAGCTGGAGGAAGACCCCGCGTCGTTCTTCGCGCGCGTGCGCGAGCAGGTGGCGAAGGAATCGAAGGGCTATCCCGCGCCGCTCCTCATCGTGGAGTGCGCCGAGGCCGCGGCGACGCGTCCCTTCGACGAGGGGCGACGCCTGGAGCGCGCGAACTTCGACAAGCTGGTCACGGGACCCGAATCCCGGGCGCTGCGCCACATGTTCTTCGCCGAGCGCCAGACCTCCAAGATTCCGGACGTTCCCGACGACACGCCGGTGCGCGAGGTTGCAGCCGCCGCCGTCGTCGGCGCCGGCACGATGGGCGGCGGCATCGCGATGAGCTTCGCCAACGCCGGCATTCCGGTCACGATCGTCGATGCGACGCAAGAAGCGCTGGACCGGGGCCTCGGCAACATCAGGAAGAATTATTCCGCCACGGTGGCCAAGGGCAGGCTCGCGCAGGCCGACATGGACAAGCGCATGGGCCTCATCCGCGGCTCCTCCAGCCTCGGCGACGTCGCGAGCGCCGACATCGTGATCGAGGCGGTGTTCGAGCGCATGGACGTGAAGCAGGAGCTCTTCCGCAAGCTCGACGCCACGGTGAAGAAGGGCGCGATCCTCGCCACCAACACCTCCACGCTCGACGTCGACCAGATCGCGGCCGCGACGAAGCGCCCGGGCGACGTGGTGGGGACGCATTTCTTCTCGCCCGCGAACGTGATGCGCCTGCTCGAGGTGGTGCGCGGGAGAGAGACCGCGAAGGACGTGCTCGCGACGACCATGAAGCTCGGCAAGCGCCTGAAGAAGCTGCCGGTGGTCTCGGGCGTGTGCGACGGCTTCATCGGCAACCGCATGCTCGAGAAGTACACGCAGCAGGCCTACTTCCTGCTCGACGAGGGCGCGAGCCCGGAGCAGGTGGACGGTGCGCTGCAGCGCTGGGGCATGGCAATGGGCCCGTTCACCATGTACGACATGGCGGGCAACGACATCGGCTGGGAGATCCGCAAGCGCCGCTACCGGGAGCGCCCGGACTTCGTTTACTCGCGCGTCGCAGACCGTGTGTGCGAGCTCGGCCGCTTCGGCCAGAAGACCGGCAAGGGCTTCTACCGCTACGAGCCGGGCAGCCGCAAGCCGCTCCCGGATCCCGAGGTGCAGGACATCATTGAAAAATACAGAGCCGAGATCGGCGTGAAACCCCGCCAGATCTCCGACGAAGAAATCGTGCAGCGCTGCGCATACGCGCTCGCGAACGAGGGCGCGCGCATCCTGGAAGAAGGCATCGCGCTGCGCGCCTCCGACATCGATATGGTCTACCTCACCGGCTACGGCTTCCCGCCGTACCGCGGCGGACCGATGTTCTATGCCGACAGCGTCGGGCTGCCGAAGGTGCTCGACGCGATGCGCGGATTCCAGAAGGGCTACCAGGGCGCGCAGTGGAAGCCCGCGCCCCTGCTCGTCAGATTGGCCGAGGCCGGCAAGCGGTTCAACGAATAGGAGAAGAGGAGATGACCGAAGCTGTCATTGTGTCCACGGCGCGCACGCCGCTTTGCAAGAGCTGGCGGGGCGCGCTCAACAACACCCACGGCGCCAAGATGGGCGGCCACGTGGTGCACGCCGCGCTGAACCGCGCGAAGGTCGACGCCGACGAGATCGAGGACGTGATCATGGGCTGCGCCAATCCCGAGGGCGCGACCGGCTGGAACATCGCCCGCCAGATCGCGATCCGCGCCGGCTGCCCGGTCACGGTGCCGGGAATGACGGTGAACCGCTTCTGCTCCTCGGGGCTGCAGACGATCGCGCTCGCCGCCCAGCGCATCATCGCGGGCGAAGGCGAGGTCTACGTGGCGGGCGGGGTGGAATCGATCTCGCTGGTCCAGAACGAGATGAACAAGCACCACTTCCAGGACGAGTGGCTGCACCGGCATCACTGCGAGGTCTACTGGCCGATGCTGCAGACCGCCGAGTACGTGGCGCGCCGCTACGAGATCACGCGCGAGGACCAGGACCAGTACGGCGTGCAGAGCCAGCAGCGCGCGGTGAAGGCGCGCGCCGCGGGCAAGTTCAAGGACGAGATCGTGCCGATCACCACCAAGATGAAGGTGGTCGACAAGGCGACCGGCAAGGACTCGATCCACGAAGTGACCGCGTCCGAGGACGAGGGGATTCGCCCCGACACCACCTACGAGGGCGTGTCCCAGATCAAGCCCGCGATCGAGGGCGGCTGCATCGCCGCGGGCAACGCGAGCCAGTTCTCCGACGGCGCCTCGGCCGCCGTCGTGATGAGTGACAGGGAAGCCGCGAGGCGGAATTTGACGCCTCTTGGTATTTTCCGCGGCTTCGCCGTCGCCGGCTGCGATCCGCGCGAGATGGGAATCGGCCCGGTGTTCGCGGTGCCGAAGCTCCTCGAGCAGGCTGGCAAGGACGTCGGCGACATCGACCTGTGGGAGCTGAACGAAGCCTTCGCGGTCCAGGTGATTCACTGCCGCGACCGCATCGGCATCCCGAACGAGCGCCTCAACGTGAACGGCGGCGCCATCGCGCTCGGCCATCCCTACGGGATGAGCGGCGCGCGCCTCGTCGGCCATGCACTCATCGAGGGCAAGCGTCGCAAGGCGAAGCTTGTGGTCGTGACGATGTGCATCGGCGGCGGCATGGGCGCCGCCGGTCTCTTCGAAGTGGTTTGAACAGAAGTTGAAGATCGCGATCGTCGGGACCGGAGCCATGGGCTCCGTGTACGCCGCGCTTTTCGCCTCCGCCGGCCACGAAGTGTGGGCCATAGATCGCTGGCAGGAGCACATCGACGCGATGCGCGCGCGCGGGCTCAGGGTCGAAGGCGCTTCCGGCGATCGCACGGTTCGCTTGAATGCCACGACCGATCCTCACGATGCCGGACCTTGCGACCTCGTCGTCCTGGCGACCAAGGCGATGCACGTTGCGGCTGCGGCCCACACCCTCCAACCCCTGTTGAAAAGCGATACGCCGGTCCTTTCCATCCAGAACGGTCTCGGCGGACCGGAGACGGCCGCCTCCGTCCTGGGAAAGGACAGAGTCATGGTCGGCGTGGTCGGCGGCTTCGGCGCCTCGATGCGCGCGCCGGGTCACGCGCACCACAACGGCATGGAGCTCGTGCGCCTGGGCGAGTTCGGCGGTCCGATCACGCCGCGCCTCAAGAAAGTCGAGGAGACCTGGGCAAGCGCCGGCTTCCGCGTCAAGGTGTTCGACGACATCGACCAGCTGGTGTGGGAGAAGCTGATCTGCAACTGTTCCGTGTCCGGGCCGTGCGCGGTCACCGGTCAGACGGTGGGCGAGGTCATGGCCGATCCGGACATGGCGAGCGTCTCCGCGGCATGCGCGACGGAGGCGTTCAGCGTCGCGCTCAAGAAAGGCGTGCGGCTGGGCTTCGACGACCCGGTCGCCTACACGCGCGAATTCGCCTCGAAAATCCCCGGCGCGCGGCCCTCGGTGCTGCTCGATCTGATGGCGAAGCGAAAGAGCGAGATCGACGTGATCAACGGCTCGATTCCTCGCGTCGGCCGCGGCATCGGCGTCGCCGCGCCGGTAAACGAGGCGATCACCGGCCTCGTCCACGCGCGCGAGCGCCAGCTCCAATGCTCGTCCTGACGAACGACGAGGTCGCGCGGCTCCTCAGCATCGAGGACTGCATGGCCGCGCTCGAGCCGATGTACCGCGACTACGCGAACGGGCAGGCGCTGCTCTCGCCGCGCGTGGACAACATCGCGCCGGCGACGCATCCCGGCGGCTACTACGGCTTCAAGCACATGGGCGGCACCTGGCCCGCGCGCAGCATCCAGGCGCTGCGCATCAACTCCGATGTGGTGACGCACCCGCTCGTCGCGGGCAAGCCGCGCCGCGTCAAGCAGCCGCTCGCCCCGGGACGTGACGGCAAGGGCCGCTGGGTCGGCCTGGTGCTCCTTTTCAGCACCGAGACCGGCGCGCTGCTCGCGATGTTCCCCGACGGCGTGATGCAGCGCCTGCGCGTGGGCGCCGCAAGCGGCCTCGCGCTCAAGCACCTGGCGCGCGGGGACGTCTCGACGCTCGCGCTCGTCGGCACCGGCTGGCAGGCCGGCGCCCAGCTCATGGCGGCACGCGCCGTGCGGCGTTTCAGGGAAGTCCGCGTCTTCAGCCCCCGGCCCGAAAGTCGCTCAGCGTTTGCCTCCCAGAACCAAGACGTGAAGATCGTCGACACCGTCGAGGCCTGTGTCGAGGGCGCCGACGTGATCCTCGCCGCGACCTCCTCCATGGTGCGCGTGATCGATCCGAAGTGGCTGCGGCCCGGCATGCACGTCGGCTGCATCAAGACGCAGGAGATTGACGGCGAGGTGCTCGACCGCTGCCAGCGCGTGTTCGTGCACACGCGGCAGCAGGCCAAGCAGATCAGCAACGTGCTTCCCGGCACGGCCAACGCGAGGAAAGAGAGCGACGGCGGCTGGTGGAAGGACCCGGCGCGCAGCTACCCCGACCTCGGCGATCTCCTCGCGGGCAAGGCGCCGGGACGGCGCGAAGCCGCAGAGATCACCTGCTTCGCCAGCAACGTCGGCACGGGCCTGCAGTTCGCCGCCGCCGGCGCCGCGGTGCTCGAGAAGGCGCGGCAGATGAAAATCGGCACCGAATTGCCGGACGACTGGTTCTCCGAAGATGTTCATCCCTGAAAAACTGCAAGACGAGATGAGCGAGTGGCGGCGCGACATCCACGCCCACCCGGAGCTCGGTTTCCAGGAGAAGCGCACGTCCGAGCTCGTCGCGGCGCGGCTCGAGTCGTTCGGCGTCGAAGTCCACCGCGGCATCGGAAAGACCGGCGTGGTCGGCGTGCTGAAAAGCGGAACCTCCGGAAGAAGCGTCGGCTTGCGCGCGGACATGGACGCGCTGCCGATCCAGGAGGCGAACACGTTCGGGCACCGCTCGCGCCACGACGGCGTGATGCACGCGTGCGGGCACGACGGCCACACCGCGATGCTGCTCGGCGCGGCGCAGCACCTCGCGCGCACGCGGCACTTCGACGGCACGGTGCATCTTATTTTCCAGCCGGCCGAAGAGGGCATCGGCGGCGCCAAGGCGATGGTCGACGACGGCCTGTTCCGCCGCTTCCCCTGCGAGTCGCTCTTCGGCATGCACAACCGCCCGGGCATGGCGCTCGGGCGCTTTGCCGTGCGCTCGGGCCCGATGATGGCGGGCGGCGCCTTCTTCGACATCGACGTCGCCGGCCGCGGCGCGCACGGCGCGCGCCCGGAATCGGGCATCGACCCGGTGCTCGCGGCGGCCCACATCGCGACCGCGATCCAGAGCATCGTTTCGAGAAACGTGCGTCCGGTCGAGACCGCGGTGGTCTCGGTGACCCAGATCCACGCCGGCGACGCCTACAACGTCATCCCGCAGAGCGCGCGCCTGTCGGGCACGGTCAGGGCGTTCTCGACCGAGATCATGGAGATGATCGGCCGCAATCTCGCGCGTATCGCGCAGGGCGTGGCCGCTGGCTTCGGCGCGAGCGCGAAGACCGATTTTCGCCCCATCTTTCCGCCGCTCGTGAACGACGCCCGGGAGGCCGAGGTCGCCGCCGCAGTCTGCGCCGAGCTCGTCGGCCCGGACAAGGTGCGGCGCGATCCGCCGCTCATCATGGCCTCCGAGGACTTCTCCTACATGCTCGCCGCGGTGCCGGGCTGCTACGTCAACATCGGCAACGGCGACGGCGAAGGCGCCTGCGAGGTCCACAACCCGGGATACGACTTCAACGACGCCGCGCTGCCCTACGGCGCCGCGTTCTTCGTGCGCCTGGTTGAAAAGAAACTGGGAAAAACCGGAGCCTGAAGCCCCGGTCTATCCTCCGTTTCAGAATCGATAACCCACTCCGAGGGAGTAGAGATCGGCGTGGCCCTTGCCCGTGGCGTCGTTGCCGACGTCATCGAAGTGGTCCCACCCCGCCTTGGCGTACACGTTGCGGTTGAAGTCGTACATCACGCCGGCGCCGGCGAGGAGCCCGTCCTTCGTGTCGGACGCACCGAGAGCCTTGGTTTCGGTGTGGGCGACGCCGGCCTTGCCGTAGAGCGAGAAGTTCGACTGCAGCGGCAGGATGCCGACCGCCGAAAGCGAGACCGCCGTCGGCTTCACGTCGCCGTCGCCCACGGCGGCCGAGCTGAAATGAAACTTGCCGAGGTCGGTATAGGCGCCCTCGACCGCGAAGTTGCGGTTGAGCCGGTAGCCGAGGTTGACGTCGAAGCCGGTGTCGCTCTTGTCGAACGAGTCGAGCCCGTCCGTGTTGATTCCGGAGAGGTGGCTGCCGCCGACGTCGAGCCCGCCGTACCAGCCGGCCTCCTGCGCGTACGCGCCCGACGCGCCGAGCGCGAGCGATGCTGCAATCATGAGCCTCTTGAGCATGATCATCCCTTTCGATAGTGAGCTGGATTGCCCGGCGGCAAGCTTGGACGGCGAGCGCGTAAAGCGCGGTCAGCCGGACGTAAAGTCGCGTAAGCCCTTCAATGCAGATTAAACAGAGCCAGCTTGTCGCGCTGCGCGGGGGTGAGAACCGCCGCCACCCGGCTCAGAGTTTCGGCGCGCATCACGGCCAGCTCGGAGAGCGCGTTGCCCGCGGCATCGGCGAGGCGGCGCGCCCGCGCGCGGTCGAAGCCCGGCGAGAGCGCGGCCTGGCGCAGCGCCTCGTGTGCGCGGTGCACGAGCTTCATCTGCTGGCGTGTCGCGTCAGCCTGCTCGTGGAAGATGCCGAAGATCCGGTCGCGCTGCGCCTCGGTGAGCTCGAGCTTGCGCAGCCGGCGCATGGCCCGCATCTCGTGCGCTCCGTCCGGAGCGCGCCCGAGCGGCTCGGCCTCGACGAAGGTGGGAATGCCGAAGGCGAGGCTGCTCGCCAGCAGGAAGGCCTTGATGTGCTCGCGCATGATTTGGTCCCCGGATCGACGGGCCGGCTCGCCCCCGCAGAGTTTCCGCCCGTGCGGCCCAAAGCTGCGTAAGCCTCCCGTAAAGCTGGGTAAAGAGGCGCTACGCGAAGTGACTGCTTAGTATCATCGCGCCGTGACTGCGGTCCTTCTGGCGGACGACGACATCGAGCTCTCGGGCATGCTCGCGGAGTACCTCGAGCGCGAGGGCTTTTCCGTGACGGCGGTGTACGACGGCGAGAGCGCGGCGCGTCTCGCGGCGGGCGGCGCATACCAGATCGTAGTGCTCGACGTCATGATGCCGCGCATCGACGGCGTCGAGGCGCTGCGCCGCATCCGGCAGGGGAGCCGGGTGCCGGTCATCATGCTCACCGCCCGCGGCGACGACGTGGACCGGATCATCGGACTCGAGCTCGGTGCCGACGACTACGTGGCCAAGCCCTGCACCCCGCGCGAGCTCGCGGCGCGGCTGCGAGCGATCCTGCGGCGCATGCAGCCGCAGGCGGAGGGCGCCGGGCCGCTCACGGTCAGCGGCCTGGCACTCTGGCCGGAGAAGCGGCGGGTCGAATGGCAAGGCCATCCAATCGAGCTCACCAGCATGGAGTTCAACCTGCTCGAGGTCTTGATGCGCAACGCGGGCCGCGTGGTGAGCAAGAAAGACCTCTCCGAGCAGGCGCTCGGCCGGCCGCTCGCGCGCTTCGAGCGCAGCGTGGACGTCCACCTGAGCAGCATCCGGCAGAAGCTCGGCGATGCGGCGACGCTCATCCGGACCGTGCGCGGCCAGGGCTATCACCTCGCCCGGGAATAGGCGATGGGGCGGCTCTTCTGGAAGATTTTCTTCGCGTTCTGGCTCACGGCGCTCGCGGCCGCGGCGGCGACCGGCACCGCGGTCTGGCTGCAGCACCACCCGCGCTCGGCGGCCGAGCCCGAGCTCGCGCAGGGGCCCGGAGCGATGCTCGCCGGCGAGCTCGCGTCCGCGACGCTGCGCCACGGCGGCGTCGAGGCGCTGCGCGAATGGCTGAAGGAGACGCACCGCACGCAGGGGCCTTCGCTCCTTGTAGTCGATACGAAGGGGCGCGACCTGCTCGGCCGTCCCGTTCCCCTGAACGCCCTCGCCCGCGCGCGTGCGCTCGCCTCTTCGGAGGACAGCCCGCGCGCCGCACGCGAAGTCGCCGTGGCCGACGGCGAGCGCTACCTGCTGTTCACACCGCTCGAGGGCGAGGCGCGCAGGCCGCGGCGCCCGGCGCCCCCGCCCCCGCCCTGGGAGCTCGCCATCATCGTCGGCATCGCAAGCTTCGCGGTCAGCGGGCTGCTCGCGTGGTACCTGGCCAGGCCGATCCGCGCCTTGCGCTGGGCCTTCAGCGCCGCCGCCGAGGGACGCCTCGAGACCCGCGCGCGGCCGCTCATGCAAGGCCGCCGCGACGAGATCGCCGATCTCGGCGACGACTTCGACCGCATGGCGGTGCAGCTTCAGGGCCTCGTGGCGGCGCAGCGGCGCCTGCTGCACGACGTGTCCCACGAGCTGCGCTCGCCGCTCGCGCGGCTGCAGGCGGCGATCGGACTGGCGCGCCAGAACCCCGCCAGGCTCGAGGGCACGCTCGAGCGCATCGAGCGTGAAGTGACTCGCCTGGACGAGCTGGTCGGCGAGGCGCTCACGCTCGCCAGGCTGGAAAGCGGCGCGCCGGAGGCAGCGGTCGAAACGATCGACCTCGCCGACCTGGTGGCCGACGTCGCCGAGGACGCGCGCTTCGAGGCGCAGGCGGCCGGGCGGGGCCTGGCGCTCCAGTCGGTCGACAAGCTGCTGGTGCGCGGCCACAGCGAGCTTCTGCATCGCGCGGTCGAGAACGTGGTCCGCAACGCGGTGAAGTACACCGCCGATGGCACCGCGGTCGAGATCGACCTTTTCATGGCCGGCGCGTGCGCGGTGCTCGTGGTGTCGGATCGCGGGCCCGGCATTCCCCCGGGCGAGCTCGAGCGGGTGTTCGAGCCCTTCTACCGCATCAGCGGCGACACCGTGAAGGGATTCGGGCTGGGCCTCGCCATCGCGCGTCGCGCCGTCATGGCGCACGGCGGCCGCATCAGCGCGCGCAACCGGGAGGACGGCGGCCTGCGCGTGGAGATCGAATTGCCCCTGGCCTAGTTCTTGGTCTTACTTCTGGGGCGGCGTCGCCGGAACCTGGCGCCAGCCTTCCTTGCATTCGGTGACGTACGGGTAGTACGTCTTCGTTGAGTCGCAGTAGTACCAGTTCGCCGCCTGAGGCGCCGCGCCTTGAGGCGCGGCCGCCTGCAGGCCGGGTGTCGGGCCGGCCGCTTCTTCGGTCGGCGGATTCGCCACGACGTAGCCGCCTGCAGGCGCAGCGCTGTAATACACGTCGTTGGCGTAGTAGTAGGGGAAGCCTCCAACCCACACCGTCGTGTAGGCGGGCGGCAGGACCGGAACCACGATGCCGACCGGCGGCCTCACCACCACGTAGCTCGGACCCGCCTGCTGGTACCACACGCCCGAGTGGAACCAGAAGCGGCCGCCGCGAAAATTGACCCCCACGTTTCCCGGCGGCAGCACCGCGACGGAGTAGCCAAGCGCGGGATAGTAGTGGTTATGGTGAAAGCGATCGTCGTAGACCCAATGCTGGGTATGGAAGCGCTCGCGGGCAAATTCGCGGTGCTGTGCCTGCGCGCTCACCATGCCAACCATCAGAAGCACGAACAGGATTATTTTCATGGTGCAGCATGATCGGCCAGCGCGATTGCGCGACGCTGACCCGAAGCTTTCGGCTAACTTTCGTGCCAGCCGCCGCCGAGCGCCCGGATCAGCGCCACCACCGCGGCGAGGCGCCGCGACTGGATGCCCACGGCGTTGCGCTCCTCGTTGAGGAGCGCGGTCTGCGCGGTGACCACGTTGAGGAAGCTCACCGTGCCGGCCTTGTATTGGTTAAGCACGAGCGAAAGCGCGAGGCGCGCCGCTTCCACCGCTTCCTGTTCCGAGCGCGCCTCCTCCTCGAGAATGCGCAGCGCGGCGAGGTTGTCCTCGACCTCCTGGAACGCGGTCAGCGTGACCTGGCGGTAATTCGCCACCGTCGCGTCGTACGCCGCGATCGCCTGCTCGGTCTGCGAGCGGCGCAGGCCGGCGTCGAAGATCGACTGCGCGATCGACGGGCCGATCGACCATTGCCGGCTCGGCCCGGTGAAGAGAACCGAGACGTCGGGGCTGGTGAATCCGAAGAGGGCCGTGAGCGTGATCTGCGGGAAGTACGCCGCCTTCGCCACGCCGATCTGAGCGTTCGATGCGTGCACGCGCCGCTCGGCGGCAGCGACGTCGGGACGGCGCTCGAGAAGCGCCGAAGGCATGCCGGGCGGGACGGCCGGGACGACGGTCTCGAACGACGCCGAGCCGGCGATCGCGAGCGCCGAAGGCGGCACGCCGGTGAGCACGGCGATCGCGTGCTCGAGCTGCGCGCGCTGCACGCCGAGATCGATCGTCTGCACCAGAGTGCTCTTGAGCTGCGCATCGGCCTGCACCACGTCGGCCCTGGCCGCGACGCCCGCCTTGTAGCGGTTGTCGGTGAGCTCGAGCGACTTCCTGAGCGCCGCTACCGCGTCGTCGAGAAGCCGCGCCTGCGCATCGAGCGCGCGCAACTGGAAGTAGCTCGTCGCGAGCTGTGCCTGGAGCGAAAGGCGCGCCGCGGCGACGTCGCCGGCGCTCGCTCGCGCCGCGGCCTCGGCGGCCTCGACGCTGCGGCGCACCCGGCCCCAAAGGTCGACCTCCCACTGCGCCGTGAGCCTGGCGCCGTAGCTCGTAAGCGTGCGGCCGGCGGTCGTGCCGCCGAGCGTGCTGCCGGGAGAATGGCTGCGCACCACGGTGCCGTTCGCGTCCAGCGTCGGATAAAGCGCTGCGCGCGAGATGCCGAGGGCGGCGAGCGCCTGGCGGAACTGCGCCTCCGAAGCCGCGAGCGTCTGGTTGGAGACGTCGATCTTCTCGATCAGGCCGTTCAACTGCTCGTCGCCGAAGACCTCCCACCACTTGCCGCGCTCGAGGTCGTCGCGCGGCTGGGCTTCCTTCCATCCCGGCGGCGTTTCCCTGAATGCTTCCACGGCGGGCGTGTCCGGCCGGCGATAGTCGGGGCCGACCGTGCAGCCCGCGACGACGGCGAGAAGAACCGCCGGCCAGGCCTTCATGCCGGGCTCCGCGCCGCGCGCCTCCTGAGAATTCTCAGGCGCAGGCGGTCGAGATAGAGGTAGACCACGGGCGTGGTGTAGAGCGTGAGGAGCTGGGACAGGACCAGCCCGCCGATGATCGAGATGCCGAGCGGCTGGCGCAGCTCCGCGCCGTAGCCGAAGCCGATGGCGAGCGGCACTGCGCCGAGGAGCGCCGCCGAGGTGGTCATCATGATCGGCCGGAAGCGCAGCAGGCAGGCCTCGAAGATCGCCTCTTCCGGGGGCTTGCCCTGGCGGCGCTCGATGTCGAGCGCGAAGTCGATCATCATGATCGCGTTCTTCTTCACGATGCCGATGAGCAGGATCACGCCGATCAGGGCGATGATGCTGAAGTCCTTGCCGAAGGCCATCAGCGCGAGCAGCGCGCCGACGCCGGCCGAGGGCAGCGTGGAGAGGATCGTGACCGGGTGCACCACGCTCTCGTACAGGATGCCGAGGACGATGTAGACCGCGATCAGCGCGGCGAGGATCAGCCACGGCTGGCTCTCGAGCGACTGCTGGAACGCGCGCGCCGTGCCCTGGAAGCTGCCGTGGATGGTGGTGGGCATGCCGATCCGGACCATCGCCTGCTGCACGGCCTCGGTGGCTTGCGACAGCGACACGTTGGGCGGCAGGTTGAAGGACAGCGTGGTGGCGACGAACTGGCCCTGGTGGTTCACCGAGAGCGCGGTGGTCGTGGTCTCCCAGTGCGCAACCGAAGAAAGCGGAACCAGCCCCTTGGCGGGCGAGACGAGCCAGATCGCGTTCAGGCCGTCCGGGCTCTGCCAGTAGCGCGGCGCGGCCTCGAGCACCACGCGGTACTGGTTGAGCTCCGAGTAGATGGTCGAAACCAGCGACTGGCCGAAGGCGAGGTTGAGCGCGGAATCGATCTGGCTCGCGTTGATGCCCAGGCGCGCCGCGCTCTCGCGATCGAGCACCAGCGTGGTCTGCAGGCCGCGGGCCTCCTGGTCGGTGTTCACGTCGGCGAGCTCGGGCAGGCGCCGCACCTCAGCCTCGAGGCGCGGCGTCCAGCGGCGCAGGTCCGCGAGGTCGTCGGCCTGCAGCGTGAACTGGTAGGTGGCGTCGGAGAGCCGCCCGCCGACGCGGATGTCCTGCACCGGGTTGAGGAAGAGCTGCGCGCCGGGCTCCTGCGCGAGCTTGATGCGCAGCCGGGCGATCACCCGGTCCGCAGTCACCCCGCGCTCGGCGAGAGGCTTCAGCGCGATGAACATCGAGCCGCGGTTCCTCTGGCCGCCGCCGGTGAACGCGACCACGTTGTCGACCGCGGGATCGCTCTTCACGCTGTCGACGAATGCGGCGAGCTTGGCGCGCATCGCCTGGAACGAGATGCCCTGGTCGGCGCGGATGAAGCCCACCAGGCGGCCGGTGTCCTGCTGCGGGAAGAAGCCTTTCTGCACCTTCGCGTAGAGGTAGACGTTCAGCCCGATGGTCGCGAGCAGGATGAGGAGCACGAGCAGCGGGTTGCGCAGCGACCAGCCCAGGCTCGAGCGATAGCCGGAAAGCATCACGTCGAACCACCCGCTCCACCGGTCTGTCGCTGTTGACTGGGGATGGGAACGAGGCTTGAGTAGCCTGGCGCACATCATCGGCGTGGTGGTGAGGGAGATCACCAGCGATACCAGGATCGCCACCGCCAGGGTGACCGAGAACTCGCGGAACAGGCGCCCGACGATGCCGCCCATCAGCAGGATGGGAATGAACACCGCGATCAGGGAGAGGCTCATCGACAGCACGGTGAAGCCGACCTCGCGCGCTCCGCGCAGCGCCGCCTGCATCGGCGCCATGCCTTCCTCGATGTGGCGCGACACGTTCTCCAGCACCACCACCGCGTCGTCGACCACGAAGCCGGTGGCGATGGTGAGCGCCATCAGCGAGAGGTTGTTGATGCTGAACCCGGCGAGATACATGACGCCGAAGCTGGCGATCAGCGACACCGGCACGGCCACCGCCGGGATCAGCGTCGCGCGCAGGCTGCGCAGGAAGACGAGCACCACCAAGATGACCAGGCCGATGGCGATCGCGAGCGCGAGCCCCACTTCGCGCAGCGACGCCCGGATGGTCGTGGTGCGCTCCATCATCACCTCGAGGTTGATCGCCCCGGGGATCGAGGCGCGCAGGAGCGGCAGCAGCTCGCGCACCCGGTCGGTGGTGTCGATGATGTTGGCGCCGGGCTGGCGGTTGAGGATGACGAACACCGCCGGCCGGCCGTTGGCCGAGCCCGCCGTGCGCAGGTCCTGCACCGAGTCGACCACCTCGGCGATGTCCGAGAGGCGCACCGCGGCGCCGTTGCGGTAGCTCACGATGATGGGGGCGTAGTCGGCCGCGCGCTTGGCCTGGTCGTTCGAATAGATCTGCCAGTGGAGGTCGCTCGAGTCGAGCGCGCCCTTGGGGCGGTTCACGTTGGTGGCGTTGATCGCCGCGCGCACGTCGGAGAACGCGATGCCGTACTTGCTCACCGCCTCCGGATCGAGCTCCACGCGCACGGCGGGCAGCGCGCCGCCGCCGACCGTCACCTGGCCGATGCCGCTCACCTGCGAGAGCTTCTGCGCGATGATCGTCGAGGCGGCGTCGTACATCTGGCCCTGGGTGTAGGTGTCCGAGGTCAGCCCCAGGATCATGATCGGCGCGTCGGCCGGGTTCACTTTGCGGTAGGTCGGGTTGTCGGGCAGGCTGGTCGGCAGCGTGCCGCGGGCGGCGTTGATCGCCGCCTGCACGTCGCGCGCCGCGCCGTCGATGTCGCGCGAGAGCTCGAACTGCAGCGTCACGCGGGTGGAGCCGAGCGAGGACGACGAGGTGATCTCGGTCACGCCCGCGATGCGTCCGAGCGCGCGCTCGAGCGGCGTGGCGACGGTCGCCGCCATCACCTCCGGGCTCGCGCCCGGGAGGTTGGCGCTCACCGAGATGGTCGGGAAGTCGACCTGCGGCAGCGGCGAGACCGGCAGCAGGTTGAACGCGACGATCCCCGAGAGCGCGAGCCCGATCGTGAGCAGCGTGGTGGCCACGGGACGCTCGACGAAGGGCTGGGAGAGGTTCACGCGCGGCGGCTCGAAAGCCGGTCGAACCACAGGTAGATCACCGGCGTAGTGAAGAGCGTCAGCATCTGGCTCACGATCAGGCCGCCGACCATGGTGATGCCGAGCGGGTTGCGCAGCTCCGAGCCCACGCCGCTGCCGAGCATCAGCGGCAGCGCGGCGAGCAGCGCCGAGAACGTGGTCATCAGGATGGGCCGGAAGCGCAGCAGGCAGGCCTGGGTGATCGCCTCGCGCGGGCTGCGGCCCTGCTTCCTTTCGGCGTCGAGCGCGAAGTCGATCATCATGATCGCGTTCTTCTTCACGATGCCGATCAGGAGCACGATGCCGATGATGCCGACCACGCCCAGGTCGTGGCGCGAGATCAGCAGGGCGAGCAGCGCGCCGACGCCGGCCGAGGGCAGGGTCGAGAGGATGGTCACCGGGTGGATGTAGCTCTCGTAGAGCACGCCCAGGACGATGTACATGGTGACGATCGCGGCGAGGATCAGCCACAGCGTGTTCGAGAGCGAGGCGCGGAACGCGAGCGCCGCGCCCTGGAACCCGGTGCGCACGCTGGGCGGCACGCCGATCTCGCGCTGCGCGTCCTCGATGACGCGCACCGCCTGGCCGAGCGACGCGCCGGGCGCGAGGTTGAAGGAGACGGTGGCGGCGGGGAACTGGCCGATGTGGTTGATCGAGAGCGAAGCCGGCTGCTCGATCACCTTGGCGACGGCGGCGAGCGGCACCTGTGTGGAGTTGGTGGAGGGCACGTAGATGTCCTGGAGCGCGGCCGGGCCATGGCCGAACTCGGGCTTCACCTCGAGCACCACGCGGTACTGGTTCGACTGGGTGAAGATGGTCGACACCAGGCGCTGGCCGTAGGCGTTGTAGAGGACGTTGTCGATCGCCGCGGGGGTGACGCCCAGGCGCGCCGCCGAGTCGCGGTCGATCTCGACGAACGCCTGCAGCCCCTCGTCCTGCAGGTCGCTCGCCACGTCGGCGAGCTGGGGCAGCTCCGAGAGCCGCTCCACCAGCCGGTGCGTCCATTGCGCGAGCTCGGCGCCGCTCGGCGCCTCGAGGGTGAACTGGTACTGGGTGCGGCTCACCCGATCCTCGATGGTGAGGTCCTGCACCGGCTGCAGGTAGAGCTTGATGCCTTCGACCTCAGCGGCGCGCGCCTGCAGCCGCGCCATCGCCTCGGCGAGGTCACCGCGCTGCGAGTGCGGCTTGAGGTTGATCAGCATGCGTCCGGTGTTGAGCGTCGGGTTGGCGCCGTCGACGCCGATGAACGAGGACAGGCTCTCCACCTCCGGGTCGGCGAGCAGCGCTTTCGCGAGCGCCTGCTGGCGCCGCGCCATCGAGCCGAACGACACCGTTTGCGGCGCCTCCGAGATCCCCTGCAGCACGCCCGTGTCCTGCAGCGGGAAGAAGCCCTTCGGCACCACGACGTAGAGCAGCGCCGTGAGTGCGAGCGTGGCAAGCGCGACCCACAGCGTCGCGGTCTGCCGGTCGAGCACCCATTCGAGCGCGCGGCCATACTGTGCGATCACGCGGTCGAACCAGCCCTCTCGTTTCTCCTTTTCGCGCTTGAGAAGCCGCGCCGCCATCATCGGCGTGAGCGTCAGCGAGACGAACGCGGAGATCAGGATCGCCACCGCCAGCGTGATCGAGAACTCGCGGAACAGGCGCCCGACCACCTCGCCCATGAAGAGCAGCGGGATCAGCACCGCGATCAGCGAGATGGTGAGCGAGATGATGGTGAAGCCGATCTCGCCCGCGCCCTTGAGAGCGGCCTCCATCGGCGGATCGCCGTGCTCGATGTGGCGCGCGATGTTCTCGATCATCACGATGGCGTCGTCGACCACGAAGCCGGTGGCGATGGTGAGCGCCATCAGCGTCAGGTTGTTGATCGAGAACCCCGCGAGGTACATGACGCCGAAGGTGCCGATGAGGGAGAGCGGCACCGCGACGCTCGGGATCAGCGTCCCGGCCGCGCTGCGCAGGAAGAGAAAGATCACCGCCACCACCAGCGCGACCGCAAAGAGCAGCTCTACCTCGACGTCGTGCACCGAGGCGCGGATGGTGACGGTGCGGTCGGTGAGCACCGCGAGGTCCACGCCCGGGGGCAGCGTGGCGCGCAGCTGCGGCGCGAGCGCCTTGATGCGGTCGACCACTTCGATCACGTTGGCGCCTGGCTGGCGCTGGATGTTGAGGATGATCGCGGGCGCGTCGTTCATCCACGCCGCGAGCTTCACGTTCTCGGCGTCCTCGACTACATCGGCGACGTCGGACAGCAGCACCGGGGCGCCATTGCGGTACGCCACGACGATCTTGGAGTACTCCGCCGGCGAGCGCAGCTGGTCGTTGGCGTCGATGGTGTAGGCGCGCTCGGGCCCGTCGAAGCTGCCTTTCGCCTGGTTGACGTTCGCCCCGACGATCGCCGTGCGCACATCCTCGAGGTTGAGGTTGGCCGAGGCGAGCGCCTTGGGATTCGCGCGCACGCGCACCGCCGGGCGCTGGCCGCCGGAGAGCGTGACCAGGCCGACGCCGGTGATCTGCGAGATCCTCTGCGCGAGGCGCGTATCCGCCAGCGTCTGGACCTGAGGCAGCGGCAGCGTCTTCGAGGTGACGCCGAGCGTGAGGATCGGCGCGTCGGCGGGGTTCACCTTGCTGTACACCGGGGGCGCGGGCAGGTCGCTCGGCAGCAGGTTCGAGCCCGCGTTGATCGCCGCCTGCACCTCCTGCTCCGCGACGTCGAGCCCGATGTCGAGGTTGAACTGCAGCGTGATCACCGACGCGCCCCCCGAGCTGGTGGACGACATCTGGCGCAGCCCGGGCATCTGTCCGAACTGGCGCTCGAGCGGCGCGGTGACCGACGAGGTCATCACTTCCGGGCTCGCGCCCGGGTAGAAGGTCACCACGAGGATCGTCGGGTAGTCGACCTCCGGCAGCGCCGATAGCGGCAGCTGGCGGAAGGCGAGCAGCCCGGCGAGCACGATCGCCACCATCGCGAGCGAGGTCGCGACCGGGCGCAGGATGAAAAGGCGCGACGGATTCACCGCCGGGCGCCGACCTGGACCTTGGCGCCTTCCCGCAGGCGGTCCATGCCGTCGACGACCACGCGCTCGCCCACGGAAACGCCCGACTCCACCGCTACGCGCTCGCCGTCGCTCGGTCCCAGCTTCACCGGCCGCACGCTCACCGTGCTGTCATCCTTCACCACGTAGACGAAGCTGCCCTGGCTGCCGCGCTGAAGCGCCGCGCTCGGAATGATGATCACGCCCTTGCGCGTGTCGAGGAGCATGCGGGCATTCACGAACTGGTTCGGGAAGAGCGCCAGGTCGCCGTTGACGAACTTGGCCTTGAGCTTGACCGTTCCGGTGGTGACGTCGATCAGGTTGTCGACGGTGACGAGCTCCCCGGAGCCGAGCTTGACCTTGAACCCGCGGTCCCAGGCTTCGACCGCGAGCTTGGCGTTGCTCTTCATGCGCTGCATGACCGCCGGCAGATTGTCCTGCGGCAGCGTGAAAACCACGGTGATGGGCTGGACCTCGGTGATCACGACCACCCCGTTCGCGTCGGCCGCGTGCACGATATTGCCCGGATCGACCTGGCGCAGCCCCAGCCGCCCGCTGATCGGCGCGGTGATGCGGGCATAGGAAAGCTGCAGGCGCGCGTTGTCGACCATCGCCTGGTCGGTGCGCACCGTGCCTTCGTACTGTTGCACCAGCGCGGCCTGGGTGTCGACCTGCTGGCTGGCGATCGAGTCCTGCTTGAAGAGCGTGCGGTAGCGCTCGAGGTCGATGCGCGCGTTCGCGAGCAGCGCCTTGTCCTTGATGAGCTGGCCCTCCGCCTGGTCGAGCTGAACCTGGAACGCGCGCGGGTCGACCTGCGCCAGCAGCTCGCCCTCTTTCACGTACTGCCCTTCGGTGAAGTTGACGCGGACGAGCTCGCCGTCCACGCGGCTGCGCACGACGACCGTGCGCATCGGCACCACCGTGCCCAGCCCGCTGAGATAGATCGGGATGTCGCCGGACTGGGCGGTGCCGGCGGCGACCGGGATCGGCCCGCCGTCGCCGCCCTTCCCGCCCTTGCCGCCGCGGCCCTTCCCGGGTTTTGTCTGAGGCTGCGCGGCGGCTTCGCCGCCCCGGGTCTTGTCGTAATAGACCCAGGCGCCGACGCCCGCGGCCGCCACGACGAGGGCGAGCGCAATCAGCAGCATGTTCCGCCTACGCGTGGCTTTCACGGCGCTATCCATGGCGATTCTTCGGAGGCCCCCATTTCACTACAAGTTCCCCGGTCCGGCAGCTTGCCTCAGCCGACGGTAAAGAAGTGTCTAGTCCTCCCGGCGTGCAGCCCCGCGAAGGCGGTGTAACGCTCCGGCCTTACATATGCAGGCATGGACACCGAAGACTTCGACGACGCGCTCGAAATCGACATCGAGGCGGACGAGTGGGACGAGGAGACGCTCGGCCTGGAATGGGACGAGAGCGAAGCCCGGTCCATCGCCCGCGACCTCGGCGTCACTTCCGCGCTCTGAGCCTGAACGCCGGCACCGGCTGGAAGAAGCCGCGGAGCTGGAGCGGCCCCACCGGCTCGGTGTAGAAGAGCGCGGCGATTTCGTGCTCGACCTGCGCGTCGAGCAGGATTTCCCCCGCGCGGGCCTCGCCGCACAGGCGCGCGGCGAGGTTGGGCACGTTCCCGATCGCCGCATATTCCCAGCGCTGCTCGAAGCCGATCACGCCCAGCGTCGCCTCGCCCTGCGCGATGCCGATGCCCAGCCCCACGTCGTGGCCGAGCTTCTCCCAGGCCTCGGCGATCGGGGTGAACGCCTCCTGCAGCGCGATCGCCATGCTTACCGCGCGCTCGGCGGGCCGATCGACCGGCAGCGGGTCGCTGAAGAAGATCATCACGCCGTCGCCGGCGAAATGCTCGAGTGTCCCGCCGTAGTCGTCGACGGTGCGCCCGAGCGTCGCGTGGTAGGCGCGCAGCAGCTCGAGCACCTCCTCCGGGTCTGCGCGATCGGTAAACGCGGTGAAGCCGCGCAAGTCGAGGAACACCGCGGTGATCTCGCGCCGGTGCGGGGCCAGGATCTCCTCGCCGCCGGCGACGATCGCCTCGACCACCTGGCGCGAGAAAAAGCGCTTCAGGCGCCCGAGCTGCTCGAGCTCGGCCACCTGGCGGCGCACGCGCTCCTCGAGCGCCGCGTTCAGCGCGCGGATCTCGTCCTGCAGCCGCTTGGTCCGAAGGAGCGAGCGCACGCGGGCGAAGAGCTCTTCCCAGTTGACCGGCTTGGAAAGGAAGTCGTCGGCGCCGGCCTCGAGGCCTCGGACGCGCTCGTCCTGCGCCTCGGTGGAAGTGACGAGGATCACCGGCAGCAGCGTGGTCGCCGGCTGCTCGCGCAGGCGCCGGCAGAGCTCGTAGCCGTCGATGCCGGGCATGCGGATGTCGGCCACCACCAGATCCGGAGCGCCGAGCTGCACCGCCGCGAGCGCGGCCTCGCCGCTCGGCGCGGTCGAGACCTGGTAGCCGCGCGCCTGCAGCACGCCCGCCAGCAGCTCGCTCGCGGCGCGCTGGTCGTCGACGACGAGGATGCGCCCCGTCACTGGGGAGGTTTCATCAGAAAACTATGACGCCGCGCGCATTGCGGCCTGACTCCAGATCGGCGAACGCCTGCGGCGCCTCGCCGATCGAATAGCGCCGCGTGATGAGCTCGTCGAGCTTCAGCCTGCCGCCCATGTAGAGGGCGAGCATGCGCGGGAAATCGATGCGCGGCACGCACGAGCCGAAGTAGCTGCCGGTGAGGGTCTTCTCCTCGAACGGCAGCGTCATGGTGCGCACCGCGGTCGAGTCGCCGGGCTTCGCCACCCCGACCACCACCGCCATGCCGCCGCGCCGGATCGCGCGGTAGGCCGCCGCCGCCAGCTCGCCGTTGCCGACGCACTCGAAGGCGTAGTCCGGTCCACCGCCGGTCAGCTTCTTCAAAGGCTTGACGGGATCTTCCTTGGATAGAAGTACGTCCGTCGCGCCGAACTGCCTTGCCATGTCGAGCTTCGCCTCGAGCGTATCGATGGCGATGATCCGCTCGGCGCCCGCGATGCGCGCGCCCTGGATCACGTTGAGCCCGACGCCGCCGCAGCCGAACACCGCCACGCTGGAGCCGGGGGCGACGCGCGCGGTGTTGAATACGGCGCCCACCCCGGTAGTCACCGCGCAGCCTACGAGCGCCGCGCGATCGAGCGGAATCTTCGGGTCGATCTTGACCACGTTATCTTTGTGCAGGGTGGCGTACTCGGCCATCACGCCGCAGCCCGAAAAGACGTTGAGCGGCTGGCCGCGCGCGTCGCGCGTGCGCACCGTGCCGTCGGGCAGCGTGGTGACCGCCTTTCCCTGCTCGATGCACAGCACCGGCCGGCCGGCGACGCAGAAGCGGCACTCGCCGCACATGTAGATGAACGAGGAGACGACATGATCTCCCACGGCAAGGGAAGAGACATCTCTTCCAACTTCTACGACCTCGCCAGCCGCCTCGTGGCCGAGGACGAGCGGCTGCGGCATCGCCAGCGTGCCGTTGGTCGCCGAGAGATCGGAGTGGCACACGCCGCAGGCGGCGAGCTTCACCGTGACCTCGCCGGCCTTGGGCGGCTCGACGCTGATTTCCTCGACCACGACCGGCTTGTTGAGCTCGCGGCAGATCGCCGCTCGCGCCTGGCGCGACATTCC
>DATMJC010000109.1:0-13727 GCA_035554435.1 Burkholderiales bacterium | reverse complement strand
GGCGGCACGCCGGGCGACGCGGTGCGCGTGGCCGAAGAGCTCATCTCGCGGGAGAAGGTGAACGTGCTCATGGGCACCTTCGCTTCGAACGTCGGTCTCGCGGTGGCGAACCTGGCCAATCAGCGGAAGGTGCTGTTCGTCGCCTCGGAGCCGCTCACCGACAAGATCGTGTGGGAGAACGGCAACCGCTACACGTTCCGCCTGCGCCCCTCGACCTACATGCAGACCGCGATGCTGATCCCGCAGGCGGCCAAGCTCGGCAAGAAGCGCTGGGCGATCGTGTATCCCAACTACGAGTACGGCCAGTCGGCGACCGCGTCTTTCAAGAAGCTCCTCAAGCAGGTACAGCCGGACGTCGAGTTCGTGGCCGAGCAGGCGCCGGCGCTCGGCAAGATCGACGCAGGCGCGGTGGTGCAGGCGCTCGCCGACGCCAAGCCCGACGCGATTTTCAGCTCGCTTTTCGCCGCGGACCTGCAGAAGTTCGTGCGGGAGGGAAATACGCGCGGGCTCTTCAAGGACCGGCCGGTGTTCAACCTGATCGCCGGCGAGCCGGAGTATCTCGACACGCTGAAGGACGAGACGCCGCCGGGCTGGTGGGTCACCGGCTACCCGTGGAACGAGATCAACACGCCCGAGCACACGAAGTTCCGCAGCGCATATGAAAAGCGCTGGAAGGATTACCCGCGCCAGGGATCGGTCGTCGGCTACACCGCGGTGTACACGGTGGCGAATGCAATGCGCAAGGCGAAGTCGGCCGACACCGAAAAGCTCGTCGAGGCGCTGAAGGGCCTCGAGATGCGCTCGCCCTTCGGCCCGATCCTGTGGCGGCCCATCGACCACCAGTCCACCATGGGCGCCTACGTCGGCCAGCTCGCGCAGAAGGACGGCAAGGGCGTGATGGTGAACTGGTACTACGCCGACGGGGCGAAGTTCCAGCCCTCCGACGACGAGATCCGCCTGCTGCGCAAGGAGCCGTAGGGATTCGAAGCCCAATGCTTCCGCGCATCGCGCCTGTCGATCCTCCGTACGCGCCGGAGCTGCGGGCACAGTTCGACAAGCTGATGCGCGGCGCACCGCCGCTGCTGCTGTTCCGCACGATCGCGCGCAACCCACGCGTCCTGCAGCGCATGATGGACGGCTCCCTGCTCGACAGCGGCAGCGTCGCCCTGCGCTCGAGGGAGCTCGTGATCCTGCGCACCTGCGCGCGCTGCGGCTCCGAGTATGAGTGGGGCGTGCACGTGGCGCTATTCGGCGCCAAGGCGCAGTTGACCCAGGCCGAGCTGCATTCCACGGTCCACGGCGGCGCTGCCGACCCCTGCTGGAGCGCCGAAGACCGCCTCGTCATCGGCCTGGCCGACCAGCTTCACGATACGAGCCACGCCGACGAAGCCCTGTGGGGCGAGCTCTCGCGCCGCTTCTCCGCCGACCAGCTGGTGGAGCTGATCGTGCTCGCGGGTCTCTACCATGCCGTATCCTTCGCGACCAATGCGATCGGCGTCCAGAACGAGGCTTTCGCGCCGGGATTTCCCAAGCGCCCCGACTAGGATCGCGTGAGCGGTTCCGCGATCCTGCTGCAGTTCCTGAACGGCCTCGCGGCGGCGAGCTCGCTGTTCCTCGTCGCGGCCGGCCTCTCGCTGATCTTCGGCGTCACCCGCATCGTGAACTTCGCGCACGGCTCGCTCTACATGCTCGGCATGTACCTCGCCGTGTGGCTCTCCCCGCGAGTCGGCTTCTGGGCCGCGATCCCGCTCGCGGCCGCTGCGGTGGGGGCGTTCGGTTTTGTCATAGAAGTGATCCTCCTGCGGAGGATCTACAAGGCGCCGGAGCTCTTCCAGCTGCTCGCCACGTTCGCGCTGGTCCTCCTCATCAAGGACTTCGCCCTGTGGGCCTGGGGCCCGGAGGACGTGCTCGGGCCGCGCGCGCCGGGCCTGCGCGGCGCCGTCGACATCGCCGGCGGGGCTTTTCCGCAGTACGACCTCTTCCTCATCGCGCTCGGGCCGGCGGTCTTCGTCCTGCTGCACTTGCTCCTCACGCGCACGCGCTGGGGGACGCTGGTGCGAGCCGCGACGCAGGACCGCGAGATGGCCGCCGCGCTCGGCGTGAACCAGAGGCTCCTCTTCACGGCGGTGTTCGCGCTCGGCGCGGCGCTCGCCGGCCTCGGCGGCGCGCTCGCGATCCCGCGCGAGCCGGCGAGCCTGGAGATCGACCTCGGCGTGGTCTCCGACGCCTTCGTCGTCGTGGTGGTGGGCGGGCTTGGCTCGATTCCCGGCGCGCTCCTCGCGGCGCTCCTCATTGGAGTAATCAAGGCCTTCTGCTTCGCCCTGGGCTTCTCCAAGCTCACGCTCGCGGTGGAGTTCGTCGTGATGGCGGTGGTGCTGGTGCTGCGGCCGTGGGGGCTGCTTGGACGCCCGATCGCCGAGGCGCGCGGCCCCGGGTCGATGCAGGTCCCGTTCGGCGTTCCGTCGCGCGCCTTTCTCATCCTGGTCGCCGCAGCCTTCGGCGTGCTGGCGCTGGCCCCGCTCGTGTCCCAGGGCTATCTGCTCGTCCTGCTCACCGATGTCCTGGTGTTCACGCTTTTCGCCGCGAGCCTGCACTTCATGATGGGACCTGGCGGCATGGCCTCGTTCGGCCACGCCGCTTTCTTCGGCCTGGGCGCCTACGGCGCCGCGCTCCTCGTGCTGCGCCTCGCTGCGCCGATGGAGGTCGCGCTCGTGGCAGCGCCGCTGCTGGCGCTCGCCGGCGCGCTGGTGTCGGGATGGTTTTGCGTGCGCCTCTCCGGCGTCTATCTCGCCATGCTCACCCTCGCCTTCTCGCAGATCGCCTGGTCGGTCGCGTTCCAATGGGATGCCGTCACCGGCGGCTCGAACGGCCTGATCGGCGTATGGCCCGCGCCTTGGCTCGCCTCCAAGCCCGCGTACTTCTATCTGGCGCTCGTCCTCTGCGGCGGCGCCGTCGCGCTCGTCTGGCGCACGATCTTCTCCCCCTTCGGCTTCGCGCTGCGCGCGGCGCGCGACTCTCCGCTGCGGGCCGAAGCCGTCGGCATTCCCGTGCGGGCGGTGCAGTGGGCCGCATTCGCCATCGCCGGGACGCTTGCCGGGGTGGCGGGGGCCCTGTTCGCTTTCTCGAAGGGCTCGATCTCGCCGGAAGTGCTCTCGGTCCCGCGCTCTGTCGACGCGCTGGTGATGGTGCTCCTCGGCGGAGTGCAGACGCTCACCGGCCCGGTGTGGGGCGCGGCCCTCTTCACCTGGCTCGAGGACTCGATCTCCCGCGAGATCGAGTACTGGCGCGCCGCCATCGGCGCGGTCATCGTTCTACTCGTTCTTGCGTTCCCCCAGGGCGTCGCAGGCTTCGTCAAGGAGAAGCTGGCGCGATGAGCGCGCTCGAGGTCCGCGGACTCTCCAAGGCCTACGGCGGCGTGCAGGCGGTGAAGGACGTGTCGTTCGCGCTCGAGGCGAGCGAGGTGGTCGCGCTCATCGGGCCGAACGGCGCCGGCAAGACCACCTGCTTCAACCTGCTGAACGGCCAGCTCGTCCCTGATGCGGGCGAGATCCTGGTCGGGAAGGCGAGCGTTGCCGGCCTGCCGCCGCACCGCATCGCGCGCTTCGGCGTCGGGCGCACGTTCCAGATCACGCAGACGTTCGGCTCGATGAGCGTGCGCGAGAACGTGCAGGTGGCGCTTCTTTCGTACCACCATGGGTTCGGATCCCTCCTTTCGGCCGCGCCAAAGCTTCATCTCGACGAGGCGCACGAGCTGCTCGAGCGCGTCGGGATGGGGAGCCAGGCCGAACGGCCCTGTGCCGTGCTCGCCTACGGCGACCTGAAGCGCGTGGAGCTCGCCGCGGCGCTCGCCGGCCGACCGCGCGTCCTCCTCATGGACGAGCCGACCGCGGGAATGGCGCCGGAGGAGCGCAGCGCGCTCATGCAGCTCGCCGCCGAGGTCGCGCTCAGCGACCGGATCGCGGTGCTCTTCACCGAGCACGACATGGGCGTGGTGTTCGGCCACGCGGCGCGCGTCATCGTGCTGCACCAGGGCGAAATCATCGCTTCGGGCACGCCCGACGCGGTACGCGCCGACCCCAGGGTGCGCGAGGTGTACCTTGGCGATGCTTGAAGCGCGGGACTTGAGCGCCGGCTACGGCCGGGCGCGGATCCTGTTCGGCCTCGACCTCGCGATCGACCGGGGCGAGGTCGTCGCCCTCCTCGGCCGCAACGGCGCCGGCAAATCGACCACCCTCAAGGCGCTGATGGGCCTGATCGAGACGCGCTCGGGCGAGGTCCGCTTCGAAGGCGCGCACATCGAGCGGCACGCGCCGCACGAGATCGCACGGCTCGGCCTGGGCTATGTGCCCGAGGACCGGCGCATCTTCACCGACCTCACGGTGGCCGAGAATCTCGAGGTGGGCCGCCAGCCTGCGCGCACCGGCGCACCGACCTGGGGCACGGAGAAGCTCCTCGCCCTTTTTCCCGCCCTAGGCGCCATGCTGAAGCGCCGCGGCGGCAGCATGTCGGGCGGCGAGCAGCAGATGCTCTGCATCGCGCGGACCCTCGCCGGCAATCCGAAGGCCATCCTGCTCGACGAGCCTTCGGAGGGCCTCGCGCCGGTGATCGTCGACCAGGTCGCCGCGGCCATCCTCGAAATGAAGTGGGCCGGGGTCGCCGTGCTCCTCGCCGAGCAGAGCGCGCGCTTCACCGAACGCGTGGCCGATCGCGGCTACAAGCTGGAAAAGGGCAAAATCAGTCCCGCATGATTCTCTGAAAATGGAATCCCGCCCGCCTCCCGGCCTGTCGCGATCGACCTACCTCGAGCGCTTCGCCTGGCTCTCGATCGCAGCGGCGCTCGCCACCATCGCGCTGAAGACGCTCGCGTGGTGGCTGACCGGATCGGTCGGACTTCTCTCCGACGCGCTCGAGTCGCTCGTCAACCTGGTCGCCGCGGTGCTCGCCCTCTCGATGCTCCGGCTCGCCGCCACGCCGCCGGACGACGAATACCCGCACGGACTCTCCAAGGCGGAGTACCTCTCCGCGGGCATCGAAGGCGCGCTGATCGTGCTGGCCGCGGCCGGCATCCTGTATACCGCGATCCCGCGCCTCGTTTCGCCCCAGCCGATCGACGCGCCGTTCCTCGGCCTGGGAATCAGCTTCGTAGCCTCGCTCATCAACCTGGGTGCCGCCCTCGTCCTGATCCGCGCCGGCAAGCGCTACGACAGCATCACGCTCGAAGCCGACGGCAAGCACCTCATGACCGACGTGTGGACCTCCGCGGGCGTCATAGTCGGGGTCGCGCTCGTCTTTCTCACCGGCTGGCTGCGCCTGGATCCGCTCGTCGCGCTGGCGGTGGCCTTGCACATCGTCTGGACCGGCGTGGGTCTCGTGCGCCGCTCCGTCGCCGGTCTCCTCGACGCCGCGATCGTGCCCGGCGAGCAGGCCGAGGTCACCAAGATCTTCAGTGAGTACGGGCAGCGCTATGCCGTGAAATTCCACGCCTTCCGCACCCGCCGCGCCGGCGTGCGGCGCTTCATCTCGTTCCACCTCCTCGTCCCCGACGAGTGGAGCGTCCAGCGTGCGCACCAGTTGTCGGAAGAGATCGAGGAGCGCATTCGCGAGCTCGTGCCGAGCTCCGCCATCCTGGTTCACATCGAGCCGATCTCCGACCCGGCTTCCTACGACGACGAAACGCTGGACCGAATGTGAATGGCAGTTGAACTACGTTGAAACGGCGGTCTTGATCGCCCAGTAGAAGAAGACGAAAAATACCAGAGCGGTCGTCACCGCCAGCCAGAATAGCGGAGAGCGCGCGAGGGGATGGTTGGTGATCCTGGCCCTGACCTTCTTCATCTTTCCCAGGCTACAGCTTCAAGAGCTGACCGGCGTCAGATCCACGCTGCCCAGCTTCGCGGCGCGGCTTGCGGCCGATAGGGACGGGGTCTTCTCGAGGGCGATGGAGAGCACTGCTTCCGGCGAGCCGGCTTTGACGGCAAACCTGAGCTCACCCCCGTCGATCTGATAAGCGTAGATCGCGGAGCCGGTCGCCTGCTGAATGCTCTGCGGCTGGCCAAGGCGTGCCACGACTTCGCTTCCGGTAGGCGCGAGGCGCTCGTTGAGCGCGACATAGACGAGCGTGCCCTTGGCCACGCCCTTTACACGCGCGGTGCGGCACTCGACTTCGGCGATCGCGCCATTCGCGTCGCCGCAGCCACGGAAGACCCGGAAGTTGCCGTTCGAGCGCGCCGGGTCGAGGCTGAGCTTGACGCCAGTCGTCTCGCCGACCTTCTCGATTTCGACGGCGTCCATTTGCGACAGCAGGATCGCGGCTTCGATGATTTTGTTGGTTTTCATGCGGTCCCCGTAGCGCTGCCCCTGAGCAGGTGTGCACGATAACGGCCTCCGGGGAAGTGGCGGTAAGGAATACCGCACACGGCGTAGATTGCTGCGCTGCGGAGGGGGAAGCTGACTTCCGGCGGTGCCTTCAGCGCAGCGGAAGCAGGCCGCCGTTGACCTTTTCGGCGATGAACGAAAGCAGCGCGTCGGCGCGGACGGGCTTGCGGAGGTAGCCGACCGCGCCCAGCTCTCTTCCCCTGGCTTCGCTGTCGACCGCCGTCGTCAGGAAAATCACCGGAACATTTTGTTGCACCGGATCCGCCCGCAAAGCCGCCACGAACTCGAAGCCGTTCATGTGCGGCATGAAGACGTCGCAGATGATGAGGTCGGGCTGCTGGTAGAGCACGGCGTAGCCGGCCGCGATGCCGTCTTCGGCGACATGGACTTCGTAGCCTGCGCTCTTGAGATGCAGCGACAGCAGCTCGCGCATGTTGCGGTCGTCGTCGACGACCAGAATCTTCAACATCGAATCGCCTCCCCGGGCGAGCCGACAAGCTACCTCCGATCCCTCGAATTCGAGCAGGGAACTAATCACAAGTCGAACGCCTACCGGACCAGCAACTTGAACGCCTTCGCTCGCGTCAGGCGTTTGATAGCTAAGAGGAGCTAACGGGACGGAACAACTACACGAATCGGCAACTTTCTTCGAAGCTGAAGCGGGGATTGCGCGGCGGCAGCTTGGTGCTGATGCCGTAGCCGATGTTGATGAGGAAGTTCGATTTCAGCCGCCCGTCAGGGAAGAACGCGGCGTCGACCTTGGCATTGTCGAATCCGGACATCGCGCCGCAGTCCAGGCCCACGGCGCGCAGCGCGAGGATGAGGTAGGCGCCCTGCAGGCTGCCGTTGCGGAAGCCGTGGATCTCCGCGACAGGCGGCTTGTTGTACCAGTTGATGGCGTCGGGGTTGTGGTAGAGGCGCGGCAGGTGCTCCCAGAACTTCGTGTCGTAGGCGACGATCGCCACCATCGGCGCCTTCATCGTCTTCGCCGCGTTCACCGGCGAAAGCGCCGGCCGCAGCTTCTCGCGCGACTCCTGCGACCTGAGGTACAGCACGCGCATCGGCTGGCTGTTGGCGGTGGTCGGGCCCCATTTCATGAGGTCGTGCGCCTCGCGCAGCAGCTCTTCCGGAACTGGCCGGT
Source organism: Burkholderiales bacterium (assembly GCA_035554435.1). Classification (GTDB taxonomy): domain Bacteria; phylum Pseudomonadota; class Gammaproteobacteria; order Burkholderiales; family SG8-39; genus SCGC-AG-212-J23. The sequence continues at coordinate 6,211 of DATMJC010000109.1, read as the reverse complement.
CCTCGAATTCGCCGTAGCTCCTCGCCTCGCGCAGCATGAGGTCGAGCGTGCGTTCATCCGCGGTCATCCCGATACCCCGATCTTCACCAGCGCGCCGCCGTCGACCGGCAGCGCGACTCCGGTAATGAAGTTGGCCTCATCCGAGGCGAGGAAAAGCGCCGCGTGGGCGACGTCCCAGGCGGTGCCCATTTTTCTTCGCAGCGGCACCTTGGCGTCGCGCATCGCCGCGACCTCGGCGCGGGTCTTGCCGCTCACCCGCGCGCGTGTGTCGACGGCCATCGGCGTGTCCATGAGTCCGGGGAGGATGACGTTGGCGCGCACGCCGAACTCCGCGTTCTGGATCGCGATCTGCTGCGTGTAGGCGATCATCGCCGCCTTGGTCGCCTTGTAGGCGACGGTCGGATAGACCTCCCAGGCCGCGACCGAGGAGATGTTGATGATGACCCCCGAGCGCTGCGCGCGCATGATCGGCAGGGCGTGCTTGCAGGCCATGACGCAGCCGCGCAGGTTGATCGCGCTGATGCGATCGAAGGCCTCTTCGGTGATCTCGAGCGGCGAGGCGTCGCCGCCCGCGAGCGAGAGGCCGACGTTGTAGTGGAGGATGTCGAGCCGTCCCCAGCGCTCCTTCGCGGCGCGCATCGCCGCCGCGAGCGTCGCCTCCTTCGTGACGTCGGCCTCGAAGGCGACGCAGTCGCCGCCGGCAAGCTTCGCGGTCTCCTTCGCCGAGGCATGATCGCGGTCGACCGCGAGCACCGCGGCGCCCTCCTGGATGAAGCGCAGGGTGACCGCGCGGCCGTTGCCGAGTCCTTCGCCAGGCCCCTGGCCCGCGCCGACGACGACGGCGATCTTGTTCTTGAGCCGCATGATGGACCCGGTCATTCTGGCATAGCATCGCGCCGATGGTGGAGCTTGCGAGCGTCATCCGTCCGGGCGACGGCGTGGTGTGGGGACAGGCCTGCGCCGAGCCGCAGACGCTGGTCGAGCTGTTCGTCGCCCAACGCGAGTCGTTCTCGGGAGCGCGCGTGTTCCTCGGCGCGAGCTACTCGGGGCTGGTCAAGCCGGAGCACGCCGACCACCTGCGCCTCGCCTCGTACTGTGGCAGCGGCGCCAACCGCGCGCTCGCCGACGCGGGCGTGCTGGAAATCTATCCCACTCCCTACTCCCAACTTGGCGGGCTGATCCGCGATGGGAGGGTGGGCACCGACGTCGTGCTGCTGCAGGTTTCGCCGCCCAACGCGCGCGGCGAGTACAGCCTCGGCCTCGGCGTCGAGTACCTGGCTCCTGCGCTGCGGGCCTCGCGCGCGATCATCGCGGAAGTCAACGAGCGCGTGCCGTGGACCCACACCGACCCCTTGCTCCGCAGGAAGGACTTCGCGCTCGTCATCGAGAGCTCGCGCCCCCCGGTCTACCTGCCCTACCGCTCGGGCGATATCGAGAGCGCCATCGCCAGCCACGCCGCGAAGTACATTCCGGACCGCGCGGTCCTCGAGTGCGGCATCGGCAACGTGCCGAACGCCGTCCTCGGCGCCTTGGGCGAGCGGCGCGGGCTGCGCTTTCATTCCGGCCTGATCCCGGACGGCGTCGCCGCGCTGCACGCGAAGGGAGCCCTGACAGGGGAGATCCACGGCGGCTGCCTCATGGGGACGCAGGAGCTCTTCGACTGGGCGCGCGAGAACCCCCAGGTGCGGCTGCATTCCTCGGACTACACCCACGGTGCAACGGTGCTGGCGAAGCTCGAGCGCTTCGTCGCCATCAACTCGGCCGTCGAAGTGGACCTCACCGGACAGGTGAACGCCGAGCTCGCGCGCGGCAGCTACGTCGGCGCGGTCGGCGGCGCGCTCGACTTCATCCGCGCCGCCAACCAGTCGCCGGGCGGGGTCGCGCTCATCTGCCTGCCGTCGAACCGAGTCGTGAAGAAGCTCTCGGGGCCGGTCGCGACGCCGAGGAGCGAGGCGGCGGTGATCGTGACCGAGAAAGGCGCGGCGGATCTCCGCGGCTGCACGCTGCGCGAGCGCGAGGAGCGCCTGAGCGAGATCAGCGGAAATTCCTGAGATCGCGCACCACCCAGAACGGGAGCGCGGCGAGCATGATAAACACGAGCGCGATCGCGAGCCCCGCGCGGTAGCCGCCCGTGAGGTCATGCAGCACGCCGCCCGTCAGCGCGCCGGCTGCCGCGCCGACTGCGTTGGCCGAATAGATGCCGCCGTAGATCGTCGCCACCGCCGGCCCGGCGAAGTAGCGCGCCGCAAGCGACGAGATGATGGGCCCGCGGGTTCCCATGCACAGGCCGAAGAGCAGCACGAAGAGCACGAGCAGCGCCGCCGTCGGCTGGTACGTCATCGCGAACAGGATCGCCATTCCGGCGGCGGTGCCGGCGAAGCTCACGCTCACGGTCTGGCGGTAGCCGAAGCGGTCCGAGAGCACCCCGCTCGCCATCACGCTGCCGGCCGAGAGCAGTCCCAGGATGCCGTAGGCCGTCGCGGCGTTGAGCGGCGCGAAGCCTGCGTCGATGAAGAACGCGACGAGCTGCACCAGCACCGAGAACATCGACGCCGAGGTGAAGAAGAAGATCGCGGCGAGCCCCCAGAACACCGGGGTGCGGGACGCCGCGCGGAAGGTCCAGCCTTCCCCCGCCTTTTTCAGGCGCTTTTCACGGTGATACGCGAGGCTCCCGGCGGCGAGGCGCCTCCACGGAAGCAAGAGCACCGCCGGCAGGAGCGCGAGGAGCGCGATGCCGAGGATGCGGTAGGCGCTGCGCCAGCCGAACTCGCCGATCAGCGATTGCGCGAGCGGGACGAGGAACACCGCGCCGACGCCGGTGGCCGAGAAGGCGATCCCGATCGCCGTGGAGAGGCGCGAGCGGTACCAACGCGAAAGCAGCGCCGAGCCCGGGACCATGCCGTTCAGGCTCGCCCCCAGCCCTACCAGCATGCCGATGCACAGGTAGAACTGCCAGAGGCTGGTGACCTCGCCCGCGAGCCAGAATGCCGCGCCGAGGAGCGCGGTTCCCGCCCCGTACACCCAGCGCGGGCCGAGGCGGTCGAACACCAGGCCGGCGAGCGTGGCGGTGCCGCCGTGCACCAGCAGGTAGATCGAATAGACGCTCGCGACCTGGGACCGGGTCCAGCCGAAGTCGCGCTCGAGCGGCAGCAGGAACACCGTGTAGCTGTCGCCCAGCCCGCGCCCGAGCAGGATGAACGCGAATACCGCGGCGAGCACTCCGACCGCGCTGCGGGAAGAGGTCGTCAGATCGGCTTTTTCAGGTTTTCTGCGCGGGGTCGAGCCCGTAGACCTGGCGCAGGTAGGCGAGGTAGCCCGCGTCCTTGCTGATGGTCTTGCCGGGCGCGTCCGAGACCTTGGCGACCGGCTGGCCGTTGCACTCGGTCATCTTGAGCACGATATTGATCGGCACGTAGCCGAGGTCGTTGGTCAGGTTGGTGCCGATGCCGAACGAGATGCGCGCGCGGCCCTGGAAACGGCGCGCGATCTCGATCGCGAGCGGGAACGAGAGCTGGTCGGAAAAGATGAGCGTCTTCCACTGCGGATCGACCCGGTTCTTCCGGTAGTGCGCGATCATGCGCTCGCCCCAGTCGAACGGGTCGCCCGAGTCGTGGCGCACGCCGTCGAAGAGCTTGCAGAAGTACATGTCGTAGTCGCGCAGGAAGGCGTTGAAGCCGTAGGTGTCGGAGAGCGCGATGCCGAGGTCGCCGCGGTATTCCTGCGCCCACTTGTCGAAGGCGAACACCTGCGCGTCGCGCAGGCGCGGCCCCAGCGCCTGGCAGGCCTGCATGTATTCGTGCGCCATGGTGCCGAGGGGCGTGAGCCCATTGCGCATGGCGAATAGCACGTTGGAGGTGCCGGCGAAGTACTGCGGCACCTCGCGCTTCAGGGTCTGCAGCACCTCCTCCTGCCAGGCGCCCGCAAAGCGCCGGCGCGTGCCGAAGTCGGAGATCCTGAGCTCGAGCGAGGGCTCGACCTTGCGCACCAGCTCGATCTTCGCCTGCAGCCGCCTGCGGCCCTCGTCGAGGTTCGGCCGCGGCTGGGTGCGCCGGAAGTAAACCTCCGACACGAGCGCGAGCACCGGGATCTCGTAGAGGATGGTGTGCAGCCACGGGCCGCGGATCGTGATCTCGATCTCGCCCGGGGCTTCGCCGTGGCCCGCTCTCAGGTATTTCTGGTTGAACTGGAACAGGCCCAGGAAGTCGACGAAGTCGGATTTCATGAAGCGCAGGCCGCGCAGATAGGCGAGCTCGTCGTCGCGGAAGCGCAGCTTGCACAGATTCGCGAACTCCGCCTTCATCTCGTCGAGGTGCGGACGCAGGTCGACGCCGGGCGTGCGGCACTTGAACTTGTACTCGACCTGCGCGCCCGGAAAGTGATGCAGCACCACCTGCATCATGGTGAACTTGTACAGGTCGGTGTCGAGCAGCGACTGGATCAGCATGCCGCGCGCATTGTAATCCGAGCTACGACCATAGCTCTGGGATCGAGTCATCCCGCCGAATCAGATCGGGCCCTTCGCTATCCGGGCTGCTCACGCGCCTGGACACGGGTCGCGACTCCATCTCGCTCGCGGGATAGGGACGCAACAGCTTCGTGAGCATCGCCGCGTCGGTCGTGGTCGGATCGAGCCACCGCGCCACGTCGCGCGCGTGCAGCAGCACCGGCATGCGGTCGTGCACCCTGGCGGCGAGCGCGTTCGGCTCGGTGGTCATCAGGATATAGCTCGCCACCGCGTCGGGCTGGCCGCCGTGCCAGCGGTCCCACAGCCCCGCGAGGAAGAAGGGCTCGCCGCTCTTCTGGCTGAACCAGAACGGCACCTTGCCGCTCGAGGTGGCGCGCCACTCGTAATAGCCGTCGATCGGCACCACGCAGCGGCGGCTGCGCAGCAGATCGCGGAACATCGGCCGCTCGGCGAGCGTCTCGGCGCGGGCATTGATCGGCCGCCGCGCGGACGTCGGGTTCTTGGTCCACGACGGCAGCAGGCCCCACTGGAACTGTTCGAAGCGCAGCTCGCGCGTGCGGTACGACTGGCGGATGATCCAGTCCGGCAGGCCCGGGCAGACGTTGTAGCGCGGCGCGAGCTCGTCGCCCCCCACGATGGCGTGCTCGAGCACCGCCTCGATGCGCTCCTTGCGGCTGAACCGCCCGTATCGTCCGCACATGAGTGCGGAGCTTACAGCGCGCTGTGCTCGACCAGCCCGTTCACGCGCGCGCCGAGCAGGCGCACCGGGCGCCGTCCCGCCTGGGTGCGATGAAGGAGCTCCGCCGCCCAGGACGAGATGACGTCGGCGTCGCAGGTCGGGCGCGACAAAGTGTGACTGCGCGTCACCGTGGTGAAGTCCGCGTAGCGCACCTTGATCGTTACCGTGCGCCCGGCGAGCTGCTTTTTCTCGAGCCACTCCGCGGTCTCGCGGGCGAGGCGCGCGAGCTCGGTCCTGATCGTGTCCAGGTCCTGCAGGTCCTGGGCGTACGTGGTCTCGCTGCTCGCCGATTTCGCCGCGCGGTGCGCGACCACCGGGCGCGGATCGTCGCCGTAAGAGAGCTGGCGCAGCCAGTCCGCAAGGCTCCCCACGTGAAGGCGGAGCTCCTCGATGTCGAACTGCCTGATGTCCACGACGCGCTTGAGACCCAGGGCATGGAGCTTCTTCGCCGTGACCGGCCCTACGCCCCAGAGCGCGTCCACCGGCAGGGCCTGGAGGAACTCCTCCACCCGGTCGGGCGAAATGACGGTGAGCCCGTCGGGCTTGCGCCAGCCCGAGGCGATCTTGGCGAGGAACTTGTTGGGGGCGACGCCGGCCGAGACGGTGCAGCGGGTCTCCTCGAAGATGCGGCGCTTCAGCTCCTTCGCGACCAGGCTGCCGTAGGCGGTGCCCCAGCGGTTCTCGGTGACGTCGACGTAGGCTTCGTCGAGCGACAGCGGCTCCACGAGGTCGCTGCACGAGCGCAGGATCGCCATGACCTGCGACGAGACCTCGTGGTACTTGGCGAAGTCGGGCCGCACGATGACGAGCCCGGGGCACAGGCGCAGCGCGCGCGCCATCGGCATCGCCGAGCGCACGCCGAAGGCGCGCGCCTCGTAGCTCGCCGCCGCCACGACGCCCCTGCCCTCCGGGCTTCCGCCCACCGCCACCGGCCGCCCGCGCAGCCGCGGATCGTCGCGGGCTTCGACCGACGCGTAGAAGGCGTCCATGTCGAGGTGGACGATCTT
>DATMJC010000108.1:0-34214 GCA_035554435.1 Burkholderiales bacterium | reverse complement strand
CAGGCGGACCTATGGGGATTTCAATCCCTTGACAGCCACAATCTCTGAATGTGCGGGGTCGATTGCCACGACTAGATCTGGTGCACCGAAAGACGCGCCACTAGACACACTACGGCGCAACAGTGAAAACGCTTGACTGAACCAAGGCCGATCGGTCCGAAGGTAGTACACCGACGGCGGGCCCTGGAACAGAACAGAGTAGCGGCCATTTGTCTCTTTGCTACTTATCTCCTGCACCGCAAGTTGGCGCGCATCGATAATGATCTCGACGTTCGCGCGATTCCTATCACCCGATAGGAACAACTCCCTGTTGCGTCGTACGGCCCGCCCAATGACGTCACGCTGATCTTCGTAGCTTCTCGTACCCGGTTTGAGTTTCCACAAGGACCCATCGGCAAGCTTGAGCTCCGCCTCTGCGTTGGCCGATTCAACCCAAGAGACGACCTTTTCCAGCACGAAGTCAGGCCCATGCAGTGGTGCAGCTAATTGCCCATGAGCGGATTGCGAGGAGCTCATGGCAGGGAAGCCAGCCAAGAGAAGCAAAATTTTGCAGAATTGTCGGCGGCTTTCATTTGTCTCTGCGCCAGTTTTTCTCACGGTTCGAACGATGCTCGTCGAATATCTCACTTACTTCGTCGTTCGTCGGTGCGGGATAAACTCTTCCTTTCTCATCTCGGTAGTATGGCTCAGAATTTGTAAACACCAACTTCGATAGCGGCTGGCCCTGGAGGCTCTTCCATTGCTCCGGTGTCATCGGACTGGCCGCTATGGAGGGATCGAGCACCATTCTGGTGACGTTGTTGCGGGAATCAGCGACAGGCACCGTCGGCGCAACATGGTAACCCCACTCCACGTATCCCTTTGGGTCGTTCGATGTAGACACACGCAACGGATTCGCGATGTACGCAATCGGAGGCGGGGCATAGTTCCAGACCTTGCCGACATCCACGCCTACGGCTTGGAGTTCCCTCGCCATCACATGGGCGCGGTTATAGCAGCAGTCGTTCGGGTAATTCCACGGAATCTCCTTCCGGGATTTGAAGTCATCAAACCACTGGTTCGCTTCTTGCTCTGTGAGGGCGCCCTTCGGGCATGAGACAACCGGCGAGGCTGGCGGGGCGGACGAGAACTGGCGTTTGATGGCCTCCTGCTGCTGGTCGAAGGAGCTCACGCTCTCCCCTTGTTCAACAACCTCGCGCGATCGAATATGGCTTCGACCTTGGCTTCGGGTCGTAGCCTGGGGTTGCCCATGACCTCAGCGATCCAGTGTGGATCGGAAGCGGGCGGTACGACGCCGAATTGCCATGCGAGCGCGATGTAGCCCGCGAACTGTTGCTCGCTGACCAAGCCGTAGCGAGACGCTCGATCGAACAACTCGGCGAGCACGTTTTCTTGCGGCGTTCGCTGCGTTTCCGCTTGGATGAATTGGCGCACGCGAAGGAGAAAGGTTTTTCTTCGCGCTTCTGACAGCGCGGCCATCTGGACTGCAGTTATTTCCATAGGCCAAGTCGCGAAGAGCGCATGGCTTATTCAAATGCAAATCAATGAACGTGGAAAGCGAAATATCGTGTCTGCCGGCGACACGACGTAGCGGCGAAGTCTATTTTGCGGAGTTCTAAAACTTCTTCTTATCGCCGAGTCCTGAATCCTCGGCAGTGAGCACGGCGCAGGTGGTAGCAGGCGGACGCGGACGTGCTCACGCGAAGGGCTCCTTTTCGTCGGTTAACGTCAGCTCCTCCGAACCCGCCTATGGCTTCCACACGACTTCATCGTTGACGGCGTACGTCTGGCAGGTTTCGGGCGCTTGCGCCTGACGCCTGCACATGTCCATGGCATACGCGAGCGAATCCTCGCCGCCGTCCCCGACCTGCAAATCCCGGAGTGGACGATCCGATAAGACTTGCCCGGGCGCTAGGAGCATAGCGCCAGCAGACCTCGCAAGGACTTGTCCATTGCCTCCCCCTTTTCTGAGAAGAGAAATAGATTCTCTGACTAGGGCGCGAGCGTCGACGTCGCCGGCGAAGGCGAAGGCGATGAAATTGCCGCGGTCGGGGTAGATGAACGAGATCGGTGGCGGGTAGGCTGTCGTGGCTGGTGCCAACCGTACCGCCACCCCAAAGAACGGCCTGTTAGCAGCTACCGGATGCGTGGCGGGTGGTGGCGCGGCGCATAGTTTATGGGCGAGGCCGCGAAGACAGCAGCTCCGAGGCCACGCGAGCGAGGCGCTCGTAGTCGAGCGTCTCAAGCGTGTCGCTCGCGGGCGGTATTACGGTCGAGGACCTTGCGGTTTTCTACATCCGATCGGGATCGCAGCATCCGATCGAGCGCGGCTGCTGAGTCCTTCGACGGACAAACCAGAGTCCTCCTAGCGCGGCGAGTAGCAGTGCTAGCGAAGCCGGTTCCGGAACATCCCTGGCTATCTGAAGATGGAAGAAAAGGGGCCCTGGTGCAAGGGTATCGAAGGCTTGGATGGCGGCACCGCTAAGAAGCGCGGCCGGGATTGCCGTGGGATCGCTAAGTAGTCCTGCATTGAGCTCGGGCGCATTGTTGAAAATAAGGACGCCAACGGCTCCTGCGGCCTGAGCGTTAAGGACCTTGGTGGAGAAGCCGCAGTTGCCGCGCTCGGTGATAAGGAGGGTGCCTTGAATAGCAGATGAGAAACCCGACAGGCGAGCGCCATCACAGCCGAGGTCGATACCGACGGCTATCCCCGAAACGAAACCGGTGTCACCCAGCGCGGCGTTGCCGTTGTCTTCAAAGGCCTGAAAGTCGACCAATTCGTTAAAAACAAGCCGGGGTGTTGTTAGGTCCTCGGCTGTTACATCCAATACCGCGTGGAGGGTGGCGCCGCAAACTCCGGGAAGGGCGAGGCAAACCGAAGCGAGAAATGAAGCGAGCACAGTACGCACAAGCACCTCCCTGCTTGCATTATTTTAGAACCCGGTGTCCTCACGCAAATTTCGAACCACTGGGTGATGGGCCAGCTAATCAGTAAGATAGCTACCCTGAGTCCGCTGACTGTAAATAGAACCGACAGTGGGCGAGATCAACGATTCTCGGCGGCCAGGTCGCGCAGGACTGCCGCCAGTGCAAGGGTGACGCGCGCCATGCGCTCGTAGTCGAGCGTGTCGGCCGTGTCGCTGGCCTTGTGGTAGCGCGGATTTCGGTTGTACGCGGTGTCGGTGACCATGAACGCGGGGAAGCCCTGGTCGCGGAACGAGGCGTGGTCGGAGCGCATGATGCCGGGCACGAAGGCCGGCGCGGCGACGCCTTCGGATGGGAATCGCGCATTCCTGCGGAATGAGGCGATGGCCTGGTGCACCAGGGCGCGAGCGCCGACGTCGCCGACGAAGGCGATGAAGTTGCCGCGGTTGGGGTAGATGAGGTTGAGCGGCGGCGGGTAGCGCTGGCTGCCGGGCTCGTCGCGGTAGCAGCCGAGCATCTCGAGCGAAATCATTCCCCGCAGCGGCTCGGCCTGCTCGCGCGAGCGCCGCGCCGACACCCAGCTCCCCATCTCCGGGCCCATGTGGTAGGGCAGCTCCTCGTTGGCGAAGGCGACGAAGCGGATCGGAAGGCGCTCCCTGCCGAGGAGGCCCGCGAGCTCGATCAGCGCGGCGACGGCCGAGGCGTTGTCGTCCGCGCCGGGCGAGCCCGGAACGGTGTCGTAGTGCGCGCCGACTACGATCGCCGCGGGGTCGGGTGGAGACACCTCCACGTTGTTGACGTTTCGACCGCCGCTCTCGAAGGTTTGCAACTTGGAGGTAAGGCCGTGGGCCGCAAATGCGCCCTCGATGTAGCGCACCGGGGTTTCCAGGTCGGTGTTGCGCTCGCTCTTTGCCAGGGTGAAGACATGCCGGCGAAGCCGCTCGGCGAGGGCGCGCTCCTCGTCGGAAAGCGGCGGCAGCGGGCCGGCGTGCGACTTTCCCGGCATGGCGGTGAAGTACCAAAGCGCTCCGCCGGCGAGGAGCGCGAGTCCCGCGAGGATGAGGAGAAAGTAGATCGTCTTACTCGAGAGCGTGTTTCAGCTCGGCGATGAGGTCGTCGACGTTCTCGATGCCGACGGAGAGGCGCACCAGCCCCTCGTCGATGCCGAGGTTGGCGCGCACGTCCTCGGGTAGCGAGGCGTGGGTCATGATGGCCGGGTGCTCGATCAGGCTTTCCACGCCGCCGAGGCTCTCGGCGAGCGTGAAGAGCTCGCAGCGCTCGAGGAAGCGGCGCGAGGCGGCGAGGCCGCCTTTGAGCACCGCGGTCACCATCCCGCCGTAGCGCATGTTCATCTGTTGCGCGGCTAGCAGGTGCTGCGGATGACTCGCGAGGCCGGGGTAGATCACGCGTGCGACCTTCGGATGCTTCTCGAGAAAGGCCGCGATGTGCATCGCGTTGCCGCAGTGGCGCTCCATCCTGACGGCGAGTGTCTTGATGCCGCGCAGGGTGAGGAAGGCGTCGAACGGACTCGGTACGCCGCCGACGGCGTTCTGGAGGAAGGCAAGCTTCTCCTGGTAAGTGGAATCCCGCAGTACGGCGGCGCCGCCGATGACGTCGGAGTGGCCGTTCAGGTACTTGGTGGTCGAGTGCACCACGATGTCGAAGCCGAGCTCGAGGGGCCGTTGCACCCAGGGCGAGGCGAAGGTGTTGTCGCACACGGAAATGATGCCGCGCTTGCGCGCCATCGCCGCCACGGCTTCCAGGTGGACCAGCTTGAGCAGCGGGTTGGTCGGGCTCTCGACCCACAGCATGCGCGTGCCGGGCCTGATCGCTTTTTCGAAATTCCCGGGATCCGAAAGGTCGGTGAACGTCGCCTGGATATTTGCCGAGCGCTTGCGCACGCGCTCGAGGATGCGGTAGCTGCCGCCGTAGAGGTCGTCCATCGCCACGACGTGCGAGCCCGAGTCGAGGAGCTCGAGCACGGTGCCGATCGCCGCCATGCCCGAGGCGAAGGCGAAGCCGTGCTTTCCGCCCTCGAGCTCGGCGACGCACGCCTCGAGCGCGTCGCGCGTCGGGTTGCGCGTGCGGGCGTAGTCGTAGCCCTTGTGCTCGCCGGGGCTCGACTGCGCGTAGGTGGAGGTGGCGTAGATCGGCGTCATCACCGCGCCGGTGCGCGGGTCGGGCTCCTGGCCGGCGTGGATGACCTTGGTCTCGAATTTCATTTGGGTGTCCTGCCTTTACGGTTCAATTCCTGGCGCCGCAGCCAGTTGAGGAGATCGATGCGCGTGATGAGCCCGAGGAACTCGTCGCCGTCGACCACGATCGCCACCATGCCGCGCTCGAAGATCTCCTTCAGCTTCTCTACCGGCGCCGAGGGCGGCAGCGTGACGAGGTTGGACTCCATCGCCGCGGTGACCGGCTCGCGGAAATGGTCCGGCTGCTCGTAGACGCGGAGCAGGATGTCCTCCTCGGTGACGATGCCGACGATCCTGCCGTCCTTCAGCACGGGGAGCTGCGACACGTCGTAGAGCTTCATGCGCTGGTAGGCCGCGATCACGGTCTCGTCCGCGCTCACGGTGGCGACCGCGTGCTCCTTGTGCCGCCGCATGATGAGGTCGCGCAGGTCGCCGTGGGTCTCGCGCTTGATGAAGCCCTGGTCGAGCATCCAGTAGTCGTTATAGACCTTGGAGAGGTACTTGTTGCCGCTGTCGCACACGAGCGTGACCACGCGCTTGGGCGTCGTCTGCTCGCGGCAATAGCGCAGTGCAGCCGCGATCAGCGTGCCCGAAGAGGTGCCCGCCATGATGCCCTCGGTCTTGAGGAGCGTCCGCAGCACGCCGAACGCCTCGGCGTCGGGGATCGAGTAGGCCTTCTTCACGCGCGAGAGGTCGCACACCGCTGGCAGGAAGTCCTCGCCGATGCCTTCGACGAGCCATGAGCCGACGTCTTTGGAGATCTTGTGCGTCTTCACGTAGTTCGCGAGCACCGAGCCTTCCGGATCGGCGAGCACCATCTCGGTTTCCGGCGAGACACGCTCGAAGAAGCGCGCGAGGCCGGTGATCGTGCCGCCTGTGCCGACGCCCGCGACCACCGCGTCGACGTCTTGGTCCATCTGCTGCCAGATCTCCGGTCCGGTCGTCTCCTCGTGCGCGCGCGGATTGGCCGGGTTGGCGAACTGGTCGATGTAATAAGCGCCGGGCGTGCGGCGCGCGATCTCCGCGGCGCGCTCCTGGTAATACTCCGGATGGCCCTTGGTGACGTCGGAGCGCGCCATCACGATCTCCGCGCCCATCGCGCGCAGGTGGAAGATCTTCTCCTGGCTCATCTTGTCGGGCACCACGATGAGCAGGCGGTAGCCTTTGAGCACCGCCACGAGCGCGAGGCCGAGCCCGGTGTTTCCCGCTGTGGCCTCGACGATCAGCGAGCCCGGCTTGATCTTTCCCTGGCGCTCCGCGTCCTCGATCATCGAGCGCGCGATGCGGTCCTTGATCGAGCCGCCGGGGTTGTGGTGCTCGAGCTTGAGGTAGAGACGGCACGGCCCGGCATCCATGCGCGCCGCTTCCACGAGCGGCGTGTTGCCGATGAGGTCGAGCACATTCATCGCAGCGCTAGGTTAGCGCACCCGCCAGGAAAGCCCGGGCGGAGTGTTAAGTATTTGATTTGGCATGGTGGGAGACATCCCATAATATTGCAGTGCAACGGCTGGGGTTGCCGTCCCACGGGCAGGTTCCCCAACATCCCAACCACGGAGGAGCCTTGGAAGGCGGCGGCGGCACACTGCTCGGGAGTATCTCGGATTTCTGCCGGCGCACCGGCATGGCCGAGTCGACCTTCGGCCGCCGCGCGGTGAACGACGGCAAGTTCGTCGCGCGCCTGCGCGACGGGGCGCGCGTCACCCCTGAGACCCTGAATCGGGTCAACCAGTTCATCGCCAAGCACGGCCTGCCCGGACCCGGCGATTCGCCGCCGGAGCTGATGGCGCTCATTCGCGCCGGAGCGGTAGCTCCGGCGCCGGCGGTGCGCGAGACGGCGCCTGAAAAGAATTTCCGCTTCTTCGACAACCGCCAGAAGTATCTCCTCTTCGTCAACACCTGCAGCGAGAAGGACGTGGTCGCGCGCCGCGTCGGCCTCGAGCTCGGCCACATCCACCCGCGCCCCCCGGCGGTGCGGCTGTTCGACGCCGGCATGGGCGACGGCACCGTGCTCGCGCGCGTGATGCGCGAGATGCACCGGCGCTTCCCGACGGTGCCGTTCTTCATCGTCGGCAAGGAGATCAGCCTCGAGGACGTGCGCCTCAGCTTGCGCAAGATGGCCGACCGCTTCTTCGAGCATCCGGCCACGGTGCTCGTCGTCACCAACATGTACTACACCGAGGCGCCCTGGCTCACGCCGCGCGCGGTGCCGGCCGCCACCTCGATGGTGTGGCACGACGTGGCGCTCACCGGGAGCACGTCGCACGACTTCAGCGAGCAGATCGCCTCGCTCGAGCCGTTCCTCGCCAAGAACTGGCAGGCCGGCCTGAGCCCCAAGACGGGCAACCCGGTCTACGAGCATCCGACGGTAGTGGTGCTCTACCGCGACGACTACCGGTTCCTCCTCGACGAGGTGATCCCGAAGCGCGGCGCCGGGCTCGCCGACTACGACATGGTGATCGCCTCGCAGCCGTACCGGGCGCGCGCGTCGCTCGAATTCAAGGCGCAGAAGGTGGTGGCGCCGCTCGTGCGCGCGCTCGGCAAGGGCGGGCGCCTGCTCGGCATCCATTCCTACGGCCATGATCCGGGCCTCGAGATCATCCAGAAGGTGTGGCAGGGGGAGAACCCGTTCCTCCACACCCGGCACGACCTGATGCGTGCCGCCAAGGTCGACCTCGGGCGCGAGGCGAGGCGCTACAACTTCAACACCTACGCCGACGCTCGCTCGCTCTTCCGCTACGACATGCACACCCTGCCGACCGAGATCTCGTCTAGCATCGGCACCTCGACTCTGTTCGCGGCGTGGAACGCGGCGATCTACGTGGCGCAGATCGAGGACCAGCGGCTGTCCGAGGTGCTGGGAAAGACGCACTATCTCGACGCGACGCGCGAAGTGCTGCAGAAGCACGGCGCCCTCTGGTTCCTGGACGAGTCCTATGTCATTTCCCGCAAGCGTGACTGATTCGCAAGCCGGCCTCTCCGAGCTCCTCACCGCGGGCTCGCTCGAGATCTCGCCGCGCGAGCTGCACCGCGCGCCCGAAGTGGCGACGATCCTGCCGGCGAACACCTGCGTCTACATCCCGTCGCTTCCCGGCCTGCCGCTCTCGCGCACGCTCGACGCGATCGCGTCGATCCGCGCCGCCGGCCTCGACCCCGTGCCGCACGTATCGGCGCGGCGCATCCGCGATCGCGACGAGTTCCGCGACTTCCTGCAGAAAGCGGCCGCGCAGCACGGCGTGCACCGCGTGCTCCTCCTCGGCGGCGACGAGGCGCGGCCGAAGGGGCCGTTCGCCGACAGCCTCCAGGTGCTCGAGCAGGGCGTGCTCAAGGAGTGCGGCGTGCGCGAGTTCGGCGTCGGCGGCTACCCCGAGGGCCATCCGCGCATCCCGCTCAACAGCCTCGACCGCGCGCTGGAGCGCAAGATCGCGCTCGGCCGCGAGCAGGGCATCGGCGTCTACATGGTGACCCAGTTCTGCCTCTCGCCGCAGCGCGTGGTCGACTTCTGCGCGGGCCTCGCCCGCACCCGGCCCCAGCTTCCGGTGTACGTGGGCATCGCCGGTCCCACCGATCCGGTGGCGCTCGCGCGCTACGCGCAGCGCTGCGGCGTGAGCGTATCGCTCCGTGCGCTGCGCACCCTCGGCGTCGGAATCGCGAAGCTCGTCACCCACACCAATCCGCGCGATCAGCTCGTCGCGCTCGCGCGCTACTCGTCGCAGCGCGAGCAGAGCAACGTCGTGGGTGTGCACATCTACAGCTTCGGCGGAGCGGTTCCGACCGCGAGCTGGATGCGCAAGCTCATGTAACGAAAATCGAACGAAAATCGGGGTCAGACCCCAAAAAAGAAGAATCGGGGTCTGACCCCGATTTTCTTTTTGTCTAGCCCCTTCCGACGAACGGCATCTTCGTCGCCATGATGGTCATGAACTGAACGTTCACGTCGAGCGGCAGGTTGGCCATGTGCAGCACCGCGTCGCCGACGTGCTTCACGTCCATCAGCGGCTCGGGCTTGACGGAGCCGTCGGCCTGGGGCACGCCCTTCGCCATCCGCGCGGCGAGCTCGGTGAGGGCGTTGCCGATGTCGATCTGGCTCGCGGTGATGTCGTCCTTGCGCCCGTCGAGCGAGATGCACTTGGTGAGGCCGGTGACGGCGTGCTTGGTGGAGGTGTAGGCGACCGACATCGGCCGCGGCGTGTGCGCCGAGATCGAGCCGTTGTTGATGATGCGCCCGCCCTTGGGGTTCTGCGCCTTCATGATGCGGATCGCTTCCTGCGTGCACATGAACATGGCGACGAGGTTGATGTTGACCACCTCGCGGAACTTCTCGATCGGAAGCTCCTCCATCGGCACCGCGGGCGCGCCCATGCCGGCGTTGTTGAACAGAACGTCCAGCCTGCCCCACTTGGACTTGATTTCACTGAACACGCTTTTGACTTCGGCGTCCTTGGTGAGGTCCGCCGGCAGCACCATGGCGCGCTCCTTCGCGCCCGACTCCGCCGCGGTCTTGTCCAGCATGTCCTTGCGCCGGCCGACCAGCCCGACGTTGTAGCCGTCCTTCAGCATCGCCAGCGCAGCGGATTTGCCGATCCCGGATCCGGCACCGGTGACGATCGCGACCCTCATGGTGTTCTCCTCGAGACGGGTTCGGAAGATAACAGAAAATCCAGCAGCACCTCGTTGAAGCGCTCCGGCTGCTCGAGGTTCGAGAGGTGCCCGCAGTCGGCGATCACCACGAGCTTCGCGCCCGGGATGCGCCGCGCCATGCGCTCGGCGAGCTCGGGCGGATACACGCGGTCCTCGTCGCCGGTGATGACGAGCGTGGGGACGGCGAGCTTCTCCAGCGGCGCGGCGCGGTCCTGCGCCACCGACGCCTCGAGCGTCTTGCGGTAGGAGTCGTTGCGCAGGGCGTGGAAGCTCGCGAGCAGCGCGGCGTGGGCGCCGGGACGGGCGCGGCTGCCGAGCAGGCGCGCCGCCGACTCGGCGCTGCGGTGCTCGCGCTCCTCCACGAACCTCAGCACCTCCTCGGGAGTCAGCGCATCGAACCCCGGGCTGGTGTTGGCGAGCGTCAGCGTGCGCAGGCGGCCCGGGTGAGCGAGCGCGAAGTTGCGCGCGACGCGCCCGCCCATCGACAGGCCGACGAGGTGCACGCGCTCCTCATTCAGAAAATCGACCGTCCGGAGAAGGTCCGAGGTGAAATCCTCGAACTGCAGCGCGCCCTCGTAGTCGTCGGAATCGCCGTAGCCGCGCGCGTCCCATGCCGCGGCCTTGAAGCCGCTCTGCGAAAAGAAAGCGAGCTGGTGCTGCCAGTGGTTGCGGTTGCCGCCGATCCCGTGCAGGAAGAGCACGAGCGGCCCGCGCCCCGCGCTCGCCACCGCGATGCGCGGGCTGCCTGGAACCAGCGTGGTCCAGGGCGTCATTCCGCCTTCGCGCCGGAGATTTTCACGGCGCGCCCGCGGCTCTCGCTGTCCTTGCGGATGTACGCCGCGAATGCCTCTGGGCTGCTGCCGACGACCTCGTAGCCGCGATCGATGAGCTGCTTTTGCCGGAACTCCGGGTCCTGCAGCAGCCTGGAGGTGTCCTGGTAGAGCCGCGCGATCGCCTCGCGAGGCGCGCCCGCCGGCATGAACAGGCCGAACCAGGCGTGCGTCTCCACCTCGGGATAGCCGAGCTCGGCGAAGGTCGGCACCTGTGGAAACAGCGGCGAGCGCTGCGCGCCGCCGATGGCGAGCGCCTTGATGCGCCCTGCCTTGAGCGGCGCGCTCGACGTGGCGATGCCGGCAAAGGTGAGCTGGACCTCGCCCGCGATCACGGCGGGGACCGCGAGCGAGATGCCTTTGTAGGGGACATGCACCAGGTCGATTCCCGCCTGGTGCTTGAGCATCTCGCCGGCGAGGTGCGGCTGGCTGCCGCTGCCGTAGGAGGCGTAGTTGATGCTCCCGGGCTTTGCCTTTGCCGCTGCAATCAAACCCTTCAGGTCGTTAAAGGGCGTGGCGGGGTTCGCAACCAGGAGCTGCTGCAGCAGGACGAGCATGGTGACCGGAACGAAGTCGCGCTCGGTGTCGAACGGCAGGCGGGCGTAGAGGTGGGGGTTGATCGAGAACGTCGCGTCCGTCGTCATCAGCACGCTGTAGCCGTCGGGGGCGCTCTTCGCGACCGAGTCGGCGGCGACGATGGTGTTCGCACCGGGCTTGTTCTCGACCACGACCGGCTGGCCCCACGCCGCGCCGAGCCGCTCGGCGAGCTGCCGCGCCATCACGTCGATTCCGCCCCCGGCGGGATAGGCGACGACGATGCGCACCGGCTTCGCCGGCCAGGGCTGGGCGAGCGCCGGGCCGGCAAGGACCAAAGACCAGAGCGCGGCCAGCGCCAGTCGGACGATGGGCATGCAGATCGAGAGAGTTCTAAAACCCAATGATAGTGCAAGGAAGTTTTGCAAGCCGCCTGATGTTGTGTTTGCATAGAGCAGCGCCATGCCCACAAACACTCTTGAAAGCTTGAACGCGCGAACTTGCGCCTGGTTCGCGGCGCTGGCGTTGGCGGCAAGCACGGCTTGGGCTCAAGACTACCCGGCCAAGCCGGTGCGCGTCGTCGTGCCTTTCCCGGCGGGAGGCATCCTGGATCTCATCACGCGTCCCGTGACCGACAGGATCGGCGCGAATTGGGGTCAGCCGATCATCGTCGAGTCCCACCCGGGCGCGAGCGGAAACATCGGCATACAGCTTGCAAAGAGCGCGCCGCCGGATGGCTATACGCTGATGAGCAGCGCAATATTCCTGGCGGTAAACCCGGTACTCGACCCCAACTCGAAATTCAAGAGCTCCGATTTCGTCGGTGTCGCGCTTGTGGGAGCGGCGCCCAATGTGCTCGTTGTGCCGGGCAAGCTCCCGGTGAGCTCGCTCGGAGAGTTCGTCGAATACGCCAAGGCCCGCCCAAACGAGCTTGCCGCCGGACACCCCGGTACCGGCACCTTCGGTCACCTGTTCACGTTGTTGCTGTCAGGCCATGCCGGGATCGACCTGGTGAATGTCCCCTACAAGTCTCTGCCGCAGGCGATACCCGACCTCCTGAGCGGCCAGCTTTCGTTCATGGTTCTGACCAGCACGTTTGCGCTGCCGCACATCAAGTCCGGGAAGCTCAAGGCGCTCGCCGTCAACACCCCGCGGCGCTTGCGTGACTTGGCCGATGTACCGACGATTGTCGAGGCGGGCTTTCCGCCGGGAATCGTCGCGGTCCAATGGTTCGGATTCGTCGCGCCGGCGGGAACGCCGAGGGAGATCGTGCGCCGTTTCAACGGCGAGGTCGGCAAGGCACTCAACTCGCCCGAGGTGATTGATCGGCTGGAGAAGCTTGGGGTGTTGATCGGCCACAGCTCGCCAGAGCAATCCGACAGCCTTATCCGCAGCGAGACGGAGCGCTGGGCGCGGGTGATCAAGGCGCGCAACCTGAAAGCGGACTGACGGTATCAGAATTCCGAGCGCCGCCGCCGGTCGCGTTCGCGCCGGCGGACAGCGCGGCGGTCCTCGGGCAGGCGCCGGTCCTGCGGCGCCGTCGCTGAAACGGTGCGGCGCTCCTCGCCCGCACGGCGGTCGGGGGCTGCCTGCTCGAAGCGACGATCGTGGCCGCTGCGCCGGTCGACGAAGCCCACCTTGTGCGCCGCCTTGGCGGCCGCCAGCCATCGAACGCCCTCACGATCGATGTAGAAGCACTCGGAAAAGTCGATGATCAGGTCGTCGATGCGCTCGATCGCGTCGTGGTAGATCGCTTCGATCGCGGGCAGCGAGCCGTAGTAGATATTCCCTCTGATCTTCAGAACGTTGCCCCGCAAGCTGACGTTCGGGTTCACCTGCTCCCACTTCGAATAGGCGATCGCGAGGAACGATCCGACCAGCACGGCGCTGAAGAGATCCAGGAAAAGGACCGACAGGAAGGATGCGAGGAACACCACCGCCTCGCGCCGATTCTTGAGATGCGGCTTGATGTCCTCCCAGTTCAGCATGTTTGCCCCGAGCAGCATGATCACGGCGGCCATTGCCGGCATGGGGATGAGGGCGATCGCGTTGGCGAAGAACAGCACCAGCAGCAGGAGCAGCACTGCCGAGGCCGCAATGGTGATGCGGCTGTGAATTCCGAGCCTGTGTACCAGCCACATGCGGTTGAACGAAGCGCACGTGGGCAGCGAGGAGAGGAAGGGCAGAAGGCAGTTGGACGCCGCATCGGCAAATATCGCCTTGCGGCTGTCGGTAAAGATACCGGCCTTGCGGCTCATGCGCCGCATCGCGGCGACGGTCTGGAACAGTCCGAGCAGGGCGAGTGTCACCGCCCCGGGTACGATGGCAACGATGTCCGGAAGGGCGTCCTGCGTGAAGGCCGGCACTGACGGAGAGACCAGGCGGATCGCCGACAGGTTGCCGATCTGCTCGATGAGTGTGTTTTGCAGTCCGAGCCTGGCGCTGAGGTATTGCGAGTACAGCGTTCCGGCGGCGATGCCGATCAGGATGGCCCAGTTACGCAGCCGCTCGAACTGCTGCAGGACCGCGCAGGTAGCGAGGGTGATGAGCCCGATCTGGATGGCGTAGAGGTTGCCGACCTCGAGGATCGCGAGAAACGAATGCCAGGCGATCCAGAGCGGCCATTCCACCTCGGTATTGACCGGCAGGCCGCCAAAGGTGGTCAGGGATCTGAAGATGAGGAACAGCCCGATCCCGCAGATCATGCCATTGATCACCGGCTCGCTGATGAGATCGAGCATCCTTCCCAGCGGGCGAATCAGCCAGAAGAGCAGCTGGATGAGCCCGCACATGAGCCCGAGGGTGAGGGCGAGACCCATGTACTCGGCCCCGAACGGGGCCGCGGTCGGCAGCAGAATCACGCCGATTGCAGCCGACATCGCCGTGTTGGGCCCACCGTGAAACACCGGCGAGGGATTGAGCATGGCGCAGAAGAGGACCCCCCAGATCGCCGCGTAGATGCCGAAGTGGGGAGGAACCCCGGCGAGCGTCACGGAGAACGCGACTGCCTGGGGCAGTGTGACGAGAGCCAGCGTCAGGCCGACCAGCAGATGGCTGTTGCCCGCCGGCAATTGTTGCTGCCACAGCAGCGCCCGCGACTTGAGCGCCAGCGCTAAGGCCTTCATTCCGCGTGCCCGAGCACCGGCTGCGCGCGCGTTTCGGCGGCCGGCGCTGCGGACTTGCTCGGACTTGATTCGGTCAGCCGCAATAGCGGCGGCAAGACCCTCATGAGGAGCTGCTGCTGCAAGGCGACGACGGGGCCCTGCCTGTCGCCCGCGGGCCGGGGCAGGTTGCTGATGTAGAACGCGATGTCGCGGCAATCCTGGTGCTGGAGGGTGCTTTCCTGCCCCGGCGGCATGTTGCGGCAGATGAAGCCGGCGAGGATCGTGGACACGAAGTAGAAGTTGTTGCGCGACTGCAGGTTCCAGGAGTTGGGTCCCGCGACGGCGGGCGCGACCAGCTTGCCGTTGACCTCCAGTCCGATTCCCTGCAGACCATGGCATCCCTGGCATTTCTCGTTGTAGAGGACTTCGCCGCGGATGTAGTCGTCGCCCTGCTTCAGGGTGGCGGAAGCGGGAATCTCGTCGATGCCCTGTTCTTCATAGTGGTTCGCGATCTTGAGATCCAGCGCGGCCGAGAGAAACCGGCTGTATGCCGTCACGTCGCGGATGACGTCGTCCGCGACGTTCGGCTTGTAGCCGTTGGACGAGTTGATGTAGCACTGCATCTGGCGCATCTCGTACGGCAGGAGCAGGCCGGTGAACCGGTCGTACATGTCGCCCATGGTCCAGGAGGCGGCAAGGGAGTTGGAGCCGGGCAGCCGGTTGCCGGAAGCGTCCTGCAGGTCGCCGATTCCGCGATGGCAGTGATCGCAGCTCACATGGTTGCCGCGGATGAACCGCTTCGCATTCCAACGCTCCCGCCACGGATCCGTCGCAAGCGCGCCCTGGCTGTCGTCGATGATGTTGCAGCCGCGCTCGATGGCGCGCACGTCCTCCTCGCTGTAGCCGCGCAGCTCGACGCGGGCGCCGGTGCGTTCCATCACGTAGGACGATGCGTACTTCTTTCCCGGCGCGAGGCCGTAACGGCCGAGCTTCTCCGTGCAGCCCGGCGTCAGGGCGACCGCGGCCTTGCGGATCTCCTCTCTTTGCGCGTGCTTGTGGAGCGCAACGGCGTAGAGGCTGCCGAGCGCGAGCAGAAGCAGGGCGATTTTGGCGAGCCTTCCGGCCAGCTGCGGCATGGATTAGTTCTCCTTGCTGAGTGCGCCTTCGCTCAGCTGCAGGTGATGCGCGACCGCGCGGGCGAGGAGCCGAATGTCGCGCACCGCGGGTTCATAGACGGTCGGTACGAAACCGTCGATCGAGCCGGCGTAGCACCGGCGCACGCGGTCCTCGAACGACACCCGCGCCCCCAGCTTGGGGTCGAAGCGGTCGGAATTGACGAAGCTGTACGCGAGCTGTTCGACGGTGTGGCACGAAGCACAGGAGTTCTCGCCATCGGCGGCGCTCTTGCGCGTGAAGCGCGCTGCGTACTTATGGGTATGGAAAAAGAGGTTGTAGCCGTTCTGGACGGCGCGTACGAATTGGCCATCTTCGCCGAAATAGCCGACACCGTAACCGGAGCGGAACGCTTCCCAGCCGGGCTCCGCGGAGACGTCGGAGTGAAACACGGGAATTCCGGAGGCGAAGTGCGCCCAAAGCAGAAACGCGATGATGATGGCCAGCGCGGCGAGCCCGCGAACGCGTGCGACCGCTGCGTACCAGGAGGGTCTCTCGTGCGATCGTGCGGCGTCCATCGGCGCTTGCTCCCTCAGTCGGAGCCTCCCGTTACGGCCCGAACCATCTTGCGATGCGGGTCATAGTCCCTGTCCTGCGCTTTCCCGATGCCGGTCAGGAGAGCGGTCTTCAGGATATTCCTGCCGGCTTCGGTGCCTTCGAGATTCACGAGAGCGGCTTGAATGGCTTCGCGCAGCTTGGTGGGCGTCGTGCGCTTCACCGCCCAGGGCAACTGCAGCAGCTGCTCGGAAACGGCCAGCGCCGTCAATTGGTCGGTATCGATCGCGTTCCTGATCACCGGCTGCCCGAGCGCGTTGTCGGCAGAGCCAGCCGCCTCGGCCAGCTTGTTGTAGACGCCGATGACCGAGTTGATCGGCGTGACCGCAAACTCCGATTTGATTTCGTCCTTTTTCAGTCCGGCCTGCAGCATCATGTACATGGGGACGATGTAGCTGATCATCGCATCCTCTCCTCCCCCGAACAGGACAGTGCGGCCGCGCAGCTGCTTCAGATCGGTGATGCCGCTGTCCTTGCGCACGTACAACGCCCCGGCCATGGTGCTTTTGCCGAATTCCTTGTTATGCGCTATCACCTGGTAGGTCTTCGCCGAGCGGATGTAGTGGTACTGGTTGTACTGCACGATGTCGTAGCGGCGCTCCTCGATGCCGCGCCAGAACGATTGGAAGTCCTTCGAAGTCAGCAACGTGACCTTCCGGTGCAGCCGCTGCTGCAGATAGTCCGCGATCGGGGTGTAGCGCGTAGTAGTTTCGGTCGCGTTGTAGCGCGGGAAAATTCCCAGGACCAGAGGCCCATCCTCTGCTCGAAGGGCCGGCGAAGCAGCGGCCGTCAGGCAAAGCAGCAGGAGGATGCCCGCCCTCCGGGCGGCGCGAATGCTGACTTGATGGATTCCCATTCTTCTCGCCTCTTACACCGTTCCCCGGCCGGTATTCGTCCGGGCGTGGTGGATGAAGGTCAGATTGCTCGCGTCGCCCTTGGTCTGACGCTCCTTCAGGAAGGCGCGATAGGCGTCCTCGCTCATGGGCCTGGCAATCAGGTAGCCCTGCGCGAAATCGCATCCCTGCGCGGCCAGGAAATCGAGCTGCGCATGGTGCTCGACGCCCTCCGCGAGGACGCGCAGGTCGAGGCCTTTCGCCATCGCCAGGATCGCCTTGACCAGCGAGACGTCGTCGGGATTCCTCGGCAGCCCGGCGACGAAGCTGCGGTCGATCTTCAGCACGTCGAAGCGGAAGCGTTTCAGATAGCTGAGCGACGAATAGCCGGTGCCGAAGTCGTCGAGCGCGAGCTTCACGCCGAGGGCGCGCAGGCTGGCGAGCTCCTCGGCTACCTGGTGGTGGTCGTCGAGCAGCACGCTCTCGGTGATCTCGAACTCGAGAGCGTGCGCCGGGATGCGGTAGGCCGTCATCAGCTCGGCCAGCCGCCTGGAGAAGCGCTTGCGGAACTGGATGCGCGACACGTTGATCGCCAGGAACCCCGGGTTGAGCCCGGCGTCGTGCCACCCGCGCCAGCAGCGGCAGGCCTGCTCCAGGACCCAGTCGCCGATGCCGACGATCTGGCCGGTGGCCTCGGCGAGCGGGATGAAGTCCGCAGGGCTGACCAGGCCCTTCTCGGGGCGGTGCCAGCGGATCAGCGCTTCCGCGCCGCGATGGCGCGGGCCCGCCGTGTCGACGATCGGCTGGAAGTGCAGCGCGAGCTGTCCGAGCTCGATCGCGACGTTGAGGTCCTGCTCCATCTGCATCCGCTCGCGCAGGCGGACGTTCATTTCCTCGGTGAAGAAGATGGCCGAGCCCTCCTGCAGGGCTTTCGCCTGGTACATGGCGTTGTCGGCGTTGGCCATCAGCGTCTCTACGTTCTCGCCGTTGTCGGGGTAGATCGCGATGCCGACGCTGCAGTGGATCACCACCTTGCGCCCGTTCAGGTCGCGCGGCTCGGACACCGATTGCAGCAGCCGCTCGGCGATCTTCTCGACCTCGACTTCGCCCACCACGTCGGGCACCAGGATCAGGAACTCGTCGCCACCCAGGCGCGCCACGGTGTCGGCCTCGCGCAGGCTCTCCTGGAGCCGCGCGCCGATCGCGGCCAGGAGCTCGTCGCCGAACGCGTGGCCGAGGGTGTCATTCACGCTCTTGAAGTTGTCGAGGTCGATGAACAGCACCGCGAAGCGCTGCCCGGTGCGCCGCGCGCGGTGGATCTCGAGGTTGATGCGGTCGAACGCCATCATCCGGTTGGGCAGGCCGGTGAGGACGTCGAAGTTGGCCTGGCGGTGAAGCTTCGCCTGCTCCTCCTTCACCTCCTGCGCCATGGCGTTGAAGGCCTGTGCCAGCTGGCCGAGCTCGTCAGCCGTCTTGACCTCCACCGCCGTGAACCTGCCGCGGCCGACTTCGCGGGAGGCGGAGATCAGGCGGCGGATGGGGAAGAGGACGTTGAAGCGGAACGCGCCGTAGATTGCCGCGCTGAGGAACAGCACGATCGCGCTGGTCACCACGGCCTGGATCACCACCTGACGCTGCAGCTGGCTCTGCATCGACTCGCGGCTGATGCCGACCAGGAAGTGGCCGAGCAGCACGTTGTTGTGGGTGATCGGGAAGTCGAGCCGGATCAGGTCCTCGACGCCTTCGCGCTTCTTGATGAGCTCGGTGATCTCGACCGAGCCGCCCTGGCGCGCGCGCTTCCTGATGTAGGGGTCGCTGGTGTCGACATGGTGGCTGATCGGCACGCCCTGCGGAGTCAGGATCGCGCCGTAGGCGACGTCGGGCTGCGAGCACACCTCGCGTGTGTAGTCGTTGAGCAGCAGGAAGTCGAAGCCGAGGATCGCCTCGGGGCTGATGAGCGAGACCAGCCTTCCCAGGGCGCGGCCGCGCTCGAGCAGCTGCTGCTCGTGCAGGCGTGTCGACGTCCCGAGAAAGTAAAGCGTATTCGCCGCCATGGTGCAAAGGAGGATCACCAGGACGGTGATGGTGAACTTCGCGCTCAGCCCAAGCCGCATTGCGCTGCCTAGCCTTCCCAGAAGGTCGGGAGAGGAAGCTTCTTGGTTCTGGCGGCGGACATTGCGCCGGCCTTGTTTTGGTCCTCCAACTCGGGGGCCCCCATGACCCTTGTTCTCGTTATATGACAACCCTTGTAGTTTAAACGCGCGGCCGAGCCTCGTGCGCCGTAAATAGCCGAAAACAGGCAACTTCCCCGGGCTGGCGCCGCGGACCGTTGCGCCGGCCCCTCATATGGAGGATTTCACATCGGCAAAGGCGGTCGTTTCGTTCTAGCACGTCGGCCCGGACGGCGATTTCGCGTATCTTTGGCCCCCATGTTCCTGAACATGAAGCTGCTTTCCCACCACGGCCTGAACGGCTTCGGCGGGATGGGCGAGGGCATGTCGATGCAGCTCGCCCGGGACGGCCGCCGGATCCTCTGGCTCGCGCACGAGAGCGCGCCCAAGAATTTCACGGCGGTCGACGTGAGCGATCCGCGCGCCCCGAAGGTGGTGGTGCAGACCGACCTGCCCCATGCGCAGATGCGCTCCAATTCGCTCGAGGTCGCGGGTGATCTGATGGCGGTCGCCTACCAGGTGACGAAGTTCGGCCTGAAGCCCGCGGGCTTCGAGCTCTTCGACGTGAGCGTGCCGGAGGAGCCGCGCTCGATCGCGTTCTTCGACGCCTCGGGACCGCATTCGCGCGGCTGCCACCAGCTCTGGTTCGTCGACGGCAAGACGGTGCACATGGCATGCGCCGACCCGGAGCAGAAGCCGCGCAATCCCAAGGACGACCAGGTCTACCGCATCGTCGACGTGAGCACCCCGACGAAGCCGCGCGCGGTGGGTCGCTGGCACCTTCCGGGCACGATGGAGGGCGACGACGCCCCGCCGCCCGAGCGCCTGCCGGGGAAATTCGACGCCGGCTTCCGCGCCCACAACACCAACGTCTATCCCCAGCGCCCAGACCGCTGCTATCTCGGCTACATCGACGGCGGCATCATGGTGATCGACATCTCGGACCAGAGCCGGCCGAAGCTGGTCTCGCGCTGGACCAACTCTCCGCCGTACAACGGCTTCAACCACACGGTGCTGCCGCTTTTCGAGCGCGGCCTCATCGTGGTGAGCGACGAATCGGTGAAGGACAACGCCGGCGACTGGCCCAAGCTCGTCTGGATCCTCGACGGGCGCGACGAGCGCCACCTCGTGAGCATCGGCACGCTGCCGATGCCGCCGGTGGATGCGTTCAGGAGCCGCGGCGGCCGCTACGGCGCCCACAACCTGCACGAGAATCCGCCGGTGCCGGGCGCCTGGAAATCCGAGAACGTCGTTCTCGGGACCTTCTTCAACGGCGGGGTACGCGCCTACGACATCTCGGATCCATACTCGCCGCGCGAGATCGCCTACTTCGTGCCCGAGGCGCCCGAGGGCTCGAAGATCGGCGCGGTGCAGATCAACGACGTCTTCGTCGACGACCGCGGCGTCGTCTTCACCGTCGACCGGCATAACGGCGGGCTGTACGCGCTCGAAATGAAGGTGTGATTCCCGACGGACGCACGCCCGTCTTCGTCGTGACGGGGTTTCTCGGCAGCGGCAAGACCACGCTTCTGAACCGCCTTATCGCGACCCCCGGGTTTTTGGATTCTCTTGTGGTCGTCAACGAGTTCGGCGAGGTGCCGGTAGACCACCACCTCCTCGAAGCCTCGGAGGAGAAGACCGTCGCGCTACCGAACGGGTGCCTCTGCTGTCACCTGCGCGGCGACCTCGAGGAGACCCTGATCGGCGCGGCGATGCGCCGCCGCCGTGGCGAGATCGCCGGCTTCGATCGCGTGATCGTCGAGACGAGCGGTCTCGCCGACCCGGGACCGGTGGCGCAGACCCTCTACGCCGACCGCGCGCTCGAGCGTGACTTCAAGCTCGGCCCGATCGTCACGGTGGTCGATGCCGCGGACACCGGCAGTCGGAACCTCGGCCTGGACATCGCCAAGTCCCAGATCGTCGCGGCCGACGTGGTCGTTCTTTCAAAAGTGGACCGAGCGACCGACCTTTCCACCCTGACGGAGCAAGTCAAGGCGCTGAATCCCCATGCCCGCCGCGTCCCGGCGCGTTTCGGCGACGTCGACCCAGCGCTCCTCGAACAATCAGGGACAGACCGGGTTTTTTCCCCGGTGGCGCACCACGACCGCGGCATCAACACCTTCCATCTCCAGTTCGACCAGCCCCCGCGAAAAGACCTGCTCGAGCGCTTCCTCGCTGTGCTCGTCGAGCTGCGCGGCGCCGACCTGCTGCGGGTGAAAGGCATCGTCGCGCTCGAGGGCGGCGAGCATGTTGCAGTGCAAGGCGTGCGCCACGTATTCGACCGGCTGCGGCCGATCGACAACCGGCCCTCGACCGGCCTCGTTTTCATCACCCAGAACATGGCCGAGCGCGACGTGGTTGCGCTTTGGCAGGCAATGTCATCGCTGAAGGGGGCTTCATGAACCGGCTTTTCCTCATTGCCCTTGCCCTTTGCTTCAACGGCGCGTGG
The DNA here is from genome assembly GCA_035554435.1 of Burkholderiales bacterium. Lineage (GTDB taxonomy): Bacteria > Pseudomonadota > Gammaproteobacteria > Burkholderiales > SG8-39 > SCGC-AG-212-J23. Next base: position 12,807 of record DATMJC010000108.1, on the reverse strand, counting down.
GCGCAGGGCGACTACCCCAACAAGCCCGTGCGCATGGTGGTCGGCTTCGCCGCCGGCGGGATCTCCGACGTGCTCGGCCGAGCGATCGCGATTCCGCTCTCGAAGCAGCTCGGCCAGCAGGTCATCGTCGAGAACAAGCCCGGCGCCGGCACCACGATCGCGGGCGACTTCATCGCCAAGTCGGTGCCCGACGGCTACAACATCTGGCTGCAGGACATCACCACGCACGCGATCAACAACACCCTCTACCCGAAGCTGCCGTACGACTCGACGAAGGACTTCAGCTTCGTGGCGATGGTTGCCTCGACCCCGCTCATGCTGGTGGTGCACCCGAGCACGCAGGCGGCGAGCGTCCGCGAGCTTATCCAGCTCCTCAAGGCGAATCCCGGCAAGCTCTCGTACGGTTCTTCGGGAAACGGCACCATCGTGCATCTCTCGGGCGAGATGCTGAAGACCGCCGCGGGCGTCGACGTGCTGCACGTCCCGTACAAGGGTAGCAATCCCGCGACGCAGGCCATCCTCGGCGGCGAGGTGACGTTCGTTTTCTCGACCATGCCGCCGGCGATCTCGAACTCGAAAGCCGGGAAGCTGCGCGCGCTCGCCGTGACCACGCCCAAGCGCGTCGCCGCTGCCCCCGAGGTGCCGACGATGATCGAGGCCGGGCTGCCGAACTTCGAGATCGTGCTCTACTCGGGCATCCTCGGACCCAAGGGGATGGACCGCGCGCTCGTGCGCCGGCTGAACGCCGAGTTCGCGAAAGCGGTGCAGTCGAGCGAGATGCAGCCGGTCTGGCGGAACATCGGCGCCGACCCGATCGTCATGACGCCCGAGGCATTCGAGGCCGCGACCGCGCGCGAGATCGCGAAGCTCGCGCCGGTGGTGAAGGCATCGGGGGCCAGGCTCGAGTGAGGCTGCTGCCGCAGCACTCACGCTACGATTGGCTTCCGCTCCCCGAACGCGAGCCCTTCGCCTGGCCGCGCGGCAGCCGGCTCGCTTTCACCGTCACGACCAATATCGAGTGGTTCGCGTTCGGCGCCGGGCTCGGCCACGATCCGGCCAAGACCGGCGAGCCGCAAACCCACCGCAACTATGCCTGGCGCGACTACGGCAACCGCATCGGCGTATGGCGCCTGTTCGAGCTCCTCGACGAGCTCGGCCTGCCCGCAGGGCACTGCACCAACACCCTGGTGTACGACTACGCACCGCAGATCACCGATGCGATCCGGCGGCGCGGCGATGAGCTGATCGCCCACGGCCGCACCAACGCCGAGAACCTTCTCGGGCTGTGGCAGCCCGACGAAGAGCGCATCCTGCGCGAGGTCACCGAGACGATCGCGCGCCACGAGGGCCGCGCACCGGCGGGCTGGTTGGGCGCCGGGGCCTACGAGACCCCGCACACGCCCGACCTTCTGAAAGAGCTCGGCTACCGCTACCTGATGGACTGGCCGATGGACGACCAGCCGGTGTGGCTCTCCACCCGCGCCGGCCCGCTCCTCTCGGTGCCCTATCCGATCGAGACCGACGACGCCCAGGCCATCATCCATCGCAAATGGAGCGCGGTGGCATTCGCCGACGCCGTCGTCGACCAGTTCGACGAGATGCTCGCGCAATCCGAGCGCGATGCGCTCGTCATGAACGTCTCGCTCCACCCGTATGTTTTCGGACAGCCCTTCCGCCTGCGCCGCCTGCGCAGCGCCCTGAAGCACTGCCTGCTGCGCCCGGGCGTCTGGTACTGTCGCCCTGGAGAAATCGCCGCGCATTGTTATTCACTCGGAGAATCCGTGACATGAAACGAATTGTTCTGGCGTTGGCGTGCGCCATGCCGGTTTTTCTCTTTGCCCAAGACTATCCATCGCGGCCGATTCGCGTCGTAGTGCCGTACTCCGCCGGAGGCTCCTCCGACGGCCCGATGCGGGTGATTGCCCAGGAAATGTCGAAGCAGCTGGGGCAGCAGATGGTGGTCGAGAACAAGCCCGGCCAGGGCGCGATGATCGGGAGCGCCGAGGTGGTGAAGGCGCCGCCCGACGGCTACACGCTGCTTCTCGCGTCCAATCCGAACGCGATCAGCGCGTCGCTTTATTCCAAGCTGACGCACGATCCGGTCGAAGACTTCGCGCCGATCTCGCTGCTCGCGAGCGAGCAGGCGGTGCTCCTCGTTCATCCTTCGATCCCCGCGAAGAACCTGCAGGAGTTCATTGCCTACGCGAAGGAGCGTCCGGGGAAGCTCGATTACTCGTCATCGGGCAACGGCAGCGCCCAGCATCTCTTCATGGCGATGTTCCTCTCGATGACCGGGCTGCAGATGAACCACATCCCGTACAAGGGCAGCGCGCAGGCGGTGACCGATCTGCTCGGCGGGCAGGTCGCGGCCGCGATGCCGGGCCTCGCCGCGATGCGAGGGCACATCCGTGAAGGCAGGGCGCGGGCGCTTGCCGTAACCGGCGCAAGGCGCGCAAGCGCCGCGCCCGAGATTCCAACGATGATCGAGTCCGGTCTGAAGGGCTACGAGCTCTACGTGTGGATGGGAATACTCGCGCCGAAGGGCACTCCAGCGGCGGTGATCGAACGGCTGCACCGCGAATTCACTGTCGCACTGCGCGCCCCCGCGGTGAAGAGCTTCATGGAGAGCGCCGCGATCGAGCCGGTGGGTTCCACGCCCGCCGAGTTCGGCGCCTTCTTCCGTGAAGAAAAGGCGCGCTGGGCGAGGATCATCAAGGAAACCGGTGCTCGCGTCGACTGAGTTCGTCCGTGCCGGCAAGTGGGTCTTCGGCACCGGGCTGCGGGAGCGCAATCCTCACAAGCTTTTCGAAAGAATTGCTTTTCGGCTTGATGCCTTGGGAAGCTCGATGTCGCTGGTGGCGAGGCTGGACCAGTACTATCCACACGCGCGCTGCGTCGCGCCTTACCAGGCGGCTCGCAAGCGGGCATTCGAGCGCCGCCAGGTCGCGCCGAGCACCTCGGTCATCGCGAGCGGCCTGCAGGACCCGCAGGCCGAGTTCGACGTCCAGGTCGTGGCGGCGACCGCCGAGAGCGGCCTCGTGCCCGAGGAGATCGGAGCGGGCCTCAACCGCCCCGAGACTTCGGGCTATGCGCCCTGCCTGCGGGTCGGCGACCTCGTTTTCGTGGCGGGACAACTGGCGCGCGACGGCTCCGGCGCGCTCGCCGCGCGCGGCACTGCCGAGGAGACCGACTACATCTTTCGCGAGCGGCTGCTGCCCGCGTTGGAGGCTGCCGACAGCGGCCCGGACCTGGTGCTGAAAGCGCAGGTTTACCTCAGTGAAAACCTGAGTGGAAACGGAGCACTGTCTCGCTTTCACACGGTCTGGAGCAAGGCATTCGAGGGGGGAGTTCCGCCCACGACGGTGGTGGCGGTGCGCCATCCCGCGTTTCTCACCACCGAGGCCACGGTCGAGGTGAACCTGATCGCGGCGCGTCGTGCCGCCGGCAGCCGCGTGCACCGCTTCGGGCGCGGCGAAGCGCACGCGAGTATGCTCGACGGCCTGCTCTTCGTCGGCGGCCTCGGCGGCGCCGATCTGGACGAGGTGGTGGAGAAGGCGAGGCCGGTCTTCGCCGAGGCCGGGGCGGAGCTCTCGAACGTGGTCAGGGCGCTCGTGTTCCACGCCGGACGCCGCGGAATAGCCGAGGCGAAGCTGCCGTTTCGCTTCACCGCGGTCGAGGTGCAGGCAGGCTTGACCATCGATCTCTGGGGCTACGTGCCGCAACCATGAAAGAAAAGCCGCTTCTTCCGCAGCACAGCCGCTACGACTACGTTCCGCTCACCGAGCGCAAGGACTACAGCTGGCCGCACGGCAAGCGGCTCGCCTTCGCGCTCACGACCAACATCGAGTGGTTCGCCTTTGGCGCGGGCCTCGGCCACGATCCGGCCAAGACCGGCGAGCCGCAGACCCACCGCAACTACTCCTGGCGCGACTACGGCAATCGCATCGGCGTGTGGCGGCTGTTCGACCTCTACGACGAGCTGAAGCTCCCAGCGGCCCACAACGCCAATTCGCTCCTGTACGACTACGCGCCGCAGATCATGGACGCGATCCGCAAGCGCGGCGACGAGGTGGTAGGGCATGGACGCACCAACGCCGAGAACCTGCGCGGGCTGTGGCAGCCCGACGAGGAGCGGATCCTGCGCGAGGTCACCGAAACCATCGCGCGCCACGAGGGCGCAGCGCCGGCCGGGTGGATGGGAACCGGCGCCTACGAGACACCGAACACGCCCGACCTCCTCAAGGAGCTCGGCTACAAATACCTCATGGACTGGCCGATGGACGACCAGCCGGTGTGGCTGCGCACGCGCTCGGGGCCGTTGCTCTCGATTCCGTATCCGATCGAGCTCAACGACGCGCAGGTGGTCATCCATCGCAAGCAGGACGCTTCGGACTTCTGCGACATGGTCGTCGACCAGTTCGACGAGATGGTCGAGCAGAGCGAGCGCCACCCGCTGGTGATGAGTGTCTCGGTCCACACCTACGTGTTTGGCCACCCGTTCCGCCTGCGCCGCCTGCGTGCCGCCCTGCGGCATTGCATCGAGCACGCCGGCGCCTCGCGGGTGTGGTGGACGCGGCCGCGCGAGATTGCAAATTTCTGCGCGAGCCTGCCAAAAGGTCTCATCCCCGGAAGCACTTAGTGAGGGTTTGTCAGTCGGCGCGGAGCGCCGGCCGGGCGGCGGGTACAGTGGCGGTCCCATGCAGCCCGCCCCGGAATTCCAGCCGGTCGAGCACACGGTAAGGGTCCTCCTTCTCGAGGACGACCCGGACTTTGCCGCGCTCGTACGCCGCTGCGTCGCGGGGCTGTCGGGGCAGCCGGTGCTCCACGCCGCGCAGACGCTGGGGGAGGCGCTGCTCGAGCTGCGCTCGAGCATGTTCGACCTGGTCCTGGCCGATCTGTGGCTTCCCGACTCGTCCGGCCTCGACACGCTCGAGCGCATCGCCTCGGCGACCACCTGTCCGATCATCGTGCTTACCGCGAGCGACGACCCGGGGATGCGCGAGGCGGCGCTCGCCGCGGGAGCTTACGAATTCGTGCAGAAGAGCGAATTCGACTCGCGCGTGCTGGCGCGCCTGGTGCGCCTGGGGGCGATCCAGGCGCGCACCTTTCGGTCGCTCCGCCAGAGCGAGGCGCGCTTTCGCAGCCTGACGCAGCTCTCGTCCGACTGGTACTGGGAGCAGGACAGCGAATTTCGCCTCACCTTCATGTCGAGCCACATGGGCGAGCGCACCGGGCTCGCGCCCTCAGACTACCTGGGCCGCAAGCGCTGGGACCTGCCGGCGCTCAACCTGACCGAGGCCGACTGGCAGCGCCACCGCGCCCAGCTCGAGCGCCGGCAGCCGTTCCGCGACTTCGAGATGCAGCGCGAGGTCGAGGGCGGAAGCGTGTGGCTCTCGATCAGCGGCGAGCCCGTATACGACGCGGACGGGCACTTCGTCGGCTACCGCGGCGTGGGACGCGACATCACCGCCAGGAAGCGCAGCCAAGCCGCCCTGCAGCGCTTCCGTACGGCGCTCGACCGCTCGGCCGACATGTTCTTCCTCGTCGACATGCAGGAGAACCGGCTGCTCGACTTCAACGAGACCGCTTGCGCGGCGCTCGGCTACGCGCGCGACGAGCTCCTGGGAATGCGCTCCGACATGGTCCTCGTGGGGCGAACGATCGAGGAGATCCGCGCCTCGCACGAGGAGTTGGTGCGGGAGCGCACCCAGACCGGCGAGACGACCTACCGGAGGAAGGACGGCAGCACCTTCCCGGTCGAGGTGCGCCGCACCGTCCTCGAGACCGCCGAGGGCCGCATCCTCGTCATCAACTCGCGCGACCTCACCGAGCGCAAGGCGGAGGAAGCGCGCAAGTCCGTGCACCTGCGCTACCAGCAGCGCATCGCGGCGTTCGGCCAGTCGGCGCTCGCCTGCAGGGAGTCCGGCGAGCTCGGCGCCGACGCGGTGCAGCAGGCGCTGCTTGCGCTCGGCGCGGACACGGTCGGCTATTTCGAGCGCGGCGCCGAGAGGGGCCAGCTCGTCGCCCGGGCGCTTGCCGGCTACGATGCAGAGGGCAAGCGCACGGCGGTCTCGAGCTACGACCCGAGCACCTCGGCGTCGACCGACGATCCCATCTCGCACGTGCTGCAGACAGGCGAATACTTCTCGGCCGAGCAATGCTCGCTCCCGTTCGAATGGGCGCGAACCGGCGCCACCGCGGTCGTTCCGGTGCCCGGCGACTCGGAGGTCCGCGGCGCACTGTGCGCGGTGTCGCGCGAAGGAAGCTTCGCCGCAGAGGAGCTCAACTTCCTCGATGCGGTCGCCGCGGTCCTGAGCGCGGGCCTGAAGCGCCTCGCGAGCGAGGAGCGCCTCGCCTACCTCGCGCAGTTCGACTCGCTCACCGGCCTGCCGAACCGCGGCCTGCTCTCGGACCGCTTCGCGCAGATGATCGAGCAGGCGCGCCGGCACGGCCGCATCCTCGGCGTCCTGTTCGTGGATCTCGACGACTTCAAGAGCGTGAACGACACGCTCGGGCACGCGGCGGGCGACGAGCTCCTCACGGAAGTCGCGCGGCGCCTGTCCGAGACGGTACGGCTGGGCGACACCGTGGCGCGCATCAGCGGAGACGAATTCGCGGTCGTGCTCGCCGACCTGGCGCGCCAGGAAGACGCGGCGCTCGTGGCGCAGAAGATCGTCGACGGCCTGTCGGCGCCGTTCCAGGTCTCGGGGCACGAGGTTCTGCTGACGGCGAGCGTCGGCATCGCCTCCTTCCCGGCCGACGGCGACGACGCCGAAAGCCTGCTCGGGGCCGCTGACGCCGCCATGTACCGCGCGAAGCAGTCCGGCCGCAACACCTACCAGTTCTTCACCTCCGAGATCAACCAGCGCACCCGGGCGCGCGCGCTCCTCGGGGCGGACCTGCGCAGGGCGCTCGAGCGCGAGGAGTTCACGCTCGCCTACCAGCCGAAGTTCGACCTCGCCACGATGCGGCCTTGCGGCGGCGAGGCGCTGCTGCGCTGGAATCATCCCGAGCGCGGGCCGGTGCCGCCCGCGCAGTTCGTCCACGTGCTCGAGGAGAGCGGCCTCATCGTCAAGGTGGGCGAGTGGGCGCTCGCGCGCGCCTGCGCCGACCTCAAGGCGTGCACCGCCGCAAGCGCGCGGCCGGTGCCGATCGCGGTCAACCTGTCGGCGCGGCAGTTCCGCCAGCCCGACCTCGGCGCGCGCATCCGCGCGCTGATCGCCGAGGCCGGCGTGCCGCCCGAGCTGATCGAGCTCGAGATCACCGAGAGCCACCTGATGCACGATCCGGCGCAGGCCATCCACGCCATGCGCACGCTGCGCGACGAGGGCGTGCGCATCGCCATCGACGACTTCGGCACCGGCTACTCGAGCCTCGCCTACCTGACCCGCTTCCCGGTGGCGGCGCTCAAGATCGACCGCTCGTTCGTCGCCGGCATCGGCCGCGAGGCGAGCGACGCGGCGATCGTGCGCACCATCATCGAGATGGCGCGCAGCCTCGGCTCGACGGTGATCGCGGAGGGCGTCGAGACGCAGGCCCAGGTCGGCTTCCTGCGCCGCTTCGGCTGCCACCAGGCGCAGGGCTACTTCTTCGCCGCGCCGATGCCGATCGGCGAGTTCATCCAGCTCATCTGCTCGGACAACCTCGCCCCGCCGCGCAGGAAGGTCAGCGCTGCGCGCTTGATCTGAAATTCGGTAGAAATCGTGGTCAGAGCCCGATTTCGGCTCTGAGGGCCTTGATCTCCTCGGATGCCGCGGTGTCCTTGTCGAACGGCCTTCCCGCCTTGCGGAACCAGTAGCGCGCGTTCGAGCGGTCGCCTTCCATGATGTGCACGATGCCGTGCGCCCAGCAGAACAGGCGCGAGTCCTCGTCTTCCTGCACGATCGCGTGCGCGGCCTGCCAGTCGCCGTTCTCGAGGTGGGTCACCGCTCGCCGCAGATCGGTCGGGGGTTTTGGTGTGGTCAATCGACGCGAGCTCCAGAGACCTGCACCAGCCTGCGCATCTTCTCCGATTCGGCGGCAACGAAGGCTGCGAAGTGCTCGGGCGAATCGGCCACCACGGCGAGGCCGAGCTGCTCCAGCCGCTCGCCGACCTTCGGATCGCGCAGCGCCTTGGCGATCTCGGCATTGAGCTTCTGCACCACCGGCCTCGGGGCGGCCGCGGGCACGGCGAATCCGTACCACACGCCGACCTCGAAGCCCGGCAGGCCAGACTCGTTTGCGGTCGGCAGCTCGGGCGCCTGCGGATGGCGCGTCATCGCCGTGAGCGCCACGGCCTTGAGGCGTCCCGAGCGCACGTGGGTGATGACATTGGAGAAGTTGTCGCACATCAGGGGCACGCGGCCGGCGATGACGTCCTGCAGCGCGGGCGCGGGACCTTTGTACGGGACGTGCAGCAGGTCGACCTTGGCGGTCGTCTTCAGCAGCTCGCCGCACAAGTGGCTGGTGGTGCCGTTTCCGCCCGAGGCGAACGCGAGCGCGCCGGGTTTCGCCTTGGCCTGCGTGACCACGTCCCGGATCGTCTTCACCGGCGTGTCGGGATGCGCTACCCATACGTTAGGTGTGGTCGCCGCGTTGATCACCGGGGTGAGGTCTTTCTGCGGGTCGTAGCCCGGCTCCTTGTACAGCCACTGGTTGGTCGCGAGGATCGCCGATGGCGCCATCAGCACCTGGTGCCCGCTCGCGTCGCCGCGCGCGACGAGCGCGGCGCCGACGTTGCCGCCGGCCCCGGGCCGGTTTTCGACGATGACCGGAACGCCCATCGACTGCGACATGAGCGGCGCCAGCGCGCGCGGGATGAGGTCCGAGCTGCTCCCCGGCGGGAACGGCACCATGATGGTGACGGTCCGGACGGGGAATGTCTGGGCGAAACCCAGGAGAGGACAGAAAAGCGCGAGCAACGCTAGGCGCATGCGTGCTTCCTCAGGCTCTCTATCATCGAGATCCTCAGCATATAGTCGCGTGCCAGCCGAGGGTCGGCCGCGGTGCGGGTCATCTCCGCCTTCCAGCGGGCGTGCTCGCCGGGGTCCCTGGCCTCGAGGTTGCGCTTGTTCGCAATCGTAATCTTGTTCACGTACTCCAGGGCGACCGGCCTGCGCTGGCGCTCGTAGCGGTCCAGCTCAATTTCATCCAGACTCTTGCGGATTACCGCGGCGAGCTTTTCGGCCAGATTAAAGGCGTCGTGGATGCCGCCGTTCATGCCCATGCCGCCGAGCGGATTGTTGAGGTGCGCGGCGTCGCCGGCGAGAAAGCAGCGCCCCTTGCGGTAGCTCTGCGCCACCCGCTGATGCACCGAATAGAGCGTGCGATGGCGTATCTCGTATCCAGCAGGACTTGCGTGAACGCGGTGAAGGCGACGCTGTATCGAAGCTTCGGAAATGGCCTCCTCGTCCTTTTCCTCCTCGCGCACGGGAAACATCGCGCGCCACACGCCGGGGACGCGCAGGAGGAAGAACCATTCTTCGGGATCGGCGAAGTAGGCGACGTCGCAGAGCCCGGGCAGGGCGGCGGCGAAGTCGAACGGCGTGCTCGCGACGAGGAAGCGCTCCGGCCAGGTGAAGCCTTCGAGCCGGATGCCGAGCGCTTCGCGCACGCGGCTGCGCCCGCCGTCCGCGCCGATGAGCCACTGCGCCTTGATCTCCCTTTCTTCGTTTATGCGTACCGTGACCGAAGCCGCGTCCTGGCTTACGTCGGTGACTGCGCAGCCGAATTCGATGCGAGCCTTTGGCGCGAGACGCTCGGCCAGCACCTGGTTCAGCCTGTACTGCTCGCACTGCACCCGGTAGGGATGAGCGGTTTGGTCGGCGATCACGCCGAAGTCGAGCTCCGCCACCCATCCCGCGCGGTCGCGGTATTGCAGCCGCGGCGCCGTGCGCCCCATCTCGATCAGGCGCTGCGCCGCGCCGAGGCGCGCGAGCATGTCGAGCGTGGGCGGCTGGAAGGTGGAGGCGCGCAGGTTCTCCGGCAGGCGCGGCTCGGCCTCGAGCACCGTCACCGGCACGCCGGCGTCTGCGAGCACGTTCGCCGCGCAGAGACCGACCGGCCCGGCGCCGGCGACGATGACTGCCGCTTGCATTGGCGCGCTCATTGACAACGGCGATTCTGACAGGATCAACTACACGGCATGGAGGCTTCCATGAAACCGAAGCAGCACCTCGAATTCGTAAGAGTCGACCTGAACGCGGGCTGGGAGCGCCCGCCGGGCTATCCGCCGGGGTTCTGGCAGAAGATCCTCGCCTCGGACCTCGACGAGGCGGCCAAGCGCGGCAGCCGCACGCGCCTGCTCAAGATCGACGCCGGCGCGTTCTCCACCGAGCCCTTCGTGCACGACCATTGGGAGGAGGTCTACGTCGTGCAGGGCGATCTGGTGGTGGGCAACGACAAGCAGGGCAGGGGCGGCGAGCAGTCCTTCGCGCCGACCTACGCCTGCCGCCCGCCCGGCGTGCACCACGGCCCTTTCACCTCGCGCAACGGCTGCATCCTCCACGAAATTCACTATTACGAAACCTCCGGGAATGCTCAAGACAGGAAGTGAGCATTTGGAGTCGCTGCGCGACGGGCGCATCGTCTATATCGGGTCCGAGCGCGTCGACGACGTTACCACGCACCCCGCATTCCGCAACGCCGCGCGCACCGTCGCCGGCATCTACGACATGAAGCTCGCGCAGAAGGAGGCGATGAGCTTCGAGGAGGGCGGCGAGCGCTACTCGATCTACTTCCTGATGCCGAAGACGCGCGAGGACCTCGCCCGCCGCAGCCGCGGTCACCGCATGATCGCCGAGCTCACGTACGGGATGTTCGGCCGCTCGCCCGATCACGTCGCGAGCTTCGTCACCGGCATGGCGATGAAGCCGGATGAACTAAAACCCCCTCATGGAAACGCCAGCCACCTTCTCGATTTTTATGACGAGATTCGCAAGGCCGACACCTACGTCGTGTACGCCGTCGTCCCGCCGCAGGCCGCGCGCAATCCGGAGTTCTACAGCCGCCAGAACATCCCCGTGCCGGCGCTCCAGGTGGTGCGCGAGGAGGACGACGGGCTGGTGATCTCGGGCATGAAGATGCTCGCCACCGGCGCGGTGCTCGCGAACGAGGTCTGGCTCGGCAACGTCATCCCGCTTGCGCCCGACCAGAAGAAGCAGGCGATCACCTGCTCGCTGCCGATGAACGCGAGGGGCCTGTCGCTCTGGTCGCGCAAGCCCTTCGAGCGCGACGCAACCTCGCAATTCGACTCGCCGCTCGCCTGGCGCTTCGACGAGACCGACAGCATGGTGATGTGCGAGGAGGTGAAGGTCCCCTGGCAGCGCGTGTTCGTGCACGACGACGCGCTGCTTTCGCGCGACATCTACGTCAAGACCCCGAGCCACTGCTTCGGCAACCACCAGTCCAACGTGCGCTTCTGGGCGAAGATGCGCCTGGTGCTCGGGCTGTGCAGCAAGATCGCGCACGCGACCGGCGCGATCGAAGTGCCCGCGGTGAAGGAGAGGCTCGGCCACATGTCCGCGGTCGAGGGCTGCATCGCCGGCATGGTGCACGGCCAGATCGAGGCGTTCGAGCGCTGGCCAGAGGGATACGTCTGCTTCAACCGCCGCATGATGTACGCGGCGCTCGAGTGGTGCACCCAGAACTATTCGAGCTTCATCGACGAGCTGCGCGAGCTCTGCGGCGGCGGCGTGTTCCAGATGCCGGCGGACATCTCGGTGACCGAGGACCCAAAGCTCGCCGGGCAGTTCGACGCTTACTTCCAGACCCCGCAGGGCGGCGCGGTCGAGCGGATGAAGCTCTTCAAGCTCGCCTGGGACCTCGTCGGTTCCGAGTTCGCCGGCCGCCACCTCCAGTACGAGAAGTTCTACGCCGGCGCGTCCTTCATCGTGCGCAACCACAGCTTCCGCGAAGCGCCCTGGACCGAGTACCACAAGGTGGTCGACGATCTGATGGCGGGCTACGACGTTCCCGAGCCGGCAGGGATGAGGAAGGTGGCGTGATGGAATTCAGCAACGTCGTCATCGCCGGCTGGACCGGGCGCGATGAAGCGCAACTGAAGAAGCACATCATGGAATTGGCCGAGATCGGCGTGAAGCCGCCGAAAACGACGCCCATCTTCTATCGCGTTTCTTCTTCTTTGATTACTTATTCAAAAGACATTCAAGTGTCGGGCACGGACACGAGCGGCGAAGTCGAGTTCGTCCTCCTCTCGAAGCCCGACGGCCTGTACGTCACCGTCGGCTCCGACCACACCGATCGCAAGGCCGAGACCATCGGCGTCTCCCTCTCCAAGCAGCTCTGCGAGAAGCCGATCGCCAAGGACGCGTGGAAGTACGACGACGTGAAGCCGCACTGGGACAAGCTCGTGCTTCGCTCCTGGGCGGACGGCAAGCTCTATCAGGAAGGCCCCGTCACCGCGATGCGCGCTCCCGAGGACCTGCTCTCCCGCTACGGCAAGCTCCCCGCCGGCTGGGCGATGTTCTGCGGCACCCTCGCGGCCAAGGGCGGTATCCGTCCTGCGGACGTTTTCAAGATGGAACTCGACGATCCCGTCCGCAAGCGTAAGCTCACGCACGAGTACCGGATCCTCGTGCTTCCGGTCGAAGGATGACGCTTAGGAAGGAGCAGGAATGGTGAACGGATACGGCGGCATTGTCGGTCTCCTCATACTCGCCGGGGACATTTGGGCGATCATCAATGTCTTCCAAAGCTCCGTTTCGAACGGGAAGAAGCTGATTTGGATACTGGTGATATTGCTGCTGCCATTGCTCGGCTTGATCCTCTGGTTTCTCCTCGGACCCAGAGACCGCACGGGGTAACACC
>DATMJC010000107.1:0-12111 GCA_035554435.1 Burkholderiales bacterium | reverse complement strand
CCTCGGTGTACAGGCGGTCTTCCTGGACCCTAGTGGTCAGGTTGCGAGCCTGCTCGCAATGCACTTTCCAGAGGACGAGGTCTAGGGCGAGATGGTGACTTTGCCATCAGTTGCTCCGAATATGACGGCTAACAGCGCGTTATTGACCGACGCCTTCAGCTTGCTACGCTGCGCATGCGGCGCTGCAAAACGCGAACGTTAGGTCGTGCTAAGCGCGGACATTGCATACGCCTGGAGTTGGCGCACCGCTACTGCTCTGGCGGCGGCAATTGCGCTCTATTGGTTCCTTCGTCTGGTCGTAAAACGGTACCGACCGGTCTTATATCAATCCCTACAAACGGAAGCTTTGATGTTGGGCCGTCGGAAGAACCGTCCTTGGGACCCATCTGACAACCATCGGGCAAACTATGTACGCGCATTCCACTGGTGGTTGTTTACGTTTGAATTTCTCAGGTCCAAGGATCCGCTGCTCATCTGCCTAAGCTTGCTTTATCTCGCTGGCATGGTGACTTGTTGGTACTTTGTAATTGCTGAGCCAATCTACTTTGGAAGTCCATGATTCCGCGCCGCGCACGGCCTAACAGCGCGGTTGTTGACCGACACCTACACCTCGCCGCATAGAGCGGGCCATGACCGCCAATCAGCCGACACAGCAATTCTTCGCTCTAGAGCGGGACGACCTGTGCATCTCGAAAAGCAGCGGGCTTTTGTTCACGAGCTCACCCGTCGGCTTGACCTGTCGCCAACCTTCTCGGGCGGCGTGACGGACCTGCAGCTGCTCCAGAATATCGTCGACTCGAAGGCTCTCTCCCCGGACCAGACCTGGGAGTTGCAGTCCCTGGGGATCGTTCTCGGCGATATATTCGCGAAGCAGTTTGGCCTGAGGTGGGTCATAGTCGAGGACGAATATGGTCGGGACCCCGCGTTACGATTTAGCAGCACGTCGAACCTCGTTTTTCCGCTGACGATGATTTCCAAGAGGGTCGAGGACGTAAGAACGGTGGATCTGCACGCCATCTATGAAGGGGTATCCGACTGCATCGCGGAGTTCAACGAGTCATCGTGAGTCGCGGCTATCACGGAGGCCGCGATCGTCGGCCACGCGCTAACATCGCAGGCTCACTTCGCCACCAAGCGCTTGGTGTAGAAGATGCTCGAATGACCGACCGGGTGATCGTTGACTCGAGCCGCTCGTTCGTATCCCCTGCGGGCGTAGAACTTCGGCGCTTGAAAGCTGTGGGAAGAAAGAATGACCACGACGCAGCCCTTCGCGAACGCATGACGCTCGATCGCAACGAGGAGCTCGCTCCCGAGGCCATTGCCACGCAAGGCCTTCGAAACCCATAGGTGCGAGACGTAGCAGCAACCGCCCCACGTATAGCCGGCGATGCCCGCTTCCACCGCGCCGGCTGCGTCTCTTTGGATGGCGGTGAACGACTCGGCATCATGGTATCCGGTGGCGGCCGCGTTGTGCTCGTAGATACGCTCGGCGAGGAAAGCCTCGATCTCGGGAGCATCGCCGCGGTGAACCGCAATCCTTGCCATAGTTGGCGCTTCGACTGGCTGCTGCCTTAGCCGAGCAATTGCTGAACAGTACGTTCGATCTCGTCGTAGGCGCCCTCTCCGGCGTGGCTGAAAACCAGCTCGCCGCTCCGATCGACCAGGTAGAGGCTGGGCCAGTACCGGTTGTGAAAGGCGTTCCAGGTCGCGAACTTGTTGTCCTGGGCGACGGCGTAGCGGATGCCGTGGCGCTGAATCGCCTTCTTCACGTTGGCCGTGTCGCGCTCGAAGGCGAACTCCGGCGTGTGCACGCCGACGACGACCAGGCCGCGACCCTTGTACTCTTCGTGCCACTGGACGACGTGCGGCAGGACGTGGACGCAATTGATGCACGCAAAGGTCCAGAAGTCGACCATAACGACCTGGCCGCGCAGCGCGGCCATGCTGAGGGGCTCCGAGTTGAGCCAGGTTTCGATTCCCGCAAACTCCGGCGCCGGGCTATGGCGCCGCAAAGCCGCGTTCGGGCCTCCCGCAGCCCGGGAGAGTGGCGCTGCAACGGCGAGTGACAGCGCGGTGAGCGCTCGGCGGCGCGAGGGAGACTGCAACGTGGTCATAGAGGTAAAGCTCCTTCAGGCAAGAAGTTGGAGAGCCACGCGACGAACGGCGTGTCGAGCTGGAACGCGGTCGCGACAGCGATTGCGATGACGAGCACGCCGAAAGCCCGCTGCATGCCGGCCACGTAAGGCGCGATGCGGCGAATTCGCGTCGCCGCATACCTGCCGCCGTAGCCGATCGCGAGCATCGGTATCCCGGCGCCAAGCGCGTAGCACACAAGCAGGACCGCGGCCCAGGTGAGGTCCGTAGCGGTGGCGATCAGCGTGAGGATCGATCCCAAGACGGGTCCGGCACACGGCGTCCAGAGCACGCCGAGGGTCAATCCCAGGACGAACCCGCCCGCGTTGCCGGCACCGGCGCGGCGCGAAAGTTCGTCGACTCGGGTCGTGACACCACCCAGGCGCTCGGCAAGCGCCTGCATCGGCCGCCTCCAGAGCATGAGAGCGCCGAATGCCGCGAGGGCGAATGCAGCAAGGCCCCGCAGCAAGCCCGGCGATGCGGGCAAGGCACTGGAGAACGCGCCCAGAACGAGCGCGGCCACCGAAAACGCGACCGCGAAGCCCAATGCAATGAACAGCGGCCGTGCACGGCCCGTTTTGGCAATCGAGGCGCTCAGTACGAGCGGCGCCATCGGCAGGACGCAGGGCGAGGCGATGGTAAGCACGCCCGCCGCGAATGCGAACAGGATTTCGATCATCGGATTCCCGACGGGCGATGCCGTCGCCGGAGACGCTATTGCATCGCGTTCGGCTTCTCCATCTTGTCCATCTTGCCCATCTTGTCGCTCTTGCCCTTCTTGTCGGCCTTGCCCATCTTGTCGTGAGAGTCGGGCTTGCCCATGGCGTCGTGGCCCATCTTGTCGTGAGTTTCGGGCTTGCCCATGGCGTCGTGCCCCATCTTGTCCTCGGCAGATGCACTGAAGGCGCCGAGCGCAAAGCAAAGGGCCGATACGATCAGAGTGGTGCGTTTCAAGTGAAATATCCTTCTTCGAATGTGCGGCGGCGAAATGCCGCCACTGGCGCTTTGGTCGCCGCTGCCGGCGATTCCTGACTGTTCGGTCGCGCTGATTTTGTAAGCCTGCGCGCCGTCGTCGGACTAATGAAGCTCGAAAAACCACGCACCATCAAGGAAAGCTCATGCTTGCATCCTCCCTGCTCGCCCGCTGGGCGCCGCTCCCGCTTCGGCTGATCGTCGGCTACGGGTTCATCGTGCACGGCTACGCCAAGCTTTCGCGAGGCCCCGACACTTTCGCGGCAGTCCTGCACACCCTTGGCGTGCCGCTGCCGCACCTGCTCGCCTGGCTGACGACGGTGGTCGAACTCGTCGGCGGCTCCGCCATCCTCGCCGGCGCCTTCGTGCCGCTCGCTGCGGTGCCGATGGCGATCGTGCTAGTGACCGCGCTGCTGACGGTCCATCTGCCTTACGGATTCTTTTCCGTGAAGCTCGTGGAGGTCAGCGCGAACGGCACCAAGTTCGGCCCGGTCGGATACGAAGTCATCCTGCTCTATCTCGCCGGCCTCGCCGCGCTCGTCGCCGGCGGCTCAGGCCCGCTGTCCGTCGATGCGTGGCGCCGTGGTCACCAATCGGATGCCGGCGGCGATCAAGACCACGCCTGCAAGTAGCGATGCCTCGATCGTTTCATGGAGCGCGAATGCGGAGATCAGGATGCCGAGGCTGGGAGTCGCCAGGAGGGCCACCGACATGGTGCCGGCCTGTACGTGGCGGCCTGCCTCTACTACCGCCCAATACGCGAACGCGGTAGCGAATGGGCCTACGTAGGCGAGCGAGACTGCGCCGCTGATTCGCACGGCATGCGGCGCGCCCTCGACGAAAATGGCGACGGGAACGAGCAGGCAGGCGGCGACCAGCATCTGCCAGGGGGCAAGAGCGAGAGCGCCTGCGGTGAATCGGTGCGCGCGAACGGCGACGATCGAGATTGCCCAGCACGCGGCGGCACCCAGGAGCATCGCGTACGCGAGAGTCTGATTGGCTGTCTGCGCCTGAAGGGACGGAGCCGCAATGGCGAGCACGCCCAGCAGGCCGAGCCCGATGCCAAGCAGAGACCGCCGCGGCGCGCGCTCGCGCAACCACCAGGCCGCGAGCGGCACGACCCAGATCGGCGTCGAGAAGGCCAGCACGGAGGCCCTCCCGGCTGGAAGGATGGTCAAGGCGAAGGCGGTCAAGGCCGAATATGCGGCCATCTGAAAGACCCCCGAAACCGCGACCAGCGGCCAGTCCGCTCGGGGCGGAAACGCCGCCTCGCGCCGCGCGAGCACGAGCGTGAACAGGCATACCGTCGCGATCGCGTAGCGGAAGCATGCGTACCAGATCGGCGGCACGGTCGCGACGCCGATCTTGACCACCGGCCAGCTGGCCGCCCAACTCAGGATCAGGAGGGTCAGCAGGATGCGGCGACCACCTCCATCGGTTACGCCGCCTTGCGCTTCGGCAGCCACGCCTCGGCCTTGAACTGATCGTTCAGCGGGACATGCGCGACGTGATCGACGTAGTTATTGAAGGTCTTCATGCCCACGCCGAGCAGCACCTCGATGACCTGCGCCCTGGTGTACCTTGCTTCGAGGAAGGCGGCGAGCTCCGCCTCGGTCACGATGCCGCGCTGCTCGACGATCCGGCGCGTGAATCCTACGAGCGCTTCGAGCTTCGCGTCGGCGAGCGGCTCACGGCGGCGCACCGCGTCGACCAGCGCCGGATCCACCTTGACCATGCGTTTGGCGATGGTCGAGTGCGCCGCTACGCAATAGCCGCAGTCGTTCGCCTCGGACGCGGCGAGCATGACGAGCTGCTGCTCGGTTCTCGAGAGACTGGATTTGGAAAACGCTTCGAAGATGGCGAGCGCCCCGCCCAGCGCAGCGGGCGACTCGGCGAACACGCTGAAGAGGTTGGGAACGAAGCCGAACGTGCGCTCGATGCCTTCGAGCAGAGGGCGGCTCGCGGCCGGCGCGGACTGCGTGGTATGGACAATGAACCTGGTCATGACAGAACTCCTGGATCGGTTTGCCGCGGAACGCGCCTCTTGCGCGCTCCGTCGAGAAACCGTAGGGTGCGCCGACATGACCGGACGAGTTGGCGCTAAAAGCCCGAGATTCGTATCCGAAACGCCGAAAGAGGATCTCCTTTCGGACGTCTTGCAAGGCTTGCGCATGCGCGCCCGGATCTTCAAGCAGGGCAGCTACTGCGGCGAATGGGCGCTCCATGCGGAGCGGGCGAGCGGCCTAATCTTCCATCTCATCGGGCGCGGGCAGGCGTGGGTGCACCGCGAGGGCATGCGCGAACCCGTTGCCGTGAACGGCGGGGATCTGGTGATGCTCCCGCACGCCCACACCCACTGGCACCAGCTTTCGGGTACGCCGCGACGCCAGCGCGGGCTGCGCGACATCACAGCCGGCGCCGGGCCCTTCACGACGGTGCTGTGCGTACAGGTCGATTTCGATGCCGGCATGGCGAATCCGATCCTGCACGGCCTGCCGCCGCTGATCGTCGTGCACAGCGAGGACCGCGACACCTCCGCGGAGCTGCACGCGCTCGCGCGGCTGATGCTCGTGGAATACGAGGCCGGCGCCGCGGGCCGGCAGGGCGTGCTCGATCGCCTGGCCGAAGCCATGTTCGTGATGGTGTTGCGCCACCACATGCAGCACGCGCCCGAGGTCCGGGGTTTCCTTGCGGCATTGAAGGACGAGCGTATTGCACGCGCTCTTGCCGCCTTGCACCGCTCGCCGGCGGCACGCTGGCGCGTCGACATGCTGGCGCGCGAGGCGGGCATGTCGAGAACAATTTTTGCCGAGCGCTTCGCGGCGCTGCTCGGGCGGACACCGATGCAGTACCTCGCCGGCTGGCGTATGCACCTGGCCGACGAGATGCTGCGGCAGCGCCGTTCGTCGGTGGCGCAGATCGCCGAGCGGATCGGCTACCAGACCGAGAGCGCGTTTCGCCGCGCGTTCAGTCGCCTGCGTGGCGCCGGACCCGGCGAGGTGCGGCGCAAGGCGCGAAACGGACACAGCGATCCAACCGCGGCTTCCGAATAGCAATGACGCCGCATCTGCGAATCGCCCGGCCCGTCAGCGATCTCGCGCGATCAACGGAGATGTACAGCAGCGGACTTGGCCTGACCGTCCTCGGGAGCTTCAGGGGACACGATGGCTTCGATGGCGTCATGCTCGGACATCCCGCCTCGCCCTATCACTTCGAGTTTACGCACTGCCCAGCGCATCCCGTTGCACCCACGCCCACCGCGGAAGATCTCGTCGTCCTATACATTCCGCAAGAGAGCGAATGGCTGGCACTGTGCGGCACGATGCTGGCGGCGGGGTTCAAACGAGTCGCGTCGTTCAACCCCTACTGGGAGGCCCGCGGTCGCACTTATGAAGATCACGATGGCTATCGCACCGTCCTGGAACGGGCAGAATGGCGAAACTCCTAGAGGGGGCAAACGTGCTGCAGGCACTGCGTGGGCTGCGATCGTCGAGTGATCCCGGAAGGGCCGCGATCGCGTGCGCGGCGCTCGCCGTGCTCGTGTCCGCATGCGTGGGGTCGATGGGTCCGGCGAGCGCGCCCGACGAGCGCACGTCGTATTCGGCGGAACATGGCTGGGCAAGACTGAACAGGACCTGGGGATCGACCAGCGCCGTCGATGTCGATCGCAGCGGCAACGTGTGGGTGTTCGAACGCTGCGGCGACAATAGTTGCGCGGGCTCGAGTCTCGCCCCGGTCCTGAAGTTCGATCCTTCGGGTCGGCTCGCGCAGAGCTTTGGCGCCGGCCTTTTCGTTTTTCCACACGCGATTCATGTCGATCGCGATGGCAACGTCTTCGTCGCGGACGCGGACGGGAAAGACGGCAAAGGTCATACCGTCACCAAGTTCAGTCCGGACGGAAAGGTGCTCATGACGCTCGGCCGGGCGGGCGTCGCCGGCGAGACAAACGACACCTTCAACCGGCCCTCCGCCGTCGTCACGGCGCCCAACGGGGACATCTACGTCGCCGACGGGCATGGGGGAAACTCCAACGCGCGCATCGTGAAGTTCTCGAAAGACGGGAAGCTCATCAAGACCTGGGGGCATAAAGGATCGGGGCCAGGGGAGTTCGGCGAGTTGCACGCCATCGCGATCGACTCCAGCGGCCGCGTCTTCGTGGGCGACCGCGGCAACAACCGCATCCAGATCTTCGACCCGGAGGGCAGGTTTCTCGCGGAGTGGAGACAGTTCGGCCGACCAACCGCGATCTATATCGACGCGAACGACACGCTCTATGTCGCAGATCATCAGTCGTCCGCGAAGCTGAATCCCGGCGTCCGCCGGGGGATCCGCATCGGCAGCGCGAAGGACGGCGTAGTGAAGACTCTCATCCCCGGCAGCGGTCCGGAACCCGATAAGGAGCAAGTACCGGAAGGTGTCGCGGTCGACGCGCGCGGTAACATTTACGGCGCGGAAGTCGCGCTGAAGAACGTCACCCGGTACGTCAGGCAGTAGAAAGGTGAGTCAGGCCGAGGGGAGCAGGAATGTATGTCTTGTCGTCGAGCAAATGGAGCCCACGTAATGCGATCGCAGTTTTTAGCGCCGCGCTGCTGATGTCACCGCTTGCTGCGTCGGCGCAGGTGAAGGTGCTGATATCGGGCGGGTTCTCCGGCCCGTACGAGAAGCTGTTGCCGGAGTTCGAGCGCACCACGGGCATCAAGGTGACAACCGGCTCGGGTTCGTCGCAGGGAACGGGACCGCAGACCATCGCTGCGCAGCTCGCGCGCGGCGTGCCTACCGATGTAGTCATCCTTTCCAGGGAAGGCCTCACGGACCTGATCGCAGCACACCGGATCGCCGCCGGAACGGACGTGGGCCTGGCGCGGACCCCGATCGGCGTGGCGGTGCGCGCGGGTGCTGCCAAGCCCGAGGTGCGCACGGTCGAGGCCTTCAAGCAAGTGATGCTGAAGGCCAAGCTCGTCGCCGTCCCGAGCAGCACGAGCGGCATCTTTCTCAGGGACGAGGTGTTTCCGCGGCTAGGCATCGCCGACAAGGTCCGCTTCAAGCTCACGCCGCGCGGCACCGACGCAACGGCGATGGTCGCCTCGGGTGAAGCGGACATCGGGCTCTTGCCGGTCAGCGAAATCGTGCACGCGCCGGGGGTCGAGCTGGCAGGCGTGATCGCCGACGAGATCCAGCTTAACCAGATCTTCGCCGCCGCGGTCGTGGCGGGATCGAAGGAGCTCGAGGCGGCAAAGCGGCTGATCGCATTCCTCGCCTCCGAGCGCGCGTCCGGGGCGATCCGCAGCGGCGGAATGGAGCCGCTTGGGAAAGGCCGCAACTGATGCGAAAGCTCGTCTCTTCCGGATCGCCTTTCGAACCGCGCATCGGCTTTTCCCGAGTGGTGCGGGTGGGTCCCATCGTCGCCGTGTCGGGCACCGCGCCGATCGCCGCCGATGGCAGCGTGGCGGCGCCGGGCGACCTCTACGGGCAGACGCGGCGCTGTCTCGAAATCATTGCCCGGGCCATAGCCGAAGCCGGACTCGGCTTGAAAGATGTCGTCCGTACGCGCGTCATGCTCACGGACATCTCGCGCTGGGAAGAAGCGGCGCGCGCGCATGGCGAGGTCTTTTCCGGCGTGAAGCCCGCGTGCACGTTCGTGCAGGTCAGCCGCTTGATCGACCCGGGCTGGTTGGTGGAAATAGAAGCGGATTGTGTCGCTGAGCCTGGCGCCGGTTGAGACCTCCGAGCAGCGCGAGTCGGCTCGTGCGCTGCTCGTGGAATACCTGCGATGGGTCGGCGACATCGCGCGCTCGAGCTACGGCCTGACTTTCGACATCGAAGCGATGGCGCGCTCGGATATCGAGGACCGCGCGAAGTTCTATCCGCCCACCGGTCGCTTCTACCTCGTTCGCCACGACGGGCGCGACATCGGCGTCGGCTGCCTCAAGCGGCTGGCGCAAGGCGTTGGAGAGATCCAAAGGATGTACATCCAGCCGCACGTGCGCGGCATCGGCGCCGGCCGCGCCCTGGTTCAGCGGTTGCTGCGCGACGCGAAGGAGCTCGGCTACGCGAAGGTTCGACTCGAGAGCCTGCGCGCGCTCGCTCCCGCGCATACTCTCTATCGCTCGGTCGGCTTCGTCGAGGTCGAGGCATACGCCGACAACAGCATGGACGCCTATCAGGACCCGGCGGCACTGGAGGCGTACCGCAGGAGCGCCATCTTCATGGAGCTCTCGCTCTGATGGTCCCGGCGATCCTGTTGATCGTCCTTGTCCAGGCGTGCGCCGTGGTGCTTTCGTTCACCCTGCCGAAAGATAGGCGCGTGTCGCAGTGGTTTTACGTCCCGTCCCTGGCGATTGCGTGGGTCGGATACGTGGCTTACGAGAGCATTTACATTCCGCGCAACTGCACCGGTGAATGCAGCATCCGTGTGGACTTGCTGCTCATCTATCCGTATCTCGCGCTATTGACGGCAAGCGCGATCGCCTACTTTGCAAGGCGAAGCGTGCGGATCGAGTAATAGTCCAGCGGCTGAATGCTGTTATCTTTCCGAACTCTGCTATGCCCGGGCGATGGGATGCCCGTAGAGAACCTTGTTTGGATGCAGATGGGTGGGTGAAACCATGATTGCCGTCGAAATACAGGTCAACGGACAGCCCGTCGCGACCTGCGGCGCCGACGCGGTACGCCAGCTCGTCGCCCTGGTCGCCGCGCGTGGACTCGCCGATACGATCTCGTCCGGCGCGGCGCCCGCCGCGGGAACGCGTTTGCCGGAGCGCGGCATCGACGAGCTCTTGAACTGGGTCAGCGGCCGGATCGCCGTCGGCGATGACGTGACCCTCAGGTTCGTCGAAGGCGTAGCGGCGCGTGCAAGCGGCGGCTGATCGACGAGCCGCAAAATGACTCCGCAATCCGCGGTGGAGGTTTTTCTCGCGGTCGCGGCCTTGCTGCTCCTCGGCCGCGACCTGCGGCGCGCGTGGCGGGACGAATTGCGACGCCCGATCTCGCTCCTGGTCGCCGCGCTCGTCTCGGCCCTGCTGATCGGCGCGCTCGCCGGCGAGCCGCTTCCCACGCCTTGGTTGCTGGTTCTTCCAGCCGGCGTTCTCGCCTGGGAAGTGGCGCGCGGTTGGCGTCAGACGCCGCGCTGCCATGTGCGGGAAACGGGTGTCGCCGCATTCGCCGCAGCCCTGCTCTTTGCGGTGGCAGGCTTCGCCACGCGAGAAGAGAGCATTACGACCGTGCTGCTCGCCCTCGCCGCGGTGGCGGGTATGCTGGGGCTCGGGTTGCTGTGGCGCTCACGCCGCACCGAGCCGCGGCCGTGGCGAGCCGAGGACCCGGACCACTACGAGCGCCGCGGAGCGCAGCGCGAACGCAGGTAGGATGCGGCATGGCATCCGCGAGCACGCGCCCCGACTTCCACGAATGGCGCCCGCACCCTTGGCACGGCCTCGAGGCCGGCCGCCAGCTGCCGCTCTCGGTGAACGCCTATATCGAGATCACGCCGTTCGACCTCATCAAGTACGAGGTCGACAAGACGAGCGGCTATGTGAAGGTTGACCGGCCGCAGCGCACCTCCTCGCAGCCGCCCTCGCTCTACGGCTTCGTCCCCCAAACCTACTGCGGCGCCGGGGTGGCGACGCTCTGCCCGGGGGCGCAGCGCGGCGACGGCGACCCGCTCGACATCTGCGTGCTCTCCGAGCGGCCGATCACGCGCGCGGAGATCATCGTCCCGGCGCGCGTAGTGGGCGGCCTGCAGATCCTCGACCGCGGCGAGGCCGACGACAAGATCATCGCGGTGCTCGAAGGCGACCTCGTCTGGAGCGCGGCGACCGATCTCGCCAACCTGCCGCCGATCATGGTCGAGCGGCTGCAGCACTACTTCGAGACCTACAAGCTCGTCCCGGGCGAGAAGCCCCAGATCGCGGTGCAGCTCGCCTACGGAGTGCGGCACGCGGCAAAAGTAGTCGAGGCTGCGATCGCCGACTACCGGACGTTGCTCGCGCAGGGCTGAACGCATGGCGGCTCCGGCGGACAATCCCTACGCCGCGCCGAAGGTGAGCGTGTCCGACGCCGCGCCGCGGCTCGGAATCGGCACCCGCGCGGCGCGGGCGTTGGCCTTGGTCGGCGACGTGTTTCTCGTCCTCCTCCCGCTCTTCTTCCTATTTTCGAATCGGCGCCTCGACGCGGGCTTCTATGTCATGGCGGGATACTGCGTCCTGGTGGCGGCCGCCAGCGCCATGGCGCTCTCGTTCCGCGACCGCTTTTCGTTTTGGGCGGGCCTCAGCGTAAACGCGCTCGGCCTCGCGCTCGTTGCCGCGCTGGTCGCCTACCTCGTCGCGAGCGGCGATTCGGATTGGGTGCCGCTCTTCTTCCTCGCAGTCCCGACAACGCTGAATCTGTTCGCCATCCTGCTGGTGCGCCGCGCGCGCGGCCCTTCGGACGACACGTTCGCGATGCGAAGATGATGGAAGGAGTGCTCGCCGTCCTCAGCATCGCGGGCGCGATCACGCTCGGAGCAATGAGCCCGGGACCGAGCTTCGTCCTGGTGGCGCGCACGTCCGTCGCGCGCTCGCGGGCCGACGGCCTCGCGATGGCGCTCGCCATGGGTGTCGGAGGAGTGCTGTTCGCGGTGCTTGCGCTGGCGGGCGTGCAGGTCGTGCTCGCGACGGTTCCGGTGCTCTACGGCATCCTCAAGGTGCTGGGCGGCGTCTACCTGGTCTATCTCGCCTGGATGCTCTGGCGGCACGCCGCCAAGCCGATCGAGCTCGAGAAGGCAGCTACGAGCTCTCAGCGCTCGTTCTGGCTCGGCCTTGCGACGCAAGTGAGCAACCCGAAGACCGCCGTGGTGTACGCGAGCGTGTTCGTGTCGCTGCTGCCGAAGGAGATGCCGCTGTGGGCGATGCTCGTCCTGCCGGTCTTGATCTTCTGCATCGAGGCCGGCTGGTACTCGATAGTCGCGCTCGCGCTTTCCTCGCCTGCACCGGCTGCGGCCTACCTGCGCTGGAAGCGCTGGATCGACCGCGC
>DATMJC010000106.1:0-7518 GCA_035554435.1 Burkholderiales bacterium | reverse complement strand
GTAGTTCTTCGCCTCCCCACCGTACTTCTTCGCCAAAATGTGCGTCATCGCCGCCGTCAGCGTCGTCTTGCCGTGATCCACGTGCCCAATCGTGCCCACGTTCACGTGCGGCTTGGTGCGCTCAAATTTGCTCTTGGCCATCTCGAGGTTCCCGACTTAGTTTTCCGTCTCAGGTTGCAATTTGCCTCTGGTGCCCATGACGCGGATTGAACGCGTGACCTCTCCCTTACCAAGGGAGTGCTCTACCACTGAGCTACATGGGCGAATACTGAAAAGTCCATCCGAATGCCAGGAAGTCCATCCTGCGGTGGAGCGGGTGAAGGGAATCGAACCCTCGTCATAAGCTTGGAAGGCTTCTGCTCTACCATTGAGCTACACCCGCCTTCTAATCGATCCTCTGCAGTTCACTTCACCGCGTACCTACCGCCCTTCGCGCGATCCACCGTGCGGCGCCCGGAAAGCTTGGTGGAGGGGGTTGGATTCGAACCAACGTAGGCGCAAGGCCAACAGATTTACAGTCTGCCCCCTTTAGCCGCTCGGGCACCCCTCCGGCGGAACCCGAAATTATGCGAATTATCCGACGCTTGGTCAAGAAATGCGGCGGAATTTCCTATGTCCCGCGGTTGCTACGTCCCATATCGAACCGGAGAGCCGAGCGCCTGCAGCGCGGCGAGCGCGCTATAGCAGGCGAGCCAGGAGGTCTTGGGGTTTTCTGGCGCGGGAACGTTTTCGAGGCGCAGGGTGAAGCGCCCGGAGCGTCCCGATACCCGGATCGTGTGGGTATTCAGGGTAAGCGCGGGGTCTGCGACAACCTTGAGCCGCGTGCGGTCCGGGCCAATGCCGCCCAGCGCTAGGATCGCCGCGATGTTCACGTTCTGCGGAAAGTGCGGCACGCCCTCGCGCGCCGTGCCTTCGAACAGCGTGAGCGGGCTTCTGAGATCGTCCAGCGCGAAACCGCCGCTTTCGACGTAGGCGATCCCCTTCCACGCCGCTGGAGGCTTGGCCACCTCGATCGAGGCTTGGTCGACGCCGGCGAGACAGGCGGTCTTGAGCGCATCGAGCCCGCCGATGCCGCCCGAGGGGACGAAAAGAAGCGCGCCGCTGCGCCGCGCCGCGCCTTCCGCCGCCTCGCGCAGCGAATCGTCGATCAGCGCACCGGCCGAGAGCACAACCACGGCGATGCCGGCGTCGAGCAAAGCCACGAGGTGCTCCTTCACAGCGGCGTGCGACGCCGCCTCGATTACGGCCTGCGGCTTTTCCGACGCCAGGGCGCCGACATCCTCGACATATTTCACGGAAAACTCGCGCGCCAGCTCGCGTGCGCGCGCGGCGCCCCCGGGGCGGCCCAATAACGCCACGATTTCAAAGCGTCCCAGCTCGGCGCGGCGCACATGCTCGAGCACCAAGCGCGCGATAGTCCCCCCTCCGATCAGGGCAATGCGCATGATTTCCTTATCGGTTTTCCGTATAGCAGTATCATTGCCGGCTGGGAGAGAACAATGCGCATCGCGATTTTAGAAGACGATCCCGACCAGCTGGCGCTCCTGCGTCGCTGGATCACCGACGACGGCCACGACGTCCACGCCTACGTGAGCGGCCGCGAAGCCATGAAGATGGCCGGCCGCGAGAGCTTCGATCTGTTCATGCTCGACTGGCAGGTCCCGGACGTAACGGGTGCCGAGGTGCTTATGTGGGTGCGCGCCAACGTGTCCAAGAGCGTGCCGGTCCTTTTCGTCACCGTTCGCGACTCGGAGCAGGATATCGTCTTTGCCCTGGAGCATGGGGCCGACGATTACATGGTGAAGCCGGTGCGGCGCCAGGAGCTCCTCGCGCGCGTGCACGCCTTGCTGCGCCGCGCGTACCCGAGCGAAGAGAAGAAGCTGCTGTCTTTCCCGCCCTTCGAGATCGATACCCAGCGCAACGAAGTCCGCAAGGACGGCGGCAAGATCGATCTCACGCCCAAGGAGTTCGAGCTGACGGTGACGCTGTTCCGCAACATGGGACGCCTGATGTCGCGTGGCCATCTCCAGGAAACGGTCTGGGGCAGAAGCGGCGATCTTGCGACGCGCACCGTGGACACGCACGTCAGCCAGGTCCGCAAGAAGCTCGACCTGCGCCCGGAGTCGGGGTACCGCGTGGTACCTATCTACAACTACGGCTACCGCCTCGAAAAGATCACCCCACCGTAGGAAAAAATAAGGGCGACCCCGACGGGGCCGCCCTTAGAGCTCCGGTGCCAGAGGAGGAGGAGGAGGCGACCGGTGCTGCGATGCAACAGTACCAGCCTTTAACCTGAATAGCAAGACCGGGAATTCTCCTCAAAACACTTTTGCATAGAATGCAAAAGTGGCCGATTCGTTCAGTGAAATGGCGGTGTTCGCGCGGGTCGTAGCGACGGGAAGCCTATCCGCCGCGGCGCGAGAACTGAGCCTGTCTCCGGCCATGGTGAGCCGCAGGCTCGCAGCCCTGGAAGCGCGCCTGGGCGTGCGGCTCGTGAACCGAACCACGCGCAGCCTCCATCTCACCGACGAAGGCGCGAGCTACTACGAGAGCTGCTCGCGCGTCCTCACTGAGATCGAGCAGGCCAACGCCTCGGTCTCCGCGGGACGCCAGGCTCCCCAAGGCACGCTTCGCGTTGCGCTCCCCGCCGCGTTCGGCAATCAGTACGTCGCCCCGCTCGTGCCCCAGTTCGCCGCGCTCTATCCGGCGGTGCAGCTCGCCCTCAGCCTCTCCGATCGCAGCGTCAATCTCGTCGAGGATGGCTTCGACCTCGCCATCCGGATCGCGGCGCTGGCCGACTCCTCGCTCGCCGCGCGCAAGCTCGCCCCCAACCGGCGCGTGGTGTGCGCGAGCCCGGAGTACCTGCGCCACCACGGAACGCCGGGTTCTCCCGCGGAGCTCGCGCAGCACAACTGCCTGCTCGCCTCCGACTTCGCTGGCACCTGGGAATACAAGGATCCGGCCGGGAAGCCCGGGTCGGTCCGGGTGAGCGGCCGTTATGTCTGCGACAACTGGGAAGTCCTGCGCGAGTGGGCCCTCGCGGGCCTCGGCATCGCGCTCAAGTCCACGTGGGACGTGCGCCGCCATCTGTCGAGCGGCTCCCTCGTGTCGCTACTTCCGGGCTATAGCTTCGACAGCGACGTGGCAATTTACGCGGTCTATCCTCACCGGCGTCACCTACCGGCCAAGACGCGCGCCTTCATCGATTTTCTAGCGAGCTCCTTCGGTCACGAACCATTCTGGGACCGAGTTGTCGTCAAGCCGCGCATCAAGGCTCGCTCCGGTTCAGCGCCATAATGGATGCCGACGTGGACCCTGCCGCATGAATGCTCCCACCAATCTCGCGCAGTTCAGTCTCGACGACAAGTACACCGTCGAGCGGGGCCGCGTATTTCTCACCGGAACCCAGGCGCTCATCCGGCTGCTGATGCTGCAGCGCACGCGCGACCAGAGGGCGGGCCTCAACACCGCGGGCTTCGTCTCCGGGTATCGCGGCTCGCCGCTCGGCGGCCTGGACCAGGCGCTTTGGCGCGCGCAGAAGCACCTGGAGAGCCACCACGTCAAGTTCCAGCCTGGCGTCAACGAAGACCTCGCGGCGGCGGCGATCTGGGGCACGCAGCAGGTCACGATGTTTCCGAAGGCGAAATACGACGGCGTCTTCGGCATGTGGTACGGCAAGGGACCCGGGGTCGACCGTTGCGGCGACGTGTTCAAGCACGCCAACGCCGCGGGCACCTCGAAGCACGGCGGCGTCCTGGTGCTCGCGGGCGACGACCACGCCGCCAAGTCTTCGACGCTGCCGCACCAGTCGGAGCACATCTTCAAGGCCTGCCTCATCCCGCACCTGAACCCGGCGAGCGTGCAGGACTATCTCGACCTCGGCCTGCACGGCTACGCGATGAGCCGCTATTCCGGCTGCTGGGTGGCCTTCAAGTGCGTGACTGACGTAGTCGAATCCGGCGCCTCGGTCCTGGTTGACCCAGATAGAGTCAGCATCAAGATCCCGACCGACTTTGTCGCGCCGGCGGACGGACTGAACATCCGCTGGCCCGACGGCATCCTCGAGCAGGAAGCGCGCATCCTCGACTGGAAGGTCTACGCCGCGCTCGCCTACGTGCGCGCCAACGCGCTCGACCGCATTGTTTTTGACAGTCCCAAGGCAAGACTGGGGATCATCACGGCGGGCAAGTCCTACGGCGACGTGATGCAGGCGCTCGCCGACCTGGGCATCGACGCGCAAGTCGCCAGAGACATCGGCCTGCGCGTCTACAAGGTGGCGATGACCTGGCCGCTCGAGCCGCAGGGCGCGCGCCGCTTCGCCGAGGGGCTCGACGAAGTGCTGGTGGTGGAAGAAAAGCGCCAGTTGATCGAGTACCAGATCAAGGAGGAGCTCTACAACTGGAAGGAAGGCGTGCGCGTGCCGCGCGTCGTGGGCAAGTTCGACGACAGCGGCGAATGGAGCCGCAGCGGCGGCAAGCCTGCCGGCACATGGCTGCTGCCGGCGCACTACGAGCATTCCCCGGCCATGGTCGCGCGGGCCATTGCCGAGCGCCTCGACAAGCTCGGAATGACGGGCTCGCTCGGCTCCCAGTTCAAGGAGCGGATCGCGTTCTTGGATCTCAAAGAAAAATTATTGAGTAAACCGAGAGTGACCGCGGTGCGTCAGCCCTACTTCTGCTCGGGCTGCCCGCACAACACTTCAACCCGCGTGCCCGAAGGTAGCCGCGCGACCGCGGGCATCGGCTGCCACTTCATGGCGGTGTGGATGGACCGCAGCACCGCGACCTTCACCCACATGGGCGCCGAGGGCGCGCCCTGGATCGGCCAGGCCCCGTTTACCGACGAGAAGCACATCTTCGCCAACCTCGGCGACGGCACCTACTACCACTCTGGCCTGCTTGCGATCCGCGCCGCGGTCGCGGCCAAGGTCACCATGACCTACAAGATCCTGTACAACGACGCGGTCGCGATGACCGGCGGCCAGCGCCACGACGGCCCGCTCGACCCTGCGATGATCTCGCGGCAGATCGCCGCCGAGGGCGTGAAGCCGATCGTGGTGGTCACCGACGAGCCCGAGAAGTACCCGCGCGGCACCAGTTGGGCGCCGGGCGTGACGATCCGTCACCGCGACGAGCTCGATGCCGTTCAAAGGGAATTGCGTGAAATCCAAGGCGTGTCGGCGCTGATTTACGACCAGACCTGCGCGTCCGAGAAGCGCCGGCGCCGCAAACGCAACGAGTATCCCGATCCCGCCAAGCGCGCGGTGATCAACGAGATGGTGTGCGAGGGCTGCGGCGACTGCAGCGTGAAGTCGAACTGCCTTTCGGTCGAGCCGCTCGAGACCGAGTACGGACGCAAGCGAGCCATCAACCAGTCCTCGTGCAACAAGGACTACTCGTGCCTCAACGGCTTCTGCCCGAGCTTCGTCACGGTCGAGGGCGGGCGGCTGAAGAAGGGCAAGTCAGCCTCGAGAGGGAACGAGGAATTTCCACCCATTCCGGAACCGGCGCTTCCCTCCCTCGAAAATGCGTATGGAATTCTCGTCACCGGGATCGGCGGCACGGGCGTCATCACCGTCGGCCAGATCATCGGCGTGGCGGCGCACCTCGAAGGCAGGGGGGTGAGCGTCCTCGACATGTCCGGTCTCGCGCAGAAATACGGCGCCGTGATGTCGCACGTGCAGATCGGGGCAAGCCCACAGGACATCCACGCCACGCGCCTCGACACCGGCGGCGCGCACCTCGTGCTCGGTTGCGACCTCGTGGTGACGGCGAGCACCGAAGCCATCGCCAAGATGGGGCCCGCGCGCACCCGCGCCGTGGTCAACGCCAACGTAACCCCTACCGCGGAGTTCGTGAGGAACCCGAACTGGCAGCTCCCCGGCTCGGATCTCCAGCGCGACATCCGTGAAACGACACAAGCAAGCGATTTCGTGGGGGCGACGGAGCTCGCGACGGCGCTGATGGGCGACGCCATCGCGACCAACATGTTCATGCTCGGCTACGCCTATCAGAAGGGCTGGGTTCCGCTCGCAGGCCGATCGCTCGAGCGTGCGATCGAGCTGAACGCAGTGGCGGTGGAATTCAACAGCAAGAGCTTTCTGTGGGGCCGGCGTGCCGCGGCCGACCAGGAGAAGGTCCGGCGTATCGCCACGCCCGCCGACGTGATCCCGATCGACCAGCACTTCTCGCGCAACCTCGACGAGCTGATCGAGCGGCGCGCGAAGTTCCTGGCCGACTACCAGAACGCCGCCTACGCGGACAAGTACAAAAGCCTCGTCGAGCGCGTCCGCAGGGTCGAGCAGGAAAAGGCGGGCTCCTCGAAGCTCGCCGAAGCGGTTGCGCGCTACTACCACAAGCTGCTCGCTTACAAGGACGAATACGAGGTCGCGCGCCTGCACGCCAACGGCGAGTTCGAGAAGAAGATCGCCGACATGTTCGAGGGCGACTACAGGACGTACTACTACCTCGCGCCGCCGCTTTTCGCGAAGACCGACCCGCTCACCGGCGAGCCGCGCAAGATGCGCTTCGGCGGCTGGATGAAAGGGGTTTTCAAGGTTCTTTCACGGCTGAAGTTCCTCAGAGGAACGGCGTTCGATCCCTTCGGCCGTACCGAAGAGAGGCGCATGGAGCGCGAGCTGATCCGCGAGTACGAGCAGACGCTCGAGCAGCTCCTCGCCGGCCTGAGCCCGCAGAACCACGCCGGCGCGGTCGAGCTCGCGTCGCTCCCCGAAGAGATTCGCGGCTTCGGCCACATCAAGAAGCGCAACGTCGAAGCGGTGCGCAGGAAGCGGCAGGAGCTCCTCGAGCGCTTCGCCGCACGAGGCGCCGAGCGCGCCGCGGCGTAACGGCGACGCATGCGAATCGCGTATCTCGAGGACGACGCCGACCAGGCAACGCTCATCCGCAAGTGGCTGGAAGAGGCCGGCCACATCTGCCACTACTTCGACCGCGGGCACGCGCTGCAGCGCTCCCTCGCGCGCGAGTCGTTCGACCTGTACATCCTGGACTGGCACCTGCCCGATACCGACGGCCTGCAGGTGCTGAAGGAAATCCGCACCAGCGTGCCCGCGGCGCTCGTCATCTTCGCCACCGCGCGCGACCGCGACGATGACATCGCGCGCGGGCTGCAGGCCGGAGCCGACGACTACATCACCAAGCCGGTACGCCAGGGCGAGCTGCTCGCGCGCATCGAGGCCGTGGCACGTCGCGTGCGCGGCGTCCAGGCCACTCCCGAGGTCCTCGAACTGGCGCCGTTCAGGCTGAATCGCGGCGGGCGCACCGTCGAGCGCGACGGACGCCGCGTCGAGCTGACCGACAAGGAATATGCGCTCGCCGAGTTTTTCTTCCTGCACGCGGAGAAAGTCGTGTCCCGTAAGCACCTTCTGGAGGCGGTGTGGGGCCTCCAGGCGAAGGCCCAGACGCGGACCGTAGATACCCACGTGAGCCGTCTGCGTACCAAGTTAGGCCTGGGCGGCGAGCGCGGCTGGCGGCTCGCCTCGGTGCACCAGTTCGGCTA
>DATMJC010000105.1:0-108194 GCA_035554435.1 Burkholderiales bacterium | reverse complement strand
ACGAAGCCGAACCAGGCGGAAGATTCGAAGCCCTTGACGCCGAGCTCGGCGGCGGTCGGCACGTCGGGAAGCGCCGCGAGGCGCGAGGCGTTCGCCACCGCGAGCGCGCGCACTTGGCCTCCCTTCAGCGCGGAGATCACGTTGGGCAGGAGCTGGAAGCTCACCGGCACCTCTCCCGCGACGAGGTCGCTCTGGAGCTGCGAAGTGACGCGGTAGGGCACGTGCGTCATCTTCACCCCGGCGAGCTGCTCGAAGAGCGCGCCGGCAAGGTGCTGTGAGCTGCCGTTGCCAACCGAGCCGTAACCCACGCCGGGCTTGCGCTTCAGGTGTTCGACCAGCTCGTCGAGCGACCAGATCGGGAGCTTCGAGCTGACCACGATGACGTTCGGCAGCCGGCCATACATGGAAATCGGCTCGAAGTCGCGCTCGGCCTCGTAGGCCAGGGCCGGCTGCAGCACCTTGGCCACGACGAGCGGCCCGGAAGCGCCCATGAGGAGGGTGTAGCCGTCGGGCGGCGCCTTGGCCGCGGCCGCGGTGCCGACCGCGCCGCCCGCGGCTGGGCGGTTGTCGACGATAAAGCGCGGCGCGGCCGTCGCGTTCATGCGCTCGAGCACGATGCGCGCGATCACGTCGCTCGCGCTTCCGGTCGAGAACGGCACGATCACCGTGACCGGCCGCGCCGGGTAGTCCTGCGCGCATGCCACGGCGCTCGCGAGCGCCAGAAGAACGGCCCACAGTCGCTTCATCCTTCCACCTTTCCGGTTGCACTGCCGAAGCGCTGGCGCATCACTTCCTCGAAAGAGAGCCGCGCCGGCGTGAGAGCGCCGCCGCCGCGGACGCGATACCCCGCGGGGCGCTGCGGCGCGTCCGGCTCGCGGCCCTGGCCCAGCGCGCGTGCCGCCTCGAGCATCATGCGCCGGAAGCGCACCACCGCGACATCGGTGGGCGTGAGGTGCTCGCGCGTGCGGTCCGCGATCAGGCCCTGGCTGTCCTGCGCCAGCGCATCCTGCTCGGCGATGCCGCGCACGCCGGTGAACGAGCGGTGCTTCTGCTCCACGCGGTCGATGAGGTACTCGTTGGAGCGGTTGCGCAGCGCCACGTAGCCCGGCCCGAGCTCGGCGAACTGGCCGTAGCCGCCTTTCTCGAAGCGCGCGCGCTCCTCCTCGGAGAGCGGCCGGTCCGGATGCCAGGCGTAGGTGTAGATCCAGCAGGCTTCGTCGTGGATCGGCACCCAGGTGTAGCCCTGCAAGAACTCTCCCGGCATCGCCGAGGGAGCGACGGCGTGCGTGGGCAGCATGAACTGAGTGGCCCGCCAGTAGGATTGATCGCCGTCGGCTCGGCGCGCACCGCCCACCGCGAACCCGACCTCGTGCTCGAGGATGGTGAAGCGGGGCATGGGATCGTCGCGCAGCCAGCGCAGCCGGCTCTCGTCGGCGGCGGTGGCGGGGTTCGCGTAGTTCGACACCGAAGGCGCGGGCATGTGGAGAAAAGAGAAATGCGCGGTGTCGAGCGCGCCTTCCACGGACTGGGCCCAGTTGCACTGCTGCAGCCGCTTGGTCACGTAGCGGTGCGCCGGCGGCAGCAGGACGACGTCGAGGTGCGGCAGGGCCTGCGGCGTGCGCTCGCGCGGGCCGAGGTAGGCCCAGACCAGCTCGCCCGCCTCGCGGGTCGGGTACGCCTTGATGGAAATCTTGCCGTGGTACGCCGCGCCCGCCGGCACGTTCGGCATCTCGATGCAGCGGCCTTCCACGTCGTACTTCCAGCCGTGGTAGATGCAGCGGATGCCGCCCTCCTCGTTCCTCCCGTAGAAGAGGTCGGCGCCGCGGTGCGCGCACGCCGGCTCGACCAGGCCCACTCGGCCCTGCGTGTCGCGGAACGCGAGGAGCCGCTCGCCGAGGATCTCGACCCGCAGCGGCACGCCGTCAGGCTCGGGCAGCTCGCGCGAGAGCGCGACCGGCAGCCAGTAGCGGCGCAGGTACTCGCCCATCGGCGTGCCGGGCCCGGTGCGGGTTAGGAGGTCGTTATCGGCGGTCGA
Source organism: Burkholderiales bacterium (assembly GCA_035554435.1). GTDB lineage: Bacteria > Pseudomonadota > Gammaproteobacteria > Burkholderiales > SG8-39 > SCGC-AG-212-J23. The sequence goes on along the minus strand of DATMJC010000105.1, from coordinate 106,159 downwards.
TAGCATTACCCAGCCTGGTGCTTGAGCGGTATGATCCCGCTTCCACGGATTCTCTTTACCAGCCCTTATGAGCGCAATCCCGAAGACTATCAAGTCCTCCGTCCGCGAGCGCGTCAGCAAGGAGGAATGGCAGACGCGCGTCGACCTCGCCGCCGCCTACCAGCTCGCCCACGTCTACAAGTGGACCGACCTCATCTACACGCACTTCTCGGCACGGGTTCCCGGCACCGAGGACTTCCTCATCAACCCGTACGGCATGATGTTCGACGAGATCACCGCGTCGAGCCTGGTCAAGATCGACTGGGACGGCAAGATCCTCGACGATCCCCTCGGCATGGGGGTGAACGAGGCCGGCTTCGTCATCCACAGCTGCGTGCACAAGGCGCGGCCAGAGATCAACTGCGTGATCCACACCCACACGCGCGCGGGCGTCGCGGTCTCGGCGATGAAGTGCGGGCTGCTTCCCATCAGCCAGCACGCGATGATGATCCAGGCCGACGTCGCCTATCACGACTACGAGGGCATCGCGCTGTACATGGAGGAGCAGGCGCGCATGGCCGCCGACCTGGGCAAGACCGCCAAGGCGATGATCCTGCGCAACCACGGCCTGCTCGCTCTCGGAGGCACGGTGCGCGAAGCTTTCGAGGTCATGTACTACCTCGACTGCGCCTGCCAGATCCAGATCGACGCCTGCTCGGCGGGCATGCACAACGTGCAGATCATGTCGGAGGCCGCGGCGCGCACCTCGACGCAGCAGTTCAACCGCCCCGACCGCCCCGCGCACCACAAGGACTGGCCGGCGCTCCTGCGCATGCTGGAGCGGCGCGGCGTCCGTTACGCCGAGTAGCTGTCGATGAAGCGCGTGACCGCCGCGAGGGTCTGCTCGGGCTGATCGCGGAACGGCGCGTGACCGCAGCGCTCGAGCTTTAGCAGCTCGCAAGGCCCCGCGACGCGGCTCGCGATGTCGTCGAGCTGCGCCATGGTGCCGTACTCGTCTTCGCAGCCCTGGATCGCGAGCACCGGGCAGCGCACGCCCGGCAGATAGTCGTCGCGGATGTCCCAGCGCTCGAAGTGCGGATCGAGCCAGACGTCGGCCCAGCCGTAGAACGTCTTGCGCGCATCGCGGTGGTATCTGCCGAGCCGCGCCGGCAGGTCGGTGGCTTCGAAAGTCTCCGCAGCCTTCTTGATGGAATCGAGGCAGACCGGCTCGATGAAGACGTGCGGCGCCATCGCGACGACCCCGCGCGCCTCGTGCCCCGCGCCGGCGTGGATGAGGGCGATCGAGGCGCCGTCGGAATGCCCCACCAGGATGGCGTCCTCGATGGCGAGGCGAGAGCGAAGCTCGGGCAGCGCGACGAGCGCCTCGTCGTGCATGAAGCGCACGTCGCGACGCGCCTCGGCGAGCACGTCGGACTGGCCGTAGCCATAACGGTCGTAGACGAGCGTCCGGCAGCCCGTGGCGGCGGCAGCCTTCAGCGGAAAGTCGCGCCACTGCCGGATCGAGCCCAAGCCTTCGTGGAGGAAGATCAGCGTCGGCTTTGCCCGGGCGTCGCTTTCGATCCATTCGTAGCTGAGCGAGCGACCCGCCGCTTTCACAACCGGCATGCCCGAGGTTAGCATGCGGCCCCATGAGCGGCCGTCTTGCCTGCATCGCATTCGGCCTCGTCCTGGCCGGCGCGGCGGCCGCGCAGGATTTTCCGACGCGCCCCGTGCGCCTGATCGTGCCGATCGGCCCCGGCGGCGGCACCGACATCCTGGGACGGCACGTCGCGCAGAAGCTCGGCGAGCGCCTCAAGCAGAGCGTGGTGGTCGAGAACCGTCCCGGCGCCGGCTCGCTCGTCGGCACGGAGTACGCGGCGAAGGCCGCGCCCGACGGCTATACGCTCCTCGTCGGCGGCATCTTCAACATGGTGATGAACCCGGCGCTGATGAAGTCGCTGCCCTACAACCCGGTGCGCGACTTCGTGCCGCTCGGCTACGTGTCCTCGTACCCCTTTGTGTTGCTCGCGCGCAGCGACCTGCCGGCATCGAGCCTCGCCGGGCTCGTCGACTATGCCAAGGCGAATCCCGGCAAGCTCACCTACGGCTCGGCAGGCATCGGCACGCTGCAGCACGTCTGGGGCGCGATCCTCTTCAAGAGCCTCGGCCTCGACCTGGTGCACGTGCCGTTCAAGGCGGCGCCGGCCGCGCACCAGGAGATGCTCGCCGGACGCCTCGACGTGATGATCGACAACCTCTCGGCTGCGAAGGCGCATGTCCACGCGGGAAGGCTCAAGGCCCTCGCGGTCACTGGCGCCCAGCGCTCGCGCGAGCTCGAGTCGGTGCCGACGGTCAACGAGACCGGCGTCGCGCGCTTCCAGGGCGAGAGCTGGTTCGCGCTTTTCGCTCCGGCGGCGACGCCGGCGAGCGTGGTCGGAACGTTGCGCGCCGCGCTCGCCGAGGTGCTGCAGGACCGCGAGTTCGCCGAGCGCATCGAGCGCGACGGCGGCCGCGTCCTCGCCGTCGCCCCCGCCGAGCAACGCAAGTTCCTGGAGGACGAAGTCGAGCGCTGGTCGGCGCTGGTGGCTCGCTACGGCGTGAGCATCGACTAGGCAGCTCGAGCACGGTGCGCTGGAACGCCTGGCTCATCCTCGCCGCGACGCTGCTCCTCTGGTCGGGCAACTGGATCGTGGCGCGCGCGGTGCGCGAGGAGATCGCACCGGGCATCGCGACCGCGGGGCGCATCCTCATCGTGCTTGCGATCCTGCTGCCTTTCGCCTTCGCCGAGCTGAAGGCGAAATGGCCGCTTCTTTCGCCGCGGGACTGGAAAATCATCGCCGCGCTCGGCTTCACTGGCGGCGGCGTGCACCTCGGCCTGCAGTGGCTCGGGCTCCACTACACCACCGCGACGAGCGGCATCCTCTACCTCTCGACGACGCCGGTGTTCATCATGCTGATGTCGATGCCGCTCGGCGAGCGCGTTCGCGCAAGGCAATGGCTCGGCGTGCTGGTCTCCTTCAGCGGCGTCTTTCTGATCGCCACTCGCGGCGAGCCGGCGAAGCTCTTCTTCAATATCGGCGACCTGATGGCGCTCGCGTCCATGATGATGTGGGCCGGCTACACCGTGCTGCTGCGCCTGCGCCGCGACCCGCTCGACACGACCGAGCTTCTCGTGCTGGTGTGCCTCTTCGGATTCTTGTTCATGACCCCGTGGCTCGCCTGGGATCTCGTGTTCAATCCGAGGCTCCGGCTCGACGCCCGCGGCTATCTGGCCGTGCTCTATTCCGCCATCGGCTCGTTCCTGCTCGCCTACACCGGGTGGAGCTACGTGGTGAAGCGCATGGGCGCGGTGCGCGCCGGCGTCACCATGCACCTCATGCCGGCGTTCGGGGTCGTGCTTTCGGCGCTCTTCCTGGCCGAGTACCCCGGCTGGTACCACTTCGCCGGCATCGCGCTGATCCTCGCCGGCGTGACGCTCTCGTCGCTCAAAGCTTCATCGGTTTCCAGTAACCGGTGAGCTCGAGGTAGCCCCGCCCGACCAAGTCCTTGCCCTTGAACGCGCGCACCGCGCCTTCCCAGTAGATCGTGCCGGTGGAGAGCCGCGAATCGAGCTCCTGGTCGTCCATCAGCGGTTCGAGTCTCAAGTCATTGAGCTGCATCGACACCGGATACTCAACGCCGGTCCGGGGCGATTTCCAGAGTCGTACGGGCTTCATCGAGGTTCCAGGCGGCGCATAGTACGTATCGCCGCTCTTGTCGCGCATGCGAAAGCCCATCAGCGACGCGCCGTTGAGAAAGTTGATCCCGGCCCAGTCCCAGCCGGCCGCCTCGGGCGCCATGTAGGCGCTCGACCATTCGTGGTCGAGCCACGCGGTCCCGCTCACCTGCACGCCGTTCACCTTGCCCACCACGTCGAGCTGCGGCTGGCTGTAGTAATAGCTTGCCTCTTCCGGCCGGTGCCCTTTGCGGCTGAAACCGGCCTCGCCCTGGAGGACGAGCTCGCGAGCGAAGAGCGTGAGGTCGAAGTCGAAGTCCCGCGCTGCGATGCGCGCGTGGTAGCGCGTGCCCTCGAGCACCAGGCTCCAGTCGTCGATCCACACTCCGGTGCGCTCGGTCTCGGCCTCAGCGAGCGAAAAACCGGCGCGCGCCGCGCGCTGGTCGTGCACGAGGCGCCCGCGCTTCGGGTCGGAGAGCGCGGCGTGCGCGAACAGGATCTGGCGCGGATTGAAGCTGCTCGGGCTCGCGCTCTCCTCCTCCGGCCGCGCGCGGAAGAACGTCACCTGGAAGCCCCACGGGACGTCGAGCCAGCCGGTGACGTACCACCACTCGACGCGGTATTCGGGATGCGCGCCGTGGTCGCGCGGAAACTGCAGCCGGTATCCCGGCTTCGCCTGCGGATAGGTGACTTTGGCCGCGTGCAAACCCTCGGCCGCGAGAAGCCCGGGAAGAGTCAGCAGGAAGTCGCGTCGTCTCACCAGTCTTCCCGCACGGCGCGCACCGGCCCCATCCCCATCGCCTCCCGGCCCGAGGCCACCGCCGTGACGATCGCGAGGACCACGAGGGTGAAGGCCAGGGCGAGCAGCAGAAGGTACGGCGGATGCAGCTCCATGCTCCAGTTGAACGACTGCCGGTTGACGACGTAGACCAGCACCAGGCTGATCGCCCCGCCGGCGACAAGGCCGGCCGCCGCGCCGATCAGCGCGAGCAACCCGCCCTCGGCGGCGAGCATGGCGCGCACCTGCGAGCGCGTCACGCCGAGGTGGCGCAGCACGCCGAATTCGCGCCTGCGCGCCAGCACGATGGCCCCAAGGCTCGACGACAACCCGAACAGCCCGACCAGCACCGCGACCGCTTCCAGGGCGTACGTGACCGCGAAGCTGCGATCGAAGATCGCGAGCGACACCTCGCGGATTTCGGGCGGCGACGCGAGCTCGACCTCCGCGCCGCCGGAAAGCGCGCGGATTGCCTCCATCGCCTGCGACGCAGTCACGCCCGGGCGCAGCCACAGCGCTGCGTCGTTCACCCGCCGGTCGCCGGTGAGCGCGATGTAATCGGCGCGCTCGATGACGATCGCGCCGTGCTGGCGCGCATAGTCGCGCACGACTCCCCCGACGGTCACGCTCACCCGTTTCCCGTTCAAGGGCAGCTCGATGGTGTTTCCCGCATCAAAGCCATAGATGTCGTGAGCGGCCTCGCTAACCCAGACGAGCGGCGGCCCGCCGGGCCTGCGCTCATGGCGCCGGCCGACGACCGGAAAGACGCTCTCGGCGCGGTCTCGCGCCAGCAGCGAAAGCGCCGGGCGCGCCGGGTCGAGGATGAGGCGGCCGCTCCGCGTGAACTCGGCGCGCTGGATTTCGCGCAGTGCCCGCACGCGCTCCTCGAAGCCGGGCTCAAGGTAACCGGTGTCGCCCGCGTGGGTGCTGCGCAGATAGAGCTCGGCCGGAAGCACCGCGCCGAGCCAGTCGTCCAGCGAGTGGCGGAACGACGCCACCATGATCGCCATCGCCGCCATGAGCGAGAAGCTCGCGACGATCGCCGCGAGGCTCACCGCCGCCTGCCCCGGCGCGCCGCGCAGCTGCGCCACGGCGAGCGCGAAGGACGTTCTCGACGTGAACGGAATCTGCTCGAAAACCCATCGCGAAACGCGGGGCATCAGGGCGATCGCACCGATGAGGAGGCAGCCGATCGAGGCGTAGCCGAACACCGGCAGGCCGTTCACCGGCCCGAGCTGGGAGAGCGCCGCTCCCGCCGCGAGCAACGCGAGGCCGGGCCAGGCCCGCCCCGCGCGCTGGAACATGCGCTGCTCGTCGCCCGCCTTGAGTGCGCGGGCGGGCGGCGTGCGAGCGGCGTCAAGCGCTGGCAGGAGCGCGCCTACGAGTGCGACGGCAGCTCCGGCAATTACATAGAGGACGGCTGGAATCAACCGAAAGGCGAGGTGCGGGGCGATGCCGCGGAACTGGCCTGCGCCGAGGTCCGCGCCGGCATAGCGCATTGCAAGCAGGGCGAAACCGTAGCCGAGCGCGACCCCGGCGATGCCGCCCAGCACGCCGAGCACCGCCGCCTCCACGAGACACAGCCGCGCGAGCCCGGGCGCGGTGAGCCCGAGCACGCGGAGCAGCGCGTGCTCGCCGCGGCGCCGCGCGATCTCCAGCGCCTGCGCCGAGAACACCAGGAAGCCGCCGGTGAAGAGCGCCACCATGGCAAGCACGTTCAGGTTCACGCGGTAGGCGCGCGACGGGTAGCCGCTTGCCTGCTCGAGCGTATCGACCGTGGCGACGTGCACCCCGGGAGGCAGCAAGCCTGCTATGGAATTCAAGACCTGTTCTCGATTCGCGCCGCGCGCGAGGTGCACGTCGAGCCGGTTCAACTCGCCCAGGCGTCCGAGGCGCCACTGCGCGGTCGAGATGTCGGTGAGCGCGGCGAACCCCTTCAGCTCGCCCACGCCCGCCACCGCGAGCTCGATCGTGTGCTGCCCCACCACGAGGCGCAGCGGCCCCTCGCCGAGGGCGGCGGCCGCGAGCGGCGACAGCAGCACCTTGTCCGGCGCGAGCAGCCCCGGCAAGCCTTCGCGCAGCGCATCGACGCCGATCACCCGGATGGTCCTTTGCTCGCCGCCGGCCACGCCCGCCTCGAGCTCGAGCGCCGGGTTGACCCATGCAACCCCGGGAAGCCGCGCGACCTGCGGGAAGAGCGTCTCGGCAAAGCCGCTGCGCCCGCCGCGCACCTGCAGGTCGGCCTCGCCCGCCACCGCGCGCACCGAGGCCGCGAGCTCCTCCACGGCGGCGCGGTTCACGAGGTGCACGCCGTAGCCGAGCGCCACGCCGAGCGCGATGCCGGTGACGGAAAGCACTGCGCGACCGCGTGCGCGGCGCCGGGCAAGCAGCCCGAGGAGGCGCAACATGCGGACTACTATACTGGTACTGACTAGGCCTTCAGGAAAGGGGCAGGCCGTCGCCCTCGGCGGGCTCGGCTTCGTCGTCGCGCTCGAGGGCCGCGAGCGCATCCTCGTGCTGGAGGAGCAGCTCGAGGCGCGCGATGTGGCGCTGCTCGTCGGCGGACATCTCGGCGGCGAAGGCGCGCACCGCGTCGGCGCGCGCGTTGGTCGCCACGTCGTTGTAGAAGGACTGCGTGCGCCGCTCGAAGCCGAGCGCGATGCCGAGCGCGTCGTGGACGCTGCGCGGCGCCGGGCTGTCGCTCACGGCCTCGCCGCCGAAATACCAGCCGAGCTCCCAGCCGGCGAGCTCGGGAAGCGCTCGCCCGGCGGTGCCCAGCGCGATGATTTCGTATTGCTCGCGTTCCTCGCGCCCGAGCTTCTCGAACTCCGCGGCGAGCGCGCTTGCGCCGTGGCCACGGAGGAAGCGCTCCAGCTCGGCGTAGCGCCGCGCCGCTTCGCGCTCGAGCAGAAGGGAATACGAGAACAGCTCCGGCAGGTTTCTTGGCAGCAGACGCGCGCCCATGGTGCGACTCCTTGCACCACGAATGTACGGCGCACAGGTTACGTGCGCTGCGGCGGCGCCACGGCCGTCATGAGTCAAATATCCTAAGCACCCGCCCCGGGCCGCCGTCGTGCTGCGACGAATATTTCGCGCCGTCGAACACCTGTAGTCCGTTCACCCACACACCGTGCACGCCAATGGGGCTGCGCACCATGCGCCTGCCGCCGCCCGGGAGATCGTTCCGCTTCTGCAGGCCCGAAATCCCGACGGTGGCCGGGTCGAACGCCACGAAGTCGGCCCAGTTGCCGGGCTCGATCGAGCCGCGCTGCGGGATGCGGTAGCGCCGGGCCGGATCGCTCGTCAGGCGGCGCACGCCCTCCTCGAGGCTGAAAGTTCCGGTCTCGCGCACCCAGTGCGCCAGAAAGTGAAGCCCGAAGCCGGCATCGCAGAAGTAGATGAGATGCGCACCGGCGTCGGACAGCGCGACCACGCCCGCGGGATGCTTGAGCAGCGGCGCCACGCCCGCGTCGTCGTTCTGGTAGAGCTTCGCGACGAGCTGCGCGTCGAGCGGCAGGTCGAGCACGTAGTCCAGGGGATCCTTTTCGGCTTTCCCGGCGAGGACAGGAATGGCAATGCCATCCTGCTCGATCTGCGACCAGTCGCCGTGGAAGAGGATGCCGCTCTTCGGGTTGCGCAGGTTGTGGCGAAAGCGCTCGCGGAACGCGGGGTCGCGGTAGATGGCCGCCCGCGCCTGCGGCGGCGCCGCCCTGACCGCGTCGAACGCGTCGTGCGAATAGAGGATATAGGGCTCGCGCAGCGTGAAATCGAACGACAGCGGCTGGCAGCTGGTGTGGATGCAGACTTCGCGGCCGCGCGCCATTGCCTGCGCGCAACGCTCGTAGTACTGCAGCGCGCGCCCGGGATCGGCGCGATTGAACATCGTGAGCACCGTCACCATGAACGCCGGGCGCCCGGTCTCGGCGGCGATCGATTCCATGAGCTCGGGCGTGCCGCGCGGCCCCGTGGCCATCACGAAGATCCCCTTGCGCTCTTCCCCCAGGACGCCGGCCAGGACCTTCAGCTCCTCGTCCGAAGCGATCGTCGAGGGCATCGGCTTTCCGCCCCAGCCGCTGTGGTTGGGCGAGAACGACGAGGCGAAGCCGGCCGCCCCGGCGCGCATCGCGTCGCGGACCATCGTTTTCATCGCCGCGAGCTCGTCGTGCGTCGGCTGCGCGCGGGTCGAGGCCGCCTCGCCCATCACCGCGGTGCGGATGGTCGAATGGCCGGCCAGCACGCCGACATTGGCATGCGGGCGAACCCGCTCCAGGGCGTCGAGGTACTCGCCGAAGGTCTCGAAGTTCCAGCGCGTCCCCTGGAGCAGCGCTCCGAGGTCCATGCCTTCCACCACCGAGAGGTTCTTCATCATGGTCTCGCGCAGCTCCGCCGGGCACGGCGCGATGCCGAAGCCGCAGTTGCCCATGATCGCAGTGGTCACGCCGAGCGACACCGAAGGCGACAGGGTCGGATCCCAGGTGATTTGCGCGTCGTAGTGCGTGTGCACGTCGACGATCCCGGGCATCAGCGAGAGGCCGCCGCAATCGACGACCTGCCGGGCGGCGGAGTCGATATTTCCGATCTGGACGATCTTTCCTTGCAGGATCCCAACATCCCCGCGGAAAGCGGGCCTCCCGGTGCCGTCGATGAGCGACGCGCCGCGAACGAGAAGATCGAGCATGCGCCTACAATACGGCATGAAGTTGGCCGTCGCCATCCTCTCTTTTGCGCTCACATGGAACTGCGCCGCCGAAACCGGCGAAGCGGTGTACCGCGACAAGTGCGCGATGTGCCACGACGCCGGAGCCGACAAGGCGCCGCGCATCGGCGCGCGCGAAGATTGGAAAGCACGCTTTGCCAAGGGACGCGAGGGGCTGGTGCGCTCCGCGATCAAGGGCGTACCGGGCACGGCCATGACACCCAAAGCGGGATTCACCCAGCTCCCGGACGCCGAGGTCGCCGAAGCGGTGGACTACATGCTCGCGCGTCTCGGATTCAATCCCGAGGACGTGGCGCTCGCGCGCAACGTGTCCGAGGCGCTGGAGCGCGTCGGGATCCACGGCGTGCGCGCGGAGGCCTCCGACGGCGCTGTCCTCCTCACCGGCGTGGCCGAAGACCAGGCCGCCGTGAGCGCCGCGGTTGCCGCGGCGCGCGCGGTGCCCGGGGTGCGCGAGGTCGAGACCCGAGTGGGGCCGGCCGCGGTGTTCGAGTGATAAGATTTTCCGCGCCACCACAGGGAGGAGGCCCCGCATGAAAACCGTGCTGCTGCTCGCTTTTTCGCTTGCCGCATCGAACGCGCTCGCCCAGGCGGCCTTTCCGCCGCCACCGCCGAAGGTGAGCCCCGCCGCCGGGGTGATCGACATGCACGTGCATTCGCACCCGGACGTGTTCGGCCGCAACATGGACGACATCGACATCGCGCAGCTCGCCAAGGCACGCGGCATGCGCGGCATCCTGCTCAAGAATCACATCAGCGAGACGGCGAGCCGCGCCGCTCTGGTGGTGAAGGTAGTGCCGGGCATCGAGGTATTCGGCGGCGTGGTGCTCAACAAGGCCGTGGGCGGCATCAACCCCGACGCGGTCGAGTGGATGCATCGCGTCTACGGCGGGCGCGGCAAGGTCGTCTGGCTGCCGACCTTCGAGTCCGACAAGCACGTCAAGACCTTCGGCAAGCCGACCGACAAGGGGATCGTGGTCGCGCCCAACGGCCAGGTCACTCCCGAAATGGAGGCGATCCTCAAGATCATCGCGCGCGAGAACCTGCTCCTCGCTACCGGGCACGTGCATCCGGAGGAAGTCATCGCCGTGGTGCGCAGGGCCCGCGAGCTCGGCGTGAAGAACATGATCGTGACCCACGCCCTCACCAACGTGCCGGGCCTCACCATGGCGCAGGCCAAGCAGGTCGCCGACATGGGCGCGGTGATCGAGATCTGCTTCCTCCAGTTCCTCGCCGGACCCAACGCGCCGCTGCCGTTCCTCACGCACTGGACCCAGGTGAATGCCAAAAATGTCGCACAGGCGGTGAAGGAGATCGGCGCGAAGAGCGTGGTGGTCTCGACCGACCTCGGGCAATCCGGAAATATGACGCACCCCGACGGCATCGAGAGCGCGATCGCGGCGATGAAGAAGGAAGGCATCGCCGACGCCGACATCGACCTGATGATGCGCAAGAACCCCGCGCGCCTGCTCGGTTTGTAGTTTTTTCAGTTTTTGGCGGGATTGCGAGGCCGCTGCCCACGGCTGCCGAGCTTTTTCGCGCCTGCCGCCGTAGAATGCGGCAAAACTATAAGCAGGCTGGCGCGTGGAATCACCAGAACCACCGAAGACGCTGGGCCGTTACCGGATCGTGGACGAACTTGGGCGCGGCGCCATGGGCGCGGTCTACCGCGCGCTCGACCCGCTCATCGACCGCGAAGTCGCGATCAAGACCCTGTTGCCCGATCTTCCCCGCGAAGTCGTGGAAGAGGTGCGCGAGCGGTTTCTGCGCGAAGCGCGCTCGGCCGGGCGCCTCTCGCATCCGAACATCGTCACCATCTTCGACGTCGGCGAGCAGGACGGCGTCGCCTACATCGCCATGGAGCTCCTGAAAGGCCACTCGCTGCTCCAGGTCCTCAAGCACCCGCAGCGCCTCGCGTTCAACACCATCGCGAATGTCATCGCGCAGGTCGCCGACGCGCTCGACATGGCGCAGCAGCACAACATCGTGCACCGCGACGTGAAGCCGGCCAACATCATGGTCGACAACGCCGGGCGCGTGAAGCTCACCGACTTCGGCGTCGCGTACGTCCCCGCCTCCACCATCACCGGGAACGGCACCGCGCTCGGCTCGCCGCGCTACATGTCGCCCGAGCAGGTGACCGGCGCGCCGATCGACCCGCGCTCGGACATCTTCTCGCTCGGCGTGGTGCTCTACGAGCTGCTCACCAAGCGCACGCCGTTCGAGCACGAAGGCGACACCACCATCTTCGCCCTCATGAATCGCATCGCCAGCACGCGCCACCCGCCGGTGCGCGAGGTCGACCCCAGCGTGCCGGCGCCGTTCGAGCACATCGTCGACCGCGCGCTGGCGAAGCGGCCCGCCGAGCGCTATGCGCGCGCCGGCGACATGGCGCGCGAGCTGCGCGACTTCCGCAACGTTCAGCCGCGCTCGAGCCCCGCGCGGCTCGCGCTCGCCGGGGAGCCCTCCGGCGGGCCCTCGAGCGGCGTGCGCGCCGACGCGGTGCGCTCGCAGCTCATCAACGACCTCGACAAGTTCGTCGAGCAGTACGACCGCGTGGAGCAGGAGCGCCTGCAACAGGAGGAAGCCGAGCAGCGCAAGAAGGAGCAGCAGATGCGCCGCTGGGGCGAAGAGCAGGCGCGCGAGCGCGAGGCGTTCGAGCGCTCGCGCCAGAACCCCGCGGCCGCGGGCGGCGAGCTCGACGCGGCGATGCGCGTCGCCCTGCAGAGCCTGACGGGCCTCGCGCAGCAGCTCAACTCGGTGCGCCCGGCCGCCGCGCGGCCCTACGAATTCATCTACCTCGGAAGACTGCCCAAGGTGTCGATCTCGGAGGCCGCGGTCGAGAGCCAGCCGCGCACGCTCCAGGGACAGACCCTGACCGAGCGCATCCTGATGCGCTTTCGCATCACGCCGAAGCCGGCCGCCACGGTGACGCTGGTGGGGGACGACATCGAACGCTGCGAGCAGTACCTGAAGCTCCTCAAGGTTCCCTATACCCAGCGCGTGCTGCCGAAGAACAACGCCGGCAAGGCGATCCGCGCCGAGATCAGCGTCACCGGCTCGCTGCCGTGCGAGATCGACATGAAGCCCGACTACGCGGCGAACAAGGTCGCGGTGGAGCTCACCAACGTGCGCCGCCTCGGACGCGTCGTCTACCACCTCGCGCCACGCTCCTTCAGCGAGGCAGTGGGCCACCTCGCCCACTACCTCCTCGGCGGCGACGACGACTTCGAGACCGTCGCGCGCGCCGGATAAATGGGGTCAGATCAACCTTGCTCGTCGCGCGCTGAAGCGCAGCGTCGCGCCGACGAGATCCGCAGCTTCGAGCGCGAATTGCGTGCGCTGGAGGGCGAGGGCGTACTCGCGCTCAGCGAAGCGCAGCGCGCAGCGGTTTCGGCTCACCACAGCAGCCTGCTTGCGCGCTACGCACGCGACTTCGACATCGATCGCGACATGGAAGCAAAGCAGATGTCCCTCGGCATGCGGATCGCGTCGTTGCTCGGGGCACTGGCGCTGGCCGCGAGCGCATTCTTCCTCTTCTACCAATTCTGGGGACGCTTCTCGACCGCATCGCAGGTCTCGATCCTGCTGTGTGCAGCGGCCGGCTCGTTTGTCGCTACGTGGTGGATCCAGACGCGCGACGCTTCGGGCTATTTCGCGAAGCTCGCGGCGATGGTGGCATTCGCGTGTTTTGTGCTGAACATCGTGATGCTCGGCAGCATCTTCAACATCACGCCATCGGACAAGGCCTTCATCGCCTGGGCGGCGTACGGATTCCTGCTGGCATACGCCTGCGACCTGCGCCTTCTCCTCGGCGCGGCGATCCTTTGTCTCACCGCGTTCATCGCGGCGCGCACCGGCACGATCAGCGGGATGTACTGGCTGCACTTCGGCGAGCGGCCCGAGAACTTCTTTCCCGCGGCCGTGCTGCTCTTCGCTTTCCCGTCGCTCGTGCGGCACGCCCGCTATCCGGATTTTCCCGCGGTCTACCGGATTCTCGCGCTTCTCGCGCTGTTCCTGCCGATGATCGTGCTGGCGAACTGGGGGGAAGCGAGCTACCTGCCCTTCGACGACTGGGCGATCGAGGCGATCTATCAGATCCTCGGCTTTGCCGGCACTGCGGCGGCGATCTGCCTCGGCGTACGCAGGCAATGGCCGCACGTGGTCAATACCGCGGTAACGCTTTTCATCGCGCTTCTCTACACCAAGTTCTTCGACTGGTGGTGGGAGGCGATGCCGAAGTATCTCTTTTTCCTGGTGCTGGGTCTGACCGCGGTGCTCTTCCTTCTGGTGCTGCGTCGGCTGCGCACTGCGTTGCAGCAGGGGACGCCGGGATGATCGCGCGCTGGAGCCGCTGGCGGCATACGTTGGTCGGTGGGCTGGCGCTGATTGCCGCCACGAACGTCGTCGCGCTCTTCGGGATCATGTACAACCGCAGCGGGCCGCCTACAGCACTCCTGCAGGTCAGCGACCGCGAATTGCAAGTCCCGGGCTCATGGGGCTTCGAAAGCGAGAACAGCGGCCTCGCGCTCGGGCTCGCCTGGCGGATGGCGAGCGGCGCCGAGGACGACTACGGGATCGCCGGATACGGCAGCCGTGCCGCGTGGCTCGACCGGCGCAGGCTCGAGGAGCTCGGTTTCGACGTCTCGGTACCTGCCGACCATCCGCGTGCCAATCGCCATTACGAAAGACAGCTGCCGCGCGAGGTCTTGATCGTCATGGAGCTCGATGGGCCGGCCTACCAGGCTGCGCTGCGCCGCGCCGTCGAGCGCGCGGCACGGCCCGGCGCGACCGGGTATGACGCCAAGAGCCTCGCCTTCGAGCGCGAGAGGTCCAGCCGCTTGTTCCTGGTCGACGCCGGCCTGGACTACGATTCGCTCCGCGCACGCTACCCCGACAGGAGCCGCTACGCGATCGTGCGGGGCAAGGTGCGCGTGGATCGCTGGCTGGTGAAGAACAAGGGCAGCCTGAACGGCTCGGTCAGCGGGCTCAGCGTGTCCGCTCTGAACGTCCCGGTGGAATTGCGCGGTGTGCTCGGCCGCGACATGAGCGGCTACACAGCCACCGTGGCCTTCGGTCAGCGGCTGGAGCCGTGGTTTGCCGCGGCCCGCAAATCGGGGGCTGACCCCGATTCCAAGGGACGTTGACGTGACGCCAACTATTCGGGCTTGATCTTCGCCTCGCGGATCACCTTGCCCCACTTCTCGTTTTCGGCGCGGATGAACGCCGCGAATTCCTCGGGGGTGTCGGCCGCGACGTAGGAGCCGGTGGCCAGCACCTGGCTTTTTACATCGGGCGCGTTGTAGGCCTTTACGAGCTCGCGGTGCAGGGTATCGATGACCGGCCGCGGCGTGCCGGCCGGCACGAAGATGCCGTTCCAGGCGAGCGCCTCCATGCCCGGCAGGCCGGCTTCCTTCGCGGTCGGCACGTCGGGCAGCACGTTGATGCGCTCGGACCCAAGCACCGCGAGCGCGCGCAGCTTGCCCGATTTCACCGCGCTGACCACCACCTGCGGCACCGGGAACGCGGTCATGACCTGCCCGCCGGCGAGGTCGGTGAGCTCGGCGTTCACCGCCTTGTACGGCACCTCGAGGATCTCGGTGCCGGTCTCGGTCTTGATCCATTCGCCGACGAGCTGCGCGATGCTGCCGGGCCCGTGCGAGGCGTAGGTCAGGGCGCCGCGCTTCTGCTTCGCGAGCTGGATGTAGTCGACGAGCGAGCGCACCTGCAGCGTCGGATTCACCACGACGAGAAGCGGCGTCATGGTGAAGCGCGACACCGGCAGCAGCTCCTGGTTGAGCCGGCAGCAGGGATCGGGCTTGAGCACGTCGCCGATCGCGTTGTTGATGAGGGCGAGGAGCAGCGTGTGGCCGTCGGGCGGCGACTTCGCCGCCTCGCGCGCGGCGATCAGCCCCGCTCCGCCCGGGCGGTTCTCGACGATCACCGGCTGGCCGAAGGCTTCGGAGAGCTTGGTCGAGATCTGGCGCGCGCGGATGTCGGGCGAGCTTCCCGCGGGGCTTGGCACGAGGATGCGCATAGGCTTCGAAGGAAACCCCTGCGCCAGGCCGGGCGCGGCCAGCGCCCACTGTAAAATGATGAATACCGTCAATTTCTTGAGCATGGAGCGCGCACCCTCCTCGTCGAATTTCATCCGCCAGGTGGTCGAGGCCGACCTCGCCTCGGGCAAGCACAGGGGGATTGTCACCCGTTTTCCGCCCGAGCCGAACGGGTATCTCCATTTCGGCCACGCCAAGTCGATCGTCCTCAACTTCGGCCTGCCGCGCGAGTACGGCGGCCATTGCAACCTGCGCTTCGACGACACCAACCCCGAGAAGGAGGAGCAGGAGTACGTCGACTCGATCATCGACGCGGTGCGCTGGCTCGGCTGCGACTACGGCCCCGCGCCGCTCTACGCGAGCGACTATTTCGGCTTCATGTACCAGGCGGCCGAGCACCTGGTCGGGCGCGGCCTCGCCTACGTCGACAGCCAGAGCGCCGAGGAGATCCGCGCCAACCGCGGCACGCTGACCGAGCCGGGGCGCAACTCGCCCTACCGCAACAGGACTCCTGAAGAAAATCTTCTTCTCTTCCACAAGATGCGTGAAGGCGGGTTCCCGGACGGGGCCCACGTGCTGCGCGCGAAGATCGACATGGCCTCGCCCAACATCAACCTGCGCGACCCGGTGCTCTACCGCATCAAGCACGCCGGGCATCACCGCACCGGCGACGCCTGGCCGATTTACCCGATGTACACCTACGCCCACCCGATCGAGGACGCGGTCGAGCGCGTCACGCACTCGCTGTGCACGCTCGAGTTCGAGGACCAGCGGCCGTTCTACGACTGGCTGCTCGAGCGTCTCGCCGAGGGCGGGCTCCTGCCGCGGCCGCTGCCGCAGCAGATCGAGTTCGCGCGCCTCAACCTCACCAATGTGGTCCTGTCGAAGCGCAAGCTCATCCAGCTGGTCGACGAACGCCACGTCTTGGGCTGGGACGACCCACGCATGCCCACTCTTGCGGGCGCCCGGCGCCGCGGCTACACCGCCGAGGGCTTCCGCCGCTTTGCCGAGAAGATCGGCGTGTCCAAGGCGAACCAGCTGATCGATTTCGGCGTGCTCGAGGAATCGATGCGCGAGCACCTGAACGAGGTCGCGCCGCGGCGCATGGCGGTGCTCGACCCGGTGAAGCTGGTGATCGACAACTTCCCGGCCGAGCGGGACGAGCTTGCGTCGGTCCCGAACCACCCGCAGAAGCCCGACTGGGGCAAGCGCGAGGTGCCGTTCTCGCGCGAGCTCTGGATCGAGCGCGACGACTTTGCGCTCGAGCCGCCGAAGGGCTACTTCCGGCTCTATCCCGGCAACGAGGTGCGCCTGCGCTTCGGCTACGTCGTCAAGTGCACGGGCATCGACAACGGCGTGGTCCACTGCACCTATCACCCCGACTCGAAGTCCGGCACCCCCGGCGCCGACAAGTACAAGGTGAAAGGCAACATCCACTGGGTGAGCGTGCGCCAGGCCCACGCGTCGAGCGTTCATCTCTACGATCGGCTGTTTCGGGTGCCCAACCCGGGCGCCGAGCGCGACTTCATCGAGGATCTCAACCCGGATTCGATGAAGAGCATCACCGCGCAGCTCGAGCCGAGCCTCGCCGCCGCGAAGCCCGGCGAAAGCCTGCAGTTCGAGCGCCACGGCTACTTCGTGCGCGACCGGGACGGCAAGGCGTTCAACCGCACGGTGACGCTGAGGGACTCCTGGTCGAAGTCCTGAAATGAAAACGGGGCGCTTTGCGCCCCGCTCGTTCTTCCAGCCCTGAACCTGTCGCTACTGCGGCTTCGGGTTGTCCGCCGTCGCCGTCGAGCCGGTGCTCGCATCGGGCGCGCGGCGCTTCGCCTCGGCGGTTTCCTTCTTCACCGCCGCCGGCGCCCCGCTGACCTTCTCCTTCACCTTGTGGGCGTCGACCTTCGCCATCAGCTTGAGATACTCGGTGCGCGTGAGGACGCCGTCGTTGTTCGAATCGGCTTCCTTCCAGCGCGACAAGAGTTCCTTGTTGCCCTTCGCCTCGGCGCGCGTGAGCTTGCCGTCGGCGTTCTTGTCCATGTCGTTGAAGCCTTTGTGGGCCTTGTTGTCGTTGTCGGCCGCGAAGGCGGCGCCGCAGGCAAGCGCCATGGCCGCTGCTGCGAGTACGGATTTTGCAAACATCATGACGTCTCCTATAGCGTGTCGGACAGCGCAGATATTGCGTGCCCGAGGTATCTGCAGCAATAATCCTGCCCGTTACAGGCTTTTCTCCGAACGGACCATCCCGCCCGCCGAAGGAACCAGCACATGGCCAGCGGCCCTCAAGCGAAGTGGAAGCACGACGGCGTGCGGGTCGTGCATTCGAACGAGCTCGACATCAACACGCCCCAGACCCCGGGCATGAACCGCGCCGCGGCGATCACGCACGCGCGCGCCGGCGCCGAGAAGCTGTGGGCCGGCACGGTCGTGATCCATCCCAAGGCCAAGACCGGAGCGCATCACCACGGGCCGGTGGAAAGCGTCATCTACGTCGTGAGCGGACGAGCGCGCATGCGCTGGGGCGACAAGCTCGAGTTCATGGCGGAAGCCGGCCCGGGCGACTTCATCTACGTGCCGCCCTACGTGCCGCACCAGGAGATTAACGCGAGCGACACCGAGCCGCTCTCGTGCGTGCTGTGCCGCAGCGGCCAGGAGCCGGTGGTCGTGAACCTCGACATCCCGGCAGTGGAAAAGCCCGAGGAAGTACACTGGGTCGACAACATCCATCCGGCGCCGAAGAAATGAACCGCAACCCGGCAGACATCGGCGGCGAAGCCGCGGGCCCGATCGACACGGTCGATCACGGAATGAAGTTCTGGGAGAAGCAGGCGAACGCGCTGCGCAACACGCTCACCGGCGGCAAGGTAGTGCGCCTCGACGAACTGCGCCGCGCGGCCGAGGAGCTCGGCGACCGCTACTACCGCCTGGGCTACTTCGAGCGCACCACCGAGGCGATGCGCAATCTGCTGCTCGAGAAAGGCTTGTTCACGCGCAGCGAGCTGGAGGGAAAGATCAACGAACTCCGCAGGCGTTATGACACCTAGCGCATATACGCCGGCGCCGGGAAAACGCTTCAAGGTCGGCGACCGTGTGCGCGTAAAGCCCGCGCACCCGCCGGGCCATCGGCGCACGCCCGCCTATGTCCGCGGCAAGAAGGGCGAGATCGAGCGCGTCTGCGGCCGCTTCCCCAACCCGGAGGAGCTCGCCTACGGCTTCGACGGCGAGCCGCGGCGCGTGCTCTACCGGGTCCGCTTCAGGCAGAGGGACGTCTGGCCCGCCTACGATTCTCCGAGCGAGGATTTCATCGAGGTGGAAATCTACGAGCACTGGCTGGAGCCGTCATGAGCCAGCCTCACGCGCATGACCACGCCACGGACGAAGGGCCGCCGAGCGAGCACGAGATCCTCAGCCGCGCGCTCCAGGAGCTGCTGGAGGAAAAAGGCGTGCTCACCGCCGAGCAGGTGCGCAAGCGCATGGAGCTCTTCGAGGCGGAGTTTCCGCAGCGCGGCGCGCGCGTCATCGCGCACGCCTGGGCGAATCCGGCGTTCAAGAAGCGGCTGCTCGCCGACGGCAAGGCGGCGTGCGCCGAATGGGGCCTCGACCTCGAGGCGGACCGCCTGATCGCGGTGGAGAACACGCCGCGCGTCCACAACGTCATCGTGTGCACGCTGTGCTCGTGCTATCCGCGCGCGCTCCTCGGCATGCCGCCCACCTGGTACAAGAGCGAAAACTACCGCCGCCGCGTGGTGCGCGAGCCGCGCGCGGTGCTGAAGGAATTCGGCACCGTCATCCCCGACGACGTCTCGATCCGGGTGCACGACTCCAACGCCGACATGCGCTACGTCGTCGTGCCGATGCGGCCGAAGGGCACCGCGGGCTGGGACGAGGAGCAGCTCGCCTCGATCCTCACCCGCGATACGCTGGTCGGCGTCGCATTGCCCAAGGTCTGAGCCGGGCGCCCAATTTCTCCGGCCAGGCGCTGACCCTCGACACGAGCTGCTTCACCGCGTCGCGCAGCGCCGAGCGGCCGACCGGAACCGGCGCCACACCCAAGCGCCGCAGCCGGGCATTTAGCTGATGGGCGTGCAGGCTCCGCATCGAAGCGCGGGTGTTGAAGGTCACGCTGAAGGAAATCGACACCTCGGGGCCGTTTTGCACCCAGTGCGGCGAGGCGAACGGGACGTGAAGCGCCAGCCCGGGCTCGAGGTCGAACGTGCGCGCCCGGCCCTGGAACTCCTCGCGCCAGGCGAGGTTACGATGGGCGCCGCTCAGGAAGCGCTCGATCTCGGGCTCCGACACCACCCGCCGGTCGGCGCGGTCGAACACGCTCATGGTCTTGGTCCCGCGGATCTGGAGCAGGAAGTTCTCCTCCGGGTCCATGTGGTAGGGCGTCACCGCGCCGGGCGACGAAACGAAAATGAAGGCGTGCGGATCGCGCAGGCCCGCGGTAAGCCGGGCCGAGGCCGCCCTGACGTCGGCGAGGCAGTAGTCGAGGAGCAGCCGGTACGCCGGATCGCGCTCGACGTGCTTCAACACCAGCCAGGAGCGGCATTCGGCAATGCGGCGAATGGTCTCTTCTGGCGTGAGGCCATTGCGCGGCGTGCGCGCGGGATCGAGGCCGACCGGCACTTCGCCCGCGTTGTACTCGACCTGCGAGGCCGGTAGCCGCTTCGACAGCTCGACCAGGCAGGCAAGCCTGAACAGCGTGTGCCGCGCGAGCCGATGCGGCACCAGAAACGGCGCCCGGGCGAACTGCGCGTTGAACGTGGCCTGATCGATCGCGAGGCTCATCTTCAGCTCCGAAGGGTGGCTGCGGGCATTCGCCGCAGGGTGCGCGACATCCAGTGGAGGAGCGGCAGCGACGAGACCATGAGCTCGCCCGCCGCGCGGCCGGTGGTCGTGACAAGGTCGGCGAGCCCGCGCCGGTCGAGCCACAGCCGGTTGGCCATGAAGTGGTCGGGGTCGGCGCAGGAATCCATCCAGCGCAGCTCGGGCCGGGCGTGGAAGCGGCGGATGTTCTCGAGCTCGAGCAGGGTCCCGGGCGAGAACCTGGCGTACTCCTCGTCGTAGGCGATCTTGAAAGCGAACGAACCCTCGCCGCTCAGGAAATTGCATTTCAGCGCGATCCACCTTCCGGCGAGCCGCAGGCCCAGCATCATGAGGCGCCCGCGACGCGCCGCGGCGCGCGTCGCGCGCGTGAAGAAGAGCCGCCCCGCGTCGGTCGAGCCGATCGCGCTCGTGTTGCGCCCTTTCCAGCCGCGGGCCTCGAGCTCGATGAAATCCGCGATCCACTGCTCGGCCTCGGTGCCGTCGCGGAGCTCGGCGTACTCGAGCTTGCCCGCCTCCGCGAGCCGCCGCTCGAGGCGCTGCAATTCCTTCGCGCCCTTGCGCGACAGCGCTTCGACCAGGAACGCCTCGCCGCCCGCGCGCGGCCGCATCAGCGCGCGCTCGAAGCGGTACGGCACGAAGCTGCGCCGGCCGCTTTCGGCGAGCACCTCGGCGAGCGCGCGCCAAAACGGGCCGTCGGCGGCGACGGCGCCCCACTTGATCGCCGCAGCCCCGTCCGAATCGGCCTCGAGCCAGTCGATAAACGTATCGAGGCAGGCGCGCGCATGCGCCACGCGTACGAGCGGCGTGCCGAGAAAACAGTGCTTGTGCTGCCACAGCCTGACGTGGGGAAATGGCAGCCCGTTGTAGCGGACGGCGCGTTCGAGGGGGAAGAGACCGCAGAGCAGCGGCGGAGCGTTCCCCTGGTCGGCATAGACGAGCACGTATCGAAGCTCGCGCCCGCGGCCGAACGAGTCGATCGCGGGCAGCAGCATCCAGGGCTCGTAGAACACGTTCGGCTCGAGCGCCGCGGCGGCGAGATCGTTCCAGGCGGCCATGTGGCCCGCGAGCGTCGCGGGATGGTCGAGCACCGTGACCCTGAAGCGCGCCATGGCCGCCTATGCGGCAACCGCCGGCGACTGGGCGCGCGAGGCTGCCGCCGCGATGCGGCGCTTTGCGCGCCCGAGCAGCGGAAGCATCGAAACCCGCGCCCCGCCGAAGGCGCCGAGGCCGATCACCAGGTCGCGCAGGCCCAGCCCGGCGCCGCCTGGCGCCGCTACGTCGCAGGCGTAGACCGCCGCGCGGTGCTCGCGAAGCACTTCCGCGAGCGCCTCGTTCAACCGCCCGTCGCGCGGCACTTGGCGGAATTCGACCACTGGCGTGCCGCTGCGCTTGAGCCAGTCGAGCAGCGCGGCAAGATGCCGCTGCGCACGCTCGGCGCTGACGAGCGGCGCGTGGACGATCCAGGACGCAAACCCCCAGGGTCGGCGCTCGCGCCGCAAGGGAAACAGGCCGCCGAGCGTCGCCGGCAGGTCGCTGCGCTCGGGGTCCCGCGCCCACGACAGCACGCAGCGGAAGCCGCCGCCGGGAGCCGTCTCCAGCAGGGCAAGCGTCGTCGCCGGATCATGAAATGGACTGGGCTCGAGGGCGTGCCGCGCGAGCTCCTCCCACTGCGCCGAGATCCGGGCGAGGCTCGCCCGGTCGCGAACCAGTTCGACTGCAACATCGAGGGCCGAATCAACCATGTGTTCGTACTTGGACGATATTGTGGTAAGCCAGGTGGAGCGTCGCCACCGCCCGGCATAGTCCGAGGGGAGGTAGGCCGCTTGGCACCCGCCTTGCTTCACTGGTTCTTCTGCCATACCAAGGAGGCGTGCCATGGCCAAGACCATCATCGGGCTGTTCGACAACCTCGCCGTAGCGCAAGCCGCGCTTCGGGAGCTCTCCGGAAGCGGCATCGCCGAGCAGGACATCGGCTTCATGGCCGATCAGGGGCATCAGGTGCCGAGCACCGCCCACCTGAACGAAAGCGAAGGCGAAGGTGCGGACGACGCGCTCGGCATCGTCATCACCGTCGCCGCCGACCAGGAAGGCACGACCGATCGGGCGCGGGCGATCCTCGAGCGCCATGGCGCCCTCGACATCGACGAGCGCGACGTGGAATGGAAAAAGCAGGGCTGGAAAGGCCGTTTCGAGGCCGATTGACGGTTTTCCCCCCGTGCGGGCCGCATATCCTGTATAAAGGAGGCAGAATCCGCTCCAAGAGGCGGCCGGCCAAGCGGCCGCGTCCCAGCAAAGCCCGGGATACCGGGCTTTTTCGTTTCTGCAAGGACCGCATGGACAAGCGTAAGGCGTGGCGCGCGCAGGAGCAGGCCCTTATCGAGCGCTGGAATGCGACCGCCACGCGGCAGCGCGCGCTGCAGGAGGAAATCGCGCGCCAGAGCGACGCCGGCGGCGCGCCGAGCGCGCAGCTGCTGCTCGATGCCGAGCGTTCGCGCTCCGAAATGGAAACGGTCAGGCGCGAGGTCGCGCGGATGAAAGTGCAGTTCTCTACGGGAAAACGGTACTGATGAGCATCCCCGTCGTCGAAGGCAGGCGCTTCAGGCTCGGCAAGTACGAGGTGGTCGGAAAGCCGATTCCGCAGTCCGCCCACATGCTGCGCTACACGGTGTTCGTGGACGGCATCCGGATCGGGGCGCTCGCCAGCGTGCCGACCGAGTCGGACTGCCGGTTTCTCGAGCATCCTCCGGCGGTTCCGCCGCTCAAGATCTACTCGGTGATCTACCGCCCGGGCCGCCCCAAGAAGGGCACCGTGCGGCCGCCGGACAAGGGGATCGCGCCCCCGGCCCTCGAGCTTCCGCAGGAAATCGAGCTGCCGCGCAGCCGCGACAGCGAGTAAGACCTCAGCCGGCGACCACCCGGTCGACGAAGGCCGCGGCCTTCCTGCGATACATCCGCCGCGCCAGCTTCAATGCCTTCTTCTGCAGCTTGGCGCGGCGCGCCTCGATGCCCGCGATGAGCTTTTGTTGCGCCTTGGAGCGTGCCGGCAGCGCGGCGAGCCGCGCCTCCAGCATCGCGAGATCGTGATCGTCGCCCAGGCGCTCGGCGACCTTCCGGGCGCGCCTGGACAGCTTGCGCAGGCGGCGCGAGCCGTTGGCCGCGATCGCGAGCGCCTGCTCCAGGTACTTCACCTGCTTGCGCGATTCGTGCAGCGATTCGGTCGAGCCCTTCGAGCGCGCGGCCTTCAGCGCCTTGCGCCCCTTGCGGTATAGGCGCTCCAGCCCCGCGCGCAGCGGGGCGTCGTGCGCCGGATAGCGCCAGTATTCCGCGCGCACGCCGGCCTCCTGCAGCGAGGACTCGATCGCGGCGAGCTTCGGGCCGCCGAACAGCTTGCGACGAGCCCGTTCGCGCTCCTCGAGCAGCCGGCGCCTGAGCTCGGCGAGCTTCTGGCGGCGTGCAGGCTTTTTCTCCTCATCCAGCAGCCCGCGCAGCACCTCGAGCGCGACCGCCGCGTCGCGCACGCCCGAGAGCGGACGCGCGGCGTCGCGCAGCTCGAGGTTCTCGCGCTCGTACGCCGCGTCGCCGACCGCGTCGCGCAGCAGGCGCAGCGCCGCGCGCGCCCGCTTCAGGTCCTTGCGCACCTCGTGCATCGACGCGTCGTTCGGCCGGCGCCGCTCCCACAACGACTCGAGCGCGGCGGCGATTTCGTCGCAGAGCGCGCCGCGCACCGCCGCGCTCTTCGGCGTTTCAATCGGGCTCATCGGGCGCACCGCCGACGCTCGCCAGGTCTTCCTGCTTCACTTTTTCCGTGTTGAACTTGCCGGCGCGCTCGCGCATGGTCTTCAGGACGTCCTCGAGCGGCGGCGGCTCGCCCTGCATCCAGCGCAGCGGATTGATGCGCGCGATGACGAAGGCGCGCAGGTAGGGGCTGACGAAGCCGCGCGCCTTGAGCTTCGCGATCACCGCCGCGACGCGCTCGTCGAGATCCATGAGCATGTCGGCGTGCCGCTCATGCACTTTGATCGCCTTACTCAAGGAATCCTCTGAGAATCGTTCGAGCCGCCGGACCACCGGGTTGTAGGCTCCGCCGGCGAACTTGCCGTTGCGCTCGTAGCACATGCCCATCGTGACGAACGAAGCTTCCTCGAGGTAGTAGGCGAACTGCGTCTCCGGGCGCTTCGGGTCCTCGTCGATGAGCCCGCGGTAGATGCGGATGACCTCGAGCGACTTCTCGCGCAGGTTGTGCGCCTTCTCGGTGTTCAGGGCCAGGATCTGCCACGCGATCTCGCGCTTGGGCACCACCAGCGCCGTGATCGCCCTGGCTCCGAGCCTGCGCATCGCCATGAGCCGGTGCATCCCGTTCGGCGTCCAGAACCCCTTCTCTGGCGCCGTGACCGCGATGATCGGATCGAGGAACATGCCGGTGCGGTCTAGAACGTCCGCCAGCCGGCGGTGGTGCGCCTGCGACAGATCGCGCTGGAACGGCGTCGGCTCGACGCTCTCGATCGGCAGGATCGCCACCAGCACCGGCTCCCGGCCGAGCGGATCCTGGTACGAGCCAAGGAGCTGGCCGCCCACGCTTTCGATGCGCCGCGCCGCCTCCTCCGCCGCGCCGCTCAGGCTCTCGAGACGCGACTCCGCAGGTGCCAACCCGCGCGTTCCTGGCTTCGCCTTCCTCGGCCGGCGCTTTGCCGGCGCGCGCTTCAATCCGGACTTCGCTTTTGCCATGTCAAATTCTAGTGACAACACCGCGAGGCATGGGGCGATGCGCCGGCCGGTTCATCGACCCGTAATACACCGCAGCGTAAACTGAAGACGGATGGCGTCTCTTCGGCAATGGTTCAGGCACCAGCGGCTGCAGCTTGGCGAGTGGCTCTACTGGCGCCGGCAGGCCGAGACGCGCACAAGGAAAGGGGCCTTGCCGGCCCACTCTAGCGCAGCGTCCCGAAAAACTCCTTGATCTCGCGGGCGAGCAGCTCGGGCTGCTCGAGCGCCGCGAAATGGCCGCCGCGCGGCATCGTCGTCCAGCGCCGGATATCGGTGTAGGTTCGCGCCGCGAGCGAGCGCGGCGGCCGCAGGATCTCCTTGGGGAACTCCGCGTAGCCGGTGGGAACATCGACCGTTTTCCCTTCGGGGATCGGCCACGGGCCGTGCATGCGTGCGTAGTAGGGCCAGAAGGAGGAGCCGATCGCGCCGGTGAACCAGTAGAGCGCGACGTTGGCGAGAAGGTCGTCGCGGCTCAGCGCGTTCTCGATCGCGCCGCCGCAGTCGCTCCACTTCCAGAACTTCTCCGCGATCCATGCCGCGAGCCCGGCCGGCGAATCGGTCAGCGCGTAGGCGAGCGTCTGCGGCCGGGTTCCCTGGATCCACTGGTAGCCCATCTCCTCCTTGAGCCAGTGCGCGAGCTCAGCGAGATAAGAGGCTTCTTCATCATTCGCGGGAGAAACCCTGGGATCACGGCGCACCGCGAGCAGGTTGAGGTGGATGCCGATCAGCTTCTCCGGGTGGCGCCAGCCGAGCACCGAGCTCACGAATGCCCCCCAGTCGCCGCCCTGCGCGGCAAAGCGCCGGTAGCCGAGCACGTCGCTCATGAGCTCGGCGAAGAGGTCCGCGATCTCCTCCACCGCGAAGCGCTTCTGTCCCGGACGGAACGAGAGCGTGTAGCCGGGAAGCGAAGGTGCGACCACCGTGAAGCACTCGGTGAGGAGCGGGATCAGGCGGCGGAACTCGACGATCGATCCCGGCCAGCCGTGCGACAGGAGCAGCGGGATCGGATTCGGCCCCCGCCCGGGCTCGTGGATGAAGTGAAGCTCGATTCCGCCGAGCGGCACGGTGAACTGCCTGAAGCGGTTGAGGCTCGCCTCCTGCGCGCGCCAGTCGAACCCGCTCTCCCAGTAGGCGACGAGCTGCTCCACGTATGCGCGGCTGGTGCCGGTCGACCAGGGCTCGAGCGGCGGCTCGTCCGGCAGGCGCGTGCGCGCAAGGCGCCCGCGCAGGTCCTCGAGCGCGGCCTCGGGGATGTTCAGGCGAAACGGCGTCGGCTCCTGCCTCATGTCTCCTTTAGTATGTTCCAAGAAGGGATGTTCCAAAAGGAGCCGCCATGATCGAACTTTACGCCGCACCGACGTCGAACAGCATGCGCGCCCGGATGGCGCTCGAGGAATGCGGGCTCGCCTACACCTTCCATCCCGTCGCGCTCGAGAAGGGCGAGCACAAGACGCCGCAGTTCCTCGCGCTGAACCCGAACGCCCAGGTCCCGGTGATCGTCGACCACGAAGGCCCGGGCGGCAAGCCGGTCACGCTGTCGCAGTCGACCGCGATCCTGATCTATTGCGCCGAGAAGTCCGGCAAGCTGATGCCGAAGGACCCTGCCGCGCGCGCCGCGATGTGGCAGGCCATGATGGGTGGCTCGACCGACATCACGCCCATGATCGGCTCGGTCTTCGCGGTGCAGCGCTCGAAGGAGCCGCACGCCGCCACCGCGGCGATGTTCAAGGACCGCGTCCGGCAGTATCTCAAGGTCTGGGATGCTTCGCTCGGCACGCAGAAGTACGCCGCCGGCGCCGAGATGACCATCGCCGACATCTCGCTCTACGCCGGCTGGGTGCGCATCAAAGGCGCGCTTCCGGACCTGTGCGAGGGCCTGCCGAACCTCGAGCGCTGGGCGAAGGAGATGGGCGCGCGCCCGGCGATGCAGCGCGCGACGAAATTCTGACGCCCCTAATTGCGCTCAGGCGGCAGCGCGATCCGCGGCAGCCAGGAGAGCCACTCGTCCTTCGGCTTGTCGTACAGGAAGAAGACCGTGCCCGGCTTGGCGCGCGGCGCCTTTTCGCTCGGCGTGGCGAACTCGATGCCGCCGGTGGCGATGGTGCGCAGCGACTCGATGTCGACCTCGATTCCCTTGAGCAGGCCGCCGCGCACGTTGACGCCGCTCGTGTCCCAGAACGCCGAGCCCTGCCGCACCAGGCCGGCGTAGCGCTCGTAGATGAGCACGTGCACGTCCGCCGAAGTCGCCTTCGGGGCGAGCTCGACGTTCTGCACCACGCCGACCTCGACACCGCGGTAGTGCACCGGCGTGTTGGCGCGGATCGACCGCGGCCGCTCGGCGCGCAGCACGATCTTGAGTCCGGGCATGCCCAGGCCGACCGGAGCCGAATCGAGCCCGGCGAATTCGTACGCCTTGGGCGCGTCCTCGTTGCGCGGCGGCAGGACCTGGATCTCCGGCCCGGTGAGCACCGTGTTGAGGCCCTGCACGTTGCCGAAGCCGACCTGCGGCCGCACGATCCAGAACACCGCGCCCTCGCGCGCGACTGCATTGGCGGCGGCGCGCTGCAGGCGCGTGCGCACGAGCACGCGATTGTGGTCGCGGCTGAGCTCCACCCCGCTCACCTCGCCGATCACCACGCCGCGGTACTTCACCGGCGTGATGCCGACGCGCAGGCCGCCGCCGTCGCTGAAGCCGATCGTGACTTCGGGACCGCGCTCCTGGTAGCGCTGCCAGATGAGAAACCCGGCGACCGCCGCCGCGACCAGCGGAACGATCCAGGCGAAATTGAAAAGCCGGCGCCGGCGCAGCCGCGCCTTGGGCAGCTCTTCGCCGGTCATGCCGGGCCCCCGCGATCCCATATGGTGCGGGGATCGAAGCTCGCCGATGCGAGCATCGTCAGGACGACCACCGAGGTAAAGGCGATGAGCCCGGGCCCGGGCAGGATGGTGGCGATCTGGCCGAGCTTCACCAGGGCCACGAGAATCGCAAGCAGGAAGACGTCGAGCATCGCCCAGGGACCGACGACGTCGATGAAGCGGTAGATGCGGGTGCGATCGCGCAGGCGCCGACCGACGCCGAAGCGCGCGCTGATCACGAGGTACAGCAAGCCCGCGAGCTTGAGGATCGGCACCGCGATGCTGGCGAGGAACACGATGAGCGCGACGAAGTATTGTCTGGACTGCGCGAGGCTCACCACCCCGTCCCACACCGTGCTTTCACTGTAGGCACCGTAGAAATGCATGCGCAGGATCGGATAGAGGTTGGCCGGGATGTAGAGGATCAGCGCCGCGACGGCGAGCGCCGCCGTGACCTGCAGGCTGCCGTGCGGCCCTTCTCTCACGGCCGAGCCGCAGCGCGGGCACTCGGCGCGCTGGCCGCGCGCCGGCGGCTCGACCTCGAGCGTGAGGCCACAGGTGGGGCAGCAAAGGACCTCCGGGCGGACCATCCCCCTCTTCCAGCAAATTACAGACCATGACCGCCCGGCCATGAGCGCGCCCCGTTCGTTCGCCGCCCTGCGCCAGCCCCGCTTCGCTGGCTTCGCCCTTGGAGTGGCGTCGGTAATGATGGCCGACGCGATCGAGCACGTCATAAGCTACTGGATCATCTTCCAGAAGTTCCAGTCGCCGACGCTTGGCGGCTTCGCCATCGTGTCCCACTGGCTGCCGTTCCTGCTGCTGTCGGTCTATACCGGCGCGCTCGCCGACCGCTACGATCCGCGACGCATCATGCAGGCGGGCATCGCGCTCTTCATGCTGGTCTCGATCGCGTGGGGGGTGCTCTTCCTCACCGATACGCTGCAGATGTGGCATGCCGCGGTCCTGCTGGTGCTGCACGGCTGCGCCGGCGTGACCTGGGGCCCCGCGGGCCAGGTCCTGATCCATCACATGGTCGACCAGAAGGCGATTCCGAGCGCGGTACGGCTCAGCGCCACTGCGCGCTGGCTCGGCCTGATGCTGGGACCGGCCGCGGGCGGACCGCTCCTCCTGATGCTCGGCCCGACCTACGGCATCTTCGCGAACGCGCTCATCTACCTGCCGTTCCTGCTCTGGATCGGAAAGCTGCCCTACACGCGCAAGTCAGCCGCGCCGCCGCTGCGCGGCCTTGCCGACGTGACCGCCGCCATCGGCGTGGTCCGCGGCAACCGCGTTCTTCTCTCGATGGTACTTCTCGCCGGCTCGGCGGCATTCGTGGTGGGAAACGCCTACCACGCGCAAATGCCGGAGTTCGCGCGCGATTTCGGCCACGCGGACGCGGACTACACCTACAGCATGCTGTTCGCTGCCGATGCGTTGGGCGCCCTCGTCGCAGGGCTGGTGCTCGAGAGCCGCGGCCTGCTGCCGCCGCGGGTCCGCACGGCGTTCGCGCTTGCGTTCCTCTGGTGTCTCGCGATCGGCTCGTTCGCACTCTCGGCGTCCTATCCGTTCGCGCTCGCGCTGCTCTTCGCCGCGGGCTTCGTCGAGCTGTCATTCCTCGCCATGGCGCAGACTCTGGTGCAGCTGCACGCGCCGCCCGAGATGCGCGGCCGGGTCATTGGCGCGTTCGCCATGTCGGCCCAGGGATTGCGTGCGTTCAGCGGGGTCACGGTGGGCATTGGCGGCAGCCTGATCGGCATCCACTGGTCGCTCGCGGCGAGCGCCGGGCTGCTGTTCGCGGTGCTCGCGCTCGGCCTCGTATTTGCGACAAGATGGCGGTCTTGAGCACCGATCTCGAGGCTGCATCCAGGCTCGCGCAGGCCGGCCGCTTCGCCGAGG
This sequence comes from Burkholderiales bacterium, assembly GCA_035554435.1. Classification (GTDB taxonomy): domain Bacteria; phylum Pseudomonadota; class Gammaproteobacteria; order Burkholderiales; family SG8-39; genus SCGC-AG-212-J23. Next base: position 76,574 of record DATMJC010000105.1, on the reverse strand, counting down.
CCATTTCGATCTATCGCAGCGCGCTGGCCGGCGCCCCCGACGATGCGGAAGCGACCCATTTCCTCGGCGTCTGCCTCGTGCGCTCGGGCCGCCGCGACGAAGGGCTGCCGCTGGTCGAGCGCTCGGTGCGACTCGCGCCGGTGAACGCCCTGTACCGGCAGAATTTCGGCCTCATGCTCGCCGAAGCCGGCTTGCTCGTCGAAGCGGAAGCGCAATTCCAGGAGATCCTGGTCTCGCAGGAAAACCATTCCACCGCGCACAACTATCTCGGCATGGTGCGGCAGCGGCTCGGCCGGATGGACGAGGCAATCGCCTCCTACGAGGAGGCGCTGCGCCTGCGCCCGGGAGACGCCGCGGCCGCCAACAATCTCGGCTACTGCCTCCTCGAGCGAGGCGAGCTCGAGCGCGCGCTCCCCTGGCTGCGCCGCTCGGTCGCCGCCGACGGCGCGAACCCCATGGCGCATAGCAACCTCGGCAATGCACTGCGCGAGACCGGCGACCTGCGCGGGGCCGCGGAGTGCTACCGCCGCGCGCTCGCGCTGGCGCCGCGCTTCGCCAACGCGCATCACAACCTCGCGCTGACGCTGCGAGACCTCGACGACCCGTCCGCCGCGCTCGAGGCCGCGTGGTCCGCCGTGCGCTGCGATCCGCGCCATCGCGCGGCATGGCAGCTCTTCGCCGAGATCCTGGCGGTAAGCCGCTTTACCGCCTGGAACGCGGACCTGGCCGCCGACTGCGAGCGGCTCTTCGCCGAGAGCGAGGTCGACATCCAGCCCTGCGCCGAGGCGATCCTGAGCCTTGTGCGCTTGGGCTCGCGCGGCCGGCTTTTCCTGCTCCTCCTCGAGCATGCGCTCGTCGCCGACGAGAGCTTCGAGCGCGAGATGACCGCGCTGCGCCGAGAGACGCTCGCCTCGCCCTCGCTCGAGCTGTGCTGCGCCCTCGCGCAGCAATGCTTCCTCAACGAGTACGTCTGGACCGAGACCGAGGCGGAGGCCGCGCGCGTCGCGGAGCTAGAGCAGATCGCCAGCACGCCGTTGCAGCTCGCCGCCCTCGGCATGTACCGCCCGCGGGCGAACCATCGGAAGCCGGTGGAAGGAGGAGAAGCCTTCGAGCGCATGTGGCGGCGGCTGGTGGAAGAGCCGGCGACGGAGGCCGCCCTCGCCATTCCCCAGATCACCAAGGTACAGGACCACGTGTCGCGCCGCGTCCAGGCCCAGTACGAAGCCAATCCGTACCCGCGTTGGCAGCGCGCGCCGGTCCCCGGCCCCTTCCCCCTGCCGCGGATGCTGCGCTCGCTCTTCCCGCACGCCGACCCTGCGAAGCTCGCCGCGCCCGACGCACCGGAAATTCTCGTCGCCGGCTGCGGAACCGGGCGCCACGCTGCGATCACCGCGCAGCTCCAACCCCATAGCCGCGTGCTCGCGGTCGACATCAGCCGCGCCAGCCTCGCCTATGCGACGCGCCGCTGCGCCGAGCTCGGCCTCGCCAACATCCGCTTCGCCCTGGCCGACCTGCTCGAGCTCGGCGCCCTCGAGGAGCGCTTCGACCTGATCGAGTGCAGCGGCGTGCTGCACCACATGCGCGAGCCGCTCGAGGGCTGGCGCGTGCTGCTGTCGCTCCTGAAGAGCGGCGGCTTCATGAAGCTCGGCCTGTACTCGGAAGCGGCCCGCAGAAACATCGTCGCCGCTCGCGAAATGGTCAACGGCCTATCGGTGACCGAGGCCAGACGGCGCATCTTCGAGCTCCCGGCGAGCCACCCTGCGCGCGTCGTGACCTCGCTGCGCGACTTCTACAGCGCCTCGGGCGCGCGCGACCTCGTCCTGCACGTGCAGGAGCACCGCTTCACGATTCCGCAGATCGCCTCGGCGATCGCCGGGCTCGGCGTCGAGTTCCTCGGCTTCGAGTTGCCGGGGAAGAAGCTCGCGTTGTCGCTCGAGCAGTGGGACGCCTACGAGACCGCGAACCCCGGAACTTTCGCGTCGATGTACCAGTTCTGGATCCGCAAGCCCTGAGGAGAGCGCAATGAAGGAATGGAACAGCGGCCTGATGGCCCACCTCGGAATGCGCTTCGTCGAGGTCGGGCCCGACAGAGTGGTCGCCGAGCTCGACGTGCGCAGCGAGCTCGCCACCGTCGGCGGCGCGCTCCACGGCGGCACGCTGATGGCGCTCGCCGACACCGTCGGCGCGGCCGGCACCGCGGCGATGGGGCTGCGCACCGCGACGCTCGAGTCGAAGACCAACTTCTTCGCCGCCGCGCTGCAGGGGACGATCCGTGCCGAGTCCACCGCGCTCCACAAGGGCAGGCGCACCCACGTGTGGCAGACGCGGGTCACCGACGAAGCCGGCCGGCTTCTCTCGCTCACGATCCAGACCCAGATGATCCTGTGAACGGCGTGCTCGCCGCGGTCGTTTCGAGCGCCCTCGGCGGCTCGGCCGCTGCGCTCACGCGCTACGCCATCGGCGCTTCCGATCCGGTGACCCTGGCGGCGTTTCGCTTCGGCATCGGCTTTCTCCTCATCCTGCCGCTGGCGCTCGCTTCAGGCGCGCGGTTTCCGCACGGCGCCGACCGGCTCGCGGTCGGCGCACTGGGCGTGCTCTTCTTCGCGGTGTTCTTCTTCCTGTACAACATCGCCATGAGCCTGACCAGCGCCGCGCGCGGCTCGCTCGCGCTGTCGGTGCTGCCGCTCACCACGATGCTCGCCGCGGCGCTCCTCGGACGCGAAGAGCTCACGCGGCGCAAGACCTGCGGCGTGCTGATCGCGATCGCCGGAGTCGCGGTCGCGCTCTCTGCCGGCCTCGCCGACGCGCCGACGGGCGCCTGGCGCGGCGACCTGATCATGGCGCTCGCCACGATCTGCATGGCGCTCTACAACGTCTGGTCGCGGCCGCTCATGGCGCGCTCGAGCATGCTCGGCTTCCTCGCCGCCGGGATGGGCTGCGGCGCGGCGGCGAGCGTGTCGCTCGCTTGGGCTGCCGGCGGCCTGGCGGCGACGCGCGGGTTCGCTTTTTCGCAATGGATCGCCGTCCTTTGCCTGGGCGTCTTCGGCGGCGCGGCCGCTTTCTACCTCTGGGTGTACGCGCTCGAGCGCACCACGCCGACTCGGGTTGCGAACACGATGACGGTCAACCCGATCGCCGCTTCGCTCCTCGCGGCGGTGCTGATCGGCGAGCCGCTCGGGATTCACCTCGCCTTCGGCGTCGCTGCAGTCGGCGTCGGGATCTGGCTCGCCTCCTCGACGCCCGCGGCGCACTAGACTGATCCCAAAATACCTTTGACCAACAAGACTACGTTCGATGTTCAGGGCCATCGGGGCGCGCGTGGCCACGCGCCCGAGAACACAATGCCGGGCTTCGAGCGCGCGCTCACGTTTGGCGTCACCACCTTCGAGCTCGACGTCGGCGTGAGCCGAGACGGCGTGGTGGTGATCCACCACGACCGCAGGCTCAATCCCGACCTCGCGCGCGGGCCCGACGGTCGCTGGGTCGCGGCGCCGGCGGCGCTCATCGGCAGCCTCGCCTTCGACGAGCTGCAGCGCTACGACGTCGGCCGCATCCGACCGGGGTCGGAATACGCGCGCCGCTTCCCGCGGCAGCAGCCGATCGACGGCGCCCGCATTCCGGCGCTGAGCGAGCTCCTCGAACGCTACCGGACCGGGACGGTACGCTTCAACATCGAGCTGAAATTGCTGCCCGAGGCGCCTGACGAAACGCTGTCGCCGGAGCCCTTCGTCAAGGCCGTGGTGGCAGCGGTGCGCAAAGCCGGCATGGAACCGCGCTGCACCCTCCAGAGCTTCGACTGGCGGGCAGTCAAGGTGGTCGAGCGCGAAGCGCGCGAAATCGCCACCGCCTACCTGACCGAGCAGGAGGACTCCGATCCGCGCAAGGTCGCCGCCGCCGGCGCACGCACCTGGTCCCCCGACTTTCGCGCACTGACCGCGGAGACATGCACTGCCGCGCGCGCGCTCGGGCTCAGGGTGATTCCCTGGACCGTCAACGATGACGGCGATATCCGGCGCGTGCTCGGGCTCGGCGTTGACGGCATCATCAGCGACTACCCCGACCGGGTGAAGAAAGCGCTTTAGATTCGAAAGCGATCACCGCGATGATTCCGCGCACGGTATCCTGACCCGGATGCCGCCGGTCACGCTCAACCTGATCATCGCCAACGTGCTGGTATTCATGCTGGAGACGGCGGGCATGGTCTCGCCCACCGGCCCGTTCGCGCTGTGGCCTCCGGCCTCGGGGGCCCTCGGTTCCAACTTCGAGCCTTGGCAGCTCGTTACCTACAGCTTCCTGCACGGCAGCGTGCCGCACATCTTCTTCAACATGTTCGCGCTGTACATGTTCGGCTCCGACGTGGAGCGCCTGTTCGGGTCGCGCTTCTTCGCCGCGTACTATTTCGTGAGCGTGCTCGCGGCGGCGATCTGCCACCTCGTGGTCACCACCTGGATGGGAGCGGAGCCCGCGCCGACGCTCGGCGCCTCGGGCGGCATCTACGGCGTGCTCCTCGCCTACGGCATGTACTTCCCCCACCGCCGGGTGATGCTGCTTATCCCGCCGATCCCAATGAGCGCGCGCACCCTCGTGGTCGTGTACGCGGTGCTCGAGCTCGTTTTCGGAGTCACCGGCACCGACGCCGGCGTCGCCCACTTCGCGCACCTGGGTGGCATGCTGGGAGGGTATCTCATGATTCGTTACCGCCGAGGCTTCAGGAGCTGACCATGGAAAACCCCAAAGTCATCGCCCTTGAAGAGCACTACTACGATCCCGAGGTCGCGAAGCACTTCCAGCAGGGCGGCCCCGAAAGCCGGCTGCCGGACCTGCGCAACCGCCTCTTCGACGTCGGCGAGGGACGCATCCGCGAGATGGACGAGGCAGGGATCGACGTGCAGGTGCTCTCGCATGCCGCACCCGCAACGCAGCGCATGGACACCGAGACCGCCGTGCCGCTCGCACGCAAGGCGAACGACCGGCTGCTCGAGATCATCCGCGCCTCGAACGGAAGGTTCGAGGGCTTCGCCGCGCTGCCCACCGCCGAGCCGGCGCGTGCAGCGGACGAGCTCGAGCGCACCGTGACACGAATGGGATTCAAGGGCGCGATGATCCACGGCCTGTCGAACGGGCAGTGGCTGGACGACAAGCGCTTCTGGCCGATTTTCGAGCGCGCGCAGGCGCTCGACGTCCCCGTCTACATGCATCCCGCGATCCCGCATCCCGCCGTGGCCGAGGTCTATTACAAGGACTACCTCAAGGAGTTTCCCGCGTTCCTCACCGCGGGGTGGGGCTTCACCGTCGAGACCGCGACCCAGGCGATCCGCATGGTGCTCTCGGGCATGTTCGAGGCATACCCGCGGCTGAAAATCATCCTGGGGCACCTGGGCGAGGGGCTGCCGTTCTCGCTCTGGCGTATCGACATGGCCCTCGCGCGCCAGGGCAACCGAGGCGCGTCCTTCCGCGATACCTTCCGCGAGCACTTCTGGATCACCACCAGCGGCAACTTCTCGACCGCGGCGCTGCTGTGCTCGGTGATGGAGCTGGGCGCCGACCGGATCCTGTTCTCGGTCGACTATCCCTTCGTGCTCAACCCCCCGGGCGTGAACTGGATGCGGGACATCCCGTTCGGCCCGGAGGACCGGGCCAAAATCTACGGCGGCAACGCGCGGCGGCTGCTCAAGCTGTAGATTCGGGAATATAGTTTGCGGACCGACGTTTGCAGGACAGCCAGTGAAAGGATCCGCCATGTCCAGAGCCCTCCTCGCCGCGCTCGCCGCCTTCGCGCTCGGCCCCGCCGCCTTCGCGCAGACGATGACCTTGTCCCCGGGGACCCCGTCTAGCACCTCCCCGGGAGTCACGACCTTTTCCCCGTCGACGCAGGAGGTGCAGCTGGTCGCACCGCAGCTCGTCCCCTTCGCCGGCTCGAGCGGCAACTTCGAAAGCCTGGTGACCGGCCTCACCACCGGGACGACCGTGACGCTCGCCACCGTGGGTGCGAACGGAGCGCTCCAGATCGTGACCTTCACGCCGGCGAGCTCGGTCACGCCGGGCGACGCCGCGCGCCTGCTCGAAACGGCGCGTCAGAACCTCATCTCGCAGGGCATCGCGGCGCCGACCGGTACGCAGATCGCCGCCGCGCTCCTGGGAGGAACCGTTACCTCGCTCTCCGGCACCCCCAACACGCTCACCGGCGTGCTCACCGGAACGGTCACCCCAACCACTCCGGTCCAGGTGCGCACCGACGCCGGCGCGCTGCAGACCGGCACTGCGAGCTCGAACATCTCCCCGGCTCAGCTCGTCGCCGTGCGCAATGCCCTCGCCACGGGGGGCGGCGTCACGCTCATGGGAAGCGGCGGCGCACCCAACGTGGTGATTTCGGCTACCGGAGTCCGCCTGAGCGACGCCGAGGTGAACCAGGCGCTGCAGCTCGCCGCCACCCTCCTCGCCTCGCAGGGCGTGCTCAATCCGACCGCCGACCAGCTGCGCGTGGCGCTCTTCGGCGGCACGCTCATCGGCACGAACGGCGTCGCCGTCGCGCTTCAGGGCGTGCTCCAGGGCCAGCTGCGCAATACGAGCAGCAGCACTGCCAGCGTCACGAGCGTCTCGCCATTGACCAACACCAGCAGCTCGTCGCTCACCGGCACCAGCAACTCGTCCGTCACGGGCACCAGCAACTCTTCGCTCACCAGCACCAGCAACTCGTCCGTTACCGGCACCAGCAACTCGACCGTCTCCGGCACAAGCAACTCGCCCTCCGTCAGCACCAGCAGCTCGGCCGCCGCCGGCACCAGCAACTCGGCGCCTGCCGGCACGAGCAACTCGGCACTCGCCGGGACGAGCAATTCGTCCATCGCCGGGACCAGCAACTCGGCCATCATCGCAAGCCCCGGCGCTTCAGCGGCCGGCAGCACGACGACGGCAGCGCCGCTCGTGACGCGCGGGCGCCGGTAACACAACGCCCCGGGGGAGGCTTCGTGCTGGTGCGCGTCCTGCTCCTTTGCCTTTTCTGCGGTTCGGCGTTCGCGCAGGCGTTTCCCGCCAAGCCGATCCGCATCGTCGTAGGCTATCCACCAGGCGGCTCTGGGGATTTCACGACCCGGCTCGTAGCGGACGAGATGGCAAAGGAGCTCGGCGTCGCGGTGATTGCCGACAACCGCCCGGGCGCGGGCGGCAACATCGCCGCGGAGATCGTTGCCAAGGCGCCCGCTGACGGCTACACGTTGGTCAACGCCTGGCACCACGCGATCAACATCGCGCTCTACAAGAGCACGAACTACCAGGAGAAGGATTTCGCCGCCGTGTGCCGCGTGGCCACGGGCGCAACCGTGCTGGTGGTGAACAACAGCCAACCGTTCAACAGCCTGCGCGAGCTCATCGACTATGCGCGAGAGAATCCAGGCAAGCTCTTCAACGCGTCCGCGGGCTTCGGCTCCGCGCCGCACCTCGCCGCGGTGTTGTTCGAGTCGGTCGCCGGCGTGAAGCTCACCTCGGTGCAGTACAAGGGCGGCGGCCCCGCCGCGCAGTCGCTCCTCGCCGGCGACACCCAGATGATGTTCGCGACCTCGCCCACGGTGCTGGGCTTCATCCGCGCCGGCCGCATGAAGCCGCTCACCATCTCGACGCGCAATGCCTCGCCCTCGATTCCCGGCATCCCGGGCGCCGAGGAGGCCGGCCTGCCGGGCTACCATTACACATTCTGGTTCGGCCTCTATGCGCCGGCCGGCACCCCGGAGCCGGTGCTGCGCCGGCTGCACGAGGCCGCGTCGAGAGGCCTGGCAAAACCGGCGACCCGGGAAAAAATTGCCGCGCAGGGAATGGACGCGTCGCCATCGGCTTCGCCCGAAGCGTTCGAGGCCGAGTTGCGCGCCGAGGCGCCGATGTGGCGCGACCTGGTGCGCGATTCCGGAGCCAAGATCGAGTAGGCATGCAGTTTGCAAGCAGCGCCCTGTATGGGCAGCGTCCTCTTTCTCCGCCGGGGCGTGCAGCGCGAGCCAGCATCCCCTACCGCAGAGGCGCAACGACCCGAAAGCATCCTCCGGCCGGGCCATAACGCTTTCGCGGTCGCCCGCGCCGAGCGCCTCTCGGTGCTGGTCGACGCGGAGGTGTACTTCCGGGCGTTCCACGCCGCGGCGCTGCGAGCGAAGCGCTCGATCACGATTCTCGGCTGGGACTTCAACAGCCAGACGCGCCTGCACTTCGACCCGGTGCCCGACGGCGGGCCGCCTGCGCTTTTGGGGGATTTCCTCAACTACCTGGTGAGGCGCAGACGCGGCTTGCACGTCAACGTGCTGAATTGGGACTACCCGATGGTGTTCGGCGCGGACCGGGAATTCCCGCCGCTGTACGGCTTCGGCTGGAAGCCTTCGCGGCGTGTGCGCCTCAGATACGACGACACCCATCCGGTGGCGGGCTCGCAGCACCAGAAGGTCGTCCTCATCGACGACGCGTTCGCGTTCGTCGGCGGCATCGACCTCACGGTGCGGCGCTGGGACTCGAGCGAGCACGCGCCCGACGATCCGCGGCGTGTCGCCTACGGCAAGCCCTACCCGCCGTTCCACGACCTCATGGTGGCGCTCGACGGGGAGGCGGCGCAGGCGCTTGCCCAGGTCGCGCGCGAGCGCTGGCGCCTCGCGACCGGACGCGCGCTGAAAGCGGTGTCGGCGGAGCATGATCCGTGGCCGCCGGCGCTCGATCCCGAGCTGCGCGGCGTCGAGGTCGGCATCGCGCGCACCATGCCGCCGCGCGACGACGCGCCGGCGGTGCGCGAAGTGGAGCACCTCTACCTCGACCAGATCGCCTCGGCGCGGCGCGAGATCTACATCGAGAACCAGTATTTCACCTCGCCGCGCATCGCCGCTGCGCTCGAGAAGCGCCTGGCCGAAGCCGACGGACCCGAGATCGTGCTGGTGCTGCGGCTGCTCAGTCACGGCTGGCTCGAAGAAGCGACCATGCACGTGCTGCGCACGCGCCTCATCCAGCAGCTGAAGAAAGCCGACCGCCACGGCCGCCTTCACGTGTATTACCCGCACATCCCCGGCCTCCCCGAGACGAGCTGCCTGGACGTGCACTCCAAGATGATGGTGGTCGACGACCGGCAGCTGCGCGTGGGCTCGGCGAACCTGTGCAAGCGCTCGATGGGCATGGATACCGAGTGCGACGTGCTGATCGAGTCGCGCGGCGACGCCGGAGTCGCCGCGGCGATCCGCGGACTGCGCGACCGGCTGATCGCCGAGCACCTGGGCGTCGCGCCCGGCCGCTTCCGGGAAACGCACGACCGGACCGGCTCGCTGCACCGGGCGATCGCGGAGCTGCGCAGCGACGGACGCACGCTGCGCGAGCTCGACGAGATGAAGGAATGGCCCGAGGCCCTGGTGAACATCGCCTCGGTAGCCGACCCGGGCGAGCCGATCGCGCTCGACTTTCTGTCGACCGACCGGGTCTCGGCGTCCAACCGCGAGAACGGGCATCCGGCGTGGGGCCGGCTGGTGCTCTTCGCGGTGGCGCTCGCCGCGCTTGCGGCGCTGTGGCGCTATACCCCGCTCGCCGAGGTCGCCAGCGCCGAGCGCGTCATCGACTGGTCGAAGGCCTTCGGCGCCACGTGGTGGGCGCCGATCGTGGTGGTGCTTTCCTACACGCCGGCCTGCTTCGTCATGTTTCCGCGGCCCCTCATCACGCTGGCGAGCGTGATCGCCTTCGGCCCCTGGCTCGGGTTCCTCTACTCGCTCATCGGCATCGTCCTCGCCGCGTGCGTGACCTTCTTCGCCGGCAAGCGCATGCGACGCGACACGGTGCGGCGCCTCGCGGGGCCGAAGATCGAGCGCATGGTCGGCGTTCTGCGCAAGCACGGCCTGCTCGCCATGAGCCTGCTGCGGCTGGTGCCGCTCGCGCCGTTCTTCGTCGTAGGCCTGGTGGCGGGCGCCGTGCGCCTGAAGTTGTGGCACCTGGCCGCGGGAACCGCGATCGGCATGCTGCCGGGAACGCTCGCCGCGACCATCTTCGGCGATCAGCTCGAGCATGCGCTTTCCGGTGGCCGGATCAACTGGTGGATCGTGGGGGCTTGCGCGGCATTGCTCGCGGGCAGCGCATACCTGGTAAAGCGCTGGTTCGCCAGGATGGCGCACCGCATGAACAGCGACGATCCGGCCGCCAGGTGAAGGCGGACGCGAGCCTTGCCAACTGGCGCGCGCTCGACGAGCAGCTCGGCCCGGACTGCTTGCGCATCGCGAGCTACAACCTGCACGGCTGCGTGGGACGCGACGGCGAGCGCGACGCCGAGCGCATCGCCGGGGTCATCGCGCAGCTCGGCTGCGACACCATCGGCCTGCAGGAGGTGTACCACCTCGACCTTCTAGCCGAGCGCACGGGTCTCCGGGCGATCTCCGGACCGCCGAGCGTCTGGCATGGGCGCCACGTCGGCAACGCGCTGCTTACGCGCCACAAGGTGCTCGAGGTGCGCAACCACGACTACACCTGGCCCCGGCACGAGCCGCGCACTGCGCTCGACGTCGACCTCGAGGTCGACGGCGAGACGGTGGTGCGGGTCATCGTCACCCACCTCGGGCTCAAGCCGGCGGAGCGCCGCTTCCAGGTACGCAAGCTCCTCGACCTGATCAAGGAGACGCCGCCCTACGAGCGCGTGGTGGTCCTAGGGGACATCAACGAATGGCTGCCGCTCAGCCGACCGCTGCGCTGGCTGAACGCCCTGCTCGGCCATTCGCCGCGCGAGCGCACTTTTCCCGCGCGCTGGCCGCTTTTTGCGCTCGACCGGGTCTGGGTCCGGCCGCGCCATGCGCTGCTCGCCTTCGGCGCGCATCGCTCGCCCCTTGCGGTGCAGGCATCCGACCACCTGCCGGTCAAGGCGATCATCGCCTCGCGGCAGCTGCCGCATCGTCTCGCCGCCGCCCGGCCGGCTCGGCGCCTGCGCGTTCTAGGCCGTCCGCGGTAGCGGTGTAGGGCCTTGCCCGACTTACAGGCGAGGCCTGCCTTCATAGAATGACGCAGAGCATGAAACCCGGCGAAACGGCCAACTGGCAAGAGCTCCTGCAAGAGCCCTCGGGTGGTGACCATTTCGTGCAGGTCTACAAGGACGAAGCCTTTCTTCTCGAGGCCGTCACCGAGTACGCCGAGACGGGATTGCGCCGCGGCGAGGGCGTGGTGATCATCGCGACGCCTTCGCATCGCGACGCATTCGTGCGGCAGCTCGAGGGCAACGGGGTCGCGGCCGAAGAGGCCCTGCAGCGCGGAGAGCTTCTTCTCCTCGATGCCGACGAGACGCTCGCCCGTTTCTGCCCGGGCGGCATGCCCGAGTGGCAGGGCTTCCGTACGCTGATCGGCGGCGTCATCGCCAAGCTGCGGCTCGAATACCCCACGGTGCGTGCCTACGGCGAGATGGTCGACCTGTTGTGGCAGCGCGGCGAGCGCGAAGCGGCAATCCGGCTCGAGGAGTTCTGGAACGATCTCGCCGGATTGCAGACGTTCTCCCTGCTCTGCGCCTATTACATGGACAACCTGGACCAGGCCGCCTACGCCGGGCCGCTCGAGTGCATCTGCAGAGTTCACTCGCATCTCATTGCCGCCCGCGACTACAAGCGCTTCAACGAGGCGGTGGTCGAGGCGAGCGAGGCGGTTCTCGACGAGCCGCTTGCCCGGATGCTGCTGTCGCTCTCGGAGCGGCACCGGCCGCAGACGGCCATGCCGCAAGGCCAGGCGACGCTCCTCTGGCTCCAGAACAACATGCCGCGGACTGCGGAAAAGGTGCTGGCACAGGTGCGCAGCCGCTACAGCGCCTAGTTCGCCTTCTTGGTCGCGCCGGCGCTGGCCGAGCCCTGTCCCCGGGTCGCTTTCTTGCGCGCCGGGCGTGGCTTGCCGATGGAATCGTATTCGGCGAAGGAGAGCTTGCCGTCGTGGTTGCGGTCGGCCCGGTCGAAGCCGACGGTCACGGCCTCGTGCCCGGCGGCCTCGGCCTTGGAAACGAAGCCGTCGCCGTCGATATCGAGGCGGCGGAACATCGCGTCCTTGTCGGACGAAGCGGGCGCTCTCGCGGTGGCCCCGCCGCTCGCCGGCGCCGCGGCGGGCAGGAACTGAAGCTGGGACTGCCCTTCCCTGACGTTCGCAGTGTCGGCGTGCGCGGCTGCGGTCGCCAGCAGCAGGGACAGGGCGATCGCTATGCGGCGGGCCATGCTCTGAGCTCCTTTACCTGCCGACAGGGCTTGCAGTTAGCATGCCCGAACATCTGGTTACACATTCGGACAGACACCGCGGTCCGGCCGCGCGTTAATGGACGCCATGAAACGCTGGATCGCACTGGTACTCCTCGCCACACTGGCCGCCTTGCAGCTGCCGGCCCAGGCGCAGCCGCGCGTGTACAACCAGGCCGAGCTCGATGCGCTGCTCGCGCCGGTCGCGCTTTACCCGGACGCGGTGCTCTCCAACATCCTGGTCGCCTCCACCTACCCCGAAGACGTGCGTCAGGCCGGGGAATGGTCGCGGGCGAACGCCCAGCTGACCGGCGAGGACGCGGTGCGCGCTGCCGAGCCGATGCCGTGGCACCCGAGCGTCAAGGCGCTGGTGGCCTTTCCCGACCTCCTCGGGCGCATGAACGAAAGTCCGCAATGGGTGGCGGACCTCGGAGCCGCCTTCCGCGAGCAGGAGCCCTACGTGATGGACACCGTGCAACGCCTGCGCAGTCGCGCGCAGGCCAACGGGTCGCTGCAGTCGAACGACCAATACACGGTCCAGCAGCAGGGACCGAGCATCGCGGTCTACCCCGCCCAGCCGCAGGTCGTCTACGTGCCGTACTACGATCCGAACATCGTCTACGGGACCTGGTGGTGGCCGGCGTATCGCCCGGTGTTCTGGCGGCCGTGGTATCCGCGCCCGGCGGTGTTCGTCTCGACGAACTTCTTCGTGCGCACCGTCGACTGGCGCCAGCGGCAAATCGTGCGCCCGACGTTCCAGGGCCAGCTCCACCAAGCTGCGCGCGCCATCCAGCAGCCGCAGCCGGTGATCCAGAGCCATCCGCAGGCGCAGCCGTACATCCAGAGCCGCGGGCAGCCTTACATCCAGAACCATAATGCCCCGCCGGCGCGAGAGTTTCGACGCGAGCCGCCGCGGGCAACCCCGCAGGCGCCGGTCGCGATTCCTCAGCAGCAAGCGATGCGCTCGATCGCCTCGACCGTGCGCAATGCGCCGCCTCAACCCAATCAGTCGCAGGCGGTGCGCTCGTTCGGCGCGAGCGTGCGCAATCAGGTGCAGCAGCCTCACTTTCGCGCGCCGATCGGCCACGCGCCGCAGGGCGGTCAGCGCATGCAGAGCCGCAGCGGAAACTCGCACCAGCAGCAACGCCGCGGCTGAAACAAACCTGGGGCGCTACTCCGCCTTGATACCGGCGGCCTTCACCACCGCGGCCCAACGCTCGTTCTCTTTGCGCACGTAGGCGGCGAACTCCTCGGCCGTCATGACGAGAGGCAGCAGCCCGCTCTTGTCCAGGCTCGCCGCGACGTCCGACATGCGCATGACGTCCCGAACGGCGCCGTGAAGCCGCGCCTGGGCTTCTCTCGCGGTGGCAACGGGGGCGACCAGGCAATACCAGTAGTCCATCAGGTACTCGGGCACGCCGGCCTCGATGAACGTGGGCACATCGGGAAGCTGCGGCGCGCGCTGCGCGCTCGCCACGCCGAGCGCGCGCAACTGGCCGCCGCGCACGAAGCTCACCACCGAGGGCACGGTGGTGAACGTCATCTGCACCTGCCCCGATACCGTGTCGGCGACCGCCGGCCCGACTCCTTTGTAGGGAACGTGCGTGATGTCGATCTTGGTGAGATGGCTGAAAAGCTCCGCGCCCATGTGCGAGCCGCTTCCCGTCCCGGCCGAGCCGTAGTTGAGGGACTTCGGCTTGGCGCGGGCAAGCGCGATCAGCTCCTGCACGCTCTTCGCCGGCACCGCCGGATGCACCACCACCGTGATCGGGGCATAGGCGACCGGGCCGATCAGGACGAAGTCCTTGCGGACGTCGTAGCCGATCTTCGGGTTGACGTTGGGATTGATCGCGATCTCGGAGATCGTGCCCATCATCACGGTCTGGCCGTCGGGCGCGGCTGCGGCGGTGTAGCGCGCGGCGACCGCGCCGCCCGCCCCCGGCCGGTTCTCCACGATGACCGGCTGCGCGAGCCGCTCTGCGAGCCTGGGCGCGATGATGCGCGTGAGGATGTCGGTCCCGCCGCCCGGCGCGAAGGGAACCTGGATCCTGAGCGTGCGGTCCTGGGCGAGCGCCTGCGCGGCCGCGAAAAGCGCCAGCGCGGCGAGGAACCTGATGCTCACGCCGCTTTCGCGGGGAACGCTCCGGGAAGCTCGGGCATGTCGGAGAGCAGCCGGCCGAATCCCGGCACGCCCTCGCGCACGCCGATCTTCCTCAGCGCGTGCCACAGGGTCATGTTGTTCGTCGTCAGCACCGGCTTTCCGACCGCGCGCTCCAGGGTCTCCACGATGCTCGCGGTCCACCAGTTGCCGCAGGCGAGGAACACCGCGTCGGCATCCTTGCAGTCGGCCTTGCGGCCGTGCTCGAAGGCCGTATCCGGATGCAGTCGGCCGACTTCGTTGTTGCTCACGACGCCCATCGCCACCTGGCTCGGCACCTCGATGCCATGCGATTCGAGAAACGCCGCGACCCACTTGTTGGTGGTTTCGCTCCACGCCGCCGCCAGTGCCACGCGCCGCACGCCCAGTACGGCGAAGGCGTCGAGCATCGCGGTCGCCGCGGTGGTCGCCGGCTTGCCGGAAGCCTCCTCCATGCGCCGGATGAGCTGCGCGTCGTAGCCCTTGCCGAGGCGCGTCGATGGCGCGGTCGCGGCAAGCACCACGATGTCGACCGCGGCGTCGCCGAGCTTGCGGCTCTCCTTTTCCAGCTCGGCCACGATGCTGACCGTCGCTTCGGGATCGATCCGGCTCAGGCTGAGCCGCGCGACGTGCAGCGAAACCGACGCGGGCAGCATCTGCAGGACCTCGGGCTCCTGCGTCGAGTTGGACGACGGCACCAGCAGGCCGACGCGATGCTTCTTCTCGATGTGTTTCATGCGGGGGATTCTAGCGCGTGCTAGATTGGCTCCGGTGGAATTCATCGCGAGTCCCTAGCCTTGCCCCGCGTCATCCGCGTCGCGCTGGTGTCGGTGCGCGACCTCATGCTGACCTTCGGCCCGTTCGTGCTGATCGCGATCGCGCTGCTGGTCGCCGCCTATGCGGTGCTCGATCCGACGCCGCCCAAGCACGTGGTGCTCGCCACCGGTCCCGAGAACACGGCGTACGCCAAGTGGGGCGAGCTCTACGCGGCCGAGCTCAGGCGCTTCGGCATCCGCGTCGAGCTGCGGCCGACCATGGGCTCGCTGCAGAACCGCCGCCTGCTGCGCGATCCGAAGGAGAAGGTCGACGTCGCCTTCGTGCAGGGCGGATCGAACGACGGCAACCAGGCGGCGAACGGCGACAAGAAGGAGGAAATGGAGGACCTCGTCTCGCTCGGCACGATGGCCTACGACCCGGTGTGGATCTTCTACCGCGCCGAGTCGGCGAAGAAGCTCGGCAAGCAGGCGCTCGTCACCGCCCTCCCGCAGATGCGCGGCTGGCACGTGAACGTCGGCGTGCGCGGCAGCGGCACGCCCGGCATCACGGGCCGGATCTTCGCCGCCAATTCCGTCGAGCGCGACGAGCTCAAGCGCTCGAACCTCGACGAGACTTCGGCGGTGGTAGCGCTGCTCGATGGCGGCCTCGATGCGGCGGTGCTGGTGTCGCCGCCCGAATCCAACATGGTCCAGATGCTCCTGCAGACGCCGGGAATCCGCCTCTACGAGTACGCCCAGGCCGAGAGCTATGCGCGGCGCTATCCCTTCCTGAGCCCGGTGATCCTGCCGCGCGGGGTCGTCGACATCGCGCGCAACGTCCCGCCCGAGGACACGCCGCTCATAGCAACCACCACCTCGCTTCTCGCGCGCGAGAACTTCCATCCCGCGCTGGTGCAGCTCTTCGTCCAGGCGGCCTCGCGCATCCACAGCGGCCCGGGCTGGATCGCGCGCGCCGGCACGTTTCCGAACAGCCGGCAGAGCGAGTTTCCGCTCGCCAAGGACGCGGCGCGCTATTACCAGAGCGGCCCGCCTTTCCTGCAGCGCTACCTGCCCTTCTGGCTCGCCAACCTGATCGACCGCATGTGGGTGGCGCTCTTCTCCATCATCGCGGTGCTGATCCCGCTCTCCCGCATGGTGCCGCCGCTCTACGCGTTCCGTATCCGCTCGCGCATCTTCCGCTGGTACCGCAACCTGCGGCAGATCGAGAGCGACGCGGCCGCCGGCGTGAAGACCCCGGAGGAGCTGCTCGCCGGGCTCGACCGGCTCGAGGCGCGCGTCGCCGGCATCGCGGTGCCGCTCTCCTACAACGACGAGCTCTATGCGCTGCGCACCCACATCGACCTGGTGCGCGAGCAGCTCAACAAGGCTCGCCCCTAGCGGGCGCGCGGCTTGCTACGGCGGGGCATGAGACTGCTCACCGTTCTCGCCGTGGCGGCGCTTGCCGGCGGCCTGTATCACTTCGGCAGCCAGCGCGGCCGAGCCCGGCAGGCTCGGCTCGGACGTTCCGACGAGCGGGTCGCCGAAGCCGTGCGCTCGGCCATTGCCGGCATGGGATCCGGCCGAGTCCATGTGCGCTCGGCCAACGGCGTTGTGGCGCTGAGCGGCAATCTGCCCTCAGCCGAACGCGATCGGGTGCTCGCGGCCGCGCTCACCGTGCCTGGGGTAGTGCAAGTGACCAACCTCATCGAAACCGACGAGCCCCTCGGCGACCTCGGCCCGATGCAATCGGGCATCGCGACCGGGCGTTAATTCAGTTCACTTCTTGATCATCCCGGTCCGGGCGAGGATCGGCGTATTCAGCTTGTACTCGCGCCAGAGGTCGGCGCGGAGCGCCTCGCCGGCGCGATAGTCGACGTCGATGCCACGCCCGTTCATGGTGTCGACGAACCTGGGCTCCTCGATCGCCGCCTTCGCCGCGTCGTGCAGGTAGCGCACCACCGCGGCCGGGGTTCCCTTCGGCACCATCAACAGGTACCAGACGCCGTTCGAGACGTCCCAGCCGAGCTCCTTGGCGGTCGGCACGTCGGGAAACGCGGCATGGCGCTTCGGCGTGAAATTCACCAGGGCGCGCATGCGCTTGCCCTCGACCATGGGCTTGAGCTCGCCGGGCTGCGCGACCACCGCCTCGATGTGGCCGCCGAGGACCGAGACGCTCGACTGCGCCCAGCCGGCGTACGGCACGTGCACCATCTTGACCCCGGCGTGATGCATGAGCTCCTCGAGATTGAGATGGCTCGAGGTTCCCTCGCCCGGCGTGCCGACGCGGATCAGTCCCGGATTGTCCTTCGCCTCGGAGAGCAGCTCCCGGATCGTCTTGTACTTCGACTCGGCGCGCACCGCGATCAGCGGGTAGTAGGCGACGAGGTTGATGAAGGGATCGTAGTCGTCGGGCGTCTTGTAGGGCAGGTCGTTGATCTGCGGCGCGATCACGAGGGCGGAATGCGGCGTCAGAATGAAGGTGTAGCCGTCGGGCGCCGCGCGCGTGAGCTCGCCCACCGCCACCGAACCCGCGGCGCCCGGCCGGTTGATCACGACCAGGCCGGCGGGGAAGCGCGGCTTCATGTTTTCGGCCACCATCCGCGCCACGATGTCCACTAGTCCCCCTGCGGGATAGCCCGTCAGCATGGTGACCGTGCGGTTCGGGTATTGCGCCGCGGCGGGCAGCACCGTCGCAAGCAGGAAAAAGAAGAGCAGTCGCCTCATCGGTCCCCTCCTCCGGGTCGGCGCTAGCATCGCCGAATGAAGCTCACCGCGCAACCGGCGCTTGACAGGGTGTTTATATACCTAGTAACGTTAGGTATCATGCCTAGCATTACTAAGCCTCAAGCGGGAGCGCACATGACCGGCAGACGCGGCTTGCTTGCCCTCGGGATCCTCGGCGCGGCCGGCTCGATCGCGCCCTTGCGTACCGCGGCTGCGGCGGTGGATTGTGCGTCGGCCGAGCGCGCCCAGGCCGTGGGCGAGGCGCTGCTCGAGAAGTACGTCGCGGCGGTGAACGCGCACGATACCAGCACCTTCGCCGAGATCCACACCGAGTCCTACATCCAGCACTCCGGGCGCAGTCCGAACGGCCTTGCCGCCCAGATCGAGAACTTCCGCGGCATTTTCGGCCGCATGCCCGACGTGCAGGCGCGGGTCGAGGACAGGATCATCGCCGGCGACCGCGTGGTGGCGCGCATGAGCTTCTCCGCGACGCATACCCAGCCGCTGCAGGGAATCGCCCCCACCGGCAGGCGCTTCACGCTCCGGACGATCGACATCTGGCGCGTCGAGAACGGCAAGTTCGCGGAGCATTGGGACATCGTCGATGTTCCGGGGCTGCAGCGGCAGCTCCGCGGCGAGCAGTAAGGCGGGCACCGTGGAAGGCGAAATGCTCAAGGGCCACCTCGACATGATCGTGCTCGCCGCGCTTGCGCCCGGTCCAGCGCACGGCTACGCCGTCATCGAGGAAATCAAGCGCCGCAGCGCGGGCGCGTTCGACCTGCCGGAGGGAACGGTGTACCCGGTGCTGCACCGCCTGGAGCAGGCGGGCCTGCTGGCCGGCCGCTGGGTGACGGCCGAATCCGGGAGGCGCCGGCGCGTCTATGAACTGACCCGGCGCGGCGAGCACGCGCTCGCCGAGCGACGCGCGGTGTGGGAGCAGTTTTCCGACGCGATCGGCAGCCTGTTCAAGGGAAGCCGCACGGGCAAGAGGCCGGCATGATGAGGCAGTACCTGGGTCGCCTCGCACGCGAGCTCGATTTCGATCCGTCGCTCTCGCGCCAGGTCGTACAGGAGGTCGAAGACCATCTGAGGGAGACCATCGAGCGCGATCCGGTGGCCGACCGCCTGGAGGCCGAGCGGCGTGCGGTGGCGAAGTTCGGCGATCCTCTGGCCATCGCAGCCCAGTTCGCCGCCGTGTCCCTGGCGGCGCTCGCACGGCGCGTCGCCTTCGCCGCGGTCCTGCTGATCGGCGCCGTGTTCATCGCGATGAAGGCACGGCTGGCCTGGTATGGCGTCATGCAGTGCCCGCTCGCCGAAGACATGAGGGCGCTCAGCGGAATCGTGCTCACGATCGACCGCTGGGCTTTCTGGCTCGCGCTGCTCACGGGGGCGGCCGGCTGGATCTACATTGACAGCCGCCGCGCACCCGCAGCGCTTACTCGGGAATATCGGGCCAGGCTCCGCCGGTTCTCCGTGCTTTGCTTGGCGGCGGCGGCCGCGCTCATCGTCTGCGTTGCAGCCGACGGCCTGCTTACGGTGCTGCGGCTGATCGGCGCACAGTGGTCGGTCGCATTCGTCGTTCCGCTCTTCTCGGTCGCGATCGAAATTGCGTGTGCCGGCGTGTTGGTCTCGTACTTACGCGCAATGGCGGGGCGAACCACTCGCGCCGCCTGCCTGACTCCCGCGGCGTAATAAGCCGCCGGGTGGTCATCAAAGATCACCCTGGCTTGCCCATACCAGCAAGACGATGAGCGCGATGAACAAGATCGGCTCGAGCATTGCGATCACCCGCGTAGTCGACTGATGCGTACAAGCTGACGACCGGCCGCGCTACGCTCAAGGCGCGCGCGGCGTGTAGCGCCTGGCGCGACTCGCGGAGCCGGCAAGCGCGACTGCAGCCTGGATAAACCCTACGACGAGAGGAAGTCGAGCACCGTCCGGTTGTACTCCTGGTCGACCACGTGGTAGGGCATGTGGCCGCCGCGCTCGAACACCTTGAGCTTCGCGCCGGGGATCGCCTTGGCGAGAGCCTGCGAGAAGTACATCGGCGTGACCATGTCGTCGGTCGCGACCGTGACGAGCGTCGGAGTGCGGATGCGGCCGAGGTCGCGGCGCCGGTCGAAGCGCATGATCGCCTCGATGCGCGAGAGCACCACGTCCACCGGCGGGAAGCTCGCGGCCTGCTGCCGCTCCTGCTCGGCGGCCAGCGTTTCGTTCTGCGCCAGCCACCAGGGCGGGTAGAGCATCGCGCTCGCTGCCCGCAGGTACCCCATCGGGCCACTGTGCCGGAGAAGCGCGTGCCGCGCCTCGAAGAGGCGCGTGAAGAACGCGTCGGCGTGCGTCCAGGTCGACGAGAGCACGAGCTTCTTCAGCCGCTGCGGGTATTCCACGGCGATGATCTGGCCGATCGCGCCGCCGGTGGAATGGCCGACGAAATGCGCCTGCTCGACATCGAGCGCATCCATGAGACGCAGCAGGTCCTGCGTCATCTGGCCCATCGCGTAGCGCATCACCGGCCGGTCGCTCTGCCCGCAGCCGCGGTGGTCGTGCACGATCACGCGATAGCGCCTGGACAGCTCCGGAATCTGCTTGTAGAAGCTCGCGCCGACGCCGCCCAGCCCGGGAACCAGGAGCAGCGGCTCGCCCTCGCCGTGCGCTTCGTAGTACAGCGTGCAGTCGCCGATCGAGACCTTTGGCATGGCGCCGATACTACTTGCTTCCCCGGCGCGGCAAAACCCTAGTAGGGCTGCAACCGCGCGATCTTGAGATCGCTGGCCCACTTCGCGATCTCGGCCTCGACGAACTTCTGCAGGTAGGCCTGCGAGCGCCGCTCCGGGGCCACCACGTCGGCGCCGATCTGCTTGAGCCGCGCCTGCACGAACGGCTGGCCGATGGCCGCGAGCGCGGCTTCGTGCACCTTCGTCGAGACGGAATCCGGCACGCCGCGCGGGAGGAACAGGGCGAACCAGGTCCAGGCCGAAAAGTCGGCGAGACCCTGCTCGTGCGCGCTCGCGAGCTCCGGCAGAACCGGCGCGCGGTTGCGCGCCAGGATCGCAATCGCCTTCACGTCCTGCCGGGAGATCGGCGCGATGGCCACGGTGAGCGGCGAGCAGTAGTAGTCGATGCGCTCGGCGATGACGTCGCGCATCGCGGACACGCCACCAGCGTAGGCAACGTGGTTGGCGTGGATGCCGGCGGCCGCATTGAACATGGCGCAGACCAGGTGCGTCGACGAGCCTTCGCCGGCGGAGGCGAACTGGATCGTGCGCGGATTAGCCTTGGCGTAGGCCACTAGGTCCTCTAGCCGGCTGCCGGGGAGGTTCTTGCGCGCGACGAGCACGAACGGCTGCTCGGCGAGCAGCGCCACGGGGGTAAAGTCCGTGACCGCGTTGTACGGCGGCTTCTTGAGCAACGTCTGGCTGAGCGCGTGGGTCGCCGAGGTGCCGAGCAGCAGCTCATAGCCGTCCGGCGCCGCCTTGGCGACGCGGCCGGCGCCGGTCATGCCGCCGCTGCCCGGGACGTTCTCCACATTCACCGGCTGCCCCAGGGACTGCGCGAGGCGCGGCGCCAGCATGCGCGCGAGGATGTCGTCGTCGCCACCCGCGGCAAACGGCACCACCAGCGTGATATCGCGGGTCGGCCACTCCTGCGCCGCCGCAGGGGTTACCGTCGCCGCAAGCGCAGCGAGCGCGCCGCCCAGGAGCCAATGCCTTTTGCTACGCATGGCCCCAATTTTCCGGGGGCACCGCCTGGGCGCTCAGGAACTACTGAACAAATTGCAGAAAATGCGTTACGTAGCAAAGCTTTCGCCGCAGCCGCAGGTCTGGGCTGCATTCGGATTGTCGAAGCGCAGGCGCCGCGAGAGCCCATCCTGCACCACGTCGAGCGTCGTGCCCTGGACATGGGGAAGGCTGGCCCGATCGACGGCGATGCGGATGCCGTGGTCCTCGAAAACGACGTCCTGCGCGCCGATCGCTTCCGCATGATCCACCCGGTACCTGTAACCCGAGCAGCCCGCCGCCTGAACCGCGAGCCGCACGGCCACCGCGCCCGGACGCTTCGCGAGTTGCGCAGCGAAGTGCCGCGCGGCCGCTGCACTCAGCACAACGGGGTGCGCAGTCTGCCGCGACGGTGCTGCCACCCGCAGCGCCTCGTTCTGCGGAACCTCGATGACGAGATCGCCTTCGCCGCCGATCGCCTGGCAGGCAAGCCGCGCGCCTGGCTCGAACGAAGATGCCTTGTCCAGGATGTCCCGCTCGTCTTCGGTTGCCGCCCCCAGGCTTTCGAGCCCTTCGCGCACGATGACGCGGCAGGTGGCGCAGGCGAGCGTGCCGCCGCAGTCGTGCGCGACCTCGATGCCATGCCGCAGCAGGCTGTCGAGCAGCTTTTCGCCTTCGGCAAGGCGTAGTTTCAGTGTGGCCATACAGGTGGGACTTCACCGATGGCGGCAAGGTTCAGTACGGCCTGTTTCAGCCGTGAACGATGACAGCAAAGAGGCCAACAACCGCCGCGCGGATTGCTGGCCTCCCGGTGCTGCGCCGTCTATAGTGACTTAAGGTACTCGATCAGCTCGGCTTTTTCCTGCGCGTTCAGCCCGAGGCGGAAGTTCCGGTCGTAGTGGTCGATCACCGCGGCCAGGTTCGGGAAGCGGCCGTCGTGATAGAAGCCGCCCTTCTGGTGTGTCCACAGGCCGGCGAGCGGCGCGGTGCGGTACTTGTGTGTCGGCGAGCGGTCGGCCTGGAACGAGTCGATGCCCAGCTCGGCCGGCGAGTGGAGATTTTCCCCGGGCTCGGTGTAGAGCGGCGGCACGTGGCAGGTCGCGCATTGCCCTCTGCCGTTGAACACTTCCTTCCCGCGCGCGGCGGCCGCCACGTTGAAGCTTCCCTTGGGCGCCTTCGGCGCAGGGATGGCGAGCTGGTAGAAGTGCAGCGCCGGCAGCTTGCCGGTCACGAGATCGGGTGTGCCGCGGGTGTTGAACGAACCGCTCTTCACCGCGACCGGATACTGGTCCGGGTCGCTGAGCCGCATGTCGAAGAACGTGCCGGAGCCATGCATTTCGGTCACGCCGACGTAGGCGTTCCAGTACGGCACCGAGCCGAAACCAGTCCAGGTGTGGAGGTTGACGCCCGCCAGGCCGAACGCCGGCGGAATGAGCGTGCCCGCTTGTCCACCGTCGGGACGGAAGGCCTTGCCGTCCTTGTCCAGGATGGCGTCAAAGCGCCCCGGACCCCAGCTCGTCAGCACCTTCTTGACCGTCGCCTCGTCGACGCCGAGAAGATCGGTGAAGGGC
This sequence comes from Burkholderiales bacterium, assembly GCA_035554435.1. Classification (GTDB taxonomy): domain Bacteria; phylum Pseudomonadota; class Gammaproteobacteria; order Burkholderiales; family SG8-39; genus SCGC-AG-212-J23. The sequence continues at coordinate 53,477 of DATMJC010000105.1, read as the reverse complement.
TTGAGGTTTGGAGCGAGCGACAGGATGAGGCCGATGTTGAGGTCGCGATTGGCCCAGCCATCCAGGCGCTTTCCGATTCCGGGCGCAAAGGAATCGTCGACCTGCGAGTGGCACAGCGCGCACTGCGTGCCGAGGGACTGGATCTTGCCCGATTGATCGAATTTGCCGGTCAGGCCCACCACCGCGTTCAACTTGAGGAGCGCTAGCGTGGTGGCCGGATCGTCGAGGTTGACCTTGCCCGCCCTAATCTGCCCCTTCAGGTTCTCCGGCAGCGCGTCCGCATCGACCTTCAGGCCTACCGCGAGCGCGGTCTTCGGGCTCACTCCGGGGCCGACGCCGCCGTTCTTCGCTCCCGCGATGGCTTTGTGCAACTGCAAGGCGTCGCCGAAGAAGGCCTCCGAGCCGAAGGTGTCGAAACGGAAGATCTGCCGGCCCTGCGCGACCGTGTCGCGTGCGTGCTCATTGATTTGACGATCGATCTTGGATAACTCTTTACCCTCGTCGCGGTCCCTGGATTCGTCCGCCCGGGCATAGCCTTGCCCGTTCATGACCGCTCCAACGCCGACAAACGTGGCGAACGCGATGACCGATGCACCGATAATTGGTGCGGCCGCTCTTAGTCTCATCTGTACCTCCTTCAATGACCGCCCGGTGGCGTTGTGCTCCGTCTACACACCTGCGCCGCGCTTATTCCTGCTTCGCAGGGATCCGTTTGGCGTACTCAGCCGTGTCATTGGATGAAGCGGACGCGTTCTGCGTTTCAGAACAGACTGCGGTTCGTTCAGAACAGACCGCGGTTCATGTTCGTGTAACGCTTTCGTGAAACGCCTGGAACGCCGGCGCGGCTCGGAGCATCCGCCCGTTTTTCTCTTTCTGTCCGGCGGTCAGTCTTCGTGCGGACGCAGCGCCCCGGGAATGCGGCGCTTCTCCAGTCCGCCGCGCTGCAGCCAGCGCCGCGTCTGCTCCGCGCTCCGGTCGATCAGCTCGTCGGCGCGCGAGAAGTCGTAGGGCGACACCGCGAGCGGGCACAGCGGCGGCACCGTGACGATCTCCGCCTGTCCGCCGCAGCGCTCGAGATCCACCACGAGCTGGTGCGCGATCATGAGCGTGATCGCGTGCAGCACCGTGGCGACCGCGCCGCGCGGCGGAGCATCGAGCGCGCAGGCGTAGCCGCTCGGCAGCACGATCATCCGCGTTGCGCCGAGCTCGAGCGCGACGCGGATCGGTGTGTTGCTCGCGACGGCTCCATCCACGAGATGGTGCTCGCCCACGCGCACTGGAGGAAACGCGCCGGGAATCGCGCAGCTCGCGAGCACCGCGTCCACCGCCGGGCCGCTGGAGAGCTTCACCAGCGCGCCGCCGAGGATGTCGGTCGCCACGACGTGAAGCGGCAGCGCGGCATGCTCCAGCTCTCGATAAGGCAAATGCGCTTCGAGGAGCTGGCGCAAGCCGCCGGGATCCACGAGGGAGCCCCGGCGCGCAATCGCACGCAGCATGCTGCGCCAGGTGATCGGAAACACGTCGCGGCGCCGAAGGCCGCGCCAGATGGCCTCGAGCCTGCGCACGCCTTCCAGGCTGGGGGCGCCGGCGAGATACGCGCCGTTGATCGCTCCGACCGACGAGCCGACCACGAGATCGGGCTTGATGCCGTGCGCGAGGAGCTCGCGCAGCATGCCCACCTGCACCGCCCCGATGCTGCCGCCACCGGCGAGCACGAAGGCGGTGCTCATGGGACGCGCCGCTCTAGTAGCCGAAAAACTCTTCGCTGCGCACGTCGCCGGGGGCGACGCCGTTGCGCGCGAGGATCGCTTTCATCGCCTCGACCATGGCGGGCGGCCCCGCTAGGTAGTGCACGGGCGAAGGCGCGTCGCCGACGAAGCGCTTCAGCTTTTCTTCGTCGAGCATTCCCTCGGCGTCGGTCATCGGCGCTAGCAGCCGGAAGCGCGGGTTGCGTTGCGCGAGCGCCTGCAGCTCGTCGAGGAAGGCCGCGTGCTCGCGGCGCCGGTTCGAGTAGGCGAGGTAAAGGCGGTGCTCGAGGCGGTCCTGCTCGGCCTGCCGCAGCATGCTCCTGAACGGGGTGATGCCGATGCCGCCCGCGATGAACACCGCCGCGCGCGCCGGATCGTCGTGCAGCGTCATGTCGCCGAGCGGGCCGACCAGCCTCACCTTCGAGCCGGGCGGCAGGGACTTGAGAGCGCGCTTGAAGTGGCTTCCCTCGCGCATGCGGGTCGCGACCACGAGCTCGTTCTCGTAGGGCGCGCTGGCGAGCGAGAAGGTGCGGCGCGAGCTGTTCGGCTCGGCCGGCGGCTCGAGCAGCACGAAATTCGCCGACTGGCCGGCCTTGAACGCGAAGCCGGAGGGTTTCTCGAAGCGGAACGCCGTGGTGCCGTCGGCGACCTCTTCGTGGCCGGCGAGCGCCACCTCGTGGCGGGCCATGTCAGTACGTGCGGATTTCCGGGAACTGGCCCGGCGCCTCGTGCCGCTCGCCGTCTTCGTCGTACCAGTACGTCTTACCCGGCTTTTCGTCGAGGGTCAGCTTGTGCGAGCCGTCGCAGAACGGCTGGTTTTGCGACAACCCGCACCGGCAGAGCCACTCCTCCTTGCCATTGATCATGTACGGCGCGGGTTCGTGGGCGGTGCGTTTGACAAGGCGTGCCATGCGCTTCTCCTTTTAGGGCTCGCACATTGGATGACGCGAAACACCGCGCTGTTTCAGGTTATTCCCCTAAGCCGTCAGGGACACACAGGCGTCCTCGTATTTGCCCTTCCCCATCGCGCCGTCCTCGAAGATCCCGCGCTCGCGGATCCACTTGAACGAGTCCTCGAACACCTCCTTCGTGTACGGCTCGAACACGATGCGCTCGCCCGGCCCCCAGCGGCGCGTATCCATCTGCTCCAAAAAGCGCTTGGGAAACTCGTTGCGGTAGTGCCTGGTGTACAGCTCGGGCCGCAGGTCGATGTCGCGCTGCGCGAGGCGCAGGGCGGCGAAGTATTTCTTCAGGTCCTCGCGGTCGGGATTGCCGGTGATCATGGTGGCCATCATGAAGCTCGTGTCGATCACCTTGCGAAAGCCGAGCTGCTCGAGGAAGTAGTACGGTCCCGAGAACACCGCCGCCGCCGGCACCTGCCGGTCGACGAGCTTCTCCAGCCGCGAAAAAAGAATCCCGTCGGCGAACGAGAGCTTGATGTCCGACAACGGCATGTACTGCTCGAGCGCCTGGATGGTCGAGTAGTGGCTGCCCGACTGGTAGCCGACCGAGATCGACACGCCCTTGAGGTCGGCCGGATGCCGGATGTCGGACTCGGGCGGGACGAACACGCCGGAGGGCGCGACCGAGTAGCAGTCGGCGTAGAGCTTGCCGTGGCCCACCGACGCCGCCACGTTGACGGTCCAGTGGCAGGCACAGCTCACGTTGGTGTCGCGGCCCTTCTCGATGTTCTGGTAGGCGCCGACCTTGTCGGGCGTGGCGTGGTTCTCGAAGGCGCCGTGGAACTCGTAATCGAGTCCCTGCGCCTTGAAGTAGCCCTTTTCCTCGGCGACCCACTCGTGCAGGCGGAAGTGCGGCGTGATGGCGAACTTAGGCATGGGCAGTCTCCTTAACAGTGGTTTCCAAGCGTTCCTGCTCGATTCGTTTGCCGAGGGTGCGGCGGAAGTGAGCCAGAGGCGCGTCGGCGACGATGGCATTCATTCTGAAATCCGGGTCGGCGTCGAGCACTTCCTGCTGGCCTTCGATGATGAACTTGTCCTCCAGGAACCCCTCGACCATGCTGTCGCGCAGCGAAGCCGCGATGGCCGGATTGTCAAGATCGTAGTCGTGCAGGTAATCCCAGAAGAAATGCGTCGAGCGCCGCGTCTCCGGGGTGAAGAACTGGCAGTTGCGGTACTGCTTCGCGCCCTGGAGGTTCCCTTCGCGCGCGCCGCTGCCGGCGGGCGAGAACAGCGTCTCCATGAAGAAAATACCCGGCACGTACATGCGGGCGATGTTGCGGCGGTCGACCTTCCCGGCCTGCGGCACCACCTTCTTGTGGAACGGAGGCGCGTCGGCGTCCATGTGCCAGCGCTCGACGCGGAAGCCGTCCTCGAGGCGCTCGATGGCGGTCGGCTTGGACTTGTAGGCGTACTCCTCCGAACCGCCGAGGGTCTTCGTGTGCACGAACGCGAGGTGCGCGAAGTCGGAGAGGTTGTCGACGATGAGGAGATAGTTCGCCTTGTAGTGCATGTAGTCGGGCCTGCCTCGCCAGGCCGGATCGCGCAGGTACGGGAAGTCCAGGATCTTCGCCGGATCGGCGAGGGCCGGCTCGCCCATCCAGATCCACACCAGGTGGTCGCGCTCGAGCACCGGGTAGCTCTTCACGCCGAGGTTCTTCGGAATGTTGTCCTGCCCGGGGATCTGGATGCACTTTCCGCTCGGATCGAACTTCAGGCCGTGGTACATGCAGCGCACGTCGTCGCCTTCGCGCCGGCCGTTGGAGAGCTTGGCGCCGCGGTGGCAGCAGCGGTTGTCGAGCGCCACGACGCGGCCGCTGTCTCCCTTGTAGAGCACCACCGCCTTCTCGAGGATGGTGCGCGCGAGAAGCTTGCCGCCGTCGAACTCGTGGTCCCAGGCGGCCACGTACCACGTATTGATGAGAAAGCCCTGTGTCTCGAAGCTCATCTGCCGACTCTCCTCTTTCCAGCCCCATAGTCTAGGGAGGGTCGAGCCTTGGATAAATTGCCGCCGCCGGATAGATTGTTCAGAATACTGGACAATGGACTGGAACGACGTCGATGCCTTCTGCTGCGTCCTCGAGCACGGGGGCTTTACTGCCGCGGCTAAGGCGCTGGCCCGCCCCAAATCGAGCATCAGCGCCTCGGTCTCCCGGCTCGAGGGCGAGCTGGGAGCGCGCCTGCTGCAGCGCACGACGCGGCGCGTGCGCGCCACCGAGGCCGGCGAGTCGCTCTACCAGGACGCTGCGCCGATGTTCCAGCGCCTGCGGGAAGTGCGAGCCAACGCCGCGGCGCGCGGCAACACCGTCGCCGGGCGGCTGCGCATTGCCGCGCCCTACGAGTTTGGCGCGCATCACCTCGGCGCCGTGGCCTGCGAGATGCTCGCGCGCTATCCGGACCTGCGCATCGACATCGATGTCGAGCACGGCCGCATCGACCCGCTCGACCGCAGCTACGACATCGTGTTCTCCTACTTCGACGGCGACCAGCCCGACAGCGGACGCATCGCCCGCAACGTGTTCTCGCTCGCGCGCGGGGTCTTCGCCGCGCCCGCGCTGCTCGAGAAGTATCCGAAGGTGAAGGCGCCGCAGGACCTCGCCGAGCTGCCCGCGATCGCCTCGCCTGCGGATGCCGAGTGGACCTTCACCCAGGACAAGAACATCTACTCCGTTCCCATCCGCGCGCGCATGCGCAGCCCGAACGCCGACGTGCGAAGGCGTGCCACGCTGGAAGGCCTCGGAGTTTCGCGCATCGTGCTCACGTTCTGCGAAGAGCAGGTGCGGCGCAAGCGCCTGCAGCCGCTCCTCGCCGACTATGCCTGCGCGCCGCTGCGCATCCACGCGCTGCTTCCGGGGCGGCGCCTGGTCCCGGCGAAAGTGCGGATCTTTCTCGACCTGCTGAGCGCCGGCACCCCGCCGGAGAACGTGGTCCGTCCCTGATTCGGGGTTCAGGCCACCTTCTTCTCGGCGCGCTGCTCCACGGGCTTGGCGGCTGCGCCGAGGTTCAAGGCCGTGTTGACCAGGGCGACGTGGGAGAAGGCCTGCGGGAAGTTGCCGAGGAAGCGTCGCGCCACGGGGTCGTACTCTTCGGCGAGCAGGCCAACGTCGTTCGCCAGTCCGAGGAGACGCTCGAAGAGCTCGCGCGCCTCTTCGCGGCGGCCCTGCAGGCACAGGTTGTCGGCCAGCCAGAAGCTGCACGCGAGGAACACGCCTTCGCCCTGCGGCAGGCCGTCGAGCGCCTCGTAGGTGAGGTAGCGTTGCACCAGCCCGTCGACGGTGAGCTCGCGCTGGATCGCCTCCACCGTCGACAGCACCCGCGGATCGCTCGCCGGAAGAAATCCGGTGATCGGGATCAGCAGAAGCGCCGCGTCGAGCTCCTCGGCGCCGTAGCTCTGTACGAAGGCGCGGCGTCGCGTGCTGTAGCCGCCCTCGCAAACGTCGCGGTGGATGCGATCGCGCAGCTCGCGCCAGCGCTCGACCGGACCGGGCAGGCCGAGCCCTTCCACCATCTTCACCGCGCGATCGAACGCGACCCAGGCCATGATCTTGGAATAGGTGAAATGCCGCGGCGGCCCGCGCACTTCCCAGATGCCTTCGTCGGGCCGTACCCAGACTTTCTCCAGGTGCGCGAGCAGCGCGCCTTGCAGGCCCCACGCGACGTCGTCGCGCGCGAGCCCGACCTTGCACGCCTGGTACAGGGCGTCGATCACCTCGCCGTAGACGTCGAGCTGCATCTGCGCCGCGGCGGCGTTGCCCACCCGCACGGGGTGGGAGTTCTCATAGCCAGGAAGCCAGCCGATCGTCCATTCCGGCAGGCGCCGCTCGCCGGCGATGCCGTAGAGGATCTGCATCTGCTCCGGGCTCCCTGCCACCGCGCGCACAAGCCACTCGCGCCACGCGCGGGCTTCGTCGTGGAAGCCGCCGTACATCAGTGCGAGCAGCGTCAGCGTCGCGTCGCGCAACCAGCAGCAGCGGTAGTCCCAATTGCGCACGCCGCCGATGCGCTCCGGGAGCGAGGTCGTGGGCGCGGCGACGATGCCGCCGGTCGGCGCATAGGTGAGCGCCTTGAGCGTAATGAGCGAGCGGCGCACGTCGGCGGCCCACGGGCCGGTCGCGGTGCAACGGCCGGCCCACTCGCGCCAGTAGCGCTCGGTCTCGCCAAGCGCACGGCTCGGGTCGACCGGCGACGGGATCTCCAGGTGCGAAGGGCCGTAGGTCAGGACGAACGAGAGCGTCTGTCCCGCCTCGACCTCGAAACGCGCGCGCGTCCTCATGTCGCGGTTCTCGAGCGGCACCGGCGCGCACAGCACGACCTTGTCCGGTCCAGAGATCGCGCGGATGCCCTTGCCTTCGGCGAACCTGGTGACCCAGGGCACCGAGGCTCCGTAGTCGAAGCGCAGCACGAGCTCCATTTCCATGGCGACGCGCCCGCGCCGGCCGACGAGCGTGCGCACGAGGTCCGACTGGGTGCCACGCACCGGCATGAAATCGACCAAGGTGACCGCGCCCGTGTCGGTCTCGAACTCGGTTTCGAGGATCAGCGTTTCGGGACGGTAGCGTCGCCTTGCCTCGAAAGCCTTGGCCGGGGCGAGCTTCCACCTGCCGTTCTCGACCGTGCCGAGGAGCGCGGCGAAGCACGCCGCCGAGTCGAAGCGCGGCCAGCACAGCCAGTCGATCGAGCCGTCGCGCCCGACCAGCGCCGCGCTCTCGCAGTCGCCGATCAGCGCGTAGTCCTCGATCCTCGCGTGGCCCATACAAGACGGACCGTAGCGGCGGCGGGTTAGTTTCTCGTCAGTAAGTCGGCGGCCCGGCGAAGAGCTGGTACATCCAGACTATGAAGCCCCATCCGCTCACCGTGAGCACCGCCAGGATCGGGGCCATGAAGACGGTGAAGAAGAGCCAGGTGCGCCACTCCTCGGTCTTGCGCTGCTTCTCTTCGGGCGTCGTTGCGGGGCGACGGTTCATTGGCCGGCCATGTCGGGAAGTCGGTGGGCGATGCCTTTGTGGCAGTCGATGCAGGTCTTGTCGCCCTTCGAGAGGGAGGTGGAATGCGCGTCGGCGCCGCGCTTGCTCTGGCGCGTGAAGTCCATCGACTGGAACTCGTGGCAGTTGCGGCACTCGAGCGAGTCGTTGGCCTTGAAGCGCGCCCACTCACGCTCGGCGAGCTCGCGCCGCTTGGCGACGAACTTCTCGCGCGTGCTGATGGTGCCGAAGACGAAGCCCCAGACCTCCTTGGAGGCCTGCATCTTGCGCGCCATCTTGAAGGTCCAGTCGTGCGGCACGTGGCAGTCGGCGCACTTCGCGCGCACGCCCGAGCGGTTGGTGAAGTGGATGGTGGGCTGGATCTCCTGGTACACGTTGTCGCGCATCACGTGGCAGCCGATGCAGAACTGCTCCCGGTTGGTGAATTCCATGACGGTGTTGAAAGCGCCCCAGAACACGATCCCGCCGACGAACCCGCCGATGGTGAGGAAGCCGAGGCTGTAGTACGCGCTCGGGCTGGTGAGCGTGCGCCAGTAGCGCCGGACGAGGTCGCGCATCGGCTACTTCTTCTGCTGCTTGCGGATGAGGGCGTCGACGTCCTGGAAGCGGTTCTTCACCGCCGGCTCGGTCTGCATCTGCACCACGTGGCACTGCTCGCAGAAATAGCGCCGCGGCGACACGTCGGCGAGAAAGTTGCCGTCGCGGTCCATGTAGTGCGTGATGCTGATGGGCGTCGCCTGCGTCTCGCCGACCCGAGTGCGCGCGTGGCAGCTCATGCACTTGTTGGCGAAGCGGTCGACCTGGTAGTTGTCGGTCTTGTGCGGGATGGTGGGCGGCTGCATCGCGTAGGAGCGCACCCGCTTCTTGTCGTTGTTCTCCGCGTTGACCATCGGCGCCGCCTTGCCCACCTCGTCCACGCGCGCCGGACCGCGCAGCGGGTCGTTCTGGGAAAAAGCGCTTCCACAGAAGAGGAACGGGGTGAACAGCAAAAGCGCAAGGCGTTTCATACCTTCACTACCTTGCAGGCGCACTTCTTGAAGTCGGTCTGCAGCGAGATCGGATCGGTCGCGTCCAGCGTCACCTTGTTGACGAGCTGGCTCGCGTCGAACCAGGGCACGAACACCACGCCCTTCGGCGGCTTGTTGCGGCCGCGAGTCTCGACGCGCGTGCTCATGCTGCCGCGGCGCGAGACGATCTCGACCTCGTCGCCGCGGCGCACGCCGAGCACCTTGGCGTCGTCGGGGTGCAGGTAGACCACGGCGTTCGGGAACGCGAGGTAGAGCTCGGGCACGCGCCGCGTCATCGAGCCCGAGTGCCAATGCTCGAGCACGCGGCCGGTCACGAGCCACAGAGGATAGTCGCGGTCGGGCGATTCCGCGGCCGGCTCGTAGGGCAGCGCGTAGATATAGGCCTTGTCGTCCGGGTTGCCGTAGAACTGGAACCCGGTTCCCGGCTTCACGTAGGGATCCTCGCCCTCACGGAAGCGCCAGCGGGTCTCCTTGCCGTCGACCACGGGCCAGCGCAGGCCGCGCACCTTGTGGTAGGTGTCGAACGGCGCGAGGTCGTGGCCGTGCCCGCGGCCGAAGCGCGCGTACTCCTCGAACAGGCCTTTCTGCACGTAGAAGCCATACGCCTTCGCTTCGTCGTTCGCGTAGTCGGGGTTGAGCTGCGAGTTCGGAAACTTGTCCACCTCGCCGTTCCTGAACAGCACGTCGAACAGCGTCTTGCCCTTGTACTCGGGCTTCTTGTCGAGGAGCTCCGCCGGCCAGACTTCCTCCACGCGGAAGCGCTTGGAAAATTCCATGATCTGCCACAGGTCCGAGCGCGCCTGGCCGGGCGCGTTGACGAGCTGGTTCCAGAACTGGGTGCGCCGCTCGGCGTTGCCGAAGGCGCCCTCCTTCTCGACCCACATCGCGCTCGGCAGGATCAGGTCGGCGCCGGCGGTGGTTACCGTCGGGTAGACGTCGGAGACCACGATGAAGTTGTCCGGGTTGCGGAACCCCGGCCAGGTCTCGTTCGCGGCGTTGGCGCCGGCCTGCACGTTGTTGGTGGTCTGGGTCCAATAGCAGTTGAGCTGGCCGTCCTTCAGCATCCGGCTCTGCAGCACCGCGTGGAAGCCGGGCTTCTCCGGGATGGTTCCCGCAGGCAGCTTCCAGATCTCCTCGCTGACGGCGCGGTGCTTGGGATTGGTCACCACCATGTCCGCAGGCAGGCGGTGCGAGAACACGCCGACCTCGCGCGCGGTGCCGCAGGCGGAGGGCTGGCCGGTGAGCGAGAACGGGCTGTTTCCGGGCGTGGAGATCTTGCCGGTGAGGAGGTGCAGGTTGTAGACGAGGTGGTTCGCCCACACGCCGCGCGTATGCTGGTTGAACCCCATGGTCCAGAACGACATCACCTTCACCTTCGGATCGGCGTAGAGCTGCGCCAGGCGCTGCAGCCGCTCGGCCGGGACGCCGGAGAGCTTGGCGGCGTACCTGACGTCGTACTTCGAGACGAATTTCGCGTACTCCTCGAACGAGATCGGCTTGAAGCCTCCCGGGTCGGCGGCGTTCTTCGCCGCCTTCTGCAGCTCGTGCTCGGGGCGCAGGCCGTAGCCGATGTCGGTGTTGCCGAGTCGGAAGGCGACGTGCTTCGAGACGAAGTCCTTGTTCACCGCGCCGCGCTGGATGATGTAGTTCGCCACGTAGTTCAGGATGGCGAGGTCGGTCTGGGGCGTGAAGGTGAGCGTGACGTCCGCGAGGTCGTACGAGCGGTGCTCGAAAGTCGAGAGCACCGCCACCTGCACCTGCGGGTGCGCCAGGCGCCGGTCGGCGATCCGCTGCCACAGGATCGGGTGCATCTCGGCCATGTTGGAGCCCCACAGCACGAAGGCGTCGGCCTGCTCGATGTCGTCGTAGCAGCCCATCGGCTCGTCGATGCCGAAGGTACGCATGAACCCCACCGCGGCGCTCGCCATGCAATGGCGCGCGTTCGGGTCGATGTTGTTCGAGCGGAAGCCCGCCTTCATGAGCTTCACGGAGGCGTAGCCTTCCCAGATCGTCGATTGTCCCGACATGAACATGCCGATCGAAGACGGTCCCTTCGCCTTGAGCGCGGCCTTCCACTTCTGCGCCATCACGTCGAAGGCCTGGTCCCAGCTCACCGGGGTGAATTCACCGGACTTGTCGTAGCGGCCGTTCTTCATGCGCAACAGCGGCCGCGTCAGCCGGTCCTCGCCGTACATGATCTTCGAGAGGAAATACCCCTTGACGCAGTTGACGCCGCGGTTCACCTCGGCCTGCGGGTCGCCGTGCGTGGCGACCACCTGGCCGTCCTTGACCGCCACGTTCACGCCGCAGCCCACGCCGCAGAAACGGCACGGCGCCTTGGACCACTTGAGCTGCGCCTGTTTCGCGTCGGTAACGATGTTCTGCGCTTGCGCGGGACGCAGCGCGCCCCCCGTGCCGGCCGCTGCGGAGGCCGCCGAGCGCAGAATGAACTGCCGGCGCGTGATCTTCTCGGTCATGGATTCATCCTCCCCATCGATTTACCCCCGGCTGCGGGCGCCCTGATTTTGTCCTAATCTTCACCGGTTGAGCAGTCCCTCCGATCTCGCCTTTGGCGTCGTGGTCCTGGCCGTGGCCCTGCTCACGGCCGGCCATGCCGTCATCTATAAGCGGGACCCGCGCTCCGCGGCGCTCTGGGTGCTGCTCGCGTGGCTGCTGCCGATCCTTGGCGGGATCCTGTACGTCTTCTTCGGCGTGAACCGCGTGCAGCGGCGCGCTGCGCGCCTGCGCCGCGACCTGGTGCGGGTGCGCACCACGTCGGGGTCCGACGAGCGCCTCCCGATCACCGACCTCGTGCCGCTTGCGCGCCTGGTCGGCGAAGTGGTCGAGCGGCCGCTCCTGCCGGGCAACGTCATCGAGCCGCTGGTCGACGGGGCCGAGGCATTCCCGGCGATGCTGCAGGCGATCGATGACGCCCGCACTTCCGTGGCGCTGGCGTCCTACATCTTCCACGCCGACGGCATCGGCGAGAACTTCGTAAACGCGCTGATCCGCGCCCGGCAGCGCGGTGTGGCGGTGCGCGTGCTGATCGACGACGTGAGCTGCCGCTTCTCGCTGCATTCCCCGGCGAAGCGCCTGCGCCAGGCCGGCGTGGCGGTAGGCGATTTCAACCCGCCCTTGGTGCCGGCGCGCCTGAACGCGTTCAACCTGCGCAACCACCGCAAGATCCTGGTGGTCGACGGCGAGCTCGGCTTCACCGGCGGCATAAACATCGACCGGCGCTACTGGGGCGAGCGCCCCTACCGCGATACGCATTTCCGCCTGACCGGCCCGGTGGTGGCACACCTTATGGAAGTGTTCGCCGACGACTGGCTCTTCACCACCGACGAGGCGCTGCGCGGCCCGGAGTGGTTCCCGCCGCTCGCGGCTTGCGGCGATTCGCTCGCGCGCGGCATCGAGGCCGGCCCGGACGAGGCCTTCGAGCGGCTGCGCTGGACCTATGTGGGCGCGCTCAATGCCGCGCAGCGCACCGTGCGCATCTGCACGCCCTACTTCCTGCCCGACGGCGGGATCATCTCGGCGCTCGACGCGGCCGCGCTGCGCGGGGTCGACGTCGACATCATCCTGCCGGAGGAGACCGACCTGCCGCACATCCGATGGGCGATGATCCACCAGCTCTGGCAGGTGCTCGACCGCGGCTGCCGCGTGTACCTGCGGCCCGGGCCGTTCGACCACTCCAAGCTGATGGTGGTCGACGCGCACTGGACCTTCTTCGGCTCGGGCAACTGGGACGCGCGCAGCCTGCGCCTCAATTTCGAGTACAACGTCGAGTCCTATTGCCGCAACCTCGGCCGGCGCATGGACGAGCTCATCGTCGAGCGCCGCGCCGGCGCGCGCCGCATCAGCCTAGACGACGTCAACGCGCGGCCGCCCGCGATCAAGCTGCGCGACGGCATCGCCCGCCTGTTCGCGCCTTTGCTTTGATTATTTCTTCAAGGCCTTGTATTTGATCCGGTGGGGCCGCGCGGCCTCCTCGCCGAGGCGCTTTTTCTTGTCCGCCTCGTACTCCTGATAGTTGCCGTTGAAGAACACCCACTGCGAGTCGTCTTCCGCCGCCAGGATGTGGGTGGCGATGCGGTCGAGGAACCAGCGGTCGTGCGAGATCACGAGCACGCTGCCGGCGAACTCGAGCAGCGCCTCCTCGAGCGCGCGCAGGGTCTCGACGTCGAGGTCGTTGGAGGGTTCGTCGAGCAGCAGCACGTTGGCGCCCGAGACCAGCATCTTCGCGAGATGCAGCCGGCCGCGCTCGCCGCCCGAGAGCTGGCCGACGAGCTTCTGCTGGTCGGCGCCGCGGAAATTGAAGCGTGCGAGGTACGCGCGCGAGGGCATCTGGAACTTGCCCACGGTGATCGTGTCCTGGCCGCCCGAAACGTCCTCCCACACCGTCTTGTCGCCCTGCAGCGCGTCCCTCGCCTGGTCGACGTGCGCGAGCTTCACCGTGCTCCCGAGCGCGATCTTCCCCGAGTCGGGCTTTTCTTTTTTCGTAATGAGGCGGAACAGCGTGGATTTTCCGGCCCCGTTCGGCCCGATGATCCCCACGATTGCGCCGGGCGGAATCTGGAACGAGAGCTTGTCGATCAGCAGGCGCTCGCCGAACCCCTTCGACACCTTCTGGAACTCGATCACCTCGTTGCCCAGGCGCTCGGCCACCGGGATAAAAATCTCCTGGGTCTCATTTCTTTGTTGCATTTCATAGGAAGACAATTCCTCGAAGCGTGCGAGCCTCGCCTTGGACTTCGCCTGGCGGCCTTTCGGGTTCTGGCGCACCCATTCGAGCTCGGCCTGCATCGCCTTGATGCGCGCGGCTTCCTGGCTCGCCTCGAGCTGCAGTCGCTTTTCCTTCTGCTCGAGCCAGCTCGAGTAGTTGCCCTCCCACGGGATGCCGTAGCCGCGGTCGAGCTCCAGGATCCAGCCAGCGGCGTTATCGAGGAAGTAGCGGTCGTGGGTCACCGCCACCACGGTTCCCGGAAAGCGCTGCAGGAACTGCTCCAGCCACTCGACGCTTTCGGCGTCGAGATGGTTGGTCGGCTCGTCCAGCAGGAGCAGATCCGGCTTGGAGAGGAGCAGGCGGCAGAGCGCGACCCGGCGCTTCTCGCCGCCCGAGAGCACGTCGACTCTCTGCTCCCACGGCGGCAGCCGCAGCGCGTCGGCCGCGACCTCGAGCTCGTCGGCGCCGCCTGCGTTGATGATCGCTTCCAGCCGCGCCTGCTCCTCGGCGAGCTTGTCGAAATCGGCGTCGGGCTCCGAGTACGCGGCGTACACTTCGTCGAGCCGCTTCTTCGCGGCGGCCGTTTCGCCAAGCGATTCTTCCACCGCCTCCCTGACCGATTTCCCCTCGGGAAGGCGGGGCTCCTGCTCCAGGAAGCCTACGCGGATGCCCGGCATGCGGATCACCTCGCCGTCGTAGTTATCATCCACGCCTGCCATGATCTTCAGCAGGCTCGACTTGCCGGAGCCGTTGAGCCCCAGCACGCCGATCTTGGCGCCGGGGAAGAAGTTCAGCGAGATGTTCTTGAGGATGGTGCGCTTGGGCGGGACGACCTTGCCGACGCGGCGCATCGTGTAGACGTATTGGGCCATGGTCTCCTGAATCCGGTTGCAGCAATGATACGAAAAACCGTGGCCGCGGCCGCGCTCGCGCTCGCCCTCATTTCAAGCGCGCACGCGCTCGACGGCGTGTCGTTCGAGGTCGGTGGCGGCGAGGAAAACACCGACCTGTGGCGGCTCGGCCTCCAATGGAGGTGGCACAAGCGCTGGTTCGCCGAGAGCGCCTGGACGCTCGGCGCCTACTGGGATCTGCAGGCCGGGCGCTGGCGCGGCCCGCTCAAGCCCGGCGAGCCGCACCAGGAGACGTGGGACCTCGGCATCACCCCGGTGTTCCGCCTCGAGCGCGCCGCGCGCACCGCCCTGGTGCCCTACTTCGAGGCTGCGATCGGCTTCCACCTGCTGTCTGACCTGCGCATCAACGCCGACACCAATTTCTCCACCCATTTCCAGTACGGCGACCACCTGGCCGCCGGCGTGATGTTCGGGCCGCAGCAGCGCTATGACCTCAGCCTGCGCTTGCAGCACCTTTCCAACGGCGGCATCGCGCATCCCAATCCCGGCATCAACTTCATCGAGCTGCGGGCGGCGTATCGCTTTTGAGCGCGGACGCGAGCACCTTGTCGATGCGCTTGCCGTCCATGTCGACGATCTCGAAGCGCCAGCCGTCCCAGTCGGTCTTGTCGCCGGTCTGCGGCAGCCGGCCGAGCAGCATCATCAGCAGGCCGCTCACCGTGTGGTAGCGCTCCTCCTCGGGTAGCGCGCCGAGCCCGAGCCGGTCCTTGAGCTCCGGGATCGGCATCAATCCGTCGAGCAGCCACGAGCCGTCGTCGCGCATCATCGCCCACTGGTCCTCGGCGCGCCCGGAGCGGAACTCGCCGGTGATCGCCTCGAGCACGTCGCGCAGGGTGACGATGCCGAGCACCTCGCCGTACTCGTCGACCACGAAGGCGAGCTGCACGCCCGAGGCGCGGAAATTCTGCAGCAGCTCCATGCCGGTGAGGCTCTCGGGCACGAACACCGGCGGCTGCGCATCGGTTTCCCACTGCGGCGGCTGGCCGCGCAGCGCGCGGCGCAGCAGGCCGCGCGCGCTGATGACGCCGACGACGTCGCGCAGGCCGCCGCGCACTACCGGGTAGCGGGTATGCCGGCTGTCCTCGATCCGCTTGACGTTCTCCTCCCACGGCAGGCTAAGGTCGAGGCTGACAACCTCGCGCCGCGGCACCATGAACGAGCCGATCTGGCGGTCGTCGAGGCGGAACACGTTGCGCACGATGTCGTGCTCCTCCTCCTCGATCGCGCCGGACTCGGAGCCTTCGACCAACAGGGCGTGGATCTCCTCCTCGGTTACCGGACGAGCCTGGCCGTCCTTCAGCCCGAGCGCCCGCAGCACCAGCCGCGTCGAGCCCGCGAGCAGCGCCACGAACGGCCGCGTGATCCGCGCAAGGAGCTCCATCGGCCGCGACACGTGCCGCGCCACCGCCTCGGGGTCGAGCTGTGCCAGGCGCTTGGGCACGAGCTCGCCCAGGACGATGGAGAAGTACGTGATCAGGATGACGACGGCTGCGGTGCTCGCGTAGTCGACGATCCGGCCCTCGAGGCCGCGCCCGTGCAGCCACCCGGCGAGCACCGGCGCCAAGGCGGCTTCGCCGACGATGCCGTTCAGGATGCCGATCGACGTGATGCCGATCTGGATCGTGGAAAGAAACCGCGTCGGCCCCTCGTGCAGGCGCAGCGCGGCGAGCGCGCCGGCGTCGCCCTCCTCGGCGAGCGGCTGCAGGCGGGTCTTGCGCGCGGCGACCAGCGCGATCTCCGACATGGCGAAAGCGCCGTTCAGCAGGATCAGGGCGAGCAGGATCGCGACGTCCATGGCAGGTTTCCTCGGGCGAGCCCGAAGGATAACCTGCGTCTAGAGCGACCCCGAGATCGCCTCGATCTCGATGCCCGACTCGGCGACGGCGCCGAGGAGCTCGAGGCGCGCGTCGCCCGCCTCGAGCTGCGTGCGCCGCGCATCGAGCAGCTCGAAGAGCGTCGCCCGCCCGAGGCGGTACGCCGACTCGGCCATCTCGAGGAACGTGCCGTCGCTGCCCCGCAGGCGCTCGAGCGCCGCGCGCCGCGCGCGCAGCACCTCGAGGTGGCGCTGGAGCTCGGCGCGCAGGCCGGCTTCGATCGCGCGCTCGCGGCTGCGCGCCGCCGCGGCCTCCGCCCGCGCCTTGTCCTCCTGCGCGCGCCGGGTGTCGAGGATCGGGATCTCGCTCGATACGCCGAGGAAGTTCGCCGCGCCGAAGGGCCCGCTGGTCCAGGTGCGCCCGACGCCGATGCTCGGCACGGGAAAGCGCTCGCGCTGGGCGAGCTCGATGCGCGCCTCCGCGGCGCGCGTCTCGGCTCGGGCGGTCTGCAGCGCCGGGCTCCGGTCAAGGAGCGCGTCGGCGTCCACCGACGGCGCCGGCCGCAGCGACTCCAGCGCGCCCTGCGCCTGCGGCCGCCAGCCTCCGGCGCCGGCGAGCGCGGCGAGCGCCGCGGCCTGCTCGGCGACCTCGGCCTGCGCTTTCTGCACCCCGACCGAAGCGAGCGAGAGCTCGGCGTCGGCGCGCGCGAGGTCGTAGCGGCTCGCCATGCCATTGTCGAGGCGGCCGGAGACGATGCCGCGGATGCGCTCGATCTCGCCGCGCGCGCGCAGGCGCAGCGCCAGCTGCTCCTGCGCCACGAGCAGGCGCACGAACCCGAGCGCAGCGCTCTTCCTCGCTTCGCCGAGGGTCGATTGCACCTGCCACTGCGCCCGCTCCACCTGCCGCTCGGCGACCTGCACGCGCGCCGAGCGTTGCCCGAAGATCGGCACCGGCAGCTCGAGCGACGCCTGGTCCTGCCGGTCGCCGTCGAAGATGGTTCGCTCGCCGCCCGAGGGGCGCGAGCGCCCGAACGAGAGGCTCGGGTTGGCGAATCGGCCGGCCGCATCGCGGTCGGCGCGCGCTGCGTCGGCATCGCGCTGCGATGCGGCGACGCGCGGCCCTTCGCTTACGATGCGCAGCGCCTCGTCGAGCGTGACGCGCTCCGGCAGCTGCGCCGAGGCGTCGAAAGACACAAGGAGCAGCAGCGCGCTAAGCCGTCTCATCCAGTTCCTCGGGCGTGACGTAGCGCTCGGAAGCCGTCATGTAGTAGACCGCGGGAAGGAGGAGCAGCGTGATCACGAGCGTGGTGACCATGCCTCCGACAATCACGAGCGCGAACGGCCGCTGGGTTTCGCTGCCCACCCCCGTGGAGATCGCCATCGGCAGCAGGCCGAACAGCGCGAGCAGCGCCGCCATCAGCACCGCGCGCAGCTTCTCGACGCTGCCCTCGACCACGGCCACCGAGAGCGCGGCGCCCTCCCGCCTTCGCGCCTCGATCGCGCTCACCACCAGCAGGCCGAGGAGCGACACCTGGCCGAGCAGCGCGATGAAGCCGACGATGGCGCTCACGGAGATCGGCATGCCTCCCGCCCAGAGGCCGAGCACCCCGCCGGTGAGCGCGAACGGGGCCGCGAGCAGGATCGCCGCGGCGGCGCGGCCCGACTGGATCGCGGTATAGAGCAGCGCGAGCACCGCGGCGAGCGCGATCGGCACGATGATCTGCAGCCGCCGCACCGCGCGCTGCTGGTTCTCGAACTCTCCGCCCCAGGCGAAGTAGTAGCCATCGGGCACCTTCACGCCCGCGGCCACCGCGCCGATGGCGTCCTTCACTACCGAGCCCATGTCGCGTCCTTCGACGTTGAACTTGAGCGCGAGGTAGCGGCTGTTCGACTCGCGGTAGATGTTGGCCGCGCCGGCGGCAACGCTGATCTCGGCCAGCTCGCGCAGCGGGGCGCTGCCCCCGGCCGGGCGCGGCACCGCGAGCTCGCCGATCGAGAGGTGGTTCTCGCGCGCCGCCGCCGGCAGGATGAGGCGCACCGGCACCGGGCGCTCGCCCTCCCAGAACGTGGTGGTCACCTTGCCTGCGAGCGCGGTGCCGATGAAGTCGTTCGCGGTCGCGACCGGGATGCCGGCGCGCGCCAGCGCCTCGCGGTCGAGGCGGATCTGGAGCTGCGGCACGGTGGCGTCGCGGTAGAGGCCGAGGTCGACCACGCCCGCAACCGGCGCGAGCTTCAGGCGCGCCTGCTCCAGCGTGTCGCGCATCACCTTCATCTCGGTGCCGTAGATCTTGAGCACGACCTTGCCGCGCACCCCGGCCACCGCCTCCTCGACGTTGTCCTTGATCGGCTGGGAGAAGTTGTAGCGCACCCCAGGGATCTCGGAGACCAGATCGCGCATCTCGTCGATCAGCCGATCCTTGTCGTAGCCCTTGCGCCATTCCGCGTGCGGCTTGAGGCGCACGAAGGTCTCGCTCATGTTCGGGTTCTCGTTGTCGGTGCCGTCCTCGGGGCGGCCATTCTCCGACAACACCTGCGCGACCTCGGGGAAGGTGAGGATGCGCCTGCGCACCTCGACCAGCATGGTCTGCGCCGCCTCGAGGGCGATCGACGGCGGCATCTCGACAAACACCACGAAGTCGCCTTCGTCGAGCTCCGGCAGGAACTCGGTTCCCAGCCGGGTTCCGAGGAGCACGCTGGCGACGAGGAACGCTGCCGCGACGGCGAGCATCGGCGCTCGCGCGCCGAGCAGGCGTCCGATCCAGCCGCGGTAGCGCACCCGCGCTTTCTCGATCCAGCGCGGCTCGGCGTGCGGCCGGCCGCGGATGAAGCCGAGGGCGCACAGCGCCGGCACCAGCGTGAGCGCGAGCACCAGCGCCGCGACCAGCGCGAACGAGTAGGTCAGCGCAAGCGGGCGGAAAATGCGGCCCTCGACCTGCTGCAGCGTGAACACCGGCACCAGCGCCGCGATGATGATGAGCATGGCGAAGAGCGTCGGCCGCGCCACCGCCTCGGTCGAGCGGATGACCAGGCGCAGCACCTCGCGCCGCTCGCGCGGCCGCTCGTGCTGCAGCGAGTGCAGCACGTTCTCCACCAGTACCACCGCGCCGTCGACCAGGATGCCGAAGTCGATCGCGCCCATCGAGATCAGGTTGGCCGGCATGCCGAGCACGTACAGCCCGAGGAACGCACCGAGCAGCGCGAGCGGGATCACCACCGCGACGATCAGCGAGCCGGTGAGGCTGCGGAAGAAGAGCCACGCCACCGCCACGACCAGCAGGAAGCCGTGCAGCAGATTGCTGTTCACCGTGCTCAGCGTGTTGCCCACGAGCAGCGTGCGGTCGTAGAACGGCACGATCTGCATGCCTTTGGGCAGGATCTTGGCGTTGAGCTCCGCGATCTTGGCGTGCACGTTGTCGAGGACGCGCGACGGGTTCTCGCCGCGGCGCATGAGGACGAAGCCCTCGACCGTCTCCTTCTGCTCGTTCCAGCCGACGGCGCCGCGCCGCGGAGTGTTCGACTGCACGATCTCGGCGATGTCGCCCACCATGACCGGGGTGCCGTCGCGTGCCTTGAGCACCGTGCGGCGGATGTCTTCCACCGAGCTGATGTAGCCGATGCCGCGCACGGTGAGCTCCTGGTCGCCGTGGCGCACGAACCCGCCGCCGACGTTGATGTTGGTCTTGGCGAGCGCGTCGCCGACCTCGGTCAGGGTGAGGCCGTGCGCGCGCAGCCGGTCCGGATAGGCGCGCACGTGCACTTCCTTGAGATACCCGCCGAAGGTGACCACGTCGGCCACGCCCGGCACCTGCTTCAGCACGCGGTTGATGGTCCATTCGAGCTCGCCGCGGACCTGGTAGAGGTCGTGCCGGTCGCTGATCACCCGGAACTGGTAGACCTCGCCGAGCGGCGTCGCCTCGGGCGCGAGCTTCGGCGTCACGCCGTCGGGCAGATCGGCCTGCGCCATGCGCTGGGCCACCTGCATGCGCGAGATGAACGGGTCGGCATCGTCGTCGAAGGTGAGCGTGACGAGCGACAGGCCGAACAGGCTCTCGCTGCGCAACTGCATCATGCGCGGGGTGCCGTTCAGCACCCGCTCGAGCGGCACGGTGATGCTGCGCTCGATCTCCTCCGGCGCGTAGCCCGGCATCTGCGCGATCACGGTCACCTGGGCGTTGGTGACGTCGGGGAAGGCTTCGATCGGCGTGTTGAGGTAGGCGTGGACGCCGAACGCCGCGGCGATCAGCACGGCGAAGATCGTCGCCACCCGGCGGTGCACGCAGACTTCGATGAGCCGGTTGAGCATCGACTAGAGGAGCTGCTCGGCCTCGCGGTCGACGAGCAGCGCCCCGCGCATCACCGCCCGCTCGCCCGGCTGCAGGCCTTTCAGCACCCGCACCCTCCCGCCGCGCTCGTCGGTCACCTCGATCTCGCGCGGGACGAACTTGCCCGGCTCGGACTCGACGTACACGATGCGCCTGCCGCCCTCCTTGAGCAGCACCGCGGTCACCGGCAACCAGATCTCGCCCGCCTGGCCGGGGGCGTAGACCGAGACCCGCACCAGCAGCCCAGCGCGCAGCTCGGCCGGCGCACGCTCCAGCTCGACGTAGAAGGGCGTGCGCCGCGTCTCCGGATCGCTGCGCGGGGCAACACCCGCGAGGCGCCCCGCAAGGCTGAGGTTCAGAGCCGAGATTTCGACTTGCGCCTTGGTCGCTTTCGAGACCAGGCTGATCTCGTTCTCGGGCACGTCGGCGACGACCCACAGGCCGCCGGGGTTGCCGATCTCGACCAGCGGCTCGCCGCCCGAGGGCACGGTGGCGCCGCGCGTCACCTTGACGGCCACGACGATGCCTTCGGTGGGCGAGCGCACCTCGACCCGCGTGCCCTCGCCCGGCCCGGCGAGCGCGGCGCCGCGCTCGGCGCGCTTCAGCTCCGAATCGGCCTCGCGCGCCTTCATCTCGGCTTCGAACCGCTCGACTTCCAGCCCCACGCCGCGCTTCGCCATCTCGTTCTGGCGCGCGAGCACCTCCTGCGCAAGGCGCTGCTTCAGCCGCGCCTGCTCGAGGTTGGCGCGGGCCTGCAGCACGTCGGCGCTCTCGAGCGCGAAGAGCGGCGCGCCCGCGCGCACCCGCTGCCCCGGCTCGACCAGCACTTCGGCGACGCGGCCCGCAAAGGGCGCCGTGACCGCCGACAGCGCCTTGGGACGGA
Source organism: Burkholderiales bacterium (assembly GCA_035554435.1). Taxonomy (GTDB): domain Bacteria; phylum Pseudomonadota; class Gammaproteobacteria; order Burkholderiales; family SG8-39; genus SCGC-AG-212-J23. The sequence continues at coordinate 32,105 of DATMJC010000105.1, read as the reverse complement.
ACGCCGTGCGGCCGAAATAGGTGCGCGCGCCCTCGGAGGACATCGCGCCCACCGCTTCGACCTTCAGGAACTGCCGCGAGACCTCGCCGATCCTCACCTCGCCGGGCCTGCGTGGATCCGATGCGCCGCTAGTAGAATTCGGCGCCGGCTTCTCGCACGCGACCAGGCAAAGGAAAACGAGCGGCAGCCAGAAATTGCCGCGCTGCACCACGCACCCTCCCCGATGCGGATGAAAGGCGGGCAGGTTACACAAGAAGATGAACCGGAGCCTGTCTCTAACCTTGCATTTAGTAATGGTTATTTCGGGCCCATGGGCGCACGCTGCGCGGCCTTTCATCACCGACGACGCGCGCGTAGTCGACCGGGGCGGCTGCCAGATCGAGACTTTCTATAAGGAGCAGCGCAAGTACTCGGGCTCCGAGTTCTGGTTCATGCCCGCGTGCAATCCGTTCGGGCTCGAGCTCACAGCGGGGGGCAACCGCATCGAGGGTGAGAAGTCGCTGGTCCTTCAGGGAAAGACGTTGCTCAATCCGCTCGAGACCAACGGGACCGGCTTTGCCCTGACGCTGGGAACCTTCTATTCGAATCCGCAGGCGGGGAGCAACTTCTGGAGTCCCTACCTGAACGGCATCGCGAGCTTCTCGTTCCTGGACGACCGCGCGGTGGTGCACACCAATCTCGGCGCGATCCGCGACCGGGACGTAGACAGAGATCGCGTCACCTGGGGAATCGGGCTCGAGGCGCTGCTCGTCGCGCCGCGGCTCTACGCCATCCTCGAGAGCTTTGGCCAGAGCTACGACAAGCCCACTCTGCACGGCGGTCTGCGCTACTGGATCGTGCCAAACAAGGTGCAGGTCGACAGCACGGTCGGTAGCCAGAACGGCGATCCGCCCCAACGCTTCTACACCGTTGGGCTGCGCCTCCTCTTTTAATGAACGGAATGATCGCGTATCAGGTGCGAGCGGATCGCTGGAAGGCCACATTGTTGGCGACATGCGCCGCTTTCCTGATCTGCGGGTCGGCCCGGAACGCCTGGGCGGGGTCCGCCGAAGAAGACTTCCCGGTCGAGGCGCATGTGCAGGCGACCTATGTGCGCCAGCTCAAGCCCTCGTTCTCCGCGGCCTACAGCGGGCCGAACAGCCTGGCGGCGGAGCGCGCCTACGGCTATTCGTTTACCGCCACGGCCTTCTTCGGGGCCCGCCTCGGACATGGATGGGAGGCGTACTGGAACCCGGAGGTGACGCAGGGCGATCCCCTGTCGGACTTGAAAGGGCTGGGCGGATTCAATAACGGCGAAAGCCAGCGGACTGCCGGCCCGACGCTGAAGGGCTACAACGCGCGGGCCTACGTCCGGAAAACCTGGAACCTCGGTGGGGAGTACGAGGAGCAGGCCTCGGAAGCGAACCAGGTGCGCACGCGCTATGCGGCGGAACGCGTGGTGGTGACGGTTGGGACTGTTTCCGTTCTGGACATCTTCGACGCGCTCGACTACAGCCGCGACCCGCGCACCCAGTCTCTCAACTGGGCTTCGCTCACCTATGGGGCCTGGGACTATCCGGCCGACGCACGCGGCTACACCCGGGGTGCCGCGATCGAATACATCTCGCCGGGCTGGCAAGTGCGCGCCGGACACTTCGCGATGCCCAAGGAATCGAACGGGCTGGCGCTCGACTCCGGCATCACCCAATACGGCCAGATGATCGAAGCCGAGCACCCGTATGGGATTGCCGGCCGCGACGCCGTCGTGCGCGCTCTCGTCTTTCGGAACCGCGTGAACGCTGGCAGCTTTCGCGACGCGCTTTCGGTCGCGAACGGCGGCGTACCCGACGTCACCCAGGTGCGCCACCTTCAGTCCAAGAGCGGCTTCGGTCTGAGCACCCAGGTGCAGCTGGCCTCCCACATCGGGGCCTACGTGCGCGCCGGATGGAACGACGGCGACACAGAGACCTACGCCTTCACCGAGATCGACCGCTCGCTCGCCGAGGGCGTGCTGCTCAAGGGCGGGCGATGGGGCCGTGACCAGGACAGTGCCGGGCTCGCTGCCTATTTCAACGGGCTGTCGCACGATCACCGCGACTATCTGGCGGCCGGCGGACAGGGGTTCTTCCTCGGCGACGGGCGTCTGAGCTACTCGACCGAGCGGATCCTGGAGGCGTTCTACAGCGTAGGCCTGGTGCGGCGAACCTCGGTCAGCGCCGACTACCAGTACGTCGCCAATCCAGGATACAACCGCGACCGCGGTCCGGCCCACGTGTTCAGCCTGCGTGCCCACGTCGAGCTTTAGACACTAGAAGGTAAAGCACGGGCAGCACGAAGAGCACCAGCAGCGTCGCCGTCACGAGGCCGCCGATCACCACCACCGCGAGCGGCTTCTGCACCTCGGAGCCGATTCCGGTCGAAAGCGCCATCGGCGCGAGGCCGAGGCTCGCGAGCAGCGCCGTCATCAGCACCGTGCGGAGCCGCGTCATCGCGCCCTCGCGCACTGCCTGCGCGAGGGGCATGCCGCTCGCGCGGAGCTGGTTGAAGAGCGTCACCATCACCACGCCGTTCAGCACCGCCTGGCCGAAGAGCGCGATGAAGCCGATCGCCGCCGACACCGAGAGGTAGATGCCGGTGAGCCACAGCGCGAGGATGCCGCCGATCACGGAGAACGGGATGTTGGCGATGATCACGAGCGCGCTCGAGAACGACTTGAAGGCGTCGAACAGCAGGAGAAAAATGATCAGGATCGAGACCGGCACGATCACCGCGAGCCGCCGCATGGCGCGCTCCTGGTTCTCGAACTCGCCCGACCAGGTGATGCTGTAGCCCTCGGGCAGCCGCACGTGCTGCGCCACGCGGCTCTGCATGTCGGCGACCACGCCGCCCATGTCGCGGCCTTGGATGAACACGCCGATCGCCAGCACGCGCTTGCCGTCCTCGCGCGCGATGTTCATCATCCCGCCCACGGTCCTGAAGGTCGTGACCTCGGAGAGCGGAACGTAGGCGCCGCCGGGCGTCGCCACGAGCAGCCGCTGCATGCGCGTCAGCGTGCGCTCCTCTTCCGGCAAGCGCATCGCCACCGCGAAGCGCTGCTCGCCCTCCCACACCTGGGTCACCGCCTTACCGCCCAGCGCGCTCTCGATCACGTCCTGCACGTCGGCGACGTTGAGCCCGTAGCGCGCGGCGCGGGCGCGGTCGACCCGCACCTGGATCTGCGGCAGCTCCCCCAGGCGGTCGACGAAGGCGCGCGCCACCCCCGGCACCGTGCTCACCTGGCGCAGCACCTGCTCGGCCTGGTCGCGCAGCGTGTCGAGGTCGTCGCCGAACACCTTGACGACGATCTGGCCGTCGATCTGCGAGATCGACTCGAGGACGTTGTCGCGGATCGGCTGCGAGAAGCTCGGCTCGAGCCCCGGGATCTTCGAGATTTCGGCGTCCATCTGCGCGAGGATCGCGGGCTTGTCGGTCCCCTTGCGCCACTCGGTCTCGGGCCTGAGGTCGACCAGCAGCTCGGCCATGTTGATGAGCTTGGGGTCGGTGCCGTCCTCGGGGCGGCCCGACTTCGAGGTCACGGTCGCCACTTCGGGCACGCGGCGGATGGCGCTGCGCACCCGTCCGGTGAGCTCCTGCGCTTCGGACACCGACACGCTGGTCGGCAGCGTCAGGTTGACCCAGATCGCGCCCTCGTTCAGCTCCGGCAGGAACTCGGTTCCAAGCCGCGGCACCAGCGCCAGGCTCGCCGCCAGCGCGACCACCGCTCCGATCAGGATCTTCCTTGGATTCCCCAAAGCCTTGTCGAGCGCGGGTTCGTACAGCCGCTTGGCGGCGCGCACCAGCCGGTTGTCTTCCTCGGGCAGCCTCTTCCTGAGCATGGCCGACGCAAGCAGCGGCACCAGCGTGAGCGAGAGGACGAGCGCGCCGATGAGGGCGAACACCACCGAGTAGGCCATCGGCGCGAAGATGCGGCCCTCGTGGCGCTGCAGCGTGAAGATCGGTATGTGGGCCGCGATGATGATGAGCATCGAGAACAGCGTCGGCCGGCCGACTTCCGTCGCGGCTTCGAGAATCACGTTCTTGAATTCCAGGTGATTGAATTCACGGCCGGCGTGGCGCGCCTCGGTGAGCCGGCGAAAGATGTTCTCCACCACGATCACCGCGCCGTCGACGATGATGCCGAAGTCCATCGCGCCGAGCGACAGCAGGTTGGCCGGAATGCCGACCCAGGTGAGGCCGAGGAAGGTGGCGAGGAGCGCGAGCGGGATGGTGAGCGCGACGATGGCAGCGGCTCTTAGATTTCCCAGGAACAAGTACAAGACGAGGGAAACGAGGAGCGCGCCCTCGGCGAGGTTGCCGAACACCGTCTTCAGGGTCTTGCCGATGAGCCAGGTGCGGTCGTAGATCGGGACCACCTTCACGCCGCCGGGCAGCGCGGTGTCGTTGAGCGTGTCCACCTTGGCGCGCACTCGCTTGAGCACCTCGGAAGGATTCTCGCCACGGCGCATGAGCACGACGCCGGTGACGATGTCGTCCTCGGCGTCCTGCCCCGCGATGCCCTGGCGCGGCACCGCGCCGAGCTCCACGGTGGCGAGATGGCGCACCAGGATCGGCGTGCCGCCGCGCTCGGCGACCACCACGTTCTCGATGTCCTCGGGCCCGGTGAAGAGACCGATGCCCCGGATCAGGTACTGCTGGCGGCCCTGCTCGACATAGCTGCCGCCGGCGTTGGCGTTGCCGCGCTGGATCGCCTGCGAAAGCTGCCCCAGCGTCACTTTGTAGTCGCGCAGCTTCGCGAGGTCGGGCCGCACCTCGTACTGCTTGACCAGCCCGCCCAGGCTGACGATGTCGGCTACGCCGGGAACCAAGCGAAGCTGGCGCGACACGACCCAGTCCTGATAGGTGCGCAGCTCGCGCGGCGTGTGCTTGTCGCCCTTGATGCGGTAGCGATAGATCTCGCCGATCGCGGTGGAGAACGGCGCGAGCTCCGCCTGCACGCCTTCGGGCAGGTCGACTTCGCGCAGCCGCTCGACGACCTGCTGCCGAGCGAAGTAGCCGTTGGCCCGGTCGTCGAACGTCAGGATCAGGAACGACAGTCCGAACTGAGTGTGCGAGAACATGCGCACCGCCCCAGGCAGGCCCGAAAGCGAGACCTCGAGCGGCACGGTGACCTGCTTCTCCACCTCCTCGGCGGCGCGCCCCGGGTAAAGCGAGATCACCGTCACCTGCGTGTCGGTGACGTCGGGAAAGGCCTCGACCGGCAGGTTGACGAAGGCCCAGATCCCGGCGCCGACGAAGAGCGCCACGCCGAGGACGACGAAGAGCGGCTGGTACAGCGCGAAGGCGATGATTCGCTTGATCAAGCCTTCAGTCCTTCGAGGCGAGCAGGCGCTCGAGGAGCAGGTTCCCGTCCACCACCACCTTGTCGGTCGCGGCGATGCCGCCGAGCACCGTCTGGTAGCCGTCGCTGACCGGCCCCGGCACGATCGCGCGGCGCGCGTAGCGGCCGCCGCCCTGGTCGACGAACACAAAGTGCTGCTCGCCGCGAAGGTAGATCGCGCGGGTGGGCACGAGGTACCCGCTCGACGCCGCCAGCTTGAGCTCCGCGACCGTGAACATCTCGGCCTTGAGGCGCTCGTCGGCCGCGTCGACGGTCCCGCGCACTTTCACGGTGCGCGTCTGCGGGTCCACCAGGTCGGCGACCTGCAGCACGTGGCCGCCGATGCGGTCATCGCCGAGCGAAGCGGTCGAGAGCTTGACCTCGGTGCCCGGCTTCACCCGGGCGACGTCCTGCTCCGATACGTCGAGCATGAACCACAGATGCGCCGGGTCCGAGACCACGAAGAGCGGCTTGTCGCCCTGCGAATCCGGGCGCACCTCCTGCCCGGGGTTCAGGTTGCGTTCCACCACAACGCCGGCGACCGGCGAGCGCAGCGCGAGCTCCTGGTCGACGGTGTCGGTCTTTCCGTAGAGCTTCAGCCGCGCATTGGCGCGCGCGCGCTCGCTCGAGGTCCGCACGAGCTCCGCCTCCGCCGCCTGCAGGTCCTTGGCCGGCGCCACGCCCGCCTGTGCCAGCTCGCGGATCCGCTCGAGGCTCTTCTGCGCCAGCGAGTAGTCGTTTTCGGCCTTGCGCGCCTCGGCCTGGGCGACGCCGAAGTCCGGCGCGGCGAGCACCGCCAGCGTCTGGCCGCGGGCGACGCGCTCGCCGGGGCGCACCGCGATCGACTGGACGCGGCCGGCGAACGGCGCGAACACGCGCGCCGTGCGGTCCTCGTTCCACACCAGGCGGCCGTTGAAGCGCAGCGTGACCTCGCGGCGGGGCTCGACCGGCACGGCGACGATCTGGTCGAGCATCGGGCTCGCCTTCGGAAAGACGAGGATGCTGTGCTGCTCGACCTTCGGCTGCTCCGGCGGCTCCTTCTCCTTCTTGTCCCAGCATCCCCACGAGAGGAATCCGGCGCAGGCTGCTGCGACGATCAGCTTTTCTGCGCTCATTTCGCTTCCAGCATCTCGGCCGTGGTCTGGGCGGCGCGCCACGCGGCGTATGCCTTGGCATGCTCGGTGCGCGCCGCCAGCGCCTCGAGCCGGACCGCGCGCAGCGTGCGGCGCGCGTCGAGCACCTCGAGCACCGAGCTCGCGCCGCGCCGGAAGGCGAACTCCACCGCCTCCGCGCTGCGGCTGGCTGCGCCGAGCAAGGACGAATCGAAGCGCTCCATCCGGTCGGCGGCCGAGTCGAGGTCGCTCGCGGCGCGCCGCAGCTCGCCCATTGCGACGGCACGCACGCGCTCGAGCTGGTCGAGCGCCGCGTAGCGCTCGACTTCCGCCTTGCGGATGTCGCCCGAGAAGTCGTAGCCCGTGAAGAGCGGCACGGAGACGCCGAATCCGACCGAATTCACCGGATTGGTGCCCGGAAAGTGCTCGTACTGGGCGCCGAGGGTGATGTCGCGGGTGCGTTGCGCGCGGGCGAGCTCGCGCAGCCGCTCGGCCGCCTCGACGCGCGCCTTCGCCGCCTGCACGTCGGGGCGCGCCTCCACTGCCTCGGCGAGCACCGCGGCATCGGCACGCTGCAGCGCCGGCCAGGCATCGGAGGCGTTCAGCTCGGCGGCGGCGGATTCCTCGCCGATGAGATAGGCGAGCGCGAGCTGAGCCCGCGCCAGGTCGGCGCGCGCCGCCCGGGCATCGTTCTGCGCCCGTCCCTGATCCACTTCGACCTTGGCCACGTCGGCCGCCGCGAGGTCGCCGGCCTTCAGGCGAGCCTGCGCCGCCCTGAGCGTGCCGCCGAAGAGCTCGGCGGTCTCCTCCAGCACCCGGGAGCGCTCCTCGGCCTGCTTGAGGTCGAAGTAGGCTGCCCGCGCCGCGGCGAGCTGCTGGCGCAGCACGTCCAGCGAGTCGCGCTGCGCCGCGCGCCGCAGCCCGGACGCGGCGTCGAGGCGCAGCGCCCGCTTGTCGCCGCGCTCGAACGGCTGGTCGATGCGGAACACGGTATCCGCCCCCTGGGTACCGCTCGCGATGCTGGTGCTGTTGACCGAGAAGGTCGCGTTCGGGCGAGCGCCGGCGATCGCCGTCTGCGCGTCGGCGGACTCGAGCGCGCGCCGCGCCGCCAGCAGCTCGCGGTTGTTGTGCGCGACGAGGTCCTCCACCTGCGCGAGCGTGAGGTCACGCGCGAACGCCGGACACGCGAGCGCAACCATCACCAGGAATAACCCTACCGACCGCACTGGACCCCGCATTGGACCCTTCAGGATCCGAAATGAGGCGGGCAGGTTACAGAGGCAAGCGGCCCAACACCCTGACTACAGACTTACCCTAAGCTGTCAGACCCAATCCCCACGGACTTACTCCTCGGCGGTGAAGCCAGAGGCTTTGACGATCGGCCCCCAGCGCTCGAGGTCCGCCTGGAGCGTCGCGCCGAAAGCCGCGGGTCCCGGCCAGCCTCGATACGTTGTCCTGCGGCGTGCGCGCCGGCGAGCTCGACGCACGCCGCCTCCATCACCATCTCCAATGGAGATCCTAAGAACGCGGGGCAGACCCGCCCGTTTCACAGTGCGCTTGCGTCCGAGGTCGTTTAGTACGTCCGAATGCCTTGGGGGTATTGCTGGGGGTATTGACGCGCGTGGAACGTTCGCAGTGGCGTTTTTCACTATGTCCTCGATTGCGGTGCGCGCCTCCAGCTCGTCGAGGAAGCTATCGAACACTGCGCTCACCGCGCGAGGGCCTTGTCTCGGTACGAAGGGTCGACGTACTTCGCGGGGTTGCCAAGAGGCTTGCCGCTGAACTTGGAGCGCAGCGCGAGCACCGTGGCGACACCCTGCATGTTGACCGCCGCGTCGCGGATGAAACCCGATTTCGGATCGAGCAGCGTGTCGGCGGCCTGCCGGGCGAGTTGCGGTGTCATGGTGCGCCCGGCGAGCGCGACGAGCAGCGCCTCTGAGATCTCGCGATTCTTCGGATCGACCACGTACTGCACTCCCGCGTGGTACGCGCGAATGAAGCCGAGCAGCGTCGCCTCGTTCTCGCGCGCCCACGAGCGCCGCGTCGCGCCGACCACGCCCTGATACGCGCCCAGGTGCTCGTCGGCGCGCGCGAGGCGCGCATGGCCCTGGTTGATCGCCAGCAGATCGAACGGCGCGATCAGCATCGTCCCGTCGTGCGAGCCCTTGAGCAGCTCCTGGAAGCGCTGCAGCCCGCCGCCAGCGCGCTCGAACGTCACCTCGCTCTCGGCAATGCCGCTGCGCGCCAGGAGCTCGCGCAGCACGAAGGCGTAGCCGGTCGTCATCGCGTCGACCGACAGCTTCTTGCCTTTGAGCTCGGCGACGTTGCGCACGCCCTTGCCGCCGACCAGCGAAAGGAAGCCGGAATCCCCGCCCATGAAGACGAACATGTCGGGGTTGTCCGGGATCTTCGCCTCGCCCTGCCCTTCCTGGTAGGCGATGACGTTGTCGATCGCCGTCATGGCGATGTCGAAGCGCCCCTCGGCGAAGCCCTGCATCTGGAACGTCGAGCTTGGCGTCGGTGTGACCGTGACGCGCAGGCCGTTCTGCTCGAAGAAGCCCTGGCGCTCGGCGGCCCAGATCGGCAGGTTCCAGCCGCCGGGGAAGACGATGACGTTCAGCGGCTTCAACTGCGGCTGCGCGCTCGCGACGGCGCTCACGGCAGCAAGGGCGAGGGCGACAAGGACACGGCTCATGCCGTGGTCTTGATGTTGAGCTCCTTCAGCTCGCCGACCTCCGCGCCGTCGTCCATGGAGAAGCGGTCGCCGAAGTCGAACAGGTCTTCGTTCTGGAAGCCCGGGTAGTGCTGGATCTCCCACCAGTTGTGGTCGAGGTCCTCCATATAGAAGGAGTAGACGCCGTGCTGCATCACCACCGGCAGCACCTGGCGGATGTTGTACTTCTCCTTGTACTTGAGCGCGTTCGCGTGGGCCTTGTCGACCTCTTCTTTCGAGCCGACGTCCATGCCCCAGTGATTGAGCACGTTCTGCGGGTGCACCGCCGCACCTACTTCCACGGCAACGATGTGGAACTTGAGGCCGCAGCGCACCACCATCGCTGGCTTGGCGTGGCGCACGCACTCGAGGCCGAGGAACTCCTCGTAGAACTTGCGCGACGCCTTGAGGCTGTAGACCTCCATCGTGCCATGCGACATTACGTAGGGCTTCACGATCGACGTCTCGGTCTTCGCCTCGGCGATGCCGTCCTGGATCTTCTCTCGCGTCTGGGACATGTCTCCTCCTATGCAGTTGCGGCCTTGTCGGCCTCGGTCAGGAAAGAATCGGCGTAGAACTCGTCGGCCGGCAGGCGGCATTGCGCGCTGAAGTCGCGCCGCGCCGACTCGACCACGATCGGCGCGCCGCAGGCATAGACCTGGTACCCCGACAGGTCGGGGAAGTCCTCCATCACGGCGCGGTGCACGAACCCCATGCGTCCCTCCCACGCCTCGTCGGAAAGCACGGGAATGAACTTCAGGTGCTTCCAGGAGCGCGCGAGCTCCAGCATATACAGGTCGCGCTTCAGGCGCACGCCCCAGTAAAGCGTCATCGGCCGGGAAACCTTCTTCTCCAGGGCGAACTCGCAGATCGCCTTGATCGGCGCGAAGCCGGTGCCGCTTGCCACCATCACGATCGGCTTGCTCGAGTCTTCGCGCAAGTAGAAGCTGCCGAGCGGGCCTTCGAAACGCAGCAGGTCCCTGACCTTCAGTTTTTCGAACACGTGGTCGGTGAAGACGCCGCCCGGGGTATGGCGCACGTGGATCTCCAGCGCGGTGACGCCGCCGGGGTCGGGCCGCACGGCGAGCGAATAGCTCCTTCTTTTTCCCTCTTTTAATAAAAAGTCTATGTATTGCCCGGCCAGGAACCGGAAGTTCTCGTTCATCGGCAGGCGCAGGCCGATTACCGCGACGTCCGGCGCGGGCTTCTCCAACCGCTCCACCCGGCACGGAATCACGCGCGGGCGCACGCCCTGGACTTCGCGCACTTCAACCACGAGGTCCGAGAGCGGTTTCGCCTGGCAGAGCAGCGCGAAGCCCTTCGCCTTGTCGCTCTCCGGCAGATAGGTGTCGTGCACCAGACCGTAGTCGACCTTGCCCTCGAGGATGGTGCCGCGGCAGGTGCGGCAGACGCCGGCGCGGCAGCTGTAGGGCATCATGTGCCCGGCGTCGAGGCCGGCCTGCAGGACGTTCTTACCTTCCTCGGCTTCGTAAGTGTGTCCGCTCGGCTTGAGCGTGATTCGATAGGCCATTAGTGTCCCTGCCCTTACGCCTCTATTCCTAAGTATGCCTTTCGGATGTGTGGTTGTGACACTAGCTGCTGCGATTCGCCCTCGGCGACGATGCGCCCTTCCTCCAGCACGTAGGCGCGGCGGGCAACTTCGAGTGCGGCGGCGACGTTCTGCTCCACCAGCAGGACCGTGACGCCTTCGGCGTTGATCTCCTGTATCGCGCGGAACAGATCCCGCACGATCAGGGGCGAAAGGCCGAGCGAGGGCTCGTCGAGCAGAAGGAACTTCGGCCGCGCCATCAGCGCCCGCCCGATCGCCACCATCTGCTGCTGTCCCCCGGAAAGCGCGCCGGCGGGCGCGTCCATCTTCTCGGCGAGCACCGGGAAGAGCGCGCAGACGCGGGTGAGCGAGCTGGCGCGCATTTTCCGCGCCCCGGCGCGATAGCTGCCGAGCTCGAGGTTCTCCCGCACGCTCAGGTTCACGAACAGCCGCCGCCCTTCGGGCACGATAGCGATGCCGCTCTCGCAGAAGCGGTGCGGTGCCTCGCTCGTGATGTCCCGGCCGTCGACCAGCAGCCGGCCGGACGCGACGGCGTGCAGCCCGGCCATCGCGTTGATGAGCGTCGATTTCCCTGCGCCGTTCGGGCCGACGACCACCACCAGCTCGCCGGCATCGATGCGCAGGTTCACGTCGGCGACGGCCGCGGCTGCGCCGTAGTTCACGGCGACGTTGGCTACTTCATACATGCGCCGCCCCCAGGTAGGCCGAGACGACGTCGGGATGGCGCATGACCTCGGCCGGCGCTCCCTCTGCGATCGCCCTACCGTAGGTGAGCACCGCCACCCGATCGGTCACCTCCATGACCGCGCGCATCACGTGCTCGACGAAGACGATGGTCGCGCCCTGGTCGCGGATGGCGCGGATCAGGCGCAAGGCGCCGTCCATCTCCGCCGGCGTCAGGCCGGAAAGCACCTCGTCGAGGAAGAGTAGCCTGGGACGCGACGCCAGCGCGCGCGCCAGCTCGAGGAACTTGCGCTGATGGAGATTCAGCTCGCCCGGGTAGCGATACGCCTTGTCGGCAAGATTCGTGAATTCGAGCCAGCGCCACGCTTCCGCTTCGGCGCTGGCGCGATCCATGACCACCTGGCCGAACATCGGCCGCAGCGCGATGTTCTGCAGCACGGTCAGCTGCTGGAACGGGCGCGGGATCTGGTAGGTCCGCGCGATGCCCGCGCGCGCGATGCGGTGCGCGGGCGTGCCGACGAGCTCCTCGCCCTCGAAGCGGATCGAGCCGCGATCGACCGCGTAATGGCCGCTCACCACGTTGATCAGGGTGGACTTTCCCGAGCCATTCGGCCCGACCAGCCCGAGAATCTCGCCGCGGCGGATATCGAGATCCACTCCGGCGAGGGCCTGCACGCCCTTGAACGCCTTGGCCACTCCTCGCACCACGAGCAGCGGTTCGCCAGATTTTTTTGCATGATGAAGATCAGTAAGAATCGCCTCCGGCCGCGGGCGCGCCGGTGGCTCTCTCCTGAAGCGCTTGAGAATCTGGCCGAGGATCCCTGCCGGCATCGCCACGATGACGACGATGAGTATGAGACCGCTCAGCGCGCGGCCGACCACGGCGGCGTTACCGCTCGTAAAGGCGTAGAGCAGCATCGTGATCGCGATCGCGCCTACCGCCGGTCCCAGCCAGTGCCGCGTGCCGCCGAGCGCGCTCATGAGCACGACGTTGACCGCCAGGGCGATCGAGAAGGTTTCCGCCACAGTGACGTAGGAGACGAAGATGGCGTGGATCCCGCCGGCGAGGCCGGCGAGCGCGCAGGAGATGGCGAAAGCGGCGAGCTTGAAGCGATAGGTCGGCACGCCCATCACCTCGGCGACGTCCTCGTCGTCGTGGATGGCGAATAGTCCCGTGCCGAACCGGGAGTGGTACATCGCGTAAGCGGTCCACAGCGTCAGCGCCGCGGCAGCGAGCATCAGCAGATACAGCACGCCCGACGCGGTGGGCGCGATCTTCGGCATGTCCACCATCACCTGGATGCCTGGACCGCCGTCGACCGTGTTGAGCGCGATCGTCGACAGGACGAAGGTGATGGCCAGGCTGAGAAGTGCAAAGAGCTCGCCTCGCAGCGCACGCACACGGAACACGACCGCGCCGAGGGCGACACCGAGCACCGTGGCGGCGAGTGCCGCGAGCGGCAGCGTCCAGAGGAACGGCCAGCCGAGCTTTCCCGCGAGCGCCGCGGTGGTATACACACCAACGCCGAAGAACGCGCCGTGTCCGAACGAGAAATAGCCCGAGTAGCCGCTCAGCAGATTCCACGAGGTGGCGAGCACGATGGCGCTCAGCAGCAGGTAGAGGAACGACTCGTAGAACGCAGGCAGTCCGACGAACGGCACCGCGCAGAGCACCACCGCGCAAACCGCGAGCGCGGTCTTCATGAAAATCTCGCCGGCCGGAGGAGCAGGATTACGATCAGGAGCGAGAACGACACCAACGGCGCCCAGGTCGGGTTGGTGACCGCCATGGTGACCGCCTCGCTCACGCCGATGACGATGCCCGCGACCAGCGGGCCGATCGGCCGCCCCAGGCCGCCCATCATCACCGCCGCGAACACCACGCCCATCCAGGCGTAGATCTGCACCGGTGCGAGGGTGTGGTTCAGCGCCAGGCAAAGGCCCGCGACCGCGGCGACCGACGCGGCGAAGCCCGAGACGAGGAAGCCGAGCAGCTTCTCGTTGACGCCGAACGCGGCGGCGATCGGCGCATCCTCGGTGGTGGCGCGGATCGCCTTGCCGAGATCGGTGAAGCGCAGCACCGCCCACGCGCCGAGCGCCAGCGCAAGGGCGAAGCCGAGTGTGATCACGTCCGTGAGCGCGAGGAAGAGCGGCCCGAGCTTCCAGCGCACCGCCGCGTACGCGTTCTCCATCCGGTGGAAATCCGCGGTCCAGTACCACTGGATCCCCGCCTCGATGATGCTGGTGATGCCGAACGTGACGAGCAGCGTGTTCAGCAGCGTCACCGAGAAGCGCAGGAAGAACCAGTGCAAGGCCATGCCAAGCACGAAGAACGCCGGCGCGACGATCGCCAGCGTGACGAACGGATCGATCTTCGCCACCGCCGCGAGCTGGAAAGTGACGTAGGCGCCGAGGAAGGCGAGCGCGAAGTGCGCCAGGTTGACCTGGCGCAGCATGCCCCATGAAAGCGAGAGGCCGAGGCCGAGCAGTCCGTACAGCGCGCCGATGAAGACGCCGGACAGTACGGACTGCCCGAGGAGCGTTGCGCTCGGCAAATTAGGTGAGTTTCGCCCCGGGCGCCGCCCACTGCGTCGGGTGCACGACGACCCATTTGCCTTGTTGCAGCTGCTTCACCTTGTACAGGTCGGCACCTTCGACGTAGTTCTGCGGGCCATTCCAGCGCAGCGTACCGAAGAGGGTCTTCACCTCGTTCTTCTTCAGCCACGCCCCGATCGTCTTGTCGTCGAGGCTTTTCGTCGCCGTGACCGCCGACTCGAGCACCTGCCAGGACGCATACATGATGGCCGACTGCAGGTCGACCGAGGTGTACGGAATGCCGGCCTGCTGCGCGCGCTCGCCGTAGGTCTTCACGAACTGCGCGATCACCGGATCATCGGTGAAGGGCGCATGCGATTCGAAGGTGGTGAGCGCGAGCGCGCCCTGCGCCTCCGGCAGCTTCAGCATCGGTCCGGGCGCCGGGAAGAGGTGCGCCTGCGCCGGCGGGCGGTAGTCGATCTTCTTCATCGCCTCGAGCATCAGCACCGGGTCGATGCCGTTGGTGCCGCCCCAGAGGAAGTCCGGATTCGCTTCCTTGACGCGGCTGGCGATGGCGCCGTAGTCGCGGTTGCCGAACTCGTACTCCAGATGCAGCACCTCGGTGAGACCGCGCTTCTTCATGACCTCTCGCGCGCCGACCGAGATGGCGTGCACCGACGGAAACTTGCTGGTGACGATGGCGATCGTCTTCGGCGGCTTCGGCAGCTTCGCCGCCGCATCGAAGATGTGATTCGGCCAGACGTTCTCCGGGTCGAACGGGGAACCCGCGGTCTGGAACTGCATGTCGTACTTGGCGAGCTTCGGGATGCCGAACGAAGTGTGCAGCAGCACCTTGTTGTAGCGCTGGGCGACGCCCATCGCGGCGAGGATCGAAGCCGTCGCATAGGGGCTCTGGATCAGATCGACGGTGTCCGCGGTGATGAGCTGCTCGTACAGCGTGCGCGTCAGCTCGGGCTTCGACTGGTCGTCGCGCAGCACCCACTCCACCGGGCGGCCGAGCAGGCCGCCGCGCTTGTTCAGGTTCTCGACGCAGATCTCGGCGGTTACCTTGTGGATGATGGCGAGCGAGGCGAGCGGCCCGGTGAGGGGCAGCGTGCTGCCGATGCGGATCGGCTTGCCCTGCGCACGCAGCACGCCAGGCAACGCCATCGCCGAAAGAAGTGCCCCCCCGGCCGCGAGCGCGCGGCGACGGTCGATTTTCATGCTTGCTCCTCCGCAGGAGCGGGTATATTGTCCATACGCCAACGCATTGTCAATTATCCAATGACCAGGATTCGATGACCAAGAAGCGCGCCAGCCGCGGCATCCAGTCTATTGATACCGGCATCCGTTTGCTCGAAGTTCTCGAGCGAGCGGGCGGCGCGCTTGCCCTCAAGGAACTCAGTGCGCGCGCAGAGCTCGACCCGAGCGGTGCGCATCGCTACCTGGCGAGCTTTGTGCGCTGTGGCCTGGTCGTACAGGGCGCGGACTCCCGCTACGACTTCGGCCCGCTGGCGCTACGCCTAGGCCTCGCTGCGATGCAGCGTCTCGACCCGATCCAGGCCGCGGAGCGCGCCCTCCCTGCCCTGGTCGCGGAGACCGGCTTCACCGCCCTGCTCGCCGTGTGGAGCAACCGCGGGCCGACCGTGGTGCACTGGCAGCGCACCGGCGACCTCGTCACCTCGCTCAACCTCGGATCGGTGCTGCCGGTGGCGCGTTCCTCCCTCGGCCGCATGCTGCTCGCTTTCCTGCCCGCCGGCGTTACTGCGGAAGCTCTCGCGCTCGAGTCGAAAAGAGAGAGGCTCGATCGCGATGCACTGGAGCGCGAGCTCGAACGGGCGCGAAAGACGCGACTCGCCTACGCGGACAAGACAGTGATTCCCGGCCTGTACGCGACCGCAAGCGCGGTGCGCGGCTGGAATGGCGACGCGTTGTGCGCCGTCGCGCTGATCGGCTCCGACGCGGAGCTCGCGCGTCAGGGCAATTCCGCCGCGCTCAAGCTGCGCGCGCTCTGCGACCGCCTCTCGGCCGATGCCGGCGCCCCGGAACTGAGGATCGCCGCCTGAAGGAGGAAAGACGATGCACCTCGTGATGTTCCTGAAAGATAAGCAGCCCCGCGCCGGCGTCATCGACGGCGAGGACATCGTCGACATCAATGCGAACGACCGCTCGCTACCGCCGACGCTCAAGGGAATTCTGGAAATGAATGGAATTTCCAGAATCAAGAAGATCATCAAATCCAGAAAGCACCGCGCGCCGCGCAAGCGCACGAAGCTCCTGCCGCCGATCTCCAACCCCGGCCTGCTCCTCTCGGTCGGCATGAACTACCACGAGCACCTGAAGGAGATGAAGACGCCGGTGCCGGAGAAGCCAGCCGCGTTCACCAAGAGCGCGGCGAGCGTCATCGCTTCCGGAGAGCCGATCGTGCTGCCGGCCTCGCACCCGAACATGGTGGACTGGGAAGGCGAGTTCACGGTGGTGATCGGCAAGGGCGGCCATCGCATCCCGGCGGCGAGGGCGCTCGACCACGTCGCCGGCTACACCCTCGTGAACGACGTCTCGGCGCGCGACTGGGTCGCGGCGATCTTCCAGTCGCAGGGCATCATGGGCCCGATCCACGCCTGGGAGCACAACCTGCTCGGCAAGATGATGCCGACCTTCTGCCCGATGGGTCCGTGCATCGCCACCAGGGACGAGATTCCCGACCCGGCGAACGTGAAGATCCAGACGCGGCTGAACGGCCAGGTGATGCAGGACGCGAACACTGACGACCTGGTATTCAGCGTCGTGAAGCTGATCGAGTACTACTCGCAGTTCTACTGCTTCATGCCGGGCGACTGCATCACCACCGGCTCGCCGAGCGGCGTCGGCTTCGGCCGCAACCCGAAAGTGTTCATGAAGGCGGGCGACACGATCGAGGTGGAGGTGAAGGGCATCGGCGTGCTGTCGAATCCGGTCAAAGCCGCATGAACCTCCGCCGGAAAGTCCTGCTGGGCCTCGGAGCTCTCGCCGTCTCCCCGAAAGGGACGAGTCAGGGAAAGGCGCTGCGGATCATCGTCCCCTTCCCCGCCGGCGGCGGCACCGATGTGCTGGCGCGCATCGTCGGCGAGAAGCTGCGCGGCGGCTACGCGAGCACGGTGCTCGTCGAGAACCGGGTCGGCGCTTCCGGCCGCATCGGCGTCGACGCGGTGAAGAACGCCGACCCCGATGGCGGCACGCTGCTTTTCATTCCCGACTTCCTGCTCACCGTCTATCCGCACAGCTTCCGCAAGCTGTCGTACGACCCGTTCGCCGATTTCGCGGCGGTGGCGATGGTGGCGCGCTCCGGCCTGGCGTTGTCGGCCGGTCCCGCGCTGCCGGACTCGGTCAGGAGCATCTCCCAATACGTGGACTGGGCGCGCTCCAACCCGAAGAACGCTTTCTTCGCCACCACCTCGCCCGGGGGCACGCCGCATTTCATCGGCGTCATGCTGGCTCGCGACTCCGGCATCGCGCTTTCGCCGGTTCACTACAAGGGAGGCGCGCCGGCGCTGCAGGACCTGCTGGGCGGCCAGATCCCGCTCAGCGTCAACCCGGTCGGCGAGGTCCTGCCGTACGTGAAGGGCGGCAAGCTGCGCGTCCTCGCCACCACCGGCACGCAGCGCTCGCGCTTCCTGCCCGAGGTGCCGACGATGGTCGAGTCGGGATTCCCGCAGATCGTCGTCGAGCCGTGGCTGGGCTTTTTCGCGCCGGCGAAGACGCCCGCCGACACGGTGGGCCGCCTCGCTGCCGCCATCGGCGAAGCGATGAAAGCGCCCGACACGGTGCAGAGCTTCGAGAAGTTCGGCAACCAAGCGGTCGTCGGCACGCCGGCCGCGACCGCCGCGGCGCTCAAGGCGGAGCTCGCCCGCTGGCAGCCGATCGTCAAGGCTTCGGGCTTCACGGCGGAGGATTGAGGAGCCATGCAAGGAAAGATCGCGCTCGAAGAGCACTTCGCCGTCGCGGACACGCTTTCCGACTCGCTGCCGTTCGTGCCGCCCGACGAAAAGATCCGCCGCTCGAATGCGCGGCGCCTGTTCAAGCTCAACTAGGAGCGCACATGGAATTCGGCTACTTCACTCTCAGCGACAACCACTACCCGAACAACCCGCGCTCGGCCAACCAGTTGGTGCTCGAGATCCGCGAGCAGGCGATCCTCGCCGACAAGATCGGTATGCACTCGGCCTGGATCGGCGAGCACCACTTCGACTCCCTCGGCGTCAACTCGCGGCCCGACCTGCTGCTTGCCAATATCGCCTCGCAGACCAAGAACATCCGGCTGGCCCCGGCGGTGACGGTGCTGCCGCTGCACCATCCGGTACATGTCGCCGAGATGTGGGCGACGCTCGATCTTCTCTCCAACGGCCGCGTCGACTTCGCCACCGGCCGCGGCTACGACCGCAAGGAATACGCGCCCTTCGGAGCCGACTTCTTTGCCTCCGCCGAGATCTTCGAGGAGGGAATCGAGGTGCTGCTCAAGGCCTGGAACTCGCCCGGCAAGTGGTCGCACAAAGGCAGGTTCTACGACATCCCGGAGATGAGCATCACGCCCCGGCCGGTGCAGAAGCCGATTCCTTTCTACGTCGCCTCGTTCTCCAAGACCAGCCTGGAGATGGCGGCGAAGCGCGGCCTCAACATCATCTACGCGCCGTTCGCGGCCGGCATGGTGTTCGGCGGGCTGGACAAGGCGGTCGCGAGCTACCGCGAAGCCTGCGCGCGCGCCGGCACCAAGGCCGGCCGGGCGATGTGCAGCTACTTCATTTACATCGCCGACGACACGAAGCAGGAGGACTACGGGCGCGAGACGCAGATGAGCTACTTCAACCACTGCGTGCTGCAGGCCTTCCCGCAGAAGAAGGAGGACGCGCCGCCGACCATGCAGTACTTCCTGAAGATCGTCGACATCCTGAAGAACATGAAGAAGGAGGACCTGTCTGACAAGTCCATCCTGCTCGGCTCGCCGCAGAAGATCGTCGACACGCTGAAGAAAGTCGAGGCGAGCGGCATCGACGAGGTGATCCTCTACTTCAACGTCGGCAACAAGCCGCACGCGCTGGTCAAGGAGCAGATGAACCGCTTCATGAAGGAGATCGCGCCGCACTTCCAGGGCAAGCACATCGAGCGAATGAAGCGGGCGGCCTAGATGTGGGAAGAGGTCGTCGCCCGTGAGAAGGCGCAGCACGACGCGCGCGATTTCCGCAAGGCGCTCGGCTGCTTCCCGACCGGCGTGTGCCTCGTCACCACGCTCGCGCCCGATGGCAAGCGCGTCGGCCTCACCGCCAACTCGTTCAGCTCGGTCTCGCTCGAGCCGCCGATGGTGCTCTGGAGCCTGGCGCGCACGGCCAGCAGCGCGCCGGTGTTCCGCGACGCCGAGCACTTCGCCCTCAATGTCCTCGGCGCGGACGACTACGCCCTGTCCTCGCACTTCGCCAGGAGCGGCGCGGACAAGTTCACCGCCTTCGACGAGCGCTTCACCTCCGGCCTGGGCGGCGCTCCCGTGCTGCAGGGCGCGGTCGCGACCTTCGAATGCCACAGCCGCCACCGCTACTACGGCGGCGATCACATCATCGTCATCGGCGTGGTCGAGCGCTACGCCCACAGCGATCTCAAGCCGCTGCTGTTCCACCGCGGAGCTTACGCGACGCCATGAGGCTCGCCCTTCTCCCCGCCTTCACACGCCGAAGTCGTGAAGGTGATGAACGAACCCGAGTTCCGCGAGAAGGAGATGCTCGCGAAGGGGTACCAGCCAAGCGGCCTCGGGCCGGAGGAGTTCGCCGCACTGATGGCGAAGGAGTCGCGTCAGCGCGCCGTCATGGTGAAGCTCTCGGGTGCGAAGGTGGAATAGGAGAAACAATGCTGCGCTTCCTTTTTCTGTTGCTGATCAGCACCGGCGCCATGGCTGAGCCACTCAAGGTCGCGATCGTCTCCCGCACGGTGTTCTACGTGCCGCTCTGGATCGCCCAGCAGCAGCGCTACATCGACGCGACTATCGAGGTGTACAACAACGCCGAGAAGATCAACGAGGATCTGCGCTCAGGCAAGGTCAACATCGCGGTGGGAACGCCCGAGGCGGTGATGATCGACGCCTTCAAGGGCGGCAGCCTGCGCATCGTCGGCGGTAACGCCGAGCGCCTGCCGCATTTCATCATCGCCCGGCCGCAGATCAAGCAATGGGCCGATATGCGCGGGGCGAAGGTCGGTGTGCTATCCCTGAATGAGGGCACCACCTACCTCGTGCACCGCATGATGTCCGCCAACGGCTTCAAGCCGGGCGACTACGAGGTGCTCGCTGTGGGCGGCGCGCCCGCTCGGTGGAAGCTCCTCCAGGAGGGCAAGATCGACGCCGGCTTGCAGCCGTTCCCCCTCAGCTACCAGGCCGAGGCGGCCGGCTTCACCAACTTCGGCCCTATCACCCAATACGTGCAGAACTACCTCTTCACCACGATCAACGTCGACGCGCAATGGGCGGCGCGGAACGAGCAGGCGGTAGTGGCCTTCCTGCGCGGGTTGCGGCGCGGTCTCGAAACCATGAACAAAGATCGAGGCGCGGCCGTGGCGACGGCGGCGAAGGAACTGAACACGACGCCGGCGCTCGCCGAGCGTGCGCTGGACGACACGGCGAGACTCAAGATCCTGTCTCAGGACCTGTCGGTCTCGCACCCCGCACTGAGGGGCACCTTCGACACCCTGGTCGGCGTCGGTCTGCTCCCTTCCGACGCCCGCTTCGAGCCGGCGCGTATGGTCGATACACGCTATCTCGGGCGCTAGTCGCAGCGCAGGAAGCAGATGAATCAATTTCTCTGGCCCGCCACGCTTCACCACCTGCGCCGCGACAGCCCCGAGCCTGAGCGCCTGGCGCGCTTCTACGGTGAATTGCTCGGAGACCCTGTAGAAAGGATCGGCGCGGCGCTTTGGCAGGTACATGGGCCGGCGCGTCGGATGGTGGTCGGAGAAGGCGAGGCGGCTGCAGTCCCCTACTTCGCGCTTTCGGTCGCCGATGCGGACCGGCTGGCCCGCTTCCGCCAGGAGCTCGAGCAGGCGGGCGTGGCGACGTCAGCGGTCGCGTCGCCGCTCCTCGGTCCGGGCGCGTTCAAGGTGACCGACCCCGACGGACGCGCCGTCGTGTTCGATTCGCCAGGCCTGAAAGCGCCGCAGCAGCAGAGCGGTCCGGCGGCGCGCCTGCAGCATTTCGTCTGCGCTACGTCGCGCTTGTCAGCCATGCTGCAGTTCTACCGCGACCGGCTTGGGCTGGTGGAGTCCGACCGAGTCCTCGACCCGGCAACGCCCGGCGACGAGCTCAGCGCGGTATTCCTTCGCTCCGACGAGGAGCACCACAGCTTCGCGGCCTTCCGCGCGCCGCTCTCGCGCGCGGACCACCACTCCTATGAGACCGCAGGGTGGATGGACATCCGCGACTGGGCCGATCGCATGGGGAGCCTGCGCATCCCCCTATGGTGGGGGCCGGGGCGCCACGGGGTCGGCAACAACCTGTTCTTCATGATCGAGGACCCCGATGGCCACAAAGTGGAATTCTCCGCCGAGATCGAGCGCATGCCGCGCGAGATGGCTTGGCGTTCCTGGCCTCATGAGCAGCGCACCCTCAACCTATGGGGCTCGGCTTGGATGCGGTCGTAGCTCGAAGGGCGCAGGAGCCCACTACTCCGGCTTGATGTTGCCATGCTGAGTTCGGGGATCAGGCCGCGCACGCGGCGAGCATCAGCTTCCTGATGCGACCTCCTTTTCCCGCCTGATGCCGAGGGTTCGCCAATCGACCGATTTTGCCACCACCCCTTCGTACGAGGCGAGATCGACGTCCGGCGTGCGCGGCTCGGCGCTCCATCCCTCGGTGCCGATCGCCGGAGCGCCTTGCTCGAACTTCTTCGCGGCGGCGACCATCATGCGGCGGAACTGCGCCACGGCGAGGTCGGAGGCGCCGAACTGGTCCTCCGAGCGCTCGGTGATCGGACCCATCGATTCCCACATCGCCATGTCCTGCGTCGGGATTCCCGTGATGCCGGTCCAGTCGCCCCGCTTCATCGCCTCCCGGTCCTGGAGATAGCGGTTGGCGAGCGTCCTTTTCTTGCGGAAGTTCTGGTCCAGGTCCTCGCCCACCGTCGCCGCGCAGAAGCGGCGCCAGGACTCCTGCGTGATGCCCTTGGCCGGGTCCGGATGCCAGGCGATCCAGTAGAACATGGTGTTCACGTCGTCGATCGGCACCAGCATCTGCGCCAGGTTGTACTGGTTGTTCGGCGGAATGAGCACAGTGAACGGCGCGATGAAAAGCGTGGTGCGCACGTACTGGTGGGTCTCGGGATTGCGAATCGGCTTGCGGATCGCGGCATAGCGGAAGCCATAGGCCGTCGCTTCGAACAGCAGCCGCGGCGCCTTGTCGGTCGACGGGCGCAGCCAGGCGCTTTCCGTGGCCGTCGAGCCTTCGACCTCGGCCGCCGGCATGTTGGTCGAATGCAGGCTCGAGCTGTGCGCCGAATCGATCGAGCCTTCGAGAACCTGCGCCCAGTTGCACTCCGCGTGCATCTTGACGATGGCGTAGCGGATGCCCGGCTGCGGCGCCCAGGCGGGCGGCCTGAATTCGCGCATGCCCTCCCGCATTCCATCCTTCGGGTTGCGCATGCCCTCCGTCGCGCCCATCCAGGTCCAGACGAACCCGCCCGATTCGTGCACGGGGTACGCCTTGGTCTTCTTGCCGAGGCGCTGCGCAGCCCCGGGCGCCTCCGACGGCATGTCGACGACGTTTCCTTCGACGTCGAATTTCCAGCCGTGGTACAGGCAGCGCAGGCCGCATTCCTCGTTGCGGCCATAGACCAGGGATGCCCGCCGGTGCAGGCAGTACTCACCCAGCACGCCGAGCCGTCCCTCGCTGTCGCGGAACACGACCAGGTCCTCGCCCAGCAGCCGCGCCTTGACGGGCGCGCCGTCGCGCTCCGCCACCTCCTCGGACATGCACACCGGCAGCCAGTGGCGGCGCATGATCCCGCCCATCGGCGCATCGCCCTCGACGCGGCAAAGAAGCTGGTTCTGTTCCTGGGTCAACATCGCGCACCTCACGGTCCAAGTCGCCGATCTACCAAGCGGCAGATATACTTAGGCGGCTAAGGATCGGACATCCTATCGTCGCCTCCGGATGAAGACAATCGCCATCGGCGTCGCCGGGCTCGGCCGCGCCTTCAGCCTCATGGCGCCGACGCTCGCCGGCGACGCGCGTGTGCGCCTCGTCGCCGGAGCCGACACGCGGCCGGAGGCGCGCCAGCGATTCGAGGCCGATTTCCAGGGGCGCGCCTACCCCACCGTCGAGGAGCTTTGCGCTGACCCGCAGGTGGAAGTGGTCTATGTCGCAACGCCGCATCAGTTCCATGCCGCCCAGGCCGCGCTGGCGGCCGCAGCGGGCAAGCACGTCCTCGTCGAGAAACCGATGGCGCTCAGCCTGGCCGAATGCGCCGCGATGACCGCCGCGGCGCGCGCGCATGGCGTGCACCTGA
Source organism: Burkholderiales bacterium (assembly GCA_035554435.1). Taxonomy (GTDB): domain Bacteria; phylum Pseudomonadota; class Gammaproteobacteria; order Burkholderiales; family SG8-39; genus SCGC-AG-212-J23. The sequence continues at coordinate 8,620 of DATMJC010000105.1, read as the reverse complement.
TCGTCGGCCACAGCCACAGCTTCGACGCACCCGTCGCCCTCGCCCGCAAGCTCATCGAAGGCGGCGCCTACGGCCGGTTGCGCATGATCACTGCAGTGAACTTCACGGACTTCCTCTACCGGCCGCGACGGCCCGAGGAGCTCGATACCTCGCGCGGCGGAGGCGTAGTCTTCAACCAGGCGGCGCATCACGTCGACATCGCCCGCCTGCTCGGCGGGAGTCGGGTCAAGAGCGTGCGCGCCCACACCGGCGCCTGGGACCCAGCACGGCCCACGGAAGGCGCGTACTCGGCGCTGCTTACCTTCGAGGACGGCACTTTCGCCTCGCTCGTCTATAGCGGTTATGCGCACTTCGATTCCGACGAGTTCTGCGACTGGATCGGCGAGAGCGGCCAGCGCAAGGATCCGAGGGCCTACGGTGCCGCGCGGCGCATGCTTTCGGGCGACGAGATGGCGCTCAAGAGCGCGCGCAACTACGGCGGCGCGGGCTTCGCGAGCGCCCAGGCAAACCTGCTGCACCAGCACTTCGGCCTGCTCATCGCATCCTGCGAGCGAGCTGACCTGCGGGCGCTTCCGCAGGGGGTCATGATCCATGCGGACGCGGAGAGCCGCCTCGAGCCGCTGGCCGCGCCGAAAGTGCAGCGCGCCGAAGTCATCGACGAGCTGCATGCCGCCGTCGTCGACGGCAAGCCGCCGCGGCACGACGGCGACTGGGGTGCGGCGACGCTCGAAGTGTGCCTCGCGATTCTTCGCTCCGCTCGCGAGGACAGGGAGATCTCATTACAAGACCAGACCGCCTTGCGCACCTGACGAAGGAAGCCTGGCGCGCCTTCGTGCGCGACCTGCAGGGCCGGCTCGCCGCGCACGGCGTCGGCTTCGGCCACTGGACCTTCCTGCGCATCCTTTGGGCGCGCGACGGCCTGACGCAACGCGAGCTGTCCAACGAAGCCGGGGTGATGGAGCCCTCGACGCACGCCGCCCTCAAGGCGATGGAGAGCCTCGGCTATGTGAAGCGGCGCCAGGTTCCCGAAAATCGCAAGACGGTCTACGTGGACCTCACCGCGAAGGGCCGCGCCCTCGAGCGGCACCTCGTGCCGCTTGCCAAGGCGACGAACCGCGCTGCCGTGCGAGGCCTTCCGGCCTCGGACGTCGAGGCAGCGAAGCGCGTGCTCGTCGCGGTGAGAGAAAACCTTCTGCGCGCTACTCGATCTTCACCCCGGCCGCCTGCACGACCTTCGCGTACTTCTCGAAGCTCGCCCGGTTCGCGGCGTTATAGGCCTCGGGCGTAGAGCCGACCGGGTCGATGCCGAGCTGGCGGAAGCGCTGCACGACGTCGGGCTGCTTGATCGCCTTTTGCGCCTCGGCGGCGAGCCGCGAGATGATCTCGCGCGGCGTACCCGAGGGCGCGTAGTAGCCGATCTCGGCGATGAACTCGTAGCCGGGGATTCCCGCTTCGGCGACCGTGGGAATATCGGGCGTCTGCGGCGAGCGCTGCACGGTGCTGATGGCGAGGATCTTCACCTTGCCGGCCTTGACGTGCGACTCGATCGAAGGCAGCGCGGCATATAGCAAAGGCACCTGTCCGCCGAGAAGCGCCGGGACCGACTGGCCGGTGCCCTTATAGGGAACGTGCACCATGTCGAGCTTGAGGCCGGTCTTCAGCGCCTCCATCGCGAGGTGGTGGATGCTGCCCAGACCCGACGAGCCGTAGCTGATCCTGCCGGGCTGAGAGCGCACCAGCGCGATCAGCTCTTTCATGTCGTTCGCGGCAAGCGACGGATGAGCGACGAGGTAGAGGGGCGAGGTGCCCAGGAGGCTCACGCCGGTGAGCTCCTTGAGCGGCTCGTACGGCAGGTTCGCAAAAAGATGCGGGTTCACCGCGATCTGCGTGACATCGGCGACGAGCAGCGTGTAGCCGTCAGGCGCTGCTTTCGCTACCTCCGTGGTCCCGACGATGCCGCCGGCGCCGCCGCGGTTCTCGACCACCATCTGCTGGCCGAGCGATTCGCCGAGCTTCTGCCCGACGAGGCGCGCCATCGTGTCGGGCAGGCCGCCAGCCGCGTAAGGAACGACTACTTTGACCGGCCGGTTGGGGTAGGCCTGCGCCCACGCAGCGAACGACAAGAGCGCCGACAGGACAAAAGCCACGAATCTCATTTCACCCTTGCTCCTCGGGAATGTGCCGCCAGTATACTGGGCCGATGAACCGGCTGCGGCTCACGCTTTCGTGCTGGGACTACGACCGCACCCGTGCGCTCGCCGACGGCAGCGTCCAGGCCGACGGCATCGACCTCGTGTATCTCCAACAGCCGGTGGAGGAGACTTTCTTCCGCATGCTGCGCTACCGGGAGTTCGACTGCTCCGAGATGTCGCTGTCCTCCTACGTGGCGTCGCTCAGGGCCGAGGAGCCGCCGTTCGTCGCCATCCCGGTGTTCCCTTCCCGCTTCTTCCGCCACTCGTGCATTTTCGTCTCGTCGAAAAGCGGCATCCGCGGGCCCGAAGACCTGAAGGGCCGGCGCGTGGGCGTCCCCGAGTACCAGATGACCGCGCCGGTGTGGATCCGCGGCATCCTGTCCGACGACCACGGTGTCAAGGTGACCGACGTCGAGCACTGCTCGGGCGGAGAGGAAGAGCCCGGACGCGACGAGAAAATCCGGCTCGACCTTCCCGCGTCCATCCGGGTCAAGCCGATCGGGCCGGGCCAGACCCTGTCGCGCATGCTGGCCGACGGCGAGCTCGACGCGCTGGTCACGGCGCGCGCGCCTTCGACGTTCCGCAGCGAGCCCGACAAGGTGCGGCGCCTGTTCCCGTCGTACGTCGAGCAGGAAAAAGCGTACTACCGGCGCACCAGGATCTTTCCGATCATGCACACGGTGGTGATCCGGCGCGACGTTTACCGCGCCAACCCCTGGGTCGCGCAATCCCTGTACAAGGCGTTTTCCGCAGCCAAGGCAAAGGCCTTCGAGATGTACCAGCAGACCGCCGCGCTGCCGGCGATGCTGCCCTGGCTCGTCGCGCACGTCGAAGAGACGCGACGCGAGATGGGCGAGGACTGGTGGCCGTACGGGCTCGCGCCGAACCGGCACGTGCTCGACGCGTTCCTGCGCTATCACCACGAGCAGGGCCTGTCGCCGCGCCGCCTCGCGCCCGAGGAGCTCTTCGCCAAGGAAACCCTGGAGACGTACAAGGTCTGAACACCGTCGACAAAACGATCACCGGCCTCCTGTCGCGCTCTCCGGCGGAGATCGCGCGCGTGCTCGCGAAGGCGAAAGCCGAGGGCGTGAGCGTGTGCGCGTTCTTTCCCAGCTTCACGTTCCAGGCGCCGCTCGTGCTCATCGATCCGAAGGGGGGGCACCTCGTCATCGGACGCAGTCCGGTGGCCGCGGCGAACGCGGCGGTGCTGGCGCGGCCGCGCTGCACATTCCACTGCGAGATGGCGGGGTGGCACGTCGAGTTCGTCGCCGCCGCGCCGCGCGCGGTAACGTTCCGGCGCCGCGAGCTGATCCAGTGCCGCTTCCCGGAGCTGCTGGCGAGCAACCCGCGCCGCAGCCACGACCGCGTCCACCTCAAGGCGCCGCTTCCCCTGCGCGTGTACGCAGACACCCGCGGCATCATGCCGTTCGACGCGCTGATCCTGGACCTCGGCGCGGGCGGAATCGCGTTCCTGTGCTACGCGTGCAGCATCACCCTCGAGCCCGGCACCGTGCTGCGCGGCTGCCGCATCGTGCTGCCGAACCGCAGCGAGTGCGTCGTCGATCTCGAAGTGCGCTACACCCAGGCGATCACGCTTCCGAACGGCCACCGCGCGATGCGCTCGGGGTGCCTGTTCCTGACCCCCTGCCCGCAGCTCGCCGCGCTGGCGAGGAGCGCGCTCAGGCGCTAGAAGAACCCAAGGCCCGAGAGTACCAGGGCGATCAATGCGGCGGCCCTGAGTTGCAACGTCGCATCGGCGCGTAAGGGGGTTTCTTTCCGCCGGTAAAGTTATGTAACTCGCAAGCTAACTACGAAGCAGTTGCCTTCGCAGCGCACGTCGCCTCCATGCCGGCGCGCGATCTGCCGCACGATGGAAAGCCCGAGCCCCGAGCCGCGCGCCCCGCGGTAAAACGGCCCGAACACGCGCTCGCGGTCCGCCTCCGGCACCCCGATCCCGCCGTCGCAGACGAAGAGGCGATTACCCCTCACGGTCAGCGTCACCGGGGGTGCGCCGTGACGTCTCGCGTTCTCGAGGAGGTTCCTGATCATCCTTCGCAAGAGCCGTGCATCGCCGCGCAACGTCATGCTTTCCCCACTCACTTCTACGTCATGGCGGGCACCCTCCTCGGCCGCAAGCGCGAGAAGGTCCACCGTCTCCCTGGCCTCGAGCTCGGACACGGCGTCGAGGCGGCTCGCCAGCAGAATCTCGTCGATGAGGGCGTCGAGCTCGGCGATGTCCTGCTCGAGGCTGCGCTTGCGCTCCGGGTCGGCACGCTCCTTCATGAGCTCGACCGCCATCCGGATGCGCGCGAGCGGCGTGCGCAGCTCGTGCGACGCCGCGGCGAGCAGGAACTTGTTCGCGCCCACCAGCCGCTCGATGCGCTCGGCTGCCTGGTTGAAGCTCTCGGCGAGGCGCGCGACCTCGTCGCGGCCCTCGACCTTCACCCGGGCCGAGAGATCGCCTTCCCCAAGCGCGGTGACGCCGCGCTGCAGGCGCTCGAGGCGTAGCGTCAGCCGCCGCACCGCCGGATAGGCGCCCACCGCGATCGCGACCAGCATGAGCGCAATGAGGAGAAGGCCGACCCCATGGCCGCGCGGATGCTGCGCGCGCGCCGCGACCCAGCGTCCGTCCTGCAGTTGCGCCACCCAGACCGGCGGGCCGCGCACGCCACGCTGACGCCCGGGGCGCTGCGGCGCCCCGATCGGCTGCCCCACCGCCGCGATGCGCGCCCCGTCGGTCGCGAAGAGCGCGAGGTCGATGCGCAGGTCGCGCGCTAGCCGCTCGAGCGCCGCCTGCTGGTCGGACGCGGATGCTGCGGCCGCCGGCAGCACGTTGCGCGCGACGGTGGCCAGCGTTTCCTCGTTCCACAACGGCTCGCCGAAGCTGCGCCATGCGACGGCGGCAACGAACGCGAAAACGGCGAGGCTCGCCACCACCGCGAGATAGATCCGCAGATAGAGGCGCCGCATTACGGCTGCTGCTTGGCGAAGACGTAGCCGGCGCCGCGCACCGTAATGAGGCGGCGCGGCTTCTTCGGATCGTCCTCGATCGCCGCGCGGATGCGCGACACGTGCACGTCGATCGAGCGGTCGAAAGCCTCGAGCGGCTGGCCCTTCACCAGGTCCATCAGCGTGTCGCGCGATAGCACGCGGCCGGCGTTTTCAGCGAGCGCCACGAGCAGCTCGTACTGCAGCGAGGTCAGCGGCCTTTCCGAGCCGTCGAGCCGCACCGCACGCGCATCGCGATCGATTTCCAGTCGGCCGAATCGCAGCACGCTCGCGCGCACGGGCGCGTGGGCGCGCCGCAGTAGCGCGCGCAGCCGCGCGAGCAGCTCGCGCGGCTCGAACGGCTTGGCCAGATAGTCGTCGGCGCCGATTTCCAGGCCGACCACGCGGTCCATCGGCTCGCCGCGCGCGGTGAGCATGAGGACCGGCGTGTTCCACCTGGCGCGCAGGCGCCGGCACACCTCGAGGCCGTCGATATCGGGAAGCGTGAGATCGAGCACCAGCGCGTCGTAGGGTTGGCGCCCGAGGCGCTCGAGCGCGGCGGCGCCGCCCGCCACGGTGGCGACGTCGAAGCCCGCCGCGCCGAGGTATTCGGAAACCATCCCGGCGAGGCGGGCATCGTCTTCGACGAGGAGAACCCGCTCGGACACCTCGTCAACTATACCGCTCAGCCGAAGCGGCGGCGGTGGCGCTCGAAGCGCTGCGCGAGGGTCTTGCGCTGCTCCGGCGTGAGCACCTCGGCGGCCTCCGCCAAGGCGCGGCTGAAGCGCCGCGACGCCTCGTCGGCGAGACGCAGCTTCTCCGTCCGGAGGGACTCGATCGCGACGGGATCGATCCGGTCCTGCGTGAACAGCTCGATCGCCTGCGCGCGCGTGGCGTGGAACTTTTCGCGCAGCGGCGCGAGGTCCTTCACCGCGTCCTTGACGATCGGCGCAAGGCGCTGCTTCTGGTCCTCGGTGGCGTCGATCTCGACATAGAGGTGGCGCAGCATGCGGTCGATCTGCGCGTCGGACAGCGGCTCGCCGCGGCGCCAGCCGCCGTGCGCATACGCCTTGGCGCCAAAGCCGGCAAGCGCCGCGCCTGCGAGCGCGAACAATCCCGCGCGCCGGAAAAAGCCTCGGCGCCGGCAACTTTCAGTGGTCTGTTCCATGACTTCCTCTCGTACTCGTTTGAACGAGAGAAGTCTCGCGCTGCCGTGTAAGGCGCTTCTTTCCGGTATGTAAACTTATGTGAAGCTGCTACTGGGGCTCGAGGCGGGCGAGGACGCCGTTGCTCTCGTCGGTGAGGAGGTAGATCAGGCCGTCGGGGCCCATGCGCACGTCACGGATGCGGCCGAGCGCGTTTTTGAGGAGCCGCTCCTCCTTCACCACGCTTGCGCCATCGAGCTGCAGGCGTACGAGCATCTGGTCGCGCAGCGCGCCGACGAAGAGGTTTCCCTTCCAGTGCGGGAAGCGATCGCCGGTGTAGAAGGCCATGCCCGAGGGCGCGATCGAAGGCACCCAGTAGTGGATCGGCTGCTCCATGCCGGGCTTGGCGGTGCCTTCGCCGATCTTGGTGCCGATGCCGTAGTTGACGCCATAGGTGATCACCGGCCAGCCGTAGTTGGCGCCCGCGCGGATGATGTTGACCTCGTCGCCGCCCTGCGGGCCGTGCTCGTGCGTCCAGAGCACGCCGGTCTCAGGATGCAGTGCCGCGCCTTGCTGGTTCCGGTGGCCGAGGTCGAACTTTTCCGGCTTCCACCCCGGTCTTCCGACGAAAGGGTTGTCGTCGGGCACGCGGCCGTCGTCGTGCAGGCGGATCACCGAGCCGGCGTGGTCGTCGGGCTTCTGCGCGCGCGGCATCTCGCCGCGGTCGCCAAGGGTGAGGTAAACGTAGCCGGCGCGGTCGAACACGATGCGGCCGCCGAAATGATTTCCGGTGCGCCCTTTCGGGCTCTGCCGGAAGAGGACCTGCACGTCCTCGAGCCTGCCCTCGGCGAGCCGCCCGCGCGCGAGCTCCGTGCCCACGCCGTCATCGCCGCGCGACGCGTAGGCGAGATAGACGAGCGAATTCTTTGCAAAATCCGGATGCAGCACCACGTCGTGCAGCCCGCCCTGGCCGTGGACCGTGACGCGCGGCAGGCCGGCGATCGGCTGCGGCTCGAGCTTGCCGTTCGCGATCACGCGCAGGCGTCCTGCCTTCTCGGTGACCAGCATGCGTCCGTCCGGAAGCAACGCTACCGACCAGGGCTGCTCGAGGCCTTTCACCACCTGGACGACGCGGAACGCGTGCTCGTCCGATTTGTAGGTTTGGGCGAAGGTGGACGCGCTGGCGAGCAGCACGACCAGGAGCAGAAGGCGCATGGGCCGATTCTATAATTCCCGGATGCACCGCTTGCACGTATTCGTCATCTTTTGGGCCCTCGCGTCGACATCCATCTCGGCGCTTGCGCAGGTCGTGCAGTACGACAAGCCGGACCGCGAGCAGTTTCTTCTGCAGGGAGCGAAGAAGGAAGGCGAGGTGATGATCTACACCTCGCTCGTACCCGAGGATCTCACCGCGCTCGCCGCGGCGTTCGAGCGCAAGTACGGCGTGAATCTGAAGAGCTGGCGCGCCAATTCGGAGAAGGTGCTGCAGCGCGCGGTCACCGAGGCGCGCGCCGGCCGCCACGAAGCTGACGCGGTCGAGACAAATGGCCCGCAGCTCGAGGCTCTGTATCGCGAGAAGGGCCTGCAGCCGCTGCGCTCGCCGCATCTCAAGGACCTCATGCCTCAGGCGTTGCGCCCCCACGGCTACTGGGTCGGCACGCGCATCAACATGTTCGTGCAGTCGTACAACACCAGGCTGGTGAAGAAAGGCGAGCTGCCGAAGTCCTACGCCGAGCTCGCCGACCCGCGCTGGAAGGGGCGCCTCGGCATCGAGGCCGAGGACGAGGACTGGTTCGCGATGGTCGTCACCGACCTCGGCGAGGAGGCGGGCCTGCGCCTCTTCCGCGAGATCGCGCGCACGAACGGCCTGTCGGTTCGCAAGGGCCACACGCTGCTCGCCGGGCTGGTCGCCTCGGGCGAAATCCCGCTCGCGCTTACCACTTACAGCCACGGTGCGGAGAAGATGAAGCAGCGTGGCGCGCCTGTGGAGTGGTTCGCTATCAGGCCGGCGATCGGCCGCGCCAACGGCATCGGCATCGTCGCGCAGCCGCCGCATCCGCACGCCGCCGCCCTCTTCGCCGACTTCCTGCTCTCGCCCGAGGGCCAGGCGATCCTGCAGAAAGGCGGCTACGTGCCGGCCAACCTGCGCGTCGAGGACCGCGCGCAGAAGCTGCCGCTCAAGTTCGTCGACCCCGCGCTGATGCTCGACGAGAACGACAAGTGGAAGAAGCTCTGGGCGCAGATCGTCCTCGGCGCGCCGCGATGAGCGCGGGCCAGCTCGATCCCGCATGCACC
>DATMJC010000104.1:0-21607 GCA_035554435.1 Burkholderiales bacterium | reverse complement strand
TCGGCACCATCGGCGGTGCGATGGTCGGATTTGGAGCCGGCAAGGCCTACGATCAGCGCCAGAACCGCTAGCGAGCCCGATTTGAAAATCCTGCCGCGGCGCTCACCGCGGCAGGACACGGGTTTCTACCTGCTAAGCGCTTTGCCGCGCTTTCTTGTAGCTCCTGGTCGCGACCTTCAGCGCGCGCTGATGTCTTTTCAGCGCCGCCGACATCCTCGCCGCCTCTTTCCTCGCTCTGCGCTGGAGAGCGGCGAGCTTGACCTTCGCCTTCTTGAGCCGTGCCTTGGCCTTCATCATGGTCTTCTTGCTCATCTGGAGCCTCCCTTGTTATTAACAACGGCCGTTATGTACCACGGATCATCTTTCGCTGCATGGCAGGATTCGGCATTCGACAACCAGCTCCTGGGGGTCTAGCTACATTTTCTCCGGAAAGCGCGGGATGAACCCGTCGATTACTCGGGCTTGATGTTCGCCGCTTTCGCCACCACGCTCCAGCGCGCGATGTCGTCGGCGACGATTTTCGCGAGCGCCTCGCCAGGCATGCCAGACGGATCGGTGCCGACTCCATCGAGGCGCTCGCGCACGTCTGGGAGCGCGACGGCGCGTACAACCTCTTCGTGCAGCCTGCGCACGATGTGCGCCGGCGTACCGGCCGGTGCAAACAGCCCGATCCAAACATCGGTGACGATGTTGGGAAGCCCCGCTTCGACCATCGTGGGAACGTCAGGCCAAGCGTGATGCCGGCTCGGCGACGTAATCGCCAGCGCACGCAACCGCCCGGCACGCACGTGGGCCAACGCCTCCGGCGGCGCCGGGAATACGATGGTGACCTCGTTCGCGAGCACCGCGGTGATGTACTCGCCGCCGCTTTTGTAGGGAATATGCAGGAACGTGGTGCCGGCCTGCTGGTTGAAGTACTCGGCGACGATCTGGCCGAGCGCACCTGACGCGCCGTAGTTGATGCTGCCGGGTCGCGCCTTCGCATACGCAATCAACTCCTGCACCGTTTTCACGGGCAAAGACGGGTTGACCACCAGAACGTACGGGAACGAGCCGATCATCGTCACGGGAATGAAGTCGCGCAGAGGCTGATACGCGAGCTTCGGATAGATGGCCGGATTCACGCTCATCGGGCCGCTTGTCCCCACCAGGATCGTGTAGCCGTCCGGCGCCGCCTTCCGCACCAACTCGCAGGCGATGATCCCCTGGGCGCCGGGCTTGCTCTCGACGATCACCTGCTGGCCGAGCGATTCGCTCATCTTCGTCGCGACGATGCGGGCGACGGTGGTCGTCGCGCCGGCCGCGCCGAACGGCACCACGAGCCGCACCGGCCGCTCCGGATAACCGTACGCCGGGGCGGCCTGAGCGAGCGCATGCCCGCTGTCCGCTGCGACCAGAGCGGCCGCAGTCAATGCCAACAATCGGGTCAATTGTTAACCTGCGGGAACGAGCCCCATCTGCTCGAGGATCGCACGCCCGACGAAGCCGTATGGATTGGCGATCGTCTCGGCGATCTCGTAGTGGTTGTAGCCTTCGGCGTAGACGAGCTTCACCTGCTTGCGGGCGTTTTTCAGCGACTCGGCGAACTCGCGCGTCTGGCGCTTGAATTCCGGCGTCTCGAGGGAGCCGTAGACGAGCACGATGGGCGCGACGATCCGGTCGAGGTGACGCTGGGTCGACAGCGCCTGCTCCATCTCGTCGGTGAACTTGACGTAGTTGCCGCGCTTGGAGAGGCGCGGGGCGCGTAGGTCGTACATGCCGCTTGACAGCGTGTAGCCCTTCACCGTGTCGGCAGGCAGGCCGAAGTCCTTTTTCCAGTCGGTGATCGCGACGACGCCGCCGAGGTGCGCCCCGGAGGAGCGGCCCGAGACGTAGAGGCGGTTCGCATCGCCGCCGAAGCTGGCAGCGTTGCGGTAGGTCCAAGCGACCGCGCGCCGCACCTGCTCGACCATGGCGAAAAGGCTGCCGCCGGCATCCTGGACTTTCACGAAATCGGGCACCACGAAGTGCGCGCCCGCACCGACGAACATCTCCGCCGCGTAGCCGTGGTCTCGCGCGTTGCCGCCGCGCCAGGCGCCGCCGTGTATGTAGACGTTGATCGGCGCGTTCGCGCGCCGCGCGATGTAGATGTCGAGCTTCTCGATCTCGCTCGGTCCGTAGGCCACACGGCGCGGCGGGCCGAGGCGCTGGCGCGTCAGCTCGCTGTTGCTCGCGTTGCGCGCGCTGATCTGCCTGCCGTTTGGCGCGTAGACCGACTGATCGTACGCGTCGTCGAGCTCGGCCTGGTCCATGTCGAGCCAGACGCGCGGCCCTTTGGTGCGCTGCGCCTTCGGCGCGGAATCCTCGGCGCGGGCCGGGCCGGCTACCGCGGCTGCGGCGGCGAGCGCTCCGAGAAACGTCCGTCGGCTCATGCGCTACATCTTCTCCGGAAAGCGCGGGATGAAGCCGTCGCGGTTCGGCATCTTCACCTTGGGTAGGCTCTGCGCGTCCATCACGTCGCGCTCGCCGATCAGCTTGTTCTGCGCCAGGATGTAAGCGGTCAAGGCGTAGACCTCCTCGTCGCTGAGCGAACGCGGCTGCGTGAATGGCATAGCGCGCCGGATGAAGTCGAAGAGCGTGGTGGCGTACGGCCAGAAGTTGGCGATGGTTTTCGGCGAATCCATGCTCTTCACCGGCGCGCCGCCGACCACCGCGGCGCTGATGCCGCCCTTACCCTGCTCGCCGTGGCAAGCAGCACACTTCTGCGCGTAGATCGGTGCGCCCTGCGCGGCGGTACCACTGCCCTTAGGCAGCCCGGTGCCATCCGGCAGCACGTTGATGTCCCACGCTGCGAGCTCGGCGTGGCTTATCGGTTGACCGAGGTTGGGTCCAGCAGTAACCGTCACCGGAAAGGCGATCGCGATCCCGAGTAGTTTCCACTTAAGCGTAGACATGTTTCACGCCTCCGCTCGCGTCGACCGCCCAGCTCGTCGGGCCGTTGTAGTGCTGGCTCGGGAATGCCAGCACCGGCGGAGGCTTCGAGGTCTGGCCGCGCACGGCGATGATCTGCGCGCGCGTCGGCTGCGCGTAGCCGCCTTCGTCCCACGCCCGGCTTTGCAGGACCGCAGGGCTGCCGTTCCATTGCCACGGAATGCGGAAGCGCGTGAATGCCTTCGGCAGCACCGGCTCCTGCAGCGCGGCCTGCGCCCAGGTCTGGCCGCCATCGGCCGAGACCATGACGCGGGCGATGCGTCCGTTGCCGGAGTACGCGAGGCCCGAGATTTCATACAGCCCCGCTCCCTTCATGCCCATGCCGGGGGACGGATGCGTGATGAACGACTTGACCTCCTGCACGAAATAGAATTGGTAGGCCTTGCCGCCGGGAAGGATCTGCGCGTACGTGCGCGACTCGTAATAGGTCATCCCCGGCTGGTCAGTGACCTGCAGGCGGCGCAGCCACTTCACGTTCATGTTGCCTTCCCAGCCGGGCAGCAGCAGGCGCATCGGATAGCCCTGCCCGGGCATCAGCCGCTCGCCGTTCTGGTAGAGCGCGACCATCGCATCGTCGAGCGCCTTCCCGAGCGGGAAGCTGCGCGAAAGGTGCGGCGCATCGGCGCCTTCGGCGACCAGCCACTTCGCCTTGGGGTCGACGCCGGCTTCCTCGAGCAGGAGGGAGAGCGGCACGCCGGTCCACTCGGCGCACGAGGCGAGGCCGTGCAGCCCCTGCACGCTCGCCTGGATCGGCTCGGGCGAGAACAGCGGCGCGCTGTTTCCGCCGCACTCGACGAAGGTGAAGCGCGACACGAGCGGATAGCGCGAGAGCGCATCGACGCTGAAGACGAGGGGCCGCTTGACCAGGCCGTGGATCGCGAGGCGGTGCTGCGCCGGATCGATCTCGGCGTTGCCGGCGTGCGAGATCGTAAAGTGCAGGCCGTTGGGCGTGACGATCCCCTGCAGCTGCTGGTGCGGGGTGCGCGCATGCTGGTTGCGCGGCTCGCCGTTCGGATTGCTGAGCGTGCGCACCACCGCCTTCTCGTATTTCGAGGGCGTGCCGTACGCCGGTACCACCGTGCCCGGCTCCTTGCTCCAGGCCGCTTCGCTGAGCGGCTCGGCGGCGGCGGGGTCGACGACGTAGCCCGTGAACAGGATCCCGCTTGCCCGCAGGAACGCCCTGCGATCGAGAAGCCCGTTGCCAGCGACCGGTGCGATGTCTGCCATGGCGCCACCTCCCCGGCGCTACTCTGAGCGCGATTTCGCAGCCTTTCAAGCCTTTTTCCGGTCGCGCGGGTACGCTGCGGCTTTCCACGGGAGAACGACATGGGAAAGCTCCAGCGTAGGGACATCCTCAAGGCCGGAGTCGGGGCGGCGGCGCTCGGCTTCCCAGCTCTCCTTCGCGCCCAGCCGAAGGAGGTCGTGATCCTCGGGCTGTGGGACCAGACCGGGGCGTTCGCCGACGTCGGGCCGCTCAACGACCGCGGCATGCGCATGGCGCTGGAAGAGCGCGACATGAAGATCCTCGGCCGCCCGATCAAGTACGTGACGCGCGACGGCGCCACGCAGGCCGGCACCTCCACGCGCCGCGCCGAGGAGGCGATCGACGGCGAGGGCGCGCGCTTCATGATCGGCCCGTGGTCCTCGGGGGTGGCGCTCGCGGTTTCCGAGGTGGCGAAGCGCAAGAAAGTGCTGCACTTCTTCAGCGGCGGCACCGAGGACATCTCCGGCGCGCGTTGCCACCGCTACTCGTTCCAATGGGCGGCGAGCCCCTACACCGCGGCAAAGACCGTGGTCGACAACTTCATGAAGGCGAACCCGAAGGCGAAGCGATGGCACCTGCTCGTCGCCGACTACGCCTTCGGCTGGTCGGTGGAGAAGTACATCAAGGAAGTGGGAAAGACCCACGGCCTGGAGTTCGTCGGCGCCGACCGCCATCCGCTCGGCGAGCGCGAGTTCTCGAACTACGTCCAGAAGGCTGCGGCCAACCGGCCCGACGCCGTCGCGATGATCAATTTCGGCGGCGACGCGGTCGCCGGCGCGCGCGAGATCTTCAACTTCGGGCTGACGCCCAAGATCCCGCTCATCATGAGCTGGTCCTCGGGCGTGGAGGAGCTGATCCAGCTCTCGCCCGAGATCCGCGAGAACCTCTGGGTCGGCACCAACTTCTACTACACCGCCGACACGCCGGTGGCGAAGGAGTTCGTCAAGAACTACCGCGCGAAGTTCAAGACGCCGCCCGGCTACGCGCCGTCGGCCGCCTACTCGATGACGCGCCTCATGCTCGCCGGCTTCGACAAGGCCAAGTCGGCCGAGGTGCAGGACGTCATCAAGGCGCTCGAGGGCATCGAGGTGAACGACCTTCTCGGCCGCATGCGGGTCGAGCCCGCCACGCATCAGACGCTGCGCCCCTACTTCTTCCTGCGCTGCAAGCCGAAGAAGGCGATGAAGGAGGAGCTCGATCTCGCCGACGTCATTGCCACGGGAGACACGCCGCTGCCCAAGGAATACGCGGCCTGCAAGGACATCGGCGGTTTCTAGTCCTTGAATCTCCTCCTCGGCCAGATCCTCAACGGGATCGCGACCGGGATGCTGTACGCCCTGATGGGCCTCGGGCTGTCGCTCATCACGGGCGTGCTCAACATCCCGAACTTCGCCCACGGCGCTCTTTTCGCAGTCGGGGCGTACTTCCTCGTGTCCGTTGTCGGCGTTCTCGGAAACTTCTGGCTCGGCCTGCTGCTTGCCCCGCTCGGCGTGGCGCTGCTCGGGCTGGTCATCGAGTATGCGGGAATCCGCAGGCTCTACTCGGCGGGCCACGACTACCAGCTGCTCTTCACCTTCGGGCTCGCGCTCATACTGAATGAGCTGATCATCCTCATCTGGGGGCCGGTCGGCATCAGCCACCTCCCGCCCGCGCTCCTGCGCGGCGGCGTCGACCTCGGCTTCACCTTCTACCCGAAGTACCGCTTGTTCGTGATGGTGATGGCGGGTCTGCTCGTGGCTGCGACATGGCTGTTCCTGGAGAAGACGCGCTACGGCGCGATCATGCGCGCGGGCATCGAGAACAAGGAGATGGTCTCGCTCCTCGGCATCGATATCCATCGCCTCTTCACCGTCGCCTTCGCGATCGGCGCTTTCCTCGCCGGAATCGCCGGCGCGCTCACCGCGCCGATCCGCGGACTGAGCCCGCAGATGGGCGTCGACATGCTCGGCATCGCGTTCGTGGTCGTCGCGCTCGGCGGCCTGGGCAACCTGCTCGGCGCCATCGCCGCCGGCCTGCTGATCGGCGTGGCGCAGGCGGTAGTGGCCGCGTACTGGACCGAAGCCTCGACCGCGGTGATCTTCGCCGTAATGGCTTTGGTGCTGCTGGTTCGTCCCCAAGGCATGTTCGGCATCCGATGAGAGCTTTTTTCCTCATTTTGATTTCCATTTGCGTACTGCCCCTGATCGTGCGGCCGGTGATCGCCACCGAGATCTGGATCTTCGCGATCTTCGGCCTCGGGCTGAACCTGCTGCTCGGGTACACGGGCCTCCTTTCCTTCGGGCAATCCACGTTCTTCGGCTCGGCGGCCTACGTTGCGGGGTGGCTGCTCAAGCACTACGGCATCAACGTGTTCATCGCGCTCGGCATCGGCGTCGGCGTGGGGGCGCTCTCGGCCCTCGTGGTCGGCTACCTGTGCGTGCAGCGCTCGGGCCTCTACTTCATCATGCTCACCTTCGCGCTCAACCAGCTCTTCTACTTCGTCGCCTACCAGTGGACCAGCGTCACCGGCGGCGAAGACGGCATGCAGGGGGTTCCGCGGCCCGAGTTTCTCGGCCTGGATTTCAAGGATCCGCTGGTGTACTACGTTTTCGTCTCGGTCCTGTTCCTCGCTTCCCTGTGGCTCATGAAGCGGATCGTGGAGTCCCCGCTGGGCCGCATCCTGCAGGCGATCCGCGAGAACGAGGTGCGCGCCGGGGCGGTCGGCTACCACGTGCCGCGCTTCAAGCTCCTCGCCTTCGTGATCGGCGGCGCCTTCAGCGGCGTGGCGGGCGTCCTCTACGCCATGCTCTTCGGCATCGTGCCGCTCGAGGCGATCGGCTTCGTGTTCTCGGGCAACGTGGTGTTCGCCACGCTGATCGGCGGCTCGGGCTCGCTCTACGGGCCGATCATCGGCTCGTTCGTGTTCATCTGGCTCTCCGAGTCGATGAGCGTGGTGTGGGCGCGCTGGCCCCTGCTCCTCGGGGTGGCGTTCGTGATCGTGGTGCTCTTCCTTCGCGGCGGCGTGGTGGAAGCGTGGCACAGGTTCTGGACATGGCGGCGATCCTCGAAACCCGCAACCTGAGCAAGTCCTTCGGCGCGCTCGCCGCCGTCCAGGACGTGAGCCTCGCGATCGAGGCGGGCGGCCTGCACTCGATCATCGGGCCGAACGGCGCCGGCAAGACCACGCTCTTCAACCTGCTGACCGGGAGCTTCCCGCCGACCTCGGGAAGGATTCTTCTCGACCAGCAGGACGTCACGGGCACGCCGGCGCACCGCATCGCCCATCTAGGTCTCTCACGCTCGTTCCAGCGCACGAACGTATTCCCCGCGTTCTCGCTCCTGCAGAACGTCTGGATCGCCGCGTTCGCAACCGGCCGCTCGTGGAATGGGCTTCTTTTCAGAAACACCGATCAATACCCCGAGGCGAACGAGCAGGCGCGGCAGGCGCTGAGGGATGTTGGACTGATCGACAAACAAAACCACTTGGCGCGCGAGATCTCCCACGGCGAGCAGCGCCAGCTCGAGCTCGCCATCGCGCTCGCGGCGCGGCCGCGCGTGCTGCTTCTCGACGAGCCGGCGGCGGGCCTCTCGCCCGAGGAGACGCGCAGGATGGTGGCGCTGGTGCGCTCGCTCAAGGGGCGCTACACCATCGTGCTGATCGAGCACAAGATGGACATCATCATGAGCGTGTCCGACCGCATCTCGGTGATGCACTTCGGCCGGCTGATCGCCGAAGGCGCGCCCGCCGAGATCCAGCGCAATCCGGAGGTACGCCGCGCCTACCTGGGAGGGGTCGCCGCTTGATCCTGCAAGTGGAAAACGTGGACGCGTTCTACGGCATCGGCCACATCCTCCATGGGCTGTCCCTGAATGTGGCAGACAGCGAGGTGGTGGCGCTTCTCGGCCGCAACGGCGCCGGCAAGACCACCACGCTTCGCTGCATCGCCGGTCTCACCCCGCCGCGCCGCGGCGCGATCCGCTATCAGGGACGCTCGATCGCCGGCGATCCCCCGCACCGCATCGCGCGCATGGGCATCGCGCTCGTTCCCGAGACGCGCGACATCTTCAGCTATCTCACGGTAAAGGAAAACCTCGTCATCGGACAGCGGGCGGGCTCGCGCTGGCGCATGGAAACCGTGCTCGAGCGCTTCCCCAGGCTCGCCGAAAGGCTCGCCCACAAGGGGCGCGAGCTTTCGGGCGGCGAGCAGCAGATGCTCGCCATCGCGCGCGCGCTCCTCACCGGCCCCGAGCTCCTGCTGCTGGATGAGCCCTCGCAGGGCCTCGCGCCGCTCGTAGTGAACGCGGTCATGGACACGATCCGCGGCCTCAAGGCAGAGCGGGTAAGCATGCTGCTCGTCGAGCAGAACGCCGAGATGGCACTGCAGCTCGCCGACCGCGTCTACGTCATCGACCACGGTACGGTGGTGTTCGAAGGAACGCCCGCCGCCCTGCGCGCCGACCGGCAGGTCACCGCGACCTACCTCGGCGTCGGCGGCTAGGGGAAAAGCTCGCCCATGCGGCGGGCGAACCGATAGAGGTCGCTGTTCCGGCTGCGGATAGCCCGCAGCATGGGCTTCGCCTCCGCGATGATCGCGGCGGCGTCGAACGCCTTGATCTCGCGATCCTCGACCACGACCACGCCGTCGACGATGACGGTGTGCACGCTGGAGCCGGTCTCGGCGAACACCATCTGCTGGACGGGGTCGTTGAACGGCGTCCACGCCGGGGTGTCGAGGTCGTAGAGCACCACGTCGGCGCGGTAGCCTGCCTGGAGGCGTCCGATGCTTTTCGGCATCTGCACCGCCTTGGCTCCGCCCTCGGTCGCCATCGCGAGCGCCTGCCGCGCAGTCACCCACTTGCTGCGCTCGCGCTCAGCGACCCGGCCGAGCATCGCCGCGAGGCGGATGGCCTCGTGCAGCACCAGGTTATCGTTAGTGACGCTGCCGTCGGTGCCGAGCGCCACCGTCACGCCCGCGGCGAGCATCTTCGCGATCGGTGCGATGCCGGTGCCGAGCTTGAGGTTGCTTTCGGGGTTGTGCACCACGACCGTGCCGGTCGCGGCAAGCCGTTCGATGTCCTCGTCCTCGATCCAGATCGTGTGCGCGCAGGAAAGTCGCGGGCTCAGCAATCCGAGGCGCTCGAGCTGCTGCACCATGGTGCGTCCGTAGCGGCGCTGCGCCAGGCTCGTCTGCACCTTCGATTCCAGCAGGTGGGTGTGGATGCCGAGGTCATGACGCTCGGCGAGCTCGCGGCACATGGTGAGCAGCTCGTCGCTGCAGCGCACCGGGTTGGTCGGCGCGGGAAACACCGAGACGCGCTCCTCCGGCCGGTGGTGCAGGCGAATGGAGTCCTCGATCAGCCTGCGCGTTTCGGCAAGCGGCTTGGGCGGCAGCGGCTTGATGCGCGCGAGGTCCTTCGCCAGGTCGGGGGGCAGCGGCCGGTCGCTCGGGAAGATGTCGCCGAAGTCGTCGTCGAACACGCGCAGGCCAAGCACCGTGCGCATCCCCGAGTCGCGGTAGGCCTTCACCGCCGCTGCCACATCCTCGGGTCCGAAATTCTGCGCCGGGAAATGGTCGATCGAGGTGGTGATGCCGCCGAGCAGCATCTGCGCCGAGTTGAGCATCGCGCTCACGTAGACCTCGCGCGGCGTGCGCCCGCTGGTGTCGGCCTGGTTGAGCCACATGAAGGCGGGGTGGCTCGCGCTGTCCTGCGTGCCGGCCGAAAGCGCGCCCGGCGTGTGCGTATGCGCGTTCACCAGGCCCGGCGTGGCGAGAAAGCGCCGGCCGTCGATCACGCGGTCGGCCTTGCTGCGATCCACTTCACCTACCTGCGAAATGCCGCTGGCTTCGATCAGGATGCTGCCGCGCTCGATGAAGCGGTCGGCCTCGTCGAGCGTGAGAATCGCGGCGCTGTCGATGAGGAGCGAGCCCATCGCTAGACAACGATGCCCGACCCGCGATTGAGAACCGCGCGCACGATGCTGAGCGGAGCCGAGATCGAGGTGCGCGGCGCCTCGGGACGCGTCTTTCCCAGCATCCTGATCTCGAAGCGGCCGAAGGCGCCCTCGGCCACGATCTCGTTGCGATTTCCGCCCGCCTGGGGATCGGCCACCAGCTCGACCACGGTGCGCTCGAACCCCACGCCCGCCAGCGCCACCGCCGCGGCGACGTTCGCGTTCATCGGGTAGGTGCTCGCCGCTTCGCGCGCGTTTCCCTTGAACAAGCACACCGGTTCGCGCACCGCGGAAAGGTCGACCGCCTTCTCGCCCGCGGTACCTAGCCATGCAAGCGGCGGCTTGATGGAACGAAGTACCACGCGCTCGATGCCCTCGTTTCGCACAGCCGCGAGCAGATCGAGCGCACCGACCGCGCCCGCCGGAATGATGATCTGGGCGCCGGTCCTCTGCGCCGCCGACCTGACGCGCTCGAGGAGAGCCGCGTCGGCGAAGGCACCCATCGAGATCGCCATCAGGTCAGCGCCGGCGCCCACGACGCGCTCGGCGTACTGCGCGACCGCACCCTGCCCGGCGCACTCGATCACGAGCTCGGGCCCGAGCGAGAGCATCTCGCCCGCGTCGTCGACGAATCGCAGCGGCCGCGGCGGTTCGGCGCGCTTCTTTTCCTTCCATCCGGGCCGCAGCAGCACGCAGAGCACTTCCATTTGATGAGCCGCCAAATGCCGCAGCACGGCCTGCGAGACGGCGCCGTATCCGATCAGGGCGATGCGCTGGGAGGTTCTCATCTTGTGTTAACGTCCGTTGTCAGCCAGCGCTATTGTGTTTGCGAGGTTGTATGCAGGCAAGTCTCTTTCACAGCTGAATGCCTGAAGAACCGATCCGGAAACGCCTGTCGCCGCACCTGTCCATGGCGCGCGCGCGCGCCATTTTCCAGGAGCTGGTGCGCGTGCCCTCGCCTCAGACCGATCTCCTCGAGGACGAGCCGCAGCTGCGCGAGTTCATGCAGGCGGCGCTCGTTCCACGCATGAAGGCGCTCGGCATGTCGAGCGTACGCCTCGACGCGATGGGCAACCTGATCGCAGAAAAAGGCGGCGGGCGCAGCGGCCGTTCGATGATGCTGGTCGCGCACGCGATGAACCAGCCGCCCAACACCATGCCCGACCCGTATGCGGCCACCGTCATCGATGCGACGCCGCACGGGCTCGCCGGCGAGGCGGTGCTCGGCAAGGGCGCGAGCGAGCAGAAAGGAACCATGGCGGCGATGCTGCACGCGATGGAAGCTGTTCAAAAATCTGAAATTGCTCTGCACGGCAAGCTGTACTTCATCTGCTGCGTCTCGGGCGAGACCGGCAAGCACGATGCGATCCGGAACGTAGTCGAGAACGAAGGCGTGCGCGCCGACCTGGCCTTCGTCTACGGCAACAGCCTGAAGCTCCAGCTCGGCAACCGCGGCCGCGTCGACGTGAAGGTGACGGTGCACGGCAAGGCCGCGCACTCGAGCCGGCCCAACGACGGCGCGAATGCGGTCACCGGCGCCATGGAGCTGCTGCGACGCCTCGCGGCCGAGATTCCCAATAACCGCTCCCATCCCCAGCTCGGCACGGCGTGGCTGACATGCAACCGCATCGAGAGCCTGCCGAAGTCCACCCACACGGTGCAGGACCGCTGTGAGGTCGGCCTCGACCGGCGCCTGCTCCCCGGCGAGGACGCCGACGCCGCGGTCGAGGAGATCGCGCGCGTGGCGCGCAGCCTCGAGGGCTGGAAGGACCCGGTGTCCGGCAAGCCGCTGCGCTTCGTGGTGGAGAAAGGCGCCGTGATGTATCCGAGCCTCGTCACCGAGGAGTCGCCGGTGGTCCGGCTCCTCGCCGCCGGCTGCGAGGCGATGCTCGGCGCGGCGCCCGAGACCTTCTTCGGCCAGTCGGCGCACGACCAGGGCTACCTCAACCACGTCGGCATTCCGACCGCGAACTTCGGCTCGGGCGAGCAGGCTTTCGCCCACACCGACCTCGACATGGCCTCGGTCGACCGCACCTTCGACGCCGCCCGCGTCTATGCCTGGATGATCGCTTCCTATCTCGGTGAGCAGAAAGACTAACCTCGGCTATTTCTTCGCCGCCTCGGTCGAGAGGTTCCCGCAGAAGGTCGCGGTCATCGACCTGTACGGCGGGAGGGAGCGCCAGATCACCTACGCCGAGCTCGACGAGCGCGCCGACCGCGTGGCGGGACTGCTGCAAACCCGCGGCGTGAAGCCCGGCGAGCGCGTCGGCATGATCGTCGGCAACCGGGTCGAATTCCTCGAGATCTTCTTCGGCGCCATGCGGGCAGGTGCGATTCCCGTGGCGATCAACACCCGCCTCGCGCGCGATACGCTGAAGTTCATCCTCGAGGATGCGGAATGCGTCGCGGCGTTCGTCGAGCCCGAGGCGCATCCCGATGCGATGGCGGTTTCGGCGAGCGTGCCGAACCGCATTGCAGTTGATTCCTCCTACGGGCCTTTACGGGATGAAAGTCCTAGACTGAACGAACCGCCCGAGCTGCCGCCGGACGCACAGGCATTCCAGCCCTACACCTCGGGCTCCACCGGCGTTCCGAAGGGAGCGATCATGACCCACGCCGGGATGCTCTGGTACGTGCAGTACAACCAGCGCTACTGGCCGACGAAACCGGACGATCGAGGGCTCATCGCCCTGCCCCTGTTCCACAAGAACGCGATGCGCGGCACGGTGAAGCCGATGCTTTACGCCGGCGGCTCGTTCGTGCTGATGCCGGGCTATGAGCCCAAGGGCTATCTCGAGGCGCTGGCAAAGTACAAGTGCAGCTACTCGCGCGGCGTGGCGGCGGTGTTCACCA
Source organism: Burkholderiales bacterium (assembly GCA_035554435.1). Taxonomy (GTDB): domain Bacteria; phylum Pseudomonadota; class Gammaproteobacteria; order Burkholderiales; family SG8-39; genus SCGC-AG-212-J23. Next base: position 8,588 of record DATMJC010000104.1, on the reverse strand, counting down.
TGTTCCTGCAGCACCGCGACGAGCTCGCGAAGCTCGATCTCTCGAGCCTCCGGAGCTTCACCATCGGCTCCGCAGTGGTCACGCACGAGCTGATGGACGAGGTCGAGCGCGCGATCCCCGGCGTGCGGGTGGGCGAGAGCTACGGCCTCACCGAGGGCGGCAGCCCGTTCCGCGAGCCCCTCGACGGCCGGGCGGTGCCGCGCGGCTCGCCGGGCGTGCAGGCGCCGGAGTACCAGGTGCGCCTGGTCGGCCCGGACGGGGAGGACCGGGACGACGAAGGCGAGCTATGGCTCAAGTCGCCCTACAACTGCCTCGGCTACCACAAGCGGCCCGACGTGACGCGCGACAAGCTGGTGGACGGGTGGCTGCGCACCGGCGACGTGTTCCGCCGCGACGCGCAGGGCTTCTACTACTTCAAGAGCCGCGTGGACGACATGTTCTCGTGCGGCGGCGAGAACATCTACCCGAAGGAGGTCGAGGACCTGCTCTTCCGTCACCCCGCGGTGGCGAACGCAGTGGTGGCGCCGGTGCCGCACGCGGTCAAGGGCTACGTGCCCGCCGCCCTCGTCGTGCTCAAGCGCGGCGCGTCGGCCAGCGCGGAGGAGATCAAGGCCTATTGTCTCGACGAGGGGCCCAAGTACGCCCACCCCCGCTTCGTCGAGATCATCGGCGAGCGCGACATGCCGCTGAACGGCGCGGGCAAGATCGACCGGAACCTCGCCCGCGAGAAACTCGCTACTCTCGCTGAATACCGGCGGCTTTGATGGTCTTCGCGAGCTTCTCCATGTCCGCGCGCACCAGGTCGGTGAGCTGCTGCGGCGTGGTCGGATAGGGATCCGCGCCGAGCGTCGAGAAACGCTCCCGCAGGTCCGGCGCGGCGAGCGCGTGGTTCAGCGTCTCGTTCAGCTTCTGCACCACCGGCGCCGGCATGTGCGCCGGCCCGTGCAGTCCGAACCAGAAGCGCAGCGTGGCCTCGGGGAAGCCCGCCTCGCCGAAAGTCGGCACCTCGGGCAGCAGCGGCGAGCGCTTGTCGGAGAGCACCGCGATCGGCTTCGCCTTGCCCGAGCGGATGTGCTGGATCGCCGAGGGCAAGGTGTCGAATACCATGGAGACGTTGCCCGCGAACATGTCGGGATAGGCGACGCCCGCGCTCTTGTAGGGCACGTGCAGCATTTCGGCGCCGACGGTGGTGCGCAGCACCTCGCCGGAGAGATGGCCGATGCTGCCCACACCCGAGGAGCCGAAGGTCAGCTTGCCGGGATTCGCCTTCGCATACGCGACCAGCTCCTTCAGCGTGTTGAAGGGCGCAGAGGCATTGACGGTCAGGATGTTCGGTGCGATCGCGACGCCGCCGATGGCGCTGAAGTCCTTCACCGGGTCGTAGGTCACGCTCTTGTTCATGTTCGGCGCGATGGCGTACGCCGTGAGGCTCGAAAGCACGATGGTGTAGCCGTCGGGCGGCGACTTTGCGGTGGCGTCGGTGCCGAGCGCGCCGGCGGCGCCGGCGCGGTTCTCGACGATCATCGGCTGGCCGATCAGCTCGCCGAGCTTCTGCGCGAGCGCGCGGCCCATGATGTCGGACACGCCGCCCGCCGCATACGGCACGACGAGGCGAATCGGCTTGTTGGGATAGCCCTGCGCAAGCGCCGAGGCGGACAGCATCGACGCCGCGAGCCCGATCAGGAAATTCCTCCTGGATGTCATTTTGGCTCCTCCTTTGACTGGGTCATTGTTTCAGGGGACCGGTGAAATAGGTGCCCCTACCGCTTGCAATCAACCGGTTCTCCGCATCGAACACCTGCGCCTCGCAGGCGGAAAACTGGCTGCCGAACTTGATCACCCTGCCCTTCACCACCAGGTCGCCCGGCATCGCGGCGCGGTGATAGTCGACCCGTATGTCGATGGTCGGCACCGCGTGGCCGGTGCGCGACGTCAGCGCCCAGTCCGCGCCGAGATCGATCAGCGCGGCCAGGATCCCGCCGTGCGTGTGCTTGCGATCCGGGTTCGCCATCCACTCCTCGCGCCAGGTCGCTTTGACCTCGACGAAGTCCTCGCCGCAGTCGAGCACCTCGAGGCCGAGCCACTGGTGATAGGGGCCGCGCGTGATCAATCTCTGCAGTTCTTCCCTGGTCACGGCTTTCATGGGGTGACCACGACCTTGCCGACGACCTCGCGGTCGCGGATCAGGCGCAGCCCCTCGGCCGCGCGCTCGAGGGGCAGCACGCGGTCGATCGCAGGCTTCACCTCGCCCCTGGACACGAGCTCGAGGAGCGCGCGCAGGTCCTCGTCGGTGTAGCTGTTCGAGCCGATCACCCGGAGCTCGAAGCTCCAGATGTAGCGCAGGTCCTCCTTCGGATCGAAGCCCGCGGTCGCGCCGCACACGAGGATCTTGCCGCCGCGCTTCACGCACCTGAGCGAGGGCACCCAGGTCTCGCCTCCGGTGAAATTGACGACGCAGTCGACGCCGCCTTCGTAGCTCCGCCGCTGCGGCTTGCCGAATTTCTCGATCGCCCACTTCGAAAAATCGGTCTGCCTGTAGTTCACCGTGTGATCGGCGCCGAGCTCGCGCAGCCGCGCCAGCTTGTCGTCGCTCGAGGCGCAGGCGATCACCTCGCAGCCGATCCTCTTCGCGAGCACCACGCACGCCATGCCGACTCCGCCCGAGGCGCCCAGCACCAGCACGCGCTCGCCTTTCGCGAGCGTACGATGCGTGACGAGCATGCGGTGCGCCGTGCCGTAGGCTACCGGCAGCGCCGCGGCGTCGACGAAGCTGACGTTGTCGGGCATGGGCACGAGCTGGTGCGCCGATACCAGGCAGTATTCGGCCATCCCGCCGTCGAGCGCCTCGCCCAGGAGGCCGCGCTCCTTGTTGAGCGGGTTGACGAGCACCCGCGCGCCCGGCTTCCACTGCGGCGCCGCCGTCTCGGCCACTTCGCCCGCCATGTCGAGGCCGATGACCACCGGCATCGGCACCTTGATGCCAGGCATGCCTTTCACGGTGAAGACGTCGTGGTGGTTGAAGGACGCGGCGCGCACGCGGATCACCACGTGGCCCGGCGCCGCCCGCGGCTGCGGATAGTCGTGCGCCACCCGCAGGGTTTCGATTTCGCCGTGCTGCCTGAGGACCAGCGCCTTCAAAACTGCCTTGCGCCGGGAAGCGCGGCGATCGCCGCCTTCGCCACCTCGAGATCCTGCTCGCCGGTGCCCGAGCCGACGCCGATCGCGCCGATGACATGGCCCTCGACCACGATCGGCAGTCCGCCGAGCAGGTTGGTGAGCTTGCCGCCGGTCGCGAACGCGAGCTTGACCTCGTTCGCGACGTTGGCCTGGCCGGACGGCGCACGCGCGGACGCCGCGGTCATCGCCTTCTTGTGCGACGAATCGATGCTCAGGACCTTGGCGCCGTCCATGCGCACGAAGGCGAGCAGGTGCCCGCCGTCGTCGGTGATCGTGATGCACTGCGGCTGCTTCATCTCCAGCGCCTTGGCGATCCCGGCGCGGAGCATCTTCAGCGCGCCGTCGTGGGTCAGCTTGAGATGCGGAACGTAGTCGGACACGGCTCTCTCCTTCGCGCTCTCCTTCGGTAGTGAACTACGATACCGCGTGCCGCACCCGTGATGCGCATTAGTTCACAAAATCCTCCGTTTGGAGCAGCCGCGGCCGCACGCGGCTCAAAGCGGCGCGCGCATGTTGGTTCGCATGAGAATCCAATCCCTCATTGCTCTCGCCGCGGCGAGCGTGATCATGATCGGCCTCGGCGCGATCGCCGGCATCGTGGCCTCCCTTTCGCGCTCCCCCTCCTCGCACGGCGAGGTACCGGTCGCCGTGGCGACGAAGCCGCTCGACAGGGGTTGCACGGACTGCGGCGTGGTGGTCGCGGTGAAGCAGGTCGAGCTCAAGGGCAGGAAGCCTGACTCGGCAAGCCAGTACCAGATCCGCGTGCGCATGTCCGACGGCAGCGAGCGGACGGTGACCTACACCACCCCGCCCGCCTGGAAGGCGGGCGACCGCGTGCGCCTCATGAACGGCCGGCTGGTCGGCTAGCCGCTAGACGTTGAGGCGGCGCGCCTCCGAGATGTGCTTGCTCCAGTAGGGAGCGTCGACCCGGTCGCGGCGCACCCGCTTGCCCGAGGAAGGCGCGTGCACGAACTCGCCGCGGCCGACGTAGATGCCGACGTGCGAGTTCTTCTTGCCTTCCTGGTCGAAGAAGATGAGGTCGCCGGAGCGCAGCTCGGACACCTTGATGCGATGCGCGACGGCGCGCTGGTCATCGGTGCTGCGCGGGAGCTTGCGCCCGGCCTGCGCGTAGCTCCACTGCACCAGGCCGCTGCAGTCGAACCCGGTCGAGGGGCTCGAGCCGCCGTAGCGGTAGGGCTTGCCGACGAGCTGCGCGGCGTGCTGCGCAGCGCGCTCGCCGACGCCGCCGGCCGCGCGCTCGGCGGGCTGCGGGGCGCTCGCGCACCCCGCGAGGACGAAGAAAAAGAGGCCGATCGGGAGGACGGTGGTCAATCTGTTCACCGGCATCGCAGCGACTCCGATCGGCCCGGAAGCTATGCCTGGTGCCCGATCCGGTGGTGGCGCCGCGGCACGCGGCCGCCGAAGAGCGGCGCGAGCGATGCGGAGCCAGTGAGCACCGCGGCAAGGAGCCACGCGGCGCTGAGGATGATCGCGGTGACCGAGATCCAACTGTAAGTCTGGTGCCAAGGCTTGTTCATGAGCGGGCCGGCGACGATGAGCAGCACCGCCTGCCCCGCCGAGACCACGATGAGCGTGGTCAGGGGCACCAGCGTACTCTTGAGGACGTTCCAGCGCACGTCGTCGGCCGGCAGCAGAGCCGCGGCGCGGCGCGCGGCGAGCCAGAGCAGCAGGAGCGCGGCGCCGTAGGTCAGAAACTGAACCAGGTTCGCCGCGTTCAGTCCGGTCCGGCCGAGCCTGGTGGTCTTGAAGAGCGACATTTCCCCGAACGCTGCGCCCAGCGCAAGCGCGGCGACGATCACGACGGCGTAGCGGATGATCCAGCTCCAGCGTTCATTCATGGCGGCCCCTCTGCGTGACGGGTGTTCTTATCGCTGCCCCACTGCATTTGACCGTAGAGGTGGGCCGGACCCGAAGGCAAAAGAGCACTAACCGGTCCGGTTGGACTGCGCCAGAAAGGAAAAGGCCGATCAGGACTCGCTGACGGGGCTGCGTCTCGTCAGGCGGGTGCTGATCGGCCTGTGATTCAAGGGCCGGTTGCGACCTCCGGTCCCTGCCTCCAGTTAGTTATTAACTTCATGTCGGAGGTGCTTCATTTAACTACTATTTCTATAGGTTAGCAAGTGACAAAAACCACGCTGGAGGAAGAAAACCGCGCCGGCCCTCCGGAAAAGCGCGCCGTTCGTCTGAAAGAGCTGCAATCAGGGTGGCGAAACCCGCTCCAGGGTCTCCATCGAGCGGACGATCTCGAGAAGTCGCGCGGCTTGCGCGCCTGCGAGGCGCGCGAACTTGGCCTCCAGCCTCGCGTCGTCCATCGGCCGCGACTCCGGCGCCTCGATGACGGCCCCATCGGCGCGGATGCGCGCCGCCATCTTGTCTAGGCGCGCATCGGCCGCCACGACGATCCGCCGTCGAAGCGCCTGCACCTCGCCATCGACGGCCGCGGCGTCGCTGAACTGCGCGAGTCCTGCCTCGCCATGGAGAAGCGCGACCGCCACGGCATGCTGCGCGCTGAGGCGCGCTTCGATCGAGTTGCGCGGGTCGGGACGGTCGGTGCGCTCGATGGCCAGCGGGTTCAGATGGACTTCGATGGACTGCGCGATTCTCAGTCTTTCGCGGTGCTCCAGGCAGGCATCGATGAGCGCGTGCAGCACGACTCCGGACGGATAGGGTTTGTACGCCACCCGCTCCATCTCCCAGCGCTCGCCCAAACGCTGCGTGAGCTGCGGGAGATCGGCGCTGCCTCCGAACACGTTGACGAAGCCGCGCAGGCCCTCGATCGGCGCGCGCGGGCCCTCGAATCCCGCGGCTGCGAGACGCGCAGCGGCGAGGCCGTTCCGCGCCGCGAATCCCGCGTTCAGCACGCGCGCCATGCTCCCCAGCACCTCGACCAGGCCGGAGGCCTGCGTCGCAGCGATCCCCAGCGCCGAGGCCACCTGTCGCTCGTCCAGGCGCAGCAGCTTCGCCGCCGCGGCGGTCGCGCCGAACACGCCGCAGGTGCTCGTGATGTGCCAGCCGCGCTCGTAGTGGCCGGGCATCACCGCGTTGCCCATGCGGCAGCTCGTCTCCACCCCGAGAACGAAAGCATGCAGCAGCTCCGCGCCGCTCACCTTCTGCTTCCTCGCAATGGACAGCACGGCGGCAGCCACGGGCGGCGTCGCGTGGATCACGGTCGGCAGGTGCGTGTCGTCGTAGTCGTGAGCGGTTGCCGCCGCCGCGTCGATCAGCGCATCTTCGAGAGGAAACACTTTGCGCACGATCGCGATGGCGGGATCGTCGCGGCCGGCGAGAATGCAGCCGAGCGCGTTCAGAATCCCGCGCCTGCCCTCGTGGCGGATCGCCGCGGGGACGTCCTCCCACCTGGACTGCGCAAGGAACCGGGCGAGAGCCGGAGTCAGTCCAGCTTCACGCCCGCCTGCTTCACCACCGGCGCCCATTTCGCCGACTCCTCGTGCATGAAAGAAGCGAACGCCTCCGGGCTGCCCGGCATCGGCTCGGCGCCCTGCGCGAGCAGCTTTTCCCGGATGTCGGCAGATTCCAGCACCTTGCGCGTTTCCCGGTTCAATCGATCGATGACCGGGCGAGGCGTGCCGGCCGGCGCGAGCAGGCCGTACCAGAGCGAGACCGCGACCTTCGGGTAGCCGAGCTCGGCGAAAGTCGGCACTTCGGGAAGCAGGCGGTTGCGTTGCGCGCTCGCCGCGGCGAGCACACGCAGCTTGCCGCTCTTCACGTGCTGGATCAGCGAAGGCGCGGCATCGAACATGATCTGCACCCGCCCGCCGACGAGGTCGGCCACCGCCGGCCCGCTGCCCTTGTACGGCACATGGGTAATCGAAGCGCCAGTCTCGCTCTTGAAGAGCTCGGCTGCCATGTGCGGCGCGCCCCCGTTTCCGGAGGAGGCGAAATTCAGGCTTTCCTTTTTCGATCCGGCGATCAGCTCCTGCACGGACTTGAAGGGCAAATCGGCGTTGATCGCCATGATCAGCGGCAGCAGAGCGAGCCCGCTGACCGGCGCGAAGTCCTTGACCGGGTCGTACGGCAGCCTGGAGTAGAGATGCGGTCCGACGCCGTGCGTGGTGATCGAGTTCTGCAACAGCGTGTAGCCATCGGCGGGCGCCTTGGCGACCGCGTCGGTGGCGATGGTGCCGCCCGCGCCGGCGCGGTTATCGACCAGCACCGGCTGGGAGAGCGACTCCGCGAGCTTCGCGCCGACCAGCCGCGCGATGAAGTCGGCGGCGCCGCCGGGCGGCACGGTGACGATCAGGCGAATGGGACGGTTCGGATAGTCGCTCTGCGCCGCGGTGAGAGGCGCGAGCGCGATCATCAGGCACGCGATCAGGAGTCTCATCGCCGGCAAATATAACCGAGCCGAACACCGCACGGCATTCAGCGACCGCCACCGCCTGTACCGTCGGTGCTGGCTAAGTGCGTTCGCGCACAGAACGCGATGCCGTTTCAGGGCGCCAATAACCCGATCAAGCAGGGCGAAGCAGGCGAACGGAGGTAGTTATGCGAAAGGACACGACCAGGCGCGCGATCAGCATGCTGCTCCTCGCCGCCGCGCTGTGCGGCTGCGCCAGCGCTCCGGAGCGGCAAGCGCGCAAGCAGGAGGATCTTTTCGCCGAGCGCCGGGCGCAGGACGCCGCGCGCCAAGAGGGCGCGAAGCGTCTCGTCGCGCAGATGCTTGCGCGGGCCGAGGCGAAGGCGCGTACGCCGGGCGCGACCATCGATCTGCTGATCATCTCCGGCGGCGGCGACTGGGGCGCATTCGGCGCCGGCGTGCTCAAGGGCTGGGGCCGCGTAAAAGGCGAGTCGGCGCGGCCGCAGTTTGACGCGGTCACCGGGGTCAGCACCGGCGCGCTGATCGCGCCCTTCGCCTTCCTCGGTGACGACGAGTCGATCGAGCGCATCGTGCAGCTGTACCGCAACCCGGCGACCGACATCGCGAGCTCGCGCGGGCTGCTGTTCTTCCTGCCGAATAACCCGTCGTTCTATCTGCTGCCCGGCCTCGAGCGCGAGCTGCGCACCGCGCTCGACCGTGACATGCTCGAGCGCATCGCCGCGCAGGAGGCGAGCGGGCGCCTGCTGCTGGTCAACACCACCAACATCGACCTGGGCGACCTCCACCCCTGGGACGTGATAGCCGAAGCGAAGGCGGCGCTCGCCGCGGGCGAGCCCGAGCGCGTGCACCGCATCCTGCTCGCGAGCGCCGGCATCCCGGCGATCTTCCCCGCACAGCAGATCGGCCCGCACCTCTACGTCGACGGCGCAATCACCGGCAACATTCTGTACGGCGCGCGCGTCGACCAGGAGCAAGGGGTCGCCGCGCAGTGGCGCGCGAAGCACGGCCGCGCGCCGGCGCCACGCGTGCGCTACTGGGTGATCTTCAACAA
>DATMJC010000103.1:0-11680 GCA_035554435.1 Burkholderiales bacterium | reverse complement strand
GTCATGCCCACGGGCGACCCCAGGGACGCTCCCGCCGGTGCTCCCGCAGCCCCGGCGCAGAGTACGGTCCCGGCTGCGCCGGCGCAGAAGTAGCATTCAGTCCGCCATATCAGGCTCGAAGAAGAGCCACTGAATCTCCGGGAACTCGGCGCGCGTCGCGGCCTCGGCGCGGTTGATCGCCGCGACGAGCTCGGCGGCGCTTTCCGGCGCCATCTTCGCCTTCACCGCGACCATCAGCGAAGTGCCGAGCTGGAGCGTGAGGACGCGCAGAACCTGCTCGACGCCAGGCTGGCGCTGCAGGAATTCGCGCAGCCTCTCTTCGGTCTCGCGCTCGGCGCTCTGGCCGATGAGGAGCGCCTTGATCTCGATGCCGATGCCCGCGGCGACGACGATCAGCACGGCGCCGATCGACATCGAGCCGAGCGCGTCCCAGACCGGATTGCCGGTGAAGACTGTCAGCAGGACCGCGAGCAGGGCGAGCGCAAGGCCGAGGAGCGCGGCGAGGTCTTCGCCGAGGATCACTACCAGCTCGCTCTGGCGGCTTTCGCGGAACCAGCGCCACAGGCTGCGCGCGCCGCGCACCTTGTTCACTTCGTGGAGGCAGGCGCGCAGCGAGACCGTTTCTGCGGCGAGGCCGAAGACGAGGATGCCGACCGCCACCCACGGATACCGGATCGGCTCGGGCTCGATCAGCTTGTGCCAGCCTTCATAGAGCGAGAACAGGCCCCCGAGCGAGAACAGGACCAGCGCGACGATGAACGACCAGAAGAACAGCGCCTTGCCCCAGCCGAGCGGGTAATCGGCCGAGGGCGGACGCTTTGCCTGGCGCATGCCCCACAGGAGCAAGCCCTGGTTGCCGCTGTCGGCATAGGAGTGGATTGCCTCGGCGAGCATGGCGCTCGAGCCGGTCGCGATGGCGGCGGCGGTCTTCGCCGCGGCGATCGCAAGATTCGCGCCGAGGGCGTAGAGGATGGTGCGGAGCGAATCGGCTTTCACCTGACCTATACTATTCGAATGCGGTTTCTTTGCATGACGAGGACGACCGAATGAAACTATCCCGCGAGCAGCTCGAGCAATTCGACCGGGACGGATACCTGTTTTTCCCGTCCTTGTTCACGAAAGATGAAATTCGAGTCCTGAACGACGAGGTTCCGGCGCTCTATGCCCAGCGCCGGCCGGAGAACGTGCGCGAGAAGACCGGCGACGTGGTGCGCACCAACTTCGCCGCGCACATGTACAGCTACCCCTTCGCCAAGCTCGCGCGCCACCCGCGCATGGTCGAGCCGATCCGCCAGCTCTTCGGCGAGGACCTCTACATGCACCAGTTCAAGATCAACGGCAAGGCCGCGTTCGACGGCGACGTGTGGCAGTGGCACCAGGACTACGGCACCTGGCGTGCCGACGACCAGATGCCCGAGGCGCGCGCGATGAACGTCGCCATCTTTCTCGACGAGGTGAACGAGTTCAACGGCCCGCTCATGTTCATCCCTGGCAGCCACAAGCTCGGCGTGCTCGAGGCCGACCACGATACGAGCACCACCAGCTACCCGTTGTGGGTCATCAATCAAGACACAATAAGACGTCTGGTTGATCGAGGCGGAATCGTTGCGCCCAAGGGTCCCGTCGGCTCGATGATCCTGTTCCACGGCTGCCTGGTGCACGCCTCCACTTCCAACCTCTCGCCGTGGAACCGCGTGAGCGTCTACCTCTCGCTCTGCGCTGTGTCGAACCACATCCGGCGGTTCAAGCGCCCGGGCTATATCGCGCACCGCGACTTCACGCCGATCCGTCCGCTGCCCGACGACTGCCTTCTCCGGCATTACGACGTCGCGCTCCCCTGGAAGGACGGCACGCCCGCCGAGGAGCTGCAGCCGTCCCTGAAAGCCGCTTGATGAATCTGTACGCCAAGCTGCTGGAAAGAAAGGACAGACCGCTGCGCATCGGCGTGATCGGCGCGGGGAAGTTCGGCGCGATGTACATCGCGCAGGTGCCGCGCACGCCGGGCGTGCACCTCGTCGGCATCGCGGATCTTTCTCCCGACTCCGCGCGCAAGAACCTCGAGCGCGTGGGCTGGCCGAAGGAGATGCATTCCGCTTCCTCGCTTGACCATGCTTTGAAAGAAAAGCGAACGCACCTGTCGGAGGACTGGGAAGCGCTGGTCGCGCACCCCGCCATCGACATCATCATCGAGTCGACCGGGAATCCGCCGGCCGCGGTCGAGCACGCATTGGCTGCTTTCAGGAACGGAAAGCATGTCGTCATGGTCACCGTAGAGGCCGACGCCTTCTGCGGGCCGCTCCTCGCGCGCAAGGCCGCCGAGGCGGGCGTGGTCTACAGCCTCGCCTACGGCGACCAGCCGGCGCTCATCTGCGACCTGGTCGACTGGGCGCGCACCGCCGGCTTCCCCGTGGTCGCCGCGGGCCGCGGCCACAAGTGGCTACCGCACTATTCGCAATCGACGCCCGACACCGTGTGGGGCTACTACGGCCTCACACCCGAGCAGGCCCGGGCGGGCGGGCTCAACCCGAAGATGTTCAACTCGTTCCTCGACGGCTCGAAGCCCGCTATCGAGACCACTGCGGTGTGCAACGCAACCGGCCTCACGCCCGCGCCGGACGGGCTCGCATATCCCGCCGGCTCGGTCGACGAGATTCCCTCGCTGATGCGCCCGGCGTCCGAGGGCGGCGTCCTGCACCACAAAGGACAGGTCGAAGTCGTCTCGTCTCTCGAGAGAGATGGAAAACCCATCGCGTACGACATCCGCTTCGGCGTCTGGGTGGTGTTCGAGGGCGACTCCGAGTACATCAGGCGCTGCTTCATGGAATACGGCGTGAAGACCGACCCGTCGAGCCGCTATGCCTGCATGTACAAGCGCTGGCACCTGATCGGCCTCGAGGTCGGCATCTCGGTGGCAAGCGTCGGCCTGCGGCGCGAGCCTACGGGGTGTGCGACCGGTTGGCGCGCCGACGCCGTGGCAATTGCAAAACGTGACCTCAAAACCGGAGAAGTGCTCGACGGCGAGGGCGGCTACACCGTGGTGGGGAAGCTGATGCCGGCGCAGGCTTCGCTCGCCCAGGTCTGTCTGCCGCTCGGGCTCGCGCACGGCTGGAAGGTGCTGCGGCCGATCGCCGCGGGGCAGCCGGTCAGGTGGAGCGACGTCGCGTTCGACGCCAATTCGACCGCAGTGCGAGTGCGGCGCGAGATGGAGGCATCAATCCGCGCTAATGCCGGCCGCCTTGATGAGGCGGCCCCAGCGCTCGACTTCCGCGCGCACGAACTTCGCTAGGTATTCGGGGCTGCGCCGCTCGGGCGCGACGATCTCCAGGCCGAGGTCCTCCAGGCGCTTGCGCAGCGTGGAATTTTCGAGCATGTCGTTCATCGCGCCGTTCAGCCGGCGCACGATCGGCTCGGGCGTTCCCTTCGGCAGGAAGAACGCGTTCCAGACGCTCGCTTCGACCCCGGCGAGGCCCTGCTCGCCGCTCGTCGCGAGCTGCGCGACGACTGACGCGCGCTTCGCCGCCATCAGCGCGATGCCCTTCACAGTCTGCGCGTTGACCTGCGCTGCGCCCGCCTGGATGGTGTCGCACATGTAGTCGATGCGCCCGGCGATCAGGTCCTGCATGGCCGGACCGGCGCCGCGATAGGGAATGTGCGTGACGTCGACGCCGATCGCGCGGTTGAGCAGCACGCAGGGCAGGTGCGTCCCGGAGCCGACGCCGGCCGAGCCGAACTGCATCTTGCCCTGGTTCGCCTTCGCGTACGCGATGAACTCGCGCAGGTTCGCCACCGGTAGGGTCTTGCGCGCGATGAGGACCCGCGGCGACTCGGTCGCGAGCCCGACCGGCGAAAAATCGGCCGCGGCATCGTAAAGCGGGCTCTTGTACAGCGACTGGTTGTACGCGTGGGTGCCGGTGTTGCCGATCAGAAAGGTGTAGCCGTCGGGTGCGGCGCGCGCCACGCGCAGGCTTCCCGCCATGCCGGCGGCGGCGCCGATGTTCTCGACCACGACCGATTGTCCGAGCAGCTCGGAGAGGCTCTGGGCCTGGATGCGCGCGCTCGAGTCGATGCCGCCGCCCGGAGCGAACGGCACCACGAGCGTGAGCGGCCGCGCGGGCCACGCCTGGGCCGCGGTGACGCCGGCCTGTACGATCAAAACAGCAGCGAATAAGAACCGCAGAGCGAGGCTCACGCCTAGTCCCTTCGGGAAGCCTATTCCTTGAAAACTTCCCGGGCGCAGCGGAACGCGACCACCGCGGCGGGCACGCCGCAATAGATCGCGACCTGCAGGAACACCTCCTTGATCTCGTCCTTGCTGAGGCCGTTGTTGAGCGCGCCGCGGATGTGGAGCTTGAGCTCGTGCTCCTTGCCGAGCGCGCACAGCATGCCCAGGTTGAGGACCGAGCGCATCTTGCGCGGTAATCCCGGCCGGTTCCAGATGTCGTTCCAGCAGTAGGTGTTCAGGAGCTCGGCGAACTCCTCGGTGAACTCGTCCACGCCGGCCATCGCCTTGTCGACGTAGCCCGCGCCGAGCACTTCGCGGCGCGTTTTCAAACCGGAGTCGTAGCGCTGCTTGTGGTCCCTCGTGTCCATGGATCCTCCATATGGGGAGGTCGACTATACAATAGTGAATGGACATCAAGTCGCTGCACCATGTCGCGTACCGCTGCCGCGACGCGAAGGAAACCGCCGACTTCTACACCCGGGTGCTCGGCCTCGAGTACGCGATGGCGCTTGCCGAGGACCAGGTCCCGAGCACGCGCGAGCCGCATCCGTACATGCACGTGTTCTTCCGCATGGACGACGGAGCCTACGTCGCCTTCTTCGAGCTGCCCGACTCACCCCCGATGGGCCGCGACCCGGGCACCCCGGCGTGGGTGCAGCACCTCGCGCTGCGCGTGCCCGACGAGGAAACGCTGCTCAGGAGCAAGGCGCGCATCGAGTCGCACGGGGTCGAGGTGCTCGGCCCGGTCGACCACGGCATGTGCAAGTCGATCTATTTCTTCGATCCCAACGGCCACCGCCTCGAGCTCGCGGTGGACACGATGAGCCCCGAGATGCGCCGGCGCCTGTCGTCGGTCAGCCAGGCGATGCTGGAGGAATGGTCGCGCACCAAGAAGGCGCCGCGCCACGCCGACTGGGTTCACAAGAAGTGATCTGAAGGCTGCTGCGGTCCATGCCCGTCGCGCTCGTGATCGCGGTCGGCTTCGTCGTGCTGTTCGTCAGCGGCGGCGGGCGCTTTGCCGTCGGGCTCATCTTCAAGCCGATGGTCGACGAGCTGGGCTGGGCGCGCGGCGAGCTCGGCATGGCCGTGGGCCTCTACCTCGTGGTCTCGGCTTTCGCCACCTTCATCGCGGGGAGGCTCGCCGATCGGATGGACGCGCGCACGCTGCTCGGCGCCGGCATGCTCCTCGGCGGCATCGGCATCGGGCTCATGAGCCTGGTGTCGGCGCCATGGCAGGCGATGCTCCTGTACGGCGTGATCTTCGCGATCGGCAACGGCGCGGCTTCGCTCACCACGGTGGGCGTCGTGGTCACACGCGCGGCGCCGCGGCGCGCCGGGCTCGCCAACGCGGCGGTGATCTCCGGCACGAGCGTCGGGCAGCTCGTGATGATCGCGGCTCTGGCCGCGGTGCTGGTCGAGATCGGGTGGCGAGCGGTGTTTGCCTGGCTCGCCGCGGCGCACCTCCTCGTGCTGCTGGCGCTCGCGCGCAGGCTGCCGGGCACGAAGCCGTCCGACGCAGCGAGCGCGCAGCGTTCCGGCCTCGATCTGGCTGCCGCCGCACGCACGCCGCGCTTCTGGCTGCTCGCGGCGATGTACGCGATCTGCGGGCTGGACGACTTCTTCGTCGCCACGCACGTCGTGGCCTTCGCCCAGGACCGCGGCCTCGGGGTGCTGCTTGCGGGCAACCTGCTCGCGCTGATGGGATTGACCGCGCTCGTCGGCGTGCTTGCGGCCGGCGCCCTGAGCGACCGTGCCGGCCCGGTGCCCGCGACCGCAATCGCCTTCGGCGCGCGCATCGCGGTGTTCGGCCTGGTCGTGCTCGATCAGTCGCCGCTGTCGATCGCGATCTTCGCCCTGGTGTTCGGAGCCACCTTCCTGGTCACGGCGCCGCTCACGGTGCTCTTCGTGCGCGAGAGCTTCGGCATCCGGCACCTCGGCGCGCTCACCGGGGTCATCACCATGGTGCATCAGATCTTCGGCGGCATCGGCGCCTACGCCGGCGCGCTGGTGTTCGACTACAGCGGCAGCTACGACGCCGCTTTCATCGCGCTGCTCGTGGCTTCGGTGGCCGGCTTGGTCCTGGCGCTCATGCTGCGCGCGCCCAAGCGCATGGCTACTTCTTCTGCATCCGCACGATCCAGTCCTTGAACCCGGAGAGCAGCTCGGTCAGGAACTTGCGCGTGGTCTCGTCGGCGAGCTTGCCGTCGGCGAACTTCGCGGGCGCGTTGCCGATGAAGACTTCGGGCCGCGGCAGGGGATAGGCCCAGAGCTGGACCAGGATCCTGCGCAGGTCGTACTGGACCCGCGCGCCGCCGAGCGGCCCCGGCGTGCACGAGAACATCGCCACCGGCTTGTCCTGGAACACCTGGTTCGGCGGGCGCGAGCCCCAGTCGATCGCGTTCTTGAGCGGCCCCGAGACCGAGAAGTTGTACTCCGGGCTCGCGAAGAGAACGCCGTCCGCGGCCGTGATCTCGCCGCGCAGGCGCTTCACCGGCTCGGGCATGCCGGCGTCGAACACGTCCTGGTTGAACATCGGGAGGTCCGCGATGCTCGTGATCTGCAGCGTCATGCCCGCAGGCAGGAGCTCGCCGCAGGCGCGCAGCGCCGCCATGTTGAGCGACGCCTTGCGCAGGCTGCCGCAGATTCCAAGGACCTTCAGATCGGCCATCGCCGCCCTCGCTTTTTTGCGAAAGCGGCGAGTTTAGCCGACCCGGTCTGCGGCCGGCTGCCGTTTCAATTCTTCGCGCGTTGCATCCCCGGCATTACTCGCCCCGGAGGGTGACCTGGCTCAGCAGCCAGGGCAGATCGGTGCACGGTGCGGCGCGCACGGAGGCGGAGCGCTCATCCGACGCGAGCTGCACGATCCAGTCGCCTTGTGGCCCACGCACGCACAGGCGGCTCAGTCGTTCAGCCTTCTGCAAGGCCCCAACTGCGAGCCCACAGGCTTTTGTCATGGGTGCCGACAGCGCCACTTTCTCGGCCCGTGTGAGAGCGCGATCGATCCTCCACACGGAACCGAGCTCGCTCACGGCGAAGAAGGCCGCGTGCTCGGACGAATAGACGAGGCCCGAGAAGCCGATGTCCTTGTCTTGGTCTGCGTCGAGGGCGAGGGCATGCTCGCTGACCGCGAGCGTCTCGGGATCGATCTTCCACACGGTCGGCAGGATGTTGCTCGTGACCAGCGCTTCGCCATTTGGCCCGAGCGCCAGCGCCGCCGGGCAGGCGTACGCAACATCGACCGATACCCAGCCCGGAATCGGAACAAGACGCTTCTGCGGGATCTTGGCGTCATGGACGAATACGCCTTGTCGCGTCAGCCACCAGATGCGCCCATTTGCTGCATCGACCTGGGAGCGAATGCTCGGCTCGCCTGCCGCAGACGATGCGCGGGGTGAGTTGTCGGATGCGACGCGACCGTCGCAGGCGGTGAGGGCGACGAGCGAGGCAGCGAGAAGAGAGAGGGTTGCGATTCCGTTGCTCATACACGTACTCCTTTCCCCGAAGGGATTCGGAGCAGCGCTTGAGACGAAACCGTCTTTTTGGACCGGGTGTCTGCGGGAACCCGGCTAGCGGCCCTGCTTCAGTTGCGGATTCCGGCGGGGCGGCTACTGGGGAGGCAGTCTACCCGGGCGCGAGGGTCTGTCAACTACTTGGTGTTGTTATCATCACTCTTATGTGATATCTATAACGTATGAATGAATTGACCGCATTGGTACTCAGCCTGCCCACGCACAATTCCACGGTCCGGATGCGGGTGTGGCGCGCGCTGAAAGAGAGCGGCTGTGGCGTGCTGCGCGACGGCGTCTACGTGCTTCCGGCCGGCAGCGGCAACGGCGTGCTGGGCGAGATCGAGTCGGACATCCGCTCCGCCGGAGGCTTCGCCATGACGCTGGAGTTGAAGCCCAGAACGGCCGAGCAGCTCTCCGATCTGCGCAAGCTCTTCGATCGCAGCGCGGATTATGGCGCCCTGCTGCAGAAGATCGACGCCGCCGCGGGCGGGCTGCCGCGGCTCGGGGCGCGCAAGGGCGGGACCCAGCTGCGCAGGCTGCGGGGCGTCTTCGACAGAATCTCGAAGATCGACTTCTTCCCCGGACAGGCCAGGCTGCAGGCGGCCGAGGCGATCGATTCGCTGGAGCGCCGCTTTCAGGAAGCTTACTCCGGTGGCGAGCCGCGCTCCTCGAAGCGTCGGCTAAGGGGGCTCGATCCGGCGCGCTACCAGAAGCGCCTGTGGGCGACGCGGAAGGATCTGTGGGTGGATCGCCTCGCCAGCGCCTGGCTGATCAAGCGCTTCATCGACCGCAACGCGAAGTTCGTCTGGATCGCGAGGCCGAGCGAGCGCCCGCGCAAGGCAATCGGCTTCGACTACAACGGCGCCCAGTTCACCCACGCGCACAACCTGGTTACGTTCGAGGTCCTGCGAGGGAGCTTCGGCCTGGACCGCGATCCGGCTCTCATGGCGATCGGCTCCGCGGTGCATTTTCTCGACGTCGGCGGTATTCCGGCCCCGGACGCGACGGGACTGGAAACGCTGCTCAAGGGAATCAAGCAGAAGGCGCGCAACGACGACGAGCTGCTCGCGGAGGCGATGCGGATTCTGGATTTCTTCCATTCGGCGTACACTGACAGGGCCTCAGGCGGGGGTGCCGGCAGACTCCCCGCATCACAGACGCGCTCAGCGCGTCCAAGTTCTGCTCTTGCACCGGCTTCGACGCCGGTAAAGGAGCGCGTATGAAAAAGACGGTGGTCGCAATGAGCGGCTTGCTCGCAGCCGGCTCTTCCGTGGGGCAGACGTTCAGCTTCGACACGGACACCCCTGGAACGCTTCCTGCGCCCTGGGAGCAGGGCGTCACCGGCAGGGGAACGCCGCGATGGGCCGTGCGCCAGGATCCGTCGGCGCCCAGCGCCCCCAACGTGCTGCAGCAGTCCGGGACCGGCACGTTCCCGTGGTGCGTGCTGCGCGACAGCTCGCTCGAGAACGGTTTCATCGAGGTGAAATTCAAGCCGCTCGAGGGCCGGGAGGACCAGGCCGGCGGCGTGGTGTGGCGCTGGAAGGACGGCGACAACTACTACGTCGCGCGCGCCAACGCGCTCGAGAACAACGTCTCGCTCTATTACACGGCGAACGGACGCCGCAACACGCTGAAATACGTGGATGCGCCGGTGCCGCGCAACGTCTGGCATACGCTGCGCGTCGAGTTCACCGGGACGCAGATCCGTGTCGCGCTGGACGGCAAGACGTATATCGAGCTCAAGGACGGCCATATCAGCGGCGCGGGCGCGGTCGGGCTGTGGACCAAAGCCGACAGCGTCACGTCGTTCGACGACTTCGCCTACGGCTCGGGCAAGTGATCGGGCGGATCCTCGTCGCGCGGGCGCTGCGCTCCTTTGCCGATGGGTTCATCGCCGTGGTGCTGCCAGCTTATCTGCTCGCGCTCGGCATGGCGCAGATGGAGGTCGGGTTTCTCAGCACGGCGACGCTCCTCGGGTCGGCGCTGTCCACGCTCGCCATCGGCCGCTGGGGACACCGCTTCTCCATCCGGCGGCTGCTTCTCGCGGCATCCGTCCTGATGACCGCGACGGGGCTGGGCTTTGCCGGCCTGTCGTCGTTCTGGCCGCTGCTGCTCGTCGCGTTCGTCGGTACGCTCAACCCGAGCAGCGGCGACGCGAGCCTCTTCATGCCGCTCGACCATACGGTGCTCGCCAATGCCACGGACCGTACGTCGGTGTTCGCCCGCTACAGCTTCCTCGGCTCGATCTCCGGTGCGGTCGGCGCGCTCGCGGCTGGGCTGCCGGAATGGTTTTCCATGAAATTCGCAATGCTGGATGCGCTGCGGCTCATGTTCGTGCTGTACGCGGTGGTCGGGGTCGCGGTGTGGGTGCTCTACCTGCGGATGCCCGAGCCGCGCGCCGAGGCGGAAAAGCCGGCGGCGCCGCTCGGGCCGTCGCGCGGCATCGTGTGGCGCCTCGCCGCCCTGTTCAGCGTGGATTCGTTCGCGGGCGGCCTGATGCTCAATTCGCTGCTTGCGTTATGGCTGTTCCAGCGTTTCGGCATGTCGCTTGCCGCCGCAGGTGCCTTCTTCTTCTGGACGGGACTGCTGGCCGCGTGCTCCCAGCTAGCCGCGGGACCGCTCGCGCGCCGCATCGGCATGATCAACACCATGGTTTTTACGCACATTCCCTCGAGCCTGTGCCTCATCGGCGCCGCGCTCGCGCCGGGCCTCGGCCTGGCGCTCGCGCTGCTGCTGGCGAGGAGCCTTCTGTCCCAGATGGACGTACCGGCGCGCGGCGCCTTCGTCATGTCGGTGGTGACCCCCGCAGAGCGGCCCGCGGCCGCGAGCTTCACGGCCGTGCCGCGCAGCCTAGCTTCGGCGTTGAGCCCGTCGCTGACCGGCGCGATGTTCGCCGCCGGCGCGATGGCGGCGCCGCTGGTGCTCTGCGGCGTGATGAAGATCGCGTACGACCTCGCGTTGTTCGCGGCGTTCCGACGCGTCGAGCGGGAGATGGCAGGGACCTGAATATTATGTAATACGTATCACAAGTTAGTGATACGACTTTCGCCGCTCTGTTGACCCGCCGGCGGGCGCAGGCGTAGCGTGGCTGCTCCGGATCCCTTTGAACAAGGAGTACGAATCCCATGCGCTACAAGCTGAAGCAGATCCACTGCCGTCCCTGGACGCTCTCCTACCTGTCGGTGAAGCTGATCGAGAGCCACTACGAGAACAACTACGGCGGCGCACTCCGGCGCCTGAATGCCATCACCGAGCATCTCGAGTCGCTCGATTTCGCGAACACGCCGGCGCATGTCCTGAACGGGCTCAAGCGCGAGGAGCTGGTCGCGCTCAATTCCACGCTGCTGCACGAGCTTTACTTTGCGAGCATGGGCGGCGACGGCCAGCCCACGAAGAAGATGTCGGAGATCCTGGCGCGCGACTTTGGCTCGCTCGAGCGCTGGCGCGCCGAGTTCCGTGCGATGGGCTACGCGCTCGGTGGAGGCTCGGGCTGGGTGCTGCTGACGTACGTCCCACGCGACGGACGTCTCATCAACCAGTATGCCGCGGAGCACTCGCAATCGCTCGCGAGCGGCGTGCCGATCCTCGCGCTCGACATGTACGAGCACGCCTACCACATGGATTTCGGCGCCAATGCCAGGGCTTACGTCGATACGTACCTGCGCAACGTGGATTGGCCGGCGCTTGAGCAGCGCTACGAAGACGCGGCCAAGGTTCCCGGGCCGCGGCCGGTCGAACAGCCGGAGTTCGGCGACGTCCAGGGTGTCGGCGTGGAGGAAGTTAAGGCGATGATCGCCGCGGGCAAGCCCGTCCAGGTCATCGACGTACGCCCGCGGGCGTCCGTCACGCGCGGGCTGGATATCGCGGAGGGGGTTCAGTGGCGGGATCCCGAGCAGCTCCAGCAGTGGATCGGCGAGCTCTCGAAGTCCGAGCCCGTGGTCGTGTACTG
>DATMJC010000102.1:0-67978 GCA_035554435.1 Burkholderiales bacterium | reverse complement strand
GCTGTACGACCTGATTCTCGGCTGGAAAAAGACATGACGACGGCACAAGGAAGCAAGCGCTGGTACGTGGTGCACGCCTACTCCGGCTTCGAGAAGTCGGAGCAGCGCGCGCTCGAGGACCGCATCAACCGCGCCGGGATGACCGACAAGTTCGGCAAGATCCTGGTGCCGGTCGAGGAAGTGGTCGAGATGAAAGGCGGACAGAAGCACATGTCCGAGCGCAAGTTCTTTCCGGGCTATGTGCTGGTCGAGATGGAGATGAACGACGACACCTGGCACCTGGTCAAGAACACGAACAAGGTGACCGGCTTCGTCGGCGGCACCGCCACCAAGCCCGCGCCGATTCCCGAGAAGGAAGTCGACGCGATCATGCAGCAGATGCGCGAGGGCGTGGAGAAGCCCAAGCCCAAGGTGCTGTTCGAGGTCGGCGAAATGGTGCGCGTGAAGGACGGCCCGTTCACCGACTTCCAGGGAACCGTGGAGGACGTGAACTACGAGAAGAGCCGTCTACGGGTCGCCGTGACGATCTTCGGCAGGTCTACCCCCGTGGAGCTGGAATTCGGGCAGGTAGAAAAAGCGTAGCTGTTTGGAAAATGAGCCGGGGAGGGCACCGTAGCCAATCGGTGCCCGCTTGAACCCACAAGGAGATTAGAGCATGGCAAAGAAAGTCGTCGGCTTCATCAAGCTTCAGGTCCCGGCCGGCAAGGCGAATCCATCGCCGCCTATCGGACCGGCGCTCGGCCAGCGCGGCCTCAACATCATGGAGTTCTGCAAGGCCTTCAACGCGCAGACGCAGAAGGTCGAGCCGGGCCTGCCGCTGCCGGTCGTGATCACGGCGTACGCGGACAAGAGCTTCAGCTTCATCATCAAGACGCCGCCGACCACGGTCCTCATCAAGAAGGCCGCGGGCATCGAGTCGGGCAGCGCCCGACCGCACACCGACAAGGTGGGCAAGATTACGCGCAAGCAGGTCGAGGAGATCGCCAAGCAGAAGCTCCCGGACCTCAACGCGACGGATCTCGAAGCGGCGATGCGCATCGTCGCCGGCAGCGCCCGCTCGATGGGCGTGATCGTGGAGGGCATGTAAATGGCGCATGTTTCCAAACGCAGGAAAGCTTTCGCGAAGAAGGTGGACCACGCCAAGTCCTACGCCGCGCTCGACGCCATGAAGCTGGTGAAGGAGACCGCCACGGCCAAGTTCGACGAGGCGGTCGATGTCGCGGTCAACCTCGGCATCGACGCGAAGAAGGGCGACCAGACGGTGCGCGGCTCGGTCGTGCTCCCGTCGGGCACCGGCAAGGCGGTGCGCGTCGCGGTGTTCGCGCCGGGCGACAAGGCCGCGGCGGCCAAGGCGGCCGGTGCCGAGATCGTGGGCATGGAAGACCTCGCCGAGCAGGTGAAGGCCGGCAAGATGGACTTCGACGTCGTGATCGCGGCGCCGGAGGCGATGCGGGTGGTGGGGAGCCTGGGCCAGATCCTCGGTCCGCGCGGCCTGATGCCGAACCCGAAGGTGGGCACCGTGACGCCCGACGTGGCGGCGGCGGTGAAGAACGCCAAGGGCGGCCAGGTCCAGTTCCGCGCCGACAAGGCGGGCATCGTCCAGTGCACGATCGGGCGCGCTTCCTTCACGCCCGAACAGCTGCGCGACAACCTCGCGGCACTGGTCGATGCGCTCAACAAGGCAAAACCCGCCGCGACGAAGGGGATTTTTCTGAAGAAGCTTTCGGTGTCGAGCACGATGGGCGTCGGCGTGAAGGTCGACCCGGCGTCGCTCTCGGCACAGCAATGACTTTGGCAGTTGTCGTCAAAGACCGCAGGCGCTCCGCAGTCGGGGGGCTTAATCGCGTTTTTGCCTGCGCAGACGGCGGTTCCTGGGATTCGGGGTCGCCGTGTTTTTCTCAATGCAGGAAAGAGAGGTAGACCTTGGGTCTTAGTCTGGAGCAGAAGCAAGCGATGGTCTCCGAAGTCTCGGCCAAGCTGAAGGGCGCCCAGTCCGTCATCGTCGCGGAGTACCGTGGCCTCGACGTCGGGCGCGTCACGCAGCTCAGGTCGAAGGCGCGGAAATCGGGGCTGTACCTGCGGGTGCTGAAGAACACCCTCGCGCGCAGGGCCGTCCAGGGCACGCCGTTCGAGAAGCTGTCCGACCAAATGGTCGGCCCGCTGATGTACGGCATCTCCCCGGATCCGGTCGCAGGCGCGAAGGTGCTATCGGAGTTCGCCAAGGACAACGAGCAGTTCGTGATCAAGGCCGGTGCCATGCCGAACAGCCTGCTGTCCGCCAAGGACATCAAGGCGCTCGCCCTGCTGCCGAGCCGCGAGGAGCTGCTGGCGAAGCTGATGGGCACGATGCAGGCACCGGTGGCGAAGCTGGTCCGCACGATGAACGAGGTGCCGGGCAAGTTTGTGCGCACGCTGGCTGCCCTGAAGGAACAGCGCGAGAAGGCCGCCGCTTAGGTCAATCAGGAACCCCTTTTAAAGAGAATTTAGGAGAGAACACGTGGAACGAGCACAGATTCTGGAAGAGATCGGCAAGATGACCGTCCTCGAGCTGTCGCAGCTCATCAAGGACATGGAAGAGAAGTTCGGCGTCTCTGCGGCTGCCGCCGTCGCCGTCGCCGGCCCCGCGGCAGGTGGCGGCGCCGCGGCTGCAGCGAAGGTGGAGCAGACCGAGTTCACCGTGATGCTGAACGCCGCCGGCGACAACAAGGTGAACGTCATCAAGGCGGTGCGCGAAGTGACGAGCCTGGGCCTCAAGGAGGCCAAGGACCTGGTCGACGGCGCGCCCAAGGCAGTGAAGGAAGGCGTTTCCAAGGCCGATGCCGACGCGGTCCTCAAGAAATTGATCGACGCCGGGGCCAAAGCGGAAATTAAGTAATCAGAAGGCTGAGTTACGTACCAAATTGCGGAACTTCGGAACTCGGGGTGGGTCAGAACTACCCTCCCCGAGAACCCGAAGGACAAGGCAAGAACCCTCATTTAGCAGAGGGTTTTTCCTTTGTCCTCTTCCAGTGCCGGACCAGGAGCCTTCATGACCTATTCGTTGACCGAGCGTAAACGCATCCGCAAGAGCTTCGCGAAACGGGCGATCGTCCAGAAGACGCCGTTCCTCATCGCGACCCAGCTCGAGTCCTACACCGGCTTTCTCCAGGCGCACGTGTCGCCGGAGTCGCGCCGGAACGAGGGGCTGCAGGCGGCGTTTACCTCGATCTTCCCGATCGTCAGCCATTCGGGCAACGCGCGCCTCGAGTTCGTCAGCTACTTCCTGGGCGAGCCGCCGTTCGACGTGAAGGAGTGCCAGCAGCGCGGCCTCACCTACGCGAGCCCGCTGCGCGCCAAGGTGCGCCTCGTGATCCTCGACAAGGACGCGCCCAAGCCGACCACCAAGGAGGTGAAGGAGCAGGAGGTCTACATGGGCGAGATCCCGCTCATGACCACCACCGGCTCGTTCATCATCAACGGCACCGAGCGCGTGATCGTGTCGCAGCTGCACCGCTCGCCCGGCGTGTTCTTCGAGCACGACCGCGGCAAGACGCATTCCTCGGGAAAATTGCTTTTCAGTGCCAGAGTCATTCCGTACCGCGGCTCCTGGCTCGACTTCGAGTTCGACCCGAAGGACATCGTGTTCTTCCGCGTCGACCGGCGGCGCAAGATGCCGGTCACGATCCTGCTGAAGGCGCTGGGCTACAGCCCGGCGCGCATCCTCGGCGAGTTCTTCGACTTCGACGGGTTCCACATCAAGCCGACCGGCGCCGAGTTCGAGGTGGTGCCCGAGCGCCTGCGCGGCGAGGTTGCGCGCTTCGACATCAAGGACAAGGCCGGCAACACGATCGTCGCGAAGGACAAGCGCATCACCGTCAAGCACATCCGCGACATGGAGACCGCCGGCATCAAGCGCATCAGCGCGCCCGACGAGTTCATCCTCGGCCGTACGCTGGCCAACAACGTGGTGAACCCCGACACCGGCGAAATCCTCGCGAACGCCAACGACGAGATCACCGAGACCCTGCTCGCGCAGCTGCGCGAGTCGAAGGTCGGCAAGGTGCAGACGCTCTTCACCAACGACCTCGACCAGGGCCCCTACGTCTCGCAGACCTTGCGCGCCGACGAGACCGCCGACATGCAGGCGGCCCGCGTTGCGATCTACCGGATGATGCGCCCCGGCGAGCCGCCGACGGAGGACGCGGTCGAGGCGCTGTTCAACGGTCTGTTCTTCGCCGAGGAGCGCTACGACCTCTCGGCGGTCGGCCGGATGAAGTTCAACCGGCGCATCGGCGCCCCGGCCGAGACCAGCTGGCAGCTGCGTTTTCGCGGCATCGCGCTGCCGAAGGAGGCTGAGGAGGAGCTGCGCAAGTTCTTCAACCACGCGCCCGAGCTGCACCTCGGCAAGGTGAGCCTGGAGGGCATCTCGAGCGAGGCCGAGGCTCAAGGCCAGGTCGACAAGATGTTCCAGGAGCTGAAGGGCAAGGGCATCGACAAGCAGAAGCTCGAGGTCAGGATCGAGCAGCGCCTGACGCTCTCGCCGAAGGACATCGTCGAGGTGATCCGGATCCTCGTCGAGCTGAGGAACGGCCGCGGCGAGATCGACGACATCGACCACCTCGGCAACCGCCGGGTGCGCTCGGTCGGCGAGCTCGCCGAGAATCAGTTCCGGGCGGGATTGGTCAGGGTTGAAAGAGCTGTCAAAGAAAGGTTGAGCCAAGCGGAATCCGAGAACCTGATGCCGCACGACCTGATCAACGCCAAGCCGATCTCGGCCGCGATCAAGGAGTTCTTCGGCTCGAGCCAGCTGTCGCAGTTCATGGACCAGACCAACCCGCTCTCGGAAATCACCCACAAGAGAAGGGTGTCGGCACTGGGGCCGGGCGGCCTCACCCGTGAAAGAGCCGGCTTCGAAGTCCGCGACGTGCACCCGACGCACTACGGGCGGGTATGCCCGATCGAGACTCCCGAGGGGCCGAACATCGGCCTCATCAACTCGCTCGCGCTCTACGCGCGCACGAACAAGTACGGATTCCTGGAGACGCCCTACCGGAAGGTGAAGGACAGCAAGGTCACGAACGAGATCGTGTACCTCTCGGCGATCGAGGAAGGCAACTACGTCATCGCCCAGGCGAATGCGTCGATCGACAAGGCGGGCAAGCTCACCGACACGCTGGTGTCGTGCCGCTTCAAGAACGAGTTCGAGCTGAAGTCGCCCGAGGAAGTTCAGCACATGGACGTGGCGCCCTCCCAGATCGTGTCGGTGGCGGCCTCGCTCATCCCGTTCCTCGAGCACGACGACGCCAACCGCGCGCTGATGGGCTCCAACATGCAGCGCCAGGCGGTTCCCTGCCTGCGGCCCGAGAAGCCGCTCGTCGGCACGGGCGTCGAGCGCACCGCGGCGGTCGACTCGGGCACCTGCGTCATCGCGCTGCGCGGCGGGGTGGTCGATTACGTGGACGCGAACCGCATGGTGGTTCGCGTGAACGACGACGAGACCGTGCCGGGCGACGTCGGGGTGGACATCTACAAGCTCACCAAGTACACGCGCTCGAACCAGAACACCAACATCAACCAGCGCCCGATCGTGAAGCAGAGCGAGAAGATCGCCAAGGGCGACGTCATCGCCGACGGCGCCTCCACCGACCTCGGCGAGCTCGCGCTCGGCCAGAACATGCTGGTCGCGTTCATGCCGTGGAACGGCTTCAACTTCGAGGACTCGATCCTGATCTCGGAGCGCGTGGTGGCGGACGACCGCTTCACGTCGATCCACATCGAGGAGCTGACGGTCGTGGCGCGCGACACGAAGCTCGGGCCCGAGGAGATCACGCGAGACATCTCGAACCTGTCTGAAGCTCAGTTGGCCAGGCTGGATGAAAGCGGAATCGTCTACATCGGCGCCGAGGTCGAGGCGGGCGACGTGCTGGTCGGGAAGGTAACGCCGAAGGGCGAGACCCAGCTAACGCCGGAAGAGAAGCTTCTCCGTGCCATCTTTGGTGAGAAGGCTTCGGATGTTAAGGATACGAGCCTCAGGGTACCTTCCGGTATCAGCGGAACGGTGATCGATGTGCAGGTTTTCACCCGCGAAGGCATCGAGCGCGACAAGCGCAGCCAGTCGATCATCGAGGACGAGCTCAAGCGCTACAAGACCGACCTCGCCGACCAGATGAGGATCGTGGAAAGCGATACCTTCGAGCGCCTGGAGCGCCTGCTGAACGGCAAGACTGCCAACGGCGGCCCCAAGCGCCTCGCCAAGGGCGTCAAGGTGACCAAGGAGTACCTGCAGTCGGTCGAGCGCTACGACTGGTTCGACATCCGCCTGGCGGCGGAGGACTCGGCCGCCCAGGTCGAGAGCCTGAAGGAGTCGCTCGCCCAGAAGCGGCGCGAGTTCGACGCCATGTTCGAAGCCAAGCGAAAGAAGCTGACGCAGGGCGACGAGCTACCCCCGGGCGTGCTGAAGATGGTCAAGGTGTACGTCGCGGTGAAGCGCCGCCTGCAGCCGGGCGACAAGATGGCCGGCCGCCACGGCAACAAGGGCGTGATCTCCAAGATCACGCCGGTCGAGGACATGCCGCACATGGCGAACGGCACCCCGGTCGATATCGTGCTCAACCCGCTGGGCGTGCCCTCGCGGATGAACGTCGGCCAGATCCTCGAGACCCACCTCGGCTGGGCCGCCAAGGGCCTCGGGCACCGCATCGGCGAGCTGGTCAAGGACCAGCAGAAGCTCGTCGTCGCCGACGTGAAGAAGATCCTCGAGCGCATCTACAGCGGCAAGGAGGAGGAGGTTTCCAAGCTGACCGACGAGGAGGTGCTGCAGCTCGCGCACAACCTCAAGGAGGGCGTGCCGTTCGCGACGCCGGTGTTCGACGGCGCAGCCGAATCGGAAATCAACGCGATGCTGGAGATGGCCGGCCTGCCGCAGTCCGGGCAGGTGCAGCTGTTCGACGGGCGCACCGGCGAGGCCTTCGACCGCCACGTCACCGTCGGCTACATGCACATGCTCAAGCTCCATCACCTGGTCGACGACAAGATGCACGCGCGCTCGACCGGGCCGTACTCGCTCGTCACCCAGCAGCCGCTCGGCGGCAAGGCGCAGTTCGGCGGCCAGCGCTTCGGCGAGATGGAGGTCTGGGCCCTCGAGGCCTACGGCGCCGCCTACACGCTGCAGGAGATGCTGACGGTGAAGTCCGACGACATCACCGGCCGCACCAAGGTCTACGAGAACATCGTCAAGGGCGATCACAAGATCGACGCGGGCATGCCCGAATCCTTCAACGTGCTGGTGAAGGAGATCCGCTCCCTTGGCATCGACATCGATCTGGAGAGGTACTGATGAAAGCGCTACTTGAGCTCTTCAAGCAGGTCCAGCAGGACGAGGAGTTCGATGCGATCAAGATCGGGCTCGCGTCGCCCGAGAAGATCCGCTCGTGGTCCTACGGCGAGGTGAAGAAGCCCGAGACCATCAACTACCGCACGTTCAAGCCGGAGCGCGATGGCCTGTTCTGCGCCAAGATCTTCGGGCCGATCAAGGATTACGAGTGCCTGTGCGGCAAGTACAAGCGGCTCAAGCACCGGGGCGTGATCTGCGAAAAGTGCGGGGTCGAGGTCACGCTGGCGAAAGTAAGGCGCGAAAGGATGGGGCATATCGAGCTCGCGAGCCCGACCGCCCACATCTGGTTCCTGAAGTCGCTGCCGTCCAGGCTGGGCCTGGTTCTCGACATGACCCTGCGCGATATCGAGCGCGTGCTGTACTTCGAAGCCTATGTGGTCACTGACCCGGGCCTCACGCCGCTCAAGCGCACTCAGCTCCTGACCGAGGACGACTACCTCGCCAAGGTCGAGGAGTTCGGCGACGACTTCTCCGCGGCGATGGGAGCCGAGGGCATCCGGGCGCTGCTGCGCGCGCTCGACCTCAACAAGGAGATCGATACCCTCCGCAAGGACCTCGAGGCTACCTCGAGCGACGCGAAGATCAAGAAGTACGCCAAGCGGCTGAAGGTGCTCGAGGGCTTCAAGGCCTCGAACATCAAGCCCGACTGGATGATCATGGAAGTCCTGCCGGTGCTGCCGCCGGAGCTGCGCCCGCTCGTTCCGCTGGACGGCGGCCGCTTCGCGACCTCGGACCTCAACGACCTGTACAGAAGGGTAATCAATAGGAATAACAGGCTTAAGAGGCTGCTCGAGCTGAAGGCGCCCGAGATCATCGTGCGGAACGAGAAGCGCATGCTGCAGGAGGCGGTCGACTCGCTGCTCGACAACGGCCGCCGCGGCAAGGCGATGACCGGCGCCAACAAGCGCCCGCTCAAGTCGCTCGCCGACATGATCAAGGGCAAGGGCGGACGCTTCCGCCAGAACCTGCTTGGCAAGCGCGTCGACTACTCGGGCCGCTCGGTGATCGTGGTCGGCCCGCAGCTCAAGCTGCACCAGTGCGGCCTGCCGAAGAAGATGGCGCTCGAGCTGTTCAAGCCTTTCATCTTCAACAAGCTGGAGCTTCTCGGTCTCGCCACTACGATCAAAGCGGCAAAAAGGCTGGTCGAGCAGGAAGTACCCGAGGTCTGGGACATCCTGGAAGAGGTCATCCGCGAGCATCCGGTGATGCTGAACCGGGCGCCGACGCTGCACCGCCTGGGCATCCAGGCGTTCGAGCCGGTGCTGATCGAGGGCAAGGCGATCCAGCTGCATCCGCTCGTCTGCGCGGCGTTCAACGCCGACTTCGACGGCGACCAGATGGCGGTCCACGTGCCGCTGTCGCTGGAAGCGCAAATGGAAGCGCGCACGCTGATGCTCGCCTCCAACAACGTGCTGTCGCCCGCCAACGGCGAGCCCATCATCGTGCCGTCGCAGGACATCGTGCTGGGCCTGTACTACGCCACGCGCGAGCACGTCAACGCCAAGGGCGAAGGCATGAGCTTCTCGGATCTGGCCGAGGTGCACCGCGCGTACGACTCGCGCCAGGCGGACATCCACGCGCGCGTCTGGGTGCGCATCAAGGAAAAGGAGCTCGCGGAAGACGGCGAGGTGAAGGAGAAGATCACGCGCTACGAGACCACCATCGGCCGCGCGCTGCTCTCCGAGATCCTGCCGGTCGGGCTGTCGTTCGAGCTCCTCAACAAGCCGCTCAAGAAGAAGGAGATCTCGCGCCTCATCAACACCGGGTTCCGGCGCTGCGGGCTGCGCGAGACGGTGATCTTCGCCGACAAGCTGATGCAGGCCGGGTTCGGCATCGCCACCCGCGCCGGAATCAGCTTCGGCGTGAACGACATGCAGATCCCGACGCAGAAGCCGCAGCTCATCAAGGACGCCGAGACCGAGGTGAAGGAGATCGAGAACCAGTACACCTCGGGCCTGGTGACCGCGGGCGAGCGCTACAACAAGGTGGTCGACATCTGGTCGCGCTGCGGCGAGCAGGTCGGAAAAGTCATGATGGAGCAGCTCGGCCAGGAGGACGTCGTCAACCGCCACGGCAAGAACGTGAAGCAGGAGGCGTTCAACTCGATCTACATGATGGCCGACTCGGGGGCGCGCGGCTCCGCGGCGCAGATCCGGCAGCTCGCCGGCATGCGCGGCCTGATGGCCAAGCCCGACGGCTCGATCATCGAAACGCCGATCACCGCGAACTTCCGCGAAGGCCTGAACGTGCTGCAGTACTTCATCTCCACGCACGGCGCTCGCAAAGGCCTGGCGGATACCGCGCTGAAGACTGCCAACTCGGGCTACCTCACGCGGCGCCTGGTCGACGTGACGCAGGACCTCGTCGTCACCGAGGACGACTGCGAGACCCAGAACGGCGTCTCGATGAAGGCGCTGGTCGAGGGCGGTGAAGTGGTCGAGGCGCTGCGCGAGCGCGTGCTCGGCCGCACACTGATCGCCGATCTGGTGCATCCGGAGACCCAGGATGTGTTGTACCCGTCGGGGTCGCTGCTGGACGAGGACGCGGTCGACACCATCGACAACCTCGGCATCGACGAGGTGAAGGTGCGCACGGCGCTTTCCTGCGACACCCGCTGGGGCGTCTGCGCCAAGTGCTACGGGCGCGACCTCGGCCGCGGCTCGCTGGTGAACGTCGGCGAGGCAATCGGCGTGATCGCGGCGCAGTCGATCGGCGAGCCGGGCACGCAGCTGACGATGCGGACGTTCCACATCGGTGGGGCGGCGTCGCGGACCGCGGTGCAGAGTCACGTCGAGGCGAAATCGGCCGGTACGGTGCGGTTCACGCCCACGATGCGCTACCTCTCCAACGCCAAGGGCGACAAGGTGGTGATCAGCCGCTCGGGCGAAGTCATGATCGCCGACGACAACAACCGCGAGCGCGAGCGCCACAAAGTACCTTACGGCGCGACACTGCAGGCCTCGGACGGCGACCAGGTGCGCGCGGGCAAGCAGCTCGCCGTCTGGGATCCGCACCACCGGCCGATCATCACGGAGTACGCCGGCACGGTGAAGTTCGAGCACGTGGAGGAGGGATCGACCGTCGCCAAGCAGATCGACGACGTCACGGGCCTCTCGACCCTCGTGGTCATCGACGCCAAGCGCCGCACCACCGCCGCGAGCAAGGGCCAGCGGCCGTCGGTGAAGCTGGTCAACGAAGCCGGCGACGAAGTGCGGATCGCGGGCACCGACCATGCGGTGAACATCAGCTTCCCGGTTGGCGCGGTGATCGCCGTGCGCGACGGCCAGCAGGTGCAGGTGGGCGAGGTGCTGGCGCGCATCCCGCAGGAAGTCTCCAAGACGCGCGACATCACGGGCGGCCTGCCGCGGGTGGCCGAGCTCTTCGAAGCACGCTCGCCGAAGGACGCGGGCATGCTCGCGGAGGTCACCGGCACGGTGAGCTTCGGCAAGGACACCAAGGGCAAGCAGCGCCTAGTCATCACCGATCTCGACGGCGTGGAGCACGAGTACCTCATCGCCAAGGACAAGCACCTGCTGGTGCACGACGGCCAGGTGGTGAACAAGGGCGAGTCGATCGTCGACGGCCCGGTGGATCCGCACGATCTGCTGCGGCTGCTGGGGATCGAGGAACTCGCGCGCTACGTCATCGACGAGGTGCAGGACGTCTACCGCCTGCAGGGCGTGAAGATCAACGACAAGCACATCGAAGTGATCGTGCGGCAGATGCTGCGGCGCATTGAGGTCGACAGCCCGGGCGACACGCCGTTCCTGCAGGGCGAGCAGGTCGAGCGCGCCGAGCTGCTCGAGGAGAACGAGAAGGCGCTGAAGGCGGGCAAGCAGCCGGCCACCTTCCGCAACATCCTGCTCGGCATCACCAAAGCGTCGCTGTCCACCGACTCGTTCATCTCCGCGGCTTCCTTCCAGGAGACCACGCGCGTGCTGACCGAGGCTGCAATCATGGGCAAGCGCGACGAGCTGAGGGGACTGAAGGAGAACGTGATCGTCGGGCGCCTGATCCCCGCGGGAACCGGCCTCGCGTACCACAACATCCGCAAGGCGCAGGCCGCCGAGCCGGTGCTGGCCGACATCCCGGCCGCCGCCGCGCCCGAGACGCCCGCGCCCGCGGCGGAGCCGCAGACCGTGCCGACTGAACAGGCCGCGGCGCCCGGCTCCTGATCACACCTTAGAGAAACATCAAAAGCCGCCTTCGGGCGGCTTTTTTTTGCCGTTGACACTACGCGCGGTGCAGGCGTCGCGTCGCAGCGGGCTCTTTTCGGGAGGAGAAAGCCTACCGTCCATAGCTCGCTCGAGCACGGCGCATCCCATATGTACGGGATTTGCGTGCGACAACCTCAGTGCTAGCGTGCAGCTCACAACAGGGAGGAATCCAATGCCGCGACTTTTCAGGTTGGCAGTGGCGCTGTGCTTGAGCAACGCAGCTTTTTCCGCGGATTCCGGCAGTCCGCAGCGCCTTGCCGGCCTGCAGAAGCACGCCCGCATCACGATCGATACCGAGGGCATCTCGCACGTCCGTGCGCACAACGACCACGACCTGTATTTCATGCAGGGATGGGTGCACGCGGGGGACCGGCTCTTCCAGATGGACTACAACCGACGCCTCGCGAGCGGCACGCTTGCCGAGCTGCTCGGCACCGCGGCGCTCCCGACCGACGTCCAGCTTCGCACGCTTGGCCTGCGCCGCAGCGCCGAGCGCTCCTACGCTGCCGCGTCGCCTTTCTTCCGCGCCACGCTCGAGGCTTACGCCGAAGGCGTGAATGCACGCCTCGCCACCCTTACGGCTCCGACGCTGCCCCCGGAATACGGCGTACTGCACTTGACTCAGGTCGCGCCGTGGACGCCGGTGGACAGCGTCGTCATCGGCAAGCTGATCTCCTTTTCGAACGGCTTCGCGCTCGACATCGACCGCACCGTGGCGCTGCAGTCGTATATCGGGGCATTGGGCCCCGCGCGAGGCGCGGCGCTCTACTCGCAGGATCTGTGGCGCTCGGCGGCATTCGAGCCGAATGCGACCGTACCGGACGCGCTGATGGCGCCTCCGCATTCGCGCTCGCGCGGCGGCGAGCAGCACGGAATGGAGCGGGCGCACGAAGGCCTGCACAGCGACGACCATCTGAGCCTGATGCGCGACTACCTCGACCGCGTTCGCGATCTGCCGGCGTTCCAAGGAATCCTGAAGCATGAGCTCCGCGGCAACTCGAACCTCTGGGCCGTCTCCGGCGCACTGACAAGGGATGGCCGTCCGCTGCTCGCGAACGATCCGCACCTCACGGCGCCGACGCCTTCGGTCTTCTATCCCATGGGACTCGAGGAAGACGGCGAGCCGGTGTTCGGCAGCAGCATCGCCGGCGCGCCGGGCATCATCCACGGCTACAACCGCTGGATCGCCTGGGGCTCGACCAACAACGAGGTCGACGTGACCGATACTTTCGCCGAGCAGGTGGTGCCCGATCCGGCCTCGCCGAGCGGGTTGTCGACCATTTACAAGGGTGCGCGCGAACCGCTCATCCCGATCGCGCAAACCTTCCGCGCCAATGTGGACGGCAGCGTGGTGGTCATTCCGCCCGGTGGCAGCATCCCCCCGGCCACGCTGGTGATGCCGCGGCGCGACTTCGGGCCGATCATCTCGCTCAATGCCGCGACCGGGGCCGCGCTCAGCGTCCAGTACGTCGGCAATGGCCCGACGCAGGAGATCGAGGCGTTCCTCCTGATCAACCGCGCGCGCAACCTCGACGATTTCAAGAATGCGCTGCAGCGCTTCGACGTCGGCGCGCAGAACTTCGTCTACATCGATGTGCATGGCAATATCGCCTACTTCACCTCGGGCGAGATTCCGGTGCGCGAGGATCTGCAGGCGGGCACGGTGAACGGCGTGCCACCCTGGTTCGTGCGCAACGGCCAAGGCGGCAACGAGTGGCTGCCGGTGCAGAACCCCCAGCTGTACCAGGCAAGCGCGTTCGAAGTGCTGCCGTTCAGCGAGATGGCGCAGATCGTCAATCCGCCGGCGGGCTATTTCGTCAACGCCAACAACGACCCTTCGGGCGCGACGCGCGACAACAATCCGCTCAACCAGCTTCGCCCGGGCGGCGGCATTTCCTACACGGCGTACTCGTGGAAGGCGGGTTTCCGCGTCGCGCGCATCGAGAAGCGGCTGCACGAGTACTTCGAGACGGGCGATCGCCGGGTGTCCTTCAAGGAGATGCGGGCGATCCAGGCCGACGTGGTGGTGCACGACGGTGAAGTCTTCACGCCTTATATCGTGAAGGCCTTCGACCGCGCGCTCACCGATCCGGCTGCGGACCCGCAGCTGCGTGCGCTCGCCGCGGACGCGGGTATCGCCGAAGCGGTGGGTCGCCTGCGCGGCTGGGATCGCTCGACGCCGACCGGCATCGCGCAGGGCTACGACGCCGCAGACGGTCCCGACGCGCTGCAGCCTCCTTCAGCCAGTGAAGTGCAGACCAGCGTGGCCGCGTCGATCTATGCCGCGTGGCGCTCGCGCATGCTGAGCACGGTGATCAACGGCTCGATCGCGGGCCTGCCGGCGCCCGACGATTTCGACAGCCTCGCGGCGCTTCGCAACCTCCTCGACAACTTTGCGACGAACGGCGGCGTCGGCGCTTCCGGCGTCAACTTCTTCGCCGTGGCGGGCATTGCCGCGCCGGCCGATCGGCGCGACTTCGTCATACTGAAGAGCGTGCGTGCGGGGCTCGACATGCTCGCGACGCCGGCGTTCTTCGGCTCGGCCAATCAGAACGACTATCGCTGGGGACGCTTGCATCGCATCGAGTTCACGCACCCGCTCGGCTCGGTGTTCAGCATTCCACCAGCAGGAGGCGCTTTCCCGCCGCCGCTTCCCGGCGTGCGCGGCATCCCAACCGACGGCGGCTTCCAGACCGTCGATAACTCCAGCCACAACGCACGCGGAAAGGCGCCGGATGACTTCATGTTCACGGTCATACCTTCGCACCGCATGGTGGCCGAGGCGGACCAACACGGCATGCGCGTAGCCGACATCTGGCCGGGCGGTACGAGCGGCGTGCTTGGCAGTCCCAATTACGCGCAGTTCCTGGAGCGCTGGCTGACGAATGAAGCGTTGCGAACCAGCCTCGGCCACAAAGAAGTGAAGCATGCAGCTGCATCGGTGCAGACTTTCGTGCCTGAACCCTAAGCAGCGCTTTCCTGCAGCTTTCAAAGGGCGTCAGTCGACGCCCTTTTTTTGCGCGTGGTCCTATCATAGCGTCACGGGATTGACGGGGCCGGCGCCGTTCGGTAGCGTCAGTCCAACCTTCGTAAGAACACACCACGCCCGGGGGAGGGCGATCTCATGACGATCTGCGCAGCGCGCGTTAAGTTCTGGCTGTTCTCGTTCCTGTTCGCTTTCGTAGCCCTAGCACCCAACTGGGCAGCAGCCGATGACCTGCGCCGTCCGTTCGACCGTATCGTCGTCTTCGGCGACAGCTTGTCCGACCCGGGTAATGCGTTCGAGCTGAACGGCGGCCAGACGGTTTCGCCCCCCGACTACGGGATGTCGGGGGTCGACCCAGCAACCGGGATCCCGGACGTCATTAGCCTCGTTCCCACTG
Source organism: Burkholderiales bacterium (assembly GCA_035554435.1). Taxonomy (GTDB): domain Bacteria; phylum Pseudomonadota; class Gammaproteobacteria; order Burkholderiales; family SG8-39; genus SCGC-AG-212-J23. Next base: position 53,006 of record DATMJC010000102.1, on the reverse strand, counting down.
CACCGTATGCGTCGCACCGGTTCAGCAACGGCCGCACATGGATCGAGGATCTCGCCGCCGCCGTCGGCCTCCCACAGAACGCGCGGCCGGCGTTCGTCGGATCCGACGGCCGGGCCTCTAACTATGCAGTCGGGGGCGCAACGGCGTTCGGAACAAGGGCAGTCGACCTCAGCGGGCAAGTGGACAACTTCTTCCTGGACTTCGACGTACAGCATAAAGGGGCTTCTTCCGACGTGCTGTACATCATCGCGATCGGCGGCAATGACGTTCGGGCTGCCTTGACGGCCGGGCCTGGTGTCCTAACCGTGGCGCTGACTTCGGTCGCCCAGAACATCCAGAAGCTGTACGGCGCAGGAGCGCGACACTTTCTGGTCTGGAGCGCCCCCGATGTCGGGCGTACTCCCGCGCTGCAACGCCTCAACACCTTCGTGGCGCCAGGGATTGCGGCGGGCGCAACGACCCTCAGCGGACTCTACAACCAGGGCCTCACGGGCGTCTTGCAAAGTCTCGGCGCGTTGCCCGGAATCACGATCGTGCCGTTCGATGCGTTCGGTCTTCTCGCGCAGGTCCAGCAAAACCCTCGCCGGTTCGGCCTGATCGACGCGACGTCGGCGTGCATCGAACCCAACGTTCCGCAGTTCGGTTTCCCCAGCTCTCCCCCGTTCCGCTGCACCCAGCAGGACCGCTTCTTCTTCTGGGACGGCATCCACCCGACCCGGGCGGGCCATGCGGTCATCGCGATAGAGGTGGGTAAGACCCTCATCGGTGCGGTGCTGCACGATCTATAACGGTCAAGGTCACCTGTCCGGGGAGAAAGGGCGCTACGGGCGCCCTTTCTTGTGCCCTAGAATGGATTGATGGAACCGTCGCTATCGAAAAACGTGAAAAGGCTCGGGCGGCTCGACCTGCCGGGGGCGGGACAGGTCCGCGTCGAGGGCAACCACGCCTACGTCGGCCACCTCCCGAACCGCGCGCAGCTCGGCACCTCGATCCTGGACGTGTCCGACCCGCGCAGGCCGCGCGTGGTGTCGCAGATCCATCTCGAGGATCCGCGTTCGCACAGCCACAAGGCGCGCGTGGTCGGCGATCTCATGTTCGTGAACAGCGAGCAGAACGGCCCGAACCGTCAGCAGGCCGACCTGCAGGCTCAAGCCGAGGCCTACGACGGCGGTGGTTTCAGAATCTACGATGTCTCTGATCGCACGAAACCGAGGCTGGTCCATTTCCAGAAAACCGGCGGCCGGGGCGTGCACCGCTTCGACGTGGACGCGCGCTACGCCTACATCTCCACGGAGATGGCGGGCTACGTCGGCAACATCCTCGTCATCTACGACCTGCGCGACCCGGCGCGCCCGGAAGAAGTGGCGCGCTGGTGGCTGCCCGGCCAGTATGTCGCTGGCGGCGAGAAACCGCATTGGCCGGGGCGGCGCAACCGCCTGCACCACGCGCTACGCTTCGGCGAGCGGCTGTGGGCCGGCTGCTGGCATGCCGGCCTGCGCGTGATCGACATCTCCGACATCCGAGCGCCGCTCACCGTCGGCGAATACAACTACCACCCGCCCTTCCCGGAGCCCTCGCACACCTTCATGCCGGCGCCTTTCGACGTCGGCGGTCGCTCGATCGCGGTGGCGATCGACGAGGAGGACCACGCGCACAGCGCCGCCGAGATGGAGCGCCGGCGCGGGCGTCCGCACGCCTGCCTTTGGGTGTTGGATGTTACGGACTTGAAGAAGATAAAGCCCCTGTCTCTGTTCGAAGTTAGCGAGCTCGACTCGCCCTGGAGCCGGGCGGCGCCGGGGCGCTTCGGCGCGCACCAGTTCCAGGAGCACATGAGCGACACGCTGGTGTACTGCACCTGGTTCTCGGGCGGGCTGCGCATCGTCGACGTCGCCGACCCGTCCGCGCCGCGCGAAGTCGGCCACTTCATTCCCGAGCCGGCGCATGGCCAGGCCGCGCCGCAGACCAACGACGTCGATGTCGACCCGAAGGGACTCGTCTACCTCGTAGACCGGGTGAACGGCTTCGACGTGCTGCAGTTTGACCGCTGAGGTTTCGCGCGCTCGCTATTCGATTCCCGCCGCGACGAACACCTTCTTCGCGGCGGGCGTTCCGAGGTAGCGGACGAACTCCTGCGCGGCGCTCGCCGAGGGCGCGCCTGCCATGATCCCGGCGGAATAGCTGGTGTAGTTCTGCACCTCGGCAGGCAGCGGACCGACCAGGCGCAACCCGCGGTCGCGATGCAGCAGGATCTCCGTGATCGGCGCGAACCCGATCTCGCGGCCCTTGCCCTTGAGGACGTGCTCCATGACTGCGGCGGCATCGTCGTAGCGCGTGGTTTTCTTCTCGACCCGATCGTAGACGCCCATTTTCTTCAGCAGGTTCTCCAGGTAGATCCCGGTCGAGGCGCGATTGAACACGAGCGATTCGGCATCGAGCACCGATTTCCTGAGCGCTTCCGGGCTGGAGATGTCGGGTGCCGGCGCGCCGGGCCTCACCGCGACGCCCATCCCGACGCGGCCGACATTGGCGCGGTCCTGGCCGAGCTTGCCGGCCTTTGCGAACTCGTCGATCACCGCGGGCGGCGCGACCACCACGTCGTGCACCTCGCCGTCTCCGATCCGCTTGCGGATCTGCGGCGTGGTGTTGAACGCGATCTTTACCGAGTGCCCGCCGGCTTTCTGGAACTCTGCCGCGGCCGCCTTCATGCCAGGCTCGAGCGCACCGGCGCTCAGGACCTTGACCTCGGCCGCGCCAGCGGCATTGAAAACGACCATGGCGAGCATCGCCCCCGCAAGTTGATTCGTCTTCATGAACCTCGTCTCCTCGTCATTCGATTCTTGCCCCCGAGTCCCGCACCACCTTGGACCATTTGGGGATCTCGCTCGCGATATAGTCGGCGAACTCGCGCGGCGTCCCGGCATGCACCTCGGCGCCGAGCGCCGCCAGGCGCTCGCGCAGGTCGGCTTGCGCGAGAGCGCCGACGATGTCTCGGTTCAGCCGCTCGACGAGCGGCGCCGGCGTCGCGGCCGGGACGACTACGCCGTGCCAGCTGATCGCCTCGAAGCCGGGTACGCCCGCCTCGGATACCGTCGGCAGGTCGGGCACGCTGGCCGAGCGCCGCGCCGTCGTGACCGCCAGTGCGCGCAGCTTCCCCGCTTTGATGAAGGGAATTACCGACGCCGAAGTGGCGAACATGACCTGTACTTGACCCGCGATCACGTCGGTCAGGGCGGGCTGCGCGCCTTTGTAGGGCACATGCACGAGGTCGACGCCTGCCATCGTCTTGAAGAGCTCGCCCGCAAGGTGCGCCGCAGCTCCCGCGCCCGAGGATGCGTAGTTCAGTTTTCCGGGGCTCTTCTTCGCGACCTGAATGAGCTCGGCGACAGAATGAACCGGCACTTGCGGATTGACCACGAGGATGTTGGGCTGCACCGCCACCAGGGACACCGGGGCGAAATCCTTGACCGGGTCGTAGCCGAGGCTCCGGTACAGGCTCTGGTTGGTGGCGAGGATGCTGTTGTTGCCGAGGAGCCAGGTATAGCCGTCGGGTGCGCTCTTCGCCACCGCCTCGGCCGCCACGTTGCCGCCGGCGCCTGGACGGTTCTCGATCACGACCTGCTGGCCCCAGCGCTCGCCGAGCTTCTGTCCAAGGGCGCGCGCGAGGATGTCGCTCGGACCGCCCGGCGTGAAGCCCACGACGAAGCGGATCGGCTTCTCGGGAAAGCTTTGGGCGAGCGAGGGCGTCGCGGCGCAGACGAGCGCTGCCGTCAATACCGAATACAGGAACGCGCCGATTGTTTCGCCTCCTTCCGCGTGCATTTTAGTACCCTTAGGAAATGCCCAGCATGATCGGAATGAGGCCCGGTACCGAGCTCTCCGGGAAGGTGGCCCTCGTCACCGGCGCGGCGCGCAATATCGGGCGCGCGATCGCGCGCTCGCTCGCCTCGGGCGGCGCCTCGGTGATGGTGAACGCCAACACCTCGCGCGACGAGGCTGAGGAGACGCGGGCCATGATCGAGTCGGCCGGGGCCGGTGCCGCCGTGCACATCGCCGACGTCACCGATCCGCGGGCGGTCGCCGCGATGGTGCAGGCGACGGTGGCGCGTTTCGGGCGCCTCGACATCCTCGTCAACAACGCCGCGGTGCGAGCCGAGACGCCTTTCGCCGAGATCCGGCTGGAAGACTGGCGCCGCGTGCTCTCGATCGTGCTGGACGGCGCCTTCCTTTGCACGCAGGCAGCGCTCCCTCACCTGGTAAAGGCTGGAGGAGGGACGATCATCAATATCGGCGGTCTCACGGCTCACAAAGGGGCGGATGGCCGCGCGCACGTCATCACGGCCAAGGCGGGGCTTGCCGGTCTGACGCGCGCTCTTGCGCTCGACCTCGCGCCGCATCACATCACGGTCAACTGCGTGGTTCCCGGGACCATTGAAACGATGCGCGGCCTGCCTGGAGCGCCCGAGCGCCCGCAGCACCGGCGCGCGCTGCCGCCCGCCGGGCGCCGTGGCGAGCCCGAGGAGATCGCGGCCATGGTGCGCACGCTTTGCGGACCCGACATGCGTTACGTCACCGGCCAGTCGATCCACGTGAACGGCGGCAACCTCATGCCATGAACAGGCAGTCGCTGTCGCCGGTGATGGCGGAGTTGAGCGACTATATTGTGCAGTCGCCGCGCAAAGCGCTCCCGGCCGCGGTGTCCGAGAAGACTAAGCATCACGTCCTCGACACGCTGGCCGCGATGGTGTCCGGATCGCGCCTGCTCCCGGGCCGCAAGGCGATTTCCTACGTGAAGTCGCTCGGCGGCGCGAAGGAGGCTTGCGTCGTCGGCAGCCGCATCGTCACCAACGCGGTCAACGCGGCGCTGGCGAACGGCATGTGCGCGCACGCAGACGAGACCGACGACTCGCATGCCGCGTCGCTCACGCATCCCGGCTGCGGCGTGGTGCCCGCGGCGCTCGCGATGGCCGAGCGCGAACAGCGGGGCGGCGCAGCGCTGCTGCGCGCGGTCGCTCTCGGCTACGACGTGGGGTGCCGGCTGACGCTCTCCCTCGATCCGTACCGGTTTCGCGAGGCGGGTCACTCGACGCACAGCTTCGGACCGACGTTCGGCGCCGCGGCCGCGTGCGCGGCGCTGGCGGGATTGAAGGCGCCCCAGGTGCGCCATGTCCTGTCGTACGCGGCGCAGCAGGCTTCGGGCATCTCCTGCTGGATGCGCGACCCGGAGCACATCGAGAAGGCCTTCGATTTCGGCGGCATGCCGGCGCGCAATGGCGTCACCGCCGCCGCGATGGCGGCGCACGGCCTCTCGGGCGTCGAGGACGTGTTCTCCGGCGAGCGCAGCTTCTTCGTCGCCTACCCCGGCGACCCGCAGGCGCTCGTCCGCGGCCTCGGCGAGACTTTCGAGATCCTGAACGCGAGCATCAAGCGCTGGTCGGTGGGTTCCCCGATCCAGGCGCCGCTGGATTCGCTCGTTGAATTAATGAAGGAGAGGTTCGCCGTGGCGGACGTAAAAAGCATAGTGGTCCGCGTTGCTCACCAGGGCGCGAACACGGTGGACAATCGCGACATGCCCGATATATGCATGCAGCACATGTGCGCGGTGATGCTGCTCGACGGCACGGTCAGCTTCAGGTCCTCGCACGACGAGAAGCGCATGCGCGACCGGCGGGTCGCCGCGGTGAGGCAGAAGGTGCAGCTTCTGGGCGACGACGCCATGACCGCCGCCATGCCGAGCCGCCAGGGTGTCGTCGAGCTCGAGCTCGCCGACGGCCGGCGCCTGCGGCACCACACGCGCGCCGTGCGCGGCACGCCGGACAATCCCATGACGCGCGCCGAGGTCGACGAGAAAAGCTACGATCTGCTGGCGCCGGTGATCGGCCGCGGCCGTGCGCGCAAGCTCTGCGACGGCGTGTGGAACCTGGACGAGATCGATGACGTGCGGAGCCTCCGCCCGTTGCTTCGCGTTTAGAGAGGAGATTCAATGAATCGCATCGTGCATCTCGCGCTCAAGGTCGACGACCTCGAGCGCACCACCGAGTTCTACCAGAAGGTGTTCGGCTTCAAGGAAATGAACACCGAGAAAGTGCGCGACCATACCTCGCGCCACCTGAGCGACGGCGTGCTCGACGTCGCGCTCATCAAGTACGATGCCGGCACCGAATCGGCGGAATCGAGGGCCTCGGGTGAAGGACCCTGCATCCACCACTTCGCCGTCGAGGTCGACAACGTCGACGCCGCCACCAGGCAGGTCACGTCGTACGGCTGCGAGATCATCAGCGATCCAGGCGTCATCCCGGTGAAGTTCCGCGCGCCCGGCGGGACCGTGTGCGAGCTGGTGCCGAAGGGCAGATACAAGAAGCCGGCTGCGAAGAAGGCTGCCGCGCCCAAGAAGGCCAAGAAGAAGAAAGCCAAGTCGAAGCGATGAAGGCGCGCAACGCCGACCTCTGGTCGGGGCTTGCGCTCGCGGTCCTCGGGGCCTATATCATCGTCCAGGCTTCGGGCTGGGATTACACGGGACCCGACGGTCCGGGCGCGGGATTCTTCCCGCTCTGGTACGGCATCGCGATGCTGGTGCTTTCGGCCGTCCTCGTGGCCTCGAGCCTGCTGCGCGCGGAGCCCGAGGCTGTCGATTGGCGCGGCGCGGGCCGGGCGGCCGCGGTGTCGGCCGCGCTCGCAGTCGCGGTCGCACTGTTCAAGCTCGTGGGGTTCGCGATCGGCTTCGCGGCGCTCGCCTTCTTCATCGTTCTGGTGATGTATCGGCGGCCCTGGCCGCTCGCCGCCGCGGTGGCCGTCGGCCTCGCCGGCGGCTTCTACCTGCTTTTCCCGGTGCTCCTGGGCGTGAACCTCCCATAGGCATGGACATCCTTTCCGGGCTGATGCACGGGTTCGCGGTCGCCCTGGAGCCGGCGAACCTGCTTTGGTGCTTCGTCGGCGTGGTGCTCGGCACGGTGGTGGGCGTGATGCCGGGGCTCGGCCCGCCGGCGACCATCGCGATGCTCCTGCCGCTCACGTTCCTGATGAATCCCGCGGGCGCGATGATCATGCTCGCGGGCATCTACTACGGCGCCAAGTACGGCGGCTCCACGACTTCGATCCTGCTGAACGTCCCCGGCGAATCGGCCTCGGTCGTCACCTGCCTCGACGGCTATGCGATGGCCCGCAAGGGCCGCGCCGGCGCGGCCCTCGGCATCGCGGCGATCGCGTCGTTCGTCGCCGGAACGGTGGGCGTAATCGGCCTGATGCTGGTCGCCCCGCCGCTCGCCAAGGTGGCGCTCGCGTTCAGCGCGCCCGAATACTTCTCGCTCATGGCGCTCGGCCTGGCGATGGTCGTGCTGCTCGCCGGGCGCTCGATGCTCAAGGCGCTGCTCGCGATGCTGGTCGGGCTCTGGATCTCCGGCATCGGTACCGACCCCTTCAGCACCACTTCGCGCTTCACCTTCGGACAACTGGAGCTCCTCTCGGGCATCGACTTCGTGGTGGTCGCCATCGGCGTGTTCGCGCTCGGCGAGGTGCTGGCATGCATGGAGGGGCGCGGCGAAAGCGGTTCCCTGCCCGTACCGAAAGGCCTGCGCAACCTGCTGCCGACGCTCCAGGACCTGAAGGACTGCCGCTTCGCGTTCGTGCAGGGCTCGGTGCTCGGGTTCCTGATCGGCGTTCTTCCCGGCGCGGGCTCGACCATCGCCTCGTTCATTTCGTACGGCGTCGAGAAGGCGGTGTCGCGGCGTCCCGAGGAATTCGGCAAGGGCGCGGTCGAGGGCGTCGCCGCCCCGGAAGGCGCGAACAACTCGGAGACCGGCGGCGCGCTCGTGCCGCTACTCACGCTCGGGATCCCGGGCTCGGGGACCACGGCCGTGCTGCTCGCGGCGCTCGTGCTGTGGGGATTCAAGCCGGGGCCGCTCTTCATCTCGGAGAACCCAAACCTCTTCTGGGGTCTCGTGGCGAGCATGTACATAGGCAACGTCATGCTGCTGGTCCTCAACCTGCCGCTGGTGCCGCTTTTCGCGCAGGTGCTGCGCACGCCGGGGTACGTGCTCTACCCGGTGATCCTCGGCATCTCGATCGTCGGCGTCTACAGCGTATCGGGAAGCCTCTTCGACGTCTCGCTCGTGGTCGCCTTCGGCGTGCTCGGCTATCTCATGCGCAAGCTCGACTACCCGGCGGCGCCGCTCATCCTGGGTCTCGTCCTCGGCGGCGGGATGGAGCGCGCGCTGCGCCAGTCGCTGATGATGTCGCAGGGCGATCTTGCGATCCTCGCGACCCGGCCGATTTGCGCGGCGATGCTGGCGCTCGCGGTGCTGATCCTGCTCATTCCGCTCTTCAACAAGCTCAACGCCTGGCGTTTGCAGGTGCTCGAGTAACCAAAGGAGGAAGTGCTCGATGAAATTGCGAATCGTATCTGCCGCCGCGGCGCTCGCCGCGCTCGGCGGCCTGCACCTGCCCGCGCAGGGGCAAGGGTTCAAGCCCAGCCGTACGGTGGAAGCAGTGGTGCACACCGGCCCGGGCGGCGGCAGCGACGTGCTGGCGCGCGCCGTGGCGCTCATGATGGAGAAGGAGAAGCTGCTGCCGGTGCGCATGCAGGTGGTCAACAAGCCCGGCGGCAACGGTGCGGTTGCGGCGGCTTATCTCGCCGAGAAGAAGGGCGACCAGAACACGATCGGCTTCTTCACCGGCGTGTGGCTCACGGGGCCGCTCACCAGCGCTGAAGCCAAGGTTACCCTGAGGGACCTCACGCCCATCGCGCGCCTGGTGCTCGAGCCCGCAGTGATCGCGGTCAAGGCCGACGCGCCCTACAAGAGCCTGCAGGACTTCGTCGCGGCCGCGAAGAAGAGCCCGGGACAGCTCAAGCAGTCGGGCGGCTCGGTCACGAGCCGCGACAACATCGTGCGCCAGCTCCTGCAGAAGCACACCGGCGCGCAGTGGGCCTACATCTCCTTTCCCGGCGGCGGCGAGCGCATCGCCGCGCTGCTCGGCGGCCACGTCAACATGATGGTGATCGAGCCGGCCGAGGCCGGCGAGCACATCCGCGCCGGCAACATGCGCGTGCTGGCGCAGGTGACCGAGAAGCGCCTGTCCGGCTTCCCGAACGTGCCGACGCTGAAGGAAGCGGGCTTCGACATCCCGGCGGTGCCGCAGGTGCGCGGCGTGGTGGCGCCGCCCGGGATCCCGAAGGAGAACGTCGCCTACTGGGAAGACGTGTTCCAGAAGCTTACGAAGACTGCCTCGTGGCAGAAATTCCTGGCCGACAACCAGTTCGAGGACGGCTACCAGGATGCGGTCGGGCTCACCAAGTTCTACGACGAATTTACCGGGCGCATGCGCGGCATCCTGCAGGAGGCCGGCGTCAAGCTAGTGAGATGAGTCGTGCGCTGACGGCGGCTACTGCGCCTGCACCCCGGCCCGCTTCAGGACCGCCGCCCAGCGCGCGATCTCCGCGCGGATAAACGCCGCGAACTCTTCGGGCGTTCCCGGCGCGGGCAGGGCGCCTTCGCTGTCGAGGCGCGTGCGCAGCTCGGGCGTCTGCATCGCCCTGCCGATTTCGCCGTTGAGCCTGGCCACGATCGCCTGCGGCGTGCCCGCCGGCGCGACCACGCCGTACCAGCCGGAGGCGTCGAACCCGTGCACGCCCGCTTCGTCTAGCGTCGGCACCCCCGGCAGTGCTTCAAGGCGCTTGAGGCTCGTGACCGCGAGCGCGCGCAGCCGTCCGGCATTGACGTGCTGCATGACCGCCGGCGCGCCGTTCAGCCCCACCGAGAGTTGCCCCGATACGAGGTCGGTGAGCATCGGGCCAACCCCCTTATAGGGCACATGCAGGATGTCTATCCCGGTGACGAGCTTGAAGTACTCGGTGGTCAGGTGAGAGGTGCTGCCGCTTCCCGCCGAGCCGTAGGCGAGCTTGCCAGGATGAGCTTTCGCATAGGCGATCAACTCCGCCGCGCTTTTGACTGGGAGCGACGGGTTCACCACCAGCACGCTCGGCACGATGGCCATGAGCGATACCGGCGCGAAGCTCTTTAGCGGGTCGTACGGAAGGTTCTTGTAGATTGCCGGGTTCACCGCGAGCGTGCCGAGGTGCCCCATCATCAGCGTATAGCCGTCGGGGGCCGCGCGCGCTACGGCTTCGGCGCCGATCGAGCCGCCTGCGCCGGGTCGATTGTCAATCACGATCGGTTGGCCGAGTCCCTGCGCGAGCTTGTCGCCGAGCGCGCGGGCGAGGATGTCGGTGGAACCGCCTGGCGGGAATGGGACGATCAGCCGGATCGGACGCGAGGGATAGCCGGCAGGTGCCTGTAGCGCACTCGGCTCTGGAGACGCAGCGATTGCGACCCCGTGGAGGAGGAACAGCGCGGTGATCGCTCTGAGCAGGTTCGGCATCGGCGGAATTCTAGTACCCTGCCGCTCATGGAACGTCGGCTCGCGTTTTTCGCCGTTTTCCTCATCTCGTTCGAAGTCATCGCGGCCGACCCGCAGCTTCTCCGCGTCAACGCGTTCCCGAACGCGAAGGCGCTGCCGCTGCACGCCGGAGTGGCCAAGGGCATCTTTGCCCGTCACGACCTCGCGGTGGAGCTTTCCTTCACCGAGAACTCGACCAGGCAGAGAGAAGGCCTGGCCGGGGGGACCATCGACATCGCGCTGGCCGCGGTCGACAACGCGGTCGCCATGGTCGAGGTGGCAAGGCAGGACGTGGTGATCGTAACCGGCGGCGACAGCGGCATGAACGAATTTTTCGTGCAGCCCTACGTGCGGTCCTTCGTAGACCTGCGCGGCAGGATCCTGGTCGTGGATGCGCCCGATACCGCGTATGCGCTGCTCGCGAAGAAGATTCTCCTCAAGCACGGCCTTACGGAGGGCAGGGACTACGTCGTGAAGCCCGTCGGCCGCGGCGAGCTACGGCTCAAGGCGATGGCGAGCGACAAGGAGAACGCCGCCGCGATCCTCAACCTCCCGTTCACGATCCAGGCCGAGCAGCTCGGCCTGAAAAGCCTGGGAAGCACGGTCGACATGCTGGGCCCCTACCAGGCGAACGGCGCCTTTGTGCAGCGGGCGTGGGCGAAGGCCAACTCCGCGCTGCTCGAGCGCTTCATCGCCGCGTACGTGGAATCGCTGCGCTGGTCGTTGCAGACCGGGAACCGCGACGAGGCGGTCGGCCTGCTGATGGAGAGGCTCAAGCTCTCCCGCGACATCGCCGAGCGCACCTGGCACCTGCTCGCCGATCCGGCGCGCGGCTTCACTCCCGACGCGCGCTTCGACCGCAAAGGGTTCGACAACATGCTCGCGCTTCGCGCCGAGATGGAGGGCGGCCGCGCGCCGGCCGCGCCGGAGAAGTACTTCGATCTTTCGTACTACGAGCGCGCGCTCTCGCGGCTCTCGAGGTAGGCGGTAAAGCGCAGGATTTCATCGAGCGTATTGCGGCCGTTCTGCCGCTCGGGGAGGAGGTCCCACAGCGTAGCCTCCGGCATCAGCTCCTTCAGCGCCACGGACGCCGAATAGGCGTGCGATGAATCGTTGCCCGGAAGAATGAACGCGGGCGTCCTGATCTTCATCAGCTCGTCGCCGCTCGCCCCCGAAGGCATGGTGTCGTTGAACAGCGCGTCGCGGCTTCGCTCTGCAATTTCCAGGTAACGACGCAAATCTTCCCTTATGAGGTTGTTAGCAAAATCTGGATAAACCGCGGCGGGCGAGCCCCAGGGCCCGATCTCCGGATCGAGCCAGAAATTCTCGCCCTCCCGCGCACGCGCCACTACGGCTTCGAGACCATTGGCACGCACGAAGTCGAGGTGGCGCCGGAAGAACGTGTGGCCCTTCATCACCCAGCGGAAGCCGCCGACCGGCCAGTGCAGCAGCAGGCTCTTGCACGCTTCGGGATGGCGCACCGCGAACGCGAGCGCGAGCGCCGCGCCCATGCAGCTTGCGAGGACATGGGCCTCGGATGCGCCGGCGAGATCGAGCAGCCCCTTCGCCTCCTGCACGTAGAGATCCCAGGTGAGCGGCTCGACACGCCCACCGGAGAGGCCGGACTCGCGCCGGTCGTAGGCGATGCAGGTGAAGTGACGCGACAGGGCGGCGAGGCCGTCCATTTCCTTCCATTCGCGCTTGCCGCCCTGCGCGGTCCAGCGCGAGATCACCGAGCGGAACCCGCCAGGAGCGAACATCAGGAGGGGCGGCCCCGAACCCTGGATTAAGTAATGGACCCGGATGCCGTTGATGATCGCGAACGCCATCACTCAAACTGGATTTTTTTGAGACTGCATGGCAGCGGCGAGGCACACCGCGCCGAAGAGCGCGTAACCGAGAGCGACCTGCGGCGACACTGCCCATCCGAGCTGCGAGCCGTGGATGAAGCCGAAGAACGCGAGCACCGCGCCGGCGAATGCCCACAGGCCCGCTTCCTTGAGCCTGCGGTCGATGATGAACGCGGCGAGCGCGCCGAGGACCAGCCCCGCGAGCACGGCGCCGCCGCCGAGGAGCTCCATGCCGTGATACACGAGCCCGGAACCGGCGAGCTTGCCCGCGCCGACCTGGGCGGCCGAGGTGCCGGCCGCATTGAGCGCACTGTCCACCTGGAGCTGGCCCCACGCCGCGACGTTAGGGATGATGGCGAGCACCACCGCCGGCGCGTGGCTTTGCGGCGAAGCCTGGAAGGCCTGGGCACCGATGACGAGGCCGATGTAGAGCAGGATCGGCAGGATGGCCACGAGCGGCACGACCGCGAGCAGGAGCGCCGTGAGGCCGAGGAAGCACACCAGCCCTATCACCACGCCGGTCGCGAGCGAATAGCCGATGCGGCCGCCGACCGCCTTCCAGCCAGGATGGCCGATGTATACGGCCGGCGGGAAGGGGCTGCCGAGCATCGCGCCGGCGATGGCGCCGATACCGTCCGCGGCGAGGATCTTGCGCAGGTCGTAGGAATCGCCCGCGGCCGACGCGCTCTCCACGTTGTTCATCGCCTCGGTGAAGTTATAGATGCCGAGCGGAATCGCGGTGACGAGGAGCGGCGCCACGTCGGCGAGGCCGCGCCAGACTTCCGTGCCGATGAACGGCAGGTGCAGACCGAACTGGACGAAGGAAGCCCGCACCTGCTCGGCCTTCACCACGTCGCTCCAGCCCGCGAAGTACGCGATCCAGCCGACCACGATGCCGACGATGACCGCGGCGAGGCCGCCCGGCAGCCCGAAAGGCAGGCGGGTGTTCGCGGTCCAGCTGATGAGCACGATGGCGAGCGAGATGAACGCGATCCAGGGCACCTCCCACATCTGGAACCCGGGCCGCAGCGAGATGAACGCGATCGAGATGCCGGCCAGCGTGCCGAGCATCGCCGCGCGCGGCGTGTGCGCTCGCACCCACGGGCCGAAGAAGATCCCGGCGAGCACGATGACGCCGATGATGAAGGCCCAGGCGAGCCCCGCCTGCCAGGCGAGCAGCGGGTCCTTCGTCTTGAGGTAGACCGGCAGCATGATCACGAACACCACGATGAACATGTGCGGCACGCTCGGGCCGTACGGCATCGCGGTGACGTCGGTGCGTCCCTCCCGTTGCGCGAGCTTGTAGGCGAGGTACGCGTAGTAGAGGTTGCCGATCGGCAGCGCGATGCCGAGCGCCGGCAGAATGCGCCCGAACACCGTGTCGGCAGGCAGGTTGACCACGCCCAGGCACAATCCCGTGAGCACGATCACGTTGAGCACCACGTTGGTGAACAATCCGAAGAATCCGTTCCAGTCGCCGGCGACCCACCACCGGACCTCGCCTGCTGCCGCTCCCCTTGCCGCCGCTGCGTTTGTCATGTTCTCCCTTTCAGCGCTTCGGTAAATTTGTTCGAGTCGCTGACCCAACCGAAAATGCCGCCCTGGGCCTTGATCATGGCGAGCGCCGCGGCCTGGAACTCGGGGAAATACGAGCCGACGCAGTCCTCGAGCACCAGTCAGTCGTAGCCGCGATCGTTCGCTTCACGCACGGTCGTGTTCACGCACACCTCCGTCGTGACGCCGCACACCACCAGCTGGCGGATGCCGCGGTTGTGCAGCATCGAGTCGAGGTCGGTGGCGTAGAAGGCGCCCTTGCCGGGCTTGTCGACTACCGGCTCGCCCGGCGCCGGCTTGAGCTCGTCGACGATGTCGTGGCCGTATTCGCCCCGCACCAGGATGCGCCCCATCGGTCCGGGGTCGCCGATGCCGTTCTTCAGCCTGCCGCGCAGCTTCTTGCTCGCGGGCAGGTCGGAAAGGTCCGGGCGGTGCCCCTCGCGCGTATGGATCACGAGCATCCCGCGGCGGCGCGCCGCGTCGAGTACCTTGCGCGTGGGCGCGATCGCTTTGCGCAGCAGCGAGACGTCGTTGCCGAGCGCCTCGCCGAAGCCGCCCGGGTCGACGAAGTCGCGCTGCATGTCGATGATGACCAGTGCAGTGCTTGTCGGCTCGAACTCGAACTCGTAGGGTTGCGCGTCGACCTTGGCCATTGCCGTATAGTAGGTCAGGACTGAACAGAGGAGAGAAGGATGCCCGGAAAAGCGAAATACCTCTTTATTGCGAGCATGGACGTGGACCCCGCCAAGGAGGCGCTGTTCAACGAGGTCTACGACACCGAGCATGTCCCCGCGCTCCTCAAGGTGCCGGGCGTGCTGTCGGTCCGGCGCGGGGTGAGCGAGCCGCTCACCATGTTCCTCGGCGGCGAGAAAAAGACCATCGTCGCCGAAGGCGAGCCGCGCTACAGCGCGTACTACGAGCTCGAAAGCGCCGAGGTCTTGACGAGCGAGGGCTGGGCTAAGGCGGTCGAGGCCGGCCGCTGGCCTTCGCAGGTGCGGCCTTTTACGCGCAACCGCCGCCACGTCCTGCGGAAGCTGCTTAAATAGCGGGCATGATCGTAAGACAGGTCTGGACCGGCAACGCCTACCGCAACTTCAACTACCTGATCGCCTGCGCCGAGACCGGCGAGGCGCTCGCGATCGATCCGCTGGACCACGAAAAGTGCTTCGCGGCGGCCAAGCGCGAGGGCTGGGACATCACCCAGATCCTGAACACGCACGAGCACCGCGACCATACCGGAGGCAACGTGCCGCTCGCGCAGAAGACCGGCGCGACGGTCATCGCGCACAAGAACGCCAGGGACAGGATTCCGGAGATGGCGCGCGGCTTGAGCGCCGGCGACGTGATCAAGGTCGGCAGAACGGTGGAGCTCGAAGCCCTGGACACGCCCGGCCACACCATGAGCCACGTGTGCCTTCTGTCCCGAACCGATCAGCCGGCGCTCTTCTCCGGGGACACGCTCTTCAACGCGGGCGCGGGCAACTGCCACAACGGCGGGCATCCGGAGGCGCTCTTCGACACGTTCTCACAGCAATTGGCCAAGCTCAGGGATGACACCCTCATCTATCCAGGGCACGACTACATCGAGAACAACCTGCGCTTCACGCTGAGCCGCGAGCCCGACAACCGCCGCGCGCAGGCGATGCTCGAGAAGCTGAAGGGGCAGGATCCGAGCCGCGCCTACGTGTCCACGCTGGCAGTCGAGCGCGAGATCAACACTTTCTTCCGCCTCACGAGCCCGAGCGTGATCGCGAAGCTGCGCGAGGCGTTTCCGGATCTTCCGGAAACGCCCGACCCGCGCACGGTGTTTCTCAAGCTCCGGGAACTGCGAAACAAATGGTAGTCGGGGTCTGGGTAATCGGAGTCTGACCCCGATTTTCTCACGGTCGTGCTACGAGAGACAGGAATTCCTCGCGTGTCGCGAGGTGGTCGCGGAACACGCCGAGCACCGACGAGGTGAGCATGGTGGAGTTCTGCTTCTCCACCCCGCGCATCATCATGCACAGGTGGCGCGCCTCGATCATCACGCCCACGCCCTTGGCGTCGACCGATTCCATGATGACCTGCGAGATCTGGTCGGTGAGCCGCTCCTGGAGCTGGAGACGCCGCGCGTAGACGTCCACCAGGCGCGCGAGCTTGCTTACGCCGAACACCTTGCCGTTCGGGATGTAGCCGATGTGGCAGCGGCCGAAGAACGGCAGCATGTGGTGCTCGCACAGGCTGTAGAGCTCGATGTCCTTCACGATCACCATTCCGCTGGTGGTCTGGGTGAAGAGCGCCTGGTTGATCACCGCCTCGGGCTCCGTGCGGTAACCGTGGGTGAGGAAGGCGAGCGCCTTGGCCACGCGCAGCGGCGTCTTCTGCAAGCCTTCGCGGTCGGGGTCCTCGCCCAGCTCCACCAGGAGCTGCCGCACCAGCGATTCGATTTTCTGCGTGTTCGGTTCCATGGCACTATTTTGGCAGGAGGATAAAAACGTGAATACCATCAAGAAGCAGCTTTTCGGCCTGCTCTTCGCGGCTGCCGCCGTTGGCGCATGGGCGCAGGACTATCCCAACCGGCCTATCCGCATCCTTGTCCCGAACGCGCCGGGGAGCTCGGTCGACACGATGACCCGTATCCTCAGCAACCGCCTCGGAGAAGCGCTGGGCGGGGCGAGCGTCGTGGTCGAGAACCGCGACGGCGCGGGCGGCCTGATCGGCATGGACGTCGGCAGGAAAGCCGCGCCCGACGGCTACACGCTGATCACCGTGTCCAACGGCTCGGGCGTGATCGCGCCGCTCCTCAAGAAAGTCCGGCCCTACGACACGGCGCAGGACTTCGAGCTGATCGGGACCTTCGCAATCACGCCCAACGTGCTGGTCGTGAACCCGCAGCTTCCGGTGAACAGCGTCAAGGAGCTCATCGACTACGCGCGCGCCCACCGCGACTCCATCAACATGGCGTCCGCTGGCGTCGGCTCGCAGAGTCACCTCGCCGGGGCGCTTCTCATGACGATGGGCAACTTCGAGTCGCTGCACGTTCCCCACAAAGGCGGCGGGCCTTCGGTCGCTTCGGTCGCGGCTGGGCAGACGCACTGGACGCTAACTCCCGCGCCCGCGGCCATGTCGCAGGTGAAAGCGGGGCGTCTGCGCGTCCTCGCCCAAAGCTTGCCGCGGCGCTCGGCGATTCTCGGCGAGCTGCCGCCGATCGCGGAGACCGTCCCCGGCTACGACTTCAACGGCTGGGCAGGTCTCATCGCGCCCAAAGGCACCCCGCGAGCCGTGATCGAGCGGGTGCAGGCCGCGATGGCAAAAACCTTGGCCACGCCCGAGGTGCGCGATGGACTCGCCGGCCAGGGCGCCGATCTCTTCCCGGGCAACACGGAGGAGTTCCGCAAGTTCCTCGCGCAGGATGTTGCCAATACCGAGCGCGTCATGAAGGCGGCGCAGCTGCAGCCCGAGTAAGGCCTTTCCCGACAACGCTGGTCGACGTTGGCACGGCCATTGCTGCCTCTCCCTGTCCGCTCGTTCACCTTGGAGGCGATATGGAAAAGCTGCAGCAATGGCGCAGGAAGCAGGAAGGCAAGCTCGGGTACATCCTTCTGTGGGCCCTTGGCGTGCCAATCCCGGTGCTGTTCGCAATCTTCCTGCTGCGCGGCTGCAACTGATCCGCGCCAGGCTCTTTTCAAAGGGCGCCTCGGGCGCCCTTTTTGTTTGCCCTGTTACTTCCCCTTGTCGCCGGCTTTGTCGAAGCTCTTGAAGGCGACCTTGCCGTTCACGAAGCGCACCGTGACCACGGTGTCGCCCGCGACCCAGCGCGAGGCGGTGCCGGAAACCCCGAGGACATTCACGCTGTTCGATTCGGTCGGCCGGCCGAGGAGCGAGATCACCTCTTCCTCGCTCATCCCTTCCTGGACCTTGAGGAAGTTCTCCTGGTTCACCTTGGAGCACGCGACCACAACCAGCGCCACCAGCAGCGCCAACAGGGGCTTTTTCATCCGCACACTATAATCCGCGCATGGGAACGATGGACGAGCTGGACGTCGCGGCGGCGCGGGTCGATCTCGCGGCGGCCTTCCGCCTGGCGGTGCGCCTCGACTTGCACGAAGGCGTCTGCAATCACTTCAGCTACATGATTCCGGGTCAGATGCGCGATGGCGTGCGGTTTCTTCTGAACCGTTACGGACTTCACTGGAGCGAAGTCAGCGCCTCGAACCTGCTCATGCTCGACGCCGAGGGCCGGGTGCTCCAGGGCGGCGGCGAGTTCGAGAAGACGGCCTTCTACATCCACTCGCGCATCCACCTCGCCAACCCCGCCGCCGCCTGCGTGCTCCACACGCACATGCCGTACGCGACCGCGCTTACGCTGATCGAGAACGGCCGGCTCGAGATGGTCGAGCAGAATGCACTGCGCTTCCACGATGACATCGCCTATGACGAGACCTACAACGGCCTCGTGGTCGACGACGCCGAAGGCGACCGCCTGGCGCGCGCGCTCGGACGCAAGCGGGTGATGTTCCTCGCCAACCACGGCGTCATCGTGATCGGCCCTTCGATCGCGGAAGCATTCGACCTCCTGTACTACCTCGAGCGCGCCTGCCGGCTCCAGGTGCTGGCGAAATCCATGGGCGGGAAGCTGCGCCCGGTGCGGCCCGAGGTGGTGCGCGAAACCTACCGGCTGCTGCTCGCCGACGCGCCGAAGTACGCCGGTGCGCACTTCAGCGCGCTCAAGCGCATTCTCGACCGGGAGGAGCCGGATTATTCTCGGTGAGCTGGTGCAGGTGCGGCCGGCGACGCCGGACGACATCGGCGAGATCCACGCGATCTACGCCCACCATGTCCTGAAGGGACTCGCTTCGTTCGAGGAGGAGGCGCCGTCGGCGCCCGAGCTGCGCAGGCGCTACGACGAGGTGACCGGCCGCGGCCTGCCGTACCTGGTCGCCGAATTCGGCGGCATGGTGGCGGGTTACGCCTACTGCACGCTGTACCGCGCACGCTCCGCCTACCGCTACGCGCTCGAAGATTCGGTCTACATCCGCCCCGACGCCCAGGGGCGGGGCATCGGCAGGACGCTCCTCGCCGAGCTCGTGCGGCGCTGCGAAACGCTCGGCTACCGCCAGATGATCGCGGTGATCGGCGACAGCGCCAACGCGGCCTCGATCGGCCTGCACGCGAGCGCCGGTTTCCTGCGCGTCGGCACGCTGCGCTCGGCGGGCTTCAAGTTCGGCCGCTGGGTCGACAGCGTCCTCATGCAGCGGCCCTTGGGTGAGGGCGACGGCACGCCGCCGTGCTGAAGGCGGTCCCTACTTCATCGCGCCGCCGGTGATTCCCATGATGAAGCGATCGAGAAACATGTTGTAGAGGATCGCGAAGGGGACGCTCGCGATCAGCGCCGCGGCCATCAGGGAGCCCCAGTAGAAGATGTCGCCGCGCACGAGATCGGTGGCGACCCCCAGCGTCACCGGCACCTGCGACTCGGTGGAAATGAACGTCAGCGCGTAGATGAATTCCTGCATCGTCAGCGTGAAAGTGAAGATGACGACGGTCAGGATTCCGGGCACCGACACGGGCAGGATCACCTTCACGAACGCGCCGAGCAGGCTGCAGCCGTCGACGATCGCCGCCTCCTCGATCGCCTTCGGCACCGACTTGAAGAAGCCCATCATCAGCCAGGTGCAGAAAGGAATGGTGAACGTCGGATACACCAGCGCGAGCGACCACAACGAGTCCTGCAAGCCAAGCAGGGAGATCACGCGCGACAGCGGCAGGAAGAGCAGCGTCGGCGGCACGAGGTAGGTGAGGAAGATGCCGATGCCGAGGTTCTCCGCCTTGCGCCCGCCCATGCGCGCCAGGCTGTAGCCGGCGGGCACTGCGGTCACCAGGGTGATCGCCACCACGACCAGGCCGATGATGAGCGAGTTCTCCACCCACCGGACAAACGCCGTCTGGTTGAACAGCAGGTCGATGTGCTCGAGCGTCGGCTTCTCGTTGAAGATGAACGGGTTGAAGTCCAGGTTGTAAAGGTCGCTGTCGCGCTTGAACGCCGTGATCACCATCCAGTAGAAGGGGAAGGCGGCGAAGAGGAGCATGCCGGCGAGCGCGCCGACGAAGCCGCTCTTCTGAAAAAAGCCTTTCAAGGTCAGATCTCGCGGCGGCGCAGATAGCGCAGCAGGAAGAAAGTGGCCACCAGCAGGAACGGGAAGAAGTAGAGCGAGATCGCCGCGCCGCGCCCGACGTCGCCCGACAGGATGCCGACCTGGAAGGCGAGCGAGCCGAGCACCTGGGTGCTGTTGGTCGGGCCGCCCTTGGTGACGAGGTACACCACGCTCATGTCGGTGAACGTGAACACCAGGCCGAACAGCATCGCCACCATCATGATCGGCAGGATCACCGGCAGCACGATCTGGAAGGTCCGGCGCCAGTAGCCGGCGCCGTCGACGTAGCTCGCGTCGATGATGGTCTTCGGCACGGACGTGAGTCCGGCGAGAAAGATGATCGCGGAGAAGGGGAACAGGCGCCAGGCCTGGATCACGATGATCGAGATCATCGCCAGCGTCTCCTCGCCCAGCCAGTTCGGCCAGACGTAGGCCGGGACCAGGTGCGAATGCACCAGGACCCAGTTGATCACGCTGTACATCGAGTCGAGCATCCAGCGCCAGGTGATTGCCGCGAGCGCCACCGGCACCGCCCAGGGCAGGATCAGCAGGCAGCGCACCAGCGTGCGGCCCCGGAACTCGCGTAGCAGGAGCAGCGCCGCGATTTTCCCCAGGACAAGCGCGATGGCGTTGGAAGCGAAGGTGAACAGCAGCGTGTTCATCAGCGAGCGGCGGAAGATCTCGCTCTTCGTCACGGCGATGAAGTTGTCCAGGCCGACGAACGAGAAGCTGAGCGTGCCCATGTTGTACGCGCTCAGGCTGTAGTAGATGGCGAGGAAGAACGGCACCGCCACCAGGCAGACGATGAACAGGATCGCCGGCGCGACCAGGAGCGAGCCGAGGAAGTCGGCGTGGTCGAGCGACCAGCGCACGCGCCTGGCGCTCGGCGGGGCAATCGCGGCGAAGTCGGCGCTCATGCCCGGCCTTCGTTTCTGGCCGGGGGCAGCCGCTTGCCCGTGGACTTGTCGAAGTACTTCAGATTCTTCGGGTGCACCGTGAAGGGATAGGTCTCGCCTTCGCGCAGGACGGGCTCGGACACGTGCGACGACATTCGAGCGGTGTATTCGGCTCCGTTCCTCTGCCCGTCGATGAGCCCGTAGAGAATGCGCTCGTTTCCCAGGTACTCGATGCGCTGTACCGTGAACGCATAGCGCGCCGACTGGATGCCTTTCTGCTGCAGATCCTGGTGCAGGAAGTTCTCCGGCCGGAAGCCCTCGATCAGCTCGCCGCGCTCCAGCAGATTCATCGGCGGCGCCCCGAGGAAGGTGGCGACGAAGGTGTCCGCCGGGTCCTCGTAGATCTGCGACGGCGTGCCCACCTGCCTCAGCTTGCCGTGCTCGAGCACGGCGATGCGGTCGCCCAGGCCCATCGCCTCGACCTGGTCGTGCGTGACGTAGATCGTGGTGGTGCGCACGCCGCGCTGGAACTCCTTGATCTCGTTGCGCGCGCTGGTGCGCAGCTTGGCGTCGAGATTGGAGAGCGGCTCGTCGAGCAGGAACACCGTGGGCTCGCGCACCAGGGCGCGCGCCAGCGCGACGCGCTGCTGCTCGCCGCCGGAGAGCTGGCGCGGCTTGCGCTCGAGCAGCCGCGTGATGCCGAGGATGCTCGCGGCCCAGGTCACTTTCTTCTCGATCGCCTCGCGCGGCGTGCCCTGGGTGCGCAGCGGAAAGGCGATGTTGTCGCGCACCTTCAGGTGCGGGTACAGCCCGTAGCCCTGGAACACCATGGCGATGCCGCGGCTGCGCGGCGGCAGCGCGTTGACCACGCGGTTGCCGATGACGATGTCGCCCGA
Organism: Burkholderiales bacterium; assembly: GCA_035554435.1. Classification (GTDB taxonomy): domain Bacteria; phylum Pseudomonadota; class Gammaproteobacteria; order Burkholderiales; family SG8-39; genus SCGC-AG-212-J23. The sequence goes on along the minus strand of DATMJC010000102.1, from coordinate 31,287 downwards.
GCTCGGCTGCTCGAGCCCGGCGATCATGCGCAGGATGGTGGTCTTGCCGCACCCCGACGGCCCGAGGAACACCATGAACTCGCCGTCGCGCACCTCGAGGTCGACGCCGTCGACCGCGGCGACCTCGCCGAACTCCTTGCGCAATCGCCGCGCTATGACCTGACCCATGCGGGCGTCAGGCGTGGCTGTGGTTGGCCCACTTCTTGAAGGTGGCCGAGATTTCCGATTCGGCCCACTTCATCGCTTCTTCGGGCGTCATCTTCCCGGTGGCGGCGTTGGCCATCATGTCGGGAATGATGAAGTTGTTGGCGATCTCGTCGATCGCCGGCGTGTCGGGCCCCGGATAGCCGTAGATGTCGTGCCACTCGATCGCCGTCTCCAGGATCTTCAGCTTGTCGGCCGGATGCGAGGTCGGGTCGTTCGACAGGATCGGCATCGGCTTCGGCACGAGGTTCTCGAACATCGGGTTGTTGTAGCCCTCGCTCGCCTTGAAAGCGTCGGCCCAGTGCGTGGCGTAGTAGCGCAGGAATTCCTTCGCCACCTCCTGGTTGCGGGAGAACTTCCAGATCACGTACGAATTGGGCTGCCCGGCCGCGAGGCGGCGCACCGGACCCGCGGGCGTCTTCCAGACGTAGATCTTGTCCGCAACCGACGGGTTGGTCTTTTGCGTCGTGCGGTAGGCCGAGATCGGATTGTGGATGTAGCAGGCGCGCCCCGACTGGATGTAGCGGTTGTTGGAGGCGTCGTCCCACGACAGCACCTCGCTCGTCATCGCCTCCTTGTACAGGGCGACGCTGTACTTGATCGCCTCGAGGGTCTCCTTGGAGTTGAGCGTGACCTTCGTGCCGGACTTGTCCTGCACCGCGCCGCCGAAGGACCAGAGCACGCTGCGCCAGCTCGTGTTCGCGTCCTGGTGGTGCGCCATGCCGATGCCGACCGGGTGGCCCTTCGCCTTCAGCTTCGCGCCGCCCTTGCGCAGGTCGTCCCAGGTATCGGGCTTCATCCCGATCTCGTCCCAAAGATCCTTGCGATACAGGCCCGGGAAGCTGATGTAGTAGTCGGGAAAAGCCGGCCAGCGCTTGTTCTGCGAGTCGTAGGCTAGGCTGCGGCCGACGGCGCCGACCTTGCCGTATTTCTTCTCGAATTCCCCGATCAGCGGCGACAGATCGACCACCGAATCGCGGTACAGGTGCGGGCCGAATCCGTTGATGCCGACGAGATCGTGACCCGCCTGGGCAGAAAGCTCGGCCGCCATGCGCGCGGCGATCTCGAGGTGCGGAATGTGGTCGATGGTCGCGCTTACGCCGTTCGATGCGCCCCAGTCCCGGACGAACTGGTCGATCCACTTGTCGTACCCGGGCACGAAGTGGCTCCACTGCACGATCTTCAGTTCCTTGTCGGCCGCCTTGGCGTCGCGGACGAAGATCAACGGCCCCGCGCCCACCGACGAGAGGGCGGTGATCCCGGCGCCTACTCCGGCCGACTTGAGGAACCTGCGACGAGATGCGCGACGACTGGAAGAAACCTGCTTGGTGACCTTCGAAACCGCTTTGCCCATGAGTGCAACTCCTCCTCGATGCGGGTTGCTACGCCGGAGGAGCCTGCAACAGCGCGTCTTAAGGAACGCTTAACGTTCTCTTAAGGGACACTTAACGGGCCGATCAGGACTGCGCGGTTGTCTTGCGGCTACCTTGCACGTCGACTAGCCGGAATCACGCGCGACGACGACAGCCGTCCCATAGCACAGCACTTCCGTAAGTCCCGCCATGAGCTCGGTCGCGTCATAGCGCATGGCGATGATGGCGTTCGCCCCGTGCTTTTCGGCGTGCTCGCACATCAACCTGTAAGTCTCTTCGCGTGCCTGCTCGCACAGGTTGGTGTAGATCGTGATGTTGCCGCCGAAGATCGATTGGATGCCGCCGAAGAAATTTCCGATGATCGATCTCGAGCGGACCGTCAGGCCCCGCACCACCCCGAGGGTGCGAACGATCTTGTAGCCCGGAAGCGAAAATGCCGTCGTAACCATCGCGTCTTGCATCGAATCTCCCTTGGGAATCTGCGCAGCAGCCGGCCCGGCTCGAGCAGCGCCTAGTTCGGCGTCATGATGACCTTGCCGTCGACGAACACCGCGCCCCTGCCGCCGCCTTCGCCGATCATGCCGATGCCGGTGCGTGGATTGCTGCAGTTGAACTGGCCGCCCCCGTAGTTGTCGCAGCTCGTGCTCGAGCCGCTGCCCGACGTACGGCTCTTGCACAACACCGCGAGGTTGAATTGCGCGGGGCCGCCTTCCTTGCCGCCGACGCCGTTGGCGAGCACCCAGTAGCGGCCAGGGATCACCGTGACGCAGCGCTGCAGCGCGGCCACATCGAGCGCGTGCAGCTCACGGCCATTGACGATCACGCCGGTCCTGCCTTTCGAAGCGTCGCGCTTGAGCGTTCCGCCCAGACGCAGTCCTGGATGAATCTGCCCCTCGGCCGGCCCGCCTTCGAGACCCCACACGCCCGAGACCGAGTCATACCAGTACCGCCCGGGCTTGATCGGCACGCCGTAGCCGCGCTCGAGGGACTGCCGTGCCGAGTCCTCGAGGCGAGCCCCGTTGACGAACACGTCGGCGCCGAAGGCCGATGTCATGACCGCTAGCGCGGCTCCCGCTATCGTTGCGCGATGCCTTGAGCCCCCCATCCGCCCTCCCTCCGTGCATGCAAGCTGGCCCCTCCATTCTTGCGCATTCGCAGCTCCGGCCGAAAGCGCAGCGCGAGCAACATCAGCGCCACCACCACGGGCAGCCAATAGAGATCGATCGGCACCGATCTCGGCCGGGCGAAGCGCGGATCGCGCATCGCGTCGCTCAGCGACGCCGGCCCCTCGAGGCGGGCGTACTCGAAGCCGACTTCCTTCGCGAGCGCACGCAGATGGCGCTCGCGCAACGCGGACAGATGCTCGCGGCTCGCCCCGCCGCCGTCGCCGGCATCGGTCTGCACGACATCCTCGGCGCGCCAGTAGCCGATGACCCTGCCCTCGTCGTCCGTCCGCGGAATCGGCAGCGGCGTGTAGCCGCCGACGCCGATGAGCCATCCGCGCACTTCGCCCGGCTTCACGTCGTCGAACTGCGGGTGCGCGCCGGTGGCGAGTGGCGGCGCCTCGTGTCCGTCGCTCAGGAAAATGACGTTCGGCACGCCGCGCGTTTCCTTCGCCGCGCGGATCGCCCAAAGTACGCCCTTCCAAACCTCGCTCGCCTCGCCCCAGCGCATGCGGCCGTCGATCCTGTCGAGCGATGCGAGCAAGTCGCTGTAGTGGGCGCAGACCTCGATCGGCGCGAGCAGGAGCAGGGTGCGGTATTCGGCGAAGGCACCCCACCCGACCCGGGAACCGCACGGCAGATCGCGCAGCGCGCGTCGCGTCGCCTCGCGCGCATACGCGAGACGGCTGGCGGGCGCTCCTTCGAGCTCGTAGTCGGCGACGTTCATGCTCTGCGTGATGTCGAAGACCACGAGGTAGTCGTAGGTCGCGCGCGAGCGATTGAAAGTCGGCATCGCCCAGGCAGCGAGCAGCAACGCGAGCGCCAGCGTGATCGCGCGCGAGTGCTTGTCGAATGCACGCGCGGCGAGTGCGCTCGGCCTCATGGCAGCTCGGTCCTTCCCGGCGCGGTGCTGAACGCGCGTTGCGGCGGTTGCGGCGGCTCGGTCGCCGCCCTCTCTTCGGTCTCCGGGGCAAGCTGCAGCGCCCGTTCCAGGTTGTAGCGCGCGTCCCAATCGCCCGGGTCGATCCGCAGCAGATCGCGATAGCTCTGCTTCGCGAGCTCGATGAGCGGCAAAGATCGCGCCGCCTCGTCCGGTCCGCTCTTCATGGCCTCGCGCAGATGCAGGTTGCCCACGTTGTACCGTGCCGCGCGCTCGAGGTCGGCGCGGCCGCTCCGGATCAACGCCTTGTAGATTTCAAGCGCCGCTCCCGCGTCGCCCGACTCGGCGAGCGCCAGCGCGCGCGCGAACCGCGCCTCTGCTACGTTCGCATCGATGGTGGCCGCGCTTGCGATGGCGTCGTTGATCCGCTGGGCCCGGTGCAAGCGCAAGCCCTGGTATGCCGCAACCAGTCCGAGCGCGACGCTCGCGAGAGCGAATGCGACATGGATCGTGCGGCGCTTCACACCCAGCTCCGGAGCAGCACCGACCGATAGGCGAGCAGCAGCAGACAAGCTAGCGCCGCCGCCGCCACGAAGTAGCGGCTGTAGTCTTTCCGCGGAATGCGCTCGACGAAATCGAGCGGCAGGTTCTGCTGCTTGCCGACATCGGCGACGGCTTTCGCCAGGTCCTCGGGGATCTCGGCCTGATAAGCCTGATACGGCGTCGCCAGTGTCTGGAAGAAGCGGTGCAGCGCGATTTCCGGCACCGCCTCGCTGCCGCGATCATCGGCATCGAGGGTCGGACTGTTGAACGATCGGAGGTAGATCCAGTAGAGCGCGATGCGATCGCGCAGCATGCCGGCGCGGATGCGACGTTGCGTCGCGTCGTCGAGATGAGCGCCGCCGTCGGAGACGAGCAGGATGATCCGGCTGCCGGAGTACGGGCGCTGCTCGAACTCGCCGATCGCCGCGAGCATCGCCCGACCGACGTCGGTGTCGCCCAATCCGCGGCCGACGCCGCCCGCCTCGATCGCCGCCAGCACGACTTCGTCGTGCTGGGTGAACGAGACGACATTCAACGGGTTGGTGCTGAAGAACATCACCGCGAATCGATCCGTGAGGCGCTGACGGACGAAGTCCGCCAGCAGATCGCGCGCGACCTGGGATTTGACCGGCCCGCGGGAGCGGGCCTGGTAGGGCAGGTCGAGCGCATCGATCGTCCGCCAGTCGCTCGGCAGCATCCGCTGGTCCATGCTGCGGCTGCGGTCCATCAGCACGACGATCTCGGCGCCGTACCCGGTCCGCGTGACCTGCGTCTCGGGCCGCCCCGGGCCGGCCAGCGCGATCGCCACGCTTGCGATGGCCGTCACCGCCAGGGCGCGCCAGAGGAATCCGGCGAGCTGGCCCAGGCGGTCGCGCGGCAACCATGCGAGATGCGAGAAGGTCAACGTGTCGCGTCTCTGGCGCAAGAGCGGCAGAACCGCCAGCGTGAGCAGCAGCAGCGCCCAGGGTTGCGCGAGCTCAACGCCGAGGGTCATGGCTCGATCCGCTTTTCGATACGCCGCAACTGCGCGCACAGGGCGCGCGCCGAGATCCGATCGGCCGGCAAGCCGCCACCGAAAAACAACTTCCTCGACTGGGCGAAGAACTGCTCGATCTCCGGGCGCAGCGATTGCAGCTGCGGCACGCGTTCGAACAGGGCGGGGAGGGTCGCGGTCTGCACCGCACGGCCGGCGGTCTGATCGAAGGCGCGATGCAACGCTCGCCACGCTTCCGGTGCGGTGCCGTCGAAGTGCCGCATTTCGTGCAGCGCGTGCGCAAACGGCCGCGCCGCCGCGGCGCGCCAGTTGCGCCAGGCGAGCCAGCCGAGCCAGGCGGCGACCACCACCAGAAACGCGCCCGACCAGATGGCGATCTGCCGGCGGATCGGCGCGGTGGCGATCGCTGGCGCAGGGCGGTCGGGCCGCAGCTCGACCGGGCCGCCGGACGTGAGCGCGTTCACGCTGATCGGCCATGCGGCGATCCTGAGGGTCCCGCCGTCTGGCGCGCTCTGCAGCTCGAAGGCCGGCAGATTCACCGTCGTCAGGGATTGCGGCGCATTGATGAGCTGATAGTCGAGGGCGAGCCAGCGATGGCCGTCGGGCAGCGACTCGATCCTGGCCGGGCGGCGTTCCAACCAGACGTTCACGCGCTCCGCCTTCGGCAGCGCGGCGGGCGCAAACCCGTGCCCGCCGATCTCCAGGAGGACGCGCTGCGTCACCACATCGCCGACGACGTAGCCGAAGGGGCGCGGCTGCTCGACGACCGCTGTCGCCGCCGGGTAGGCGCTGGTCGCGACGATGATCGCGGCCATGGCGCACGCGATCCGCGGCGCTGTCGTCACGCGGACGCCTCCAGGAAATACTGCGACATCGCATCGGCGTCGAACGCGCCGACGACATAGAACGGACGGATCGCGCGCACCGCGAACAGTCCGTCGAGCTCCGTCCGCCGGCGCGCGACCGCGTCGCGCCACCGGCTGCGCAGCTTGGGACGCAGCCACAGCGTGCGACGCGCGCCGGACTCCGCGTCGCCCAGCGTAGCGAGCGCATCCTGCGCCGGCGGCTCGATTTCAGCCGGATCCCAGACGATGATCGGCACGACATGGGCGTGCGCGAGGAAATGGAGGAACGGGGTCAGGCGTTCGAGCGGCCAGTGAAAATCGGAGACGAGGAAGACCAGGCCCCGCCGCCCGGCGATGCGCTGCGCGGCGGTTTCGAGTCCCTCGAAGCCGCGTGCACCGGTTTCGGCTTGCCGCAGCATGGACGCCATGAGCGCGCCGACGCCGCGGCTCACTACCGCGGGCACGAACAAATCGGCGCGCTCCGTGGCGTCAAAGGCGACCATCCCGAGCGCATCGCCCACCCGAGCGGCGCTCTGGCCAAGCGCTTCGACGAAGTCCGCTGCGACTTGTAGCTTGGTTTTGCGCGCCCCGAACGCCATGGATGCCGAGACATCGACGATCGCGTGCACCGGCACGCTGGCGCGCTGCCGATGCACTCGGACCAGCCAGTCGTTGCTCAAGTCGCGCAGACTTGCGCGCAAATCCAGCCGACGCGGGTCCGGGCGAGCGTACAGGCTCATATGCGAGACGAATTCCTGTCCCGCGCCGAGGCGCGTTCCAGGGTGCGCGCCGGGCCGCCAGCCGCCGACGCGGTAGGGAAGCCGGTAGTGGAACTCCTGCGGCGCGTCCATGGCTAGCGGGGTGTCGGAACGCGTTCCAGGATCTGCGCCACCAGCGCGTCGGCGATCTGCGAGCGCCGCAGCTCATAGACCGGCGTGAAGAAAACGCGATGCCCCAGGACCGAGGGCACGATGCTCTGCACGTCCTCCGGCACGAGATAGGTACGGCCCGCGAGCCAGGCGACGACGCGCGCGGCGCGCGCCAGCGTCATCATGCCGCGCGGACTGGCGCCGGCGAGAATCAGCTTGTCCATGTCCACGCCATCGATGCGCACACCGAAGCGCTGCGGCGATTGGCTCGCGTCCCAGAGGTCGAGCACGTAGCGCTCGAGCGCCTCGCTTGCCTTGACGCTCCGCTGAATCGCGGCGCCGATCCGGTTGAGCTCCTGCCACGGCAGCACGCCGGGCGCCACTCGCTGCAGCAGCTCGTCGACGTCGTGGAAATCCGGGTTGAAGACCAGCGAGCGCCGGACCTCGACTTCGGCCGGTGTGGGCATGCGCAGCTCGAACATGAAGCGGTCGCGCGCGGCAGACGGCAGCTCGAAGGTCTCCTCCCTCTCGACGCGGTTGCGGTCGGCGAAGACCAGCATGTGCGGGAAGCGGTATTCGCGGTTGAAGGCCGAGACGGTGCGTTCGGCCATCGCGCGCAAGAGCAGCGACTGCACCTGCGGGCGTGCGCGATTGATCTCGTTGAAGAAGAACGTGGCGAGCTGCTCCCCGTGTCGCAGCAGCGGACCGGGCTCGATGCGCGGCTTGCCGTCCGCATCGACGTAGGTGTGATAGACGAGGTCGGCCGGCATCAAGTCGACCGTGCCTTCGACGCGCTCGAAGCTGCCGCCGACGGCACGCGAGAAGGCGCGCAGGATCGTGGTCTTGCCGATCCCGACGTCGCCTTCGAGCAGTACGTGCCCGCGCGCGAACAGCGCCACACTGATGAGGCGCAGCGTGCCTTGCTGGCCGATGACCGCCTTGGCGACTTCCTCTTCCATGCGCAAGGCGCGGCCGCGCCAGTCTTGCAGTAGCTCCTCGGACGCGATCAGGTGCGCCCCATCCTGGCGTGTGGAGGAAAGCTCGATCATTACTCGGGCGTCAGCACGAGCTTGCCCTTCACCTGCCGCGCGGCCATCAGCTTCAGCGCTTCGGCCGCCTTGTGCAGCGGCAAGGTCTGCGAAACGTGAGGGCGGAGCTTGCCTTCGCGGAACCAGGCGCCGAGCTGGCGCACGCTCGTGGCGAACTCGCGCGGCTCGCGCCGTGCGAAGTCGCCCCAGAACACGCCGACCACCGAGGCGCCCTTGAGCAGCGCGAGGTTGAGCGGCAGCTTCGGGATTTCGCCGGCGGCGAAGCCGACGACGAGCAGGCGCCCGCGCCAGGCGAGCGAGCGGAACGCGGGCTCGGTGTAGGGGCCGCCGACCGGGTCGTAGACCACGTCGACGCCGCGGCCGTCGGTGAGCGCCTTGATGCGCTCGCGCAAGTCCTCGTTCGCATAGTCGATGCCTGCGTCGGCGCCGTGGCTCCTGCACACGGCGAGCTTCTCTTCGCTCGACGCGCAGGCGATGACGCGCGCACCGAGCGCTTTGCCGATCTCGATCGCGGCGAGCCCCACGCCGCCCGCCGCGCCGAGCACGAGCAGGGTTTCGCCGGCCTTGAGCGCGCCGCGGTCGCGCAGCGCGTGGTCCGAGGTTCCGTAGGTCAGGAGGAAGGCCGCGCCGCTCGCGAAATCCATGCCTTCGGGCAGCGGCAGCAGCCGGCCGGCCTCGGTTTTCACCTCTTCCGCAAACGCTCCGTAGGTCGTGAACGCAATGACCTTGTCCCCTGCTTTCACGTTCGTGACCCCCGCGCCCACCTCCTTCACCACCCCGGCCAGCTCGCTGCCCGGCGAGAAAGGCAGGGGCGGCTTGAACTGGTACTTGTTCTGGATGATGAGGACGTCCGGGAAATTGACGCTGGCGGCCTTGACCGACACGACCACCTCGCCCGCTCCAGCCCTGGGCGAAGGCAACTCTTCGAACGTGAGCGTATCCGGCGGCCCGTACTGCTTGCAGAGAACGGCTTTCATCGCCATAGAATGCCACATGCCCAAGCTCACTACCGACGACGGCGTCCAGCTTTACTACGAGGAGGCCGGCGCCGGCACGCCGGTCGTGTTCGTTCATGAGTTCGGCGGCGACTACCGCAGCTGGGAGCCCCAGGTGCGTCACTTCTCGCGACGCTACCGCTGCATCGCCTACAACGCGCGCGGCTATCCGCCTTCCGACGTGCCGGAGGACTTCGAGCGATATTCGCAGGCGCGCGCGCGCGACGATATCCGTGCCGTGCTCGATGCGCTCAGGATCGACCAGGCTCACGTGGTCGGCCTTTCGATGGGAGCGTTCGCCACGCTGCATTTCGGCATGGCTTACGGAAAGCGTGCGCTCTCGATCACGGTCGCCGGCGGCGGCTACGGCTCGCACCCCGCGCAATACCGCCAGTTCCAGGCGGACTCGAAGAAGAATGCCGACGTCATCCACAGCCAGGGAATGAAGCACTTCGTGGCCACGTACGGCCATGGTCCGCAGCGCGTGCAGCTCGAGGTGAAGGACCCGCGCGGTTTTGCCGAGTACCTGCGCCAGTTCGAGGAGCACTCGGCGCTTGGCGCCGCGAATACGCTGCTCGGGGTGCAGAACGGGCGGCCGTCGTTCTACGACCTGACCGCCGAGATGGCGCGCATGACGGTGCCGACGCTCATCATGTCGGGCGACGAAGAGGAGCCCTGTCTCGAGGTGAACCTCCTCATGAAGCGTGCCATCCCGACTGCGGCGCTCGCGATCCTTCCGCGCAGCGGGCATGCCATCAACCTCGAGGAGCCGGCGCTCTTCAACCAGCTTGTCGAGGGCTTCTTCCACCAGGCCGAGGCAGGGCGCTGGGGGCCGCGCGACCCGCGCTCCACCGTGCCTTCGATCTACGGACCCTCCGGGAAGCCATGAGCCTGATCGTCGAAAAGCGCGGCGCGGTCGGCTGGATCGTGTTCAATCAGCCGGCGAAGCGCAATGCCATCAACGGCGCCATGTGGCGCGGCATCCCGCGGGCGATGGCGCAGTACGACGCCGACTCCGAGGTGCGCTGCGTCGCGTTCCGCGGCGCGGGCAGCGAGGCGTTCGCCTCGGGCGCCGACATCTCCGAGTTCGACGAGATCCGCGCGCAGAAGTCCTCCGTCGCCGAATACGACGGCCTGCTCGACCAGGTGCTGCATTCGATCCAGGACTCGCGCAAGCCGTCGGTGGCGATGATCTACGGCTTCTGCATGGGTGGCGGCCTCGAGGTCGCGCTTGCCTGCGACCTGCGCTACTGCGGCCGCTCGGCGCAGTTCGGCATTCCGGCGGCGAAGCTCGGCCTCGCCTACAACGTGGAAGGGCACAAGCGCCTGATCGAGACCGTGGGGCACGCCCGCGCGCGCGAGATCATGTTCCTCGGCCGGCGCTACAACGCCGAGGAGGGCTTGGCGATGGGCCTCGTCAACCAGGTCTTCCACGACGCGGAGCTGGAGAGCGAAGCGGCGCGGATCATCGACCAGCTGTGCGAAAACGCGCCGCTTTCGATCGCCAACTCCAAGACCATCATCGAGGAGTACGTGAAGGCGTCGGGCGCTCCGGACGAGGCGAACATGAAGGCCGCGATCGAGCGCTGTGCGAAGAGCGGCGACTACCAGGAGGGGCGGCGCGCATTCATGGAAAAGCGCAAGCCCGCGTTCAAGGGGAAATAGGGCAATGAAGAGCCTTCGGATCCGCGATCTCCGCGTCCGCGCGGTGGCGGTCCCGATGAAGCGCCCGCTGCAGACCAGCATCGCGCTCGTCAACGTGGCGTCGCTGCTTCTACTCGACCTCGAGACCGACGGCGGCATCGTCGGGCGCTCGTATCTCTTCGCGGTCGGCAGGCACAATCTCGCGCCGCTCGCGAGCCTGGTCGAGGCGATGGCCGAGATGGTGAAAGGCGATGCCGTCGCGCCCTACGAGGTCGAACGCAAGCTCCGCGCCAAGTACGCGTTGCTCGGAGTGCACAACATCGTGCTCTTCGCGATCGCAGGCATCGACATGGCGGCGTGGGACGCGCTCGGCCAGTCGCTCGGCCAGCCGCTGGTGCAGCTTCTCGGCGGCGCGCCACGCCCGATCCCCGCGTACAACTCGAATGGCCTGGGGCTTCTTCCCCTGAAGGATCTGCCGCAGGAGGCTGCCGAGCTCGTCGATGAAGGCTTTCGCGCCGTGAAGCTGCGCGTCGGCCGCTCGACGGCGAAGGAAGATCGTGAAGCGCTGAGGGCGGTGAAGAGCGCGATCGGTCCCGGCGTCACGCTGATGGTCGACTTCAACCAGGGGCTCACCGTCGCGCAGGCGCTCGAGCGCGGCCGCATGATCGACGACGAAGGCGGCGTGCACTGGATCGAGGAGCCGGTCAGGGCAGACGATTTTGCAGGCACCGCCCGGGTGAGGGATGAAGTGAAAACGCCCATTCAGATCGGTGAGAATTTCATGGGTCCCGAGCAGATGGCGCAGGCGCTCGCCGCCGGCGCCTGCGACTATGTCATGCCCGACGCCGAGCGCATCGGCGGCGTCACCGGCTGGATGCGCGCCGCCGCGCTCGCGCAGGCGGCCGGCCTCGAGATGTCGAGCCATCTCTTTCCCGAGGTCAGCGCCCATCTCCTAGCGGTCACGCCGACCGCGCACTGGCTCGAGTATGTGGACTGGGCAAACCCGATCCTCGAAACGCCCTTCTCGCTTCAGGAGGGCAACATCGTCACTCCCGCAAAGCCTGGCATCGGCATGACCTGGAACGAGGAAGCCGTCCGCCGCTACCAGATCTGATGTTCGACCGGCATTTCGCGCATTGGCCGCCGGGCCAGCCGAGGACCCTCGAGCTGCCGCGCGAAACCGTGTACGCCAACCTCGCGGCTACCGCGGCGCGGCATCCCGAGCGCGCGGCGATCGACTACTACGGGCGGCGCATCGCCTACCGCGACCTGAAGCGCGAAGTCGACGCGCTCGCCGGGTTCCTGCAGCAGCGCTGCGGCGTGAAGCGCGGCGACCGGGTGCTGCTATACCTGCAGAACAGTCCCCAGTTCGTGATCGCTTATTACGCGGTCCTGCGCGCCGACGCGGTGGTGGTGCCGGTGAACCCGATGAATCTCGCCGACGAGCTCAGCCATTACGTCGACGATTCGCAGGCGCGCGTCGCCATCGCCGGCCAGGACGTGCTTCCGCGGATCCGGCCGCTTGGTGTCGCGCACATCCTCGTCGCTAGCTACGCCGATTACCTTCCGGAAGAGACCGATTTGCCGCTGCCGGGCTTCTTAAAAGGTTCTCAACATTCTTCGGCCTGGATGGACGCGATCAAGGCCGGCCTCGCGCCGGCGCCGCATGCCGCGGGCCCGGACGACCTCGCGGTGATGCCCTATACGTCCGGCACGACCGGAAAGCCGAAAGGCTGCATGCACACGCACTCGAGCGTCCAGGCGACCACGGTGCCTTATCTCAACTGGCGCGGCGTGCAGGACGCGGCCGTGGTGCTGTGCGCACTGCCGATGTTCCACGTCACCGGCATGCAGGCCGGAATGAATTCACCGGTGCATCTCGGGGCCACGATCGTGATCCTGTCGCGCTGGGACCGCGACTGCGCCGCGCTGCAGATCGAGCGCGCGCGAGTCACGAACTGGTCGGCGATCACCACGATGATGGTCGACTTCCTATCCAACCCCAGGCTTTCGAGCTACGACCTGTCGTCGCTGCGCGTGCTGGGCGGCGGCGGCGCCGCCATGCCCGAAGCGCTCGCGCGCAAGCTCGAGGAGGTGATCGGGCTGCCGTTCGTCGAGGGCTACGGCCTGTCCGAGACCATGGCGCCCTCGCACATCAATCCGCCGCAGCGGCCGAAGCGGCAGTGCGCGGGGATTCCGTTCTTCAATACCGATGCGCGGGTGATCGATCCGGAGACCTTCGTGGAGCTGACGTCCAACCAGGTAGGCGAGATCATCGTCCATGGCCCCCAGGTGTTCCGCGGCTACTGGAACCAGCCCGAGGCCACGGCCGAAGCGTTCCTGGTCCACGACGGGAAGCGCTTCTTCCGCACCGGCGACCTCGGCTACTACGACGAGGAAGGCTATTTCTTTATCACCGACCGGCTCAAGCGCATGCTGAACTGCGCCGGCTTCAAGGTCTGGCCGGCCGAGGTCGAGGCCATGCTGTATGCGCACCCCGCAATCCAGGAGGCCTGCGTCATCGGCGCGCGGGATCCTTACCGGGGTGAGACGGTCAAAGCCGTGGTTGTTCCCAAAAAGGAATACCGGGGGAAGGTGGATTCGCAGGCGATCATCGAGTGGGCGCGCGGCAAGATGGCGGCGTTCAAGGTGCCGCGCATCGTCGAGTTCGTCGACGAGCTGCCGCGCACCGCGACCGGCAAGATCCTCTGGCGCAAGCTCCAGGAAGAGGAGTATCGGAAATGAGGTGCATCCTATTTGTTCTTTCCTTTGTCGTTTCTCTTCCAGCATTCGGGCAGGTGGAAGTGCGCGACGCCTGGATCCGCGCGACGGCGCCGGGACAGAAAACGGCCGCGGGTTACATGACCATCCTCAACAAGTCGCCGCAGCCGGAACGGCTCGTCGGAGCCTCGTCGGAGGCGGCGGCGAAGGTCGGAACCCATGTCAGCACCAAGGACGGCGAGATCGTCCGCATGCGCGAGGTCAAGGGCTATGACATCCCGGCCAAGGGCACGTTCGAGCTCAAGCCGAACGGCTCGCACCTCATGCTGGTCGACCTCAAGAAGCCGCTCAAGGAAGGCGACAAGGTCCCCGTGGCGCTGAAATTCGAAAAGTCCGGCGAGGTGAAGGTCGACTTCGAGGTGCGGCCGCTCTCGGCACCCGCCTCAGGCCAGCACCAGCACTGACCCTAGAACAGGTGGCGTCCGACCCACCACGCCACCCCGGCTATGAAGGCGGAGCAGGGGATGGTGAGGACCCACGCCCAGACGATGTTGCCGGCGATGCCCCAGCGCACCGCGGATACCGATTGCGTCGAGCCGACGCCCACGATCGAGCCGGCGATGGTGTGCGTCGTCGACACCGGAATGCCGAGCCCGGTTGCGATGAAGAGGGCGATGGAACCCGAAAGCTCGGCGCAGAACCCGCCCACCGGCCGAATCTTGGTGATGCGCTGACCCATTGTCTTCACGATGCGCCAGCCGCCGAACATGGTCCCAAGCCCGATCGTGACGTAGCAGGCGACCACTACCCAGTTTGGCACCGGTTCGTCGCTTCCCGTGATTCCCGCCGCGACGAGCAGCATCCAGATGATGCCGATCGTCTTCTGCGCGTCGTTGCCGCCGTGTCCCAGGCTGTAGAGAGACGACGAGAAGAGCTGGAGTTTTCGGAACAATCGATCCACCCGGCTCGGGGTCGAGCGTACGAAGACCCAGGAGATCGTCAGGAACAGCGCGGAGCCGATGAGAAATCCGAGCATCGGGGAAATGAAGATGAACGCCACCGTCTTGAGGATTCCGGCTGGCAGCAGACCCCACGTGCCGGCCTTCGCCACCGCGGCGCCGACCAGCCCACCGATCAGCGCGTGCGACGACGACGACGGGATCCCGTAGTACCACGTGATGATGTTCCAGCAGATCGCGCCGATCAGCGCTCCAAAAACGACATAGTGGTCCACGATGCCTTGGTCGATGATTCCGCGGCCGACGGTGCTCGCCACGCTGAGGTGGAACACGAATACCGCGATGAAATTGAAGGTCGCGGCGATGGCAACGGCCTGATACGGCTTGAGGACGCGCGTCGAGACCACCGTGGCGATTGAGTTCGCCGCGTCGTGGAAGCCATTCATGAAGTCGAACGCGAGCGCGACCAGCACGAGCGCGATCACGACGCCCAGACTCATCTGGGCCGCGGCGCCGGTATCCATCAGGAGTTCTCGAGAACGATGCCCTCGATGACGTTCGCGACGTCCTCGCAGCGGTCGGTGATCGATTCAAGCAGCTCGTAGATCACCCGCAGCTTCATCACCTGCTTGAGGTCGTTCTCCTCGCGGAACAGCTTCGACAGCGCCGAGCGCATCACGCGGTCGGCGTCGGACTCGAGCCGGTCGATCTCCTCGCAGCACTTGAGAATCGCGTCGGCGCGCTTTACGTTGGTGAGCAGCGCCACCACCGCCTTCACCCGGTCGCAGCACATCTGGCAGATCTCGGCGAGCTGCTTCGCCTCCGGGGTCACGCGGCGCAGGTCGTAGAGCGCCACCGACTCGGCCACGTCCTGGTGGAGGTCGAGGATGTCGTCCATCGAGTTGATCAGCTGGTGGATCTGGTCGCGGTCGAACGGCGTGATGAAGGTCTTGTGCAAGAGCGCGATGGTCTCGTGCGTGATCTTGTCCGCGGCGCGCTCGGCGGCGTCGATGCGCGCGGCGTGGGCGTCGAGGTCGGTGAACTTGCCGATCATCTCGGCGAGCTCGCGGCTGCCCTCGACGATGCGCTCGGCATGGGCGTTGAAGAGATCGAAGAATTTCCCCTCGCGGGGCATCAGGCGACCGAGCATGCTGGGTTGACCTCCTTGTTCTACTTGTGGCCGAGACCGGCCGATCTTAGCCGTTCCACCTCGGCCGCGGTGAAGCCCCAGTCGGCGAGCGCCGCGAGGCCGCCCTCTCCGCGCTCCGGAGGCGGCCTGCGCACCGCCCCCGGCGTGCGCGAGAACCGCGGCGCCGGGGCAGGCTGCGCCACGCCCGCGAGCTCGATGAAGGCTTTTCTGCTGACGTTATGGGGGTGCTGCCGTGCCTCCGAGAACGACAGGACCGGCGCGAAGCAAGCATCCGATCCCTCGAAGGCCCTGGACCATTCGTCTCGCGTCTTCTTCTTGAAGGCGCTGGCGAAGGCCTCGCGCAGCTCGGGCCAGCGTGCGCGCTCGTACTGCCCGGGAAGGTTCTCGCTTCGGAGATTCAGGCGTGAGAGCAGATCTGCGTAGAACTTCGTCTCGATGGCGCCGATCGCCACGTACTTGCCGTCCCGGGTCTCGTAGACGTCGTACCACGGCGCTCCGGTGTCCAGGATGTTCGCGCCCCGGGTTTCACTCCACTGGTCTGCCTTCAGAAAGCCATGGAACATCGCCGCGAGGAGCGACGCCCCCTCGACCATTGCGGCATCGACCACCTGGCCTCTGCCGGAGCGGCCCGCCTCGAGCAGCGCGCAAGCGATCCCCAGGGCGAGCAGCATGCCGCCGCCGCCGAAGTCGCCGATGAGGTTGAGCGGCGGCACCGGCGCTGCGCCGTGTCGGCCGAAAGCGTGCAGCACGCCGGCGAGGGCGATGTAGTTGATGTCGTGCCCGGCGCGCGCGGCGAGCGGGCCGTCCTGGCCCCACCCGGTCATGCGGCCGTAGACTAGCTTCGGGTTGCGCGCGAGCGCGATGTCGGGGCCGAGCCCGAGGCGTTCCAGCACGCCGGGGCGGAAGCCCTCGATCAGCGCGTCTGCTTTTCCGAGAAGGGTGAGAGCCGCCTCTTTCGCGGCGGGAGATTTCAAATCGAGGGTGACCGAGCGCTTGCCGCGCATCATCACGTCGTACCAGCGCTCGCGCTTGAGGCCGAGATCGCTGTCGGCGGGGCGGTCGACCACCAGCACGTCAGCGCCCAGGTCGGCGAGCAGCATGCCGGCGAACGGGCCGGGGCCGATCGCCTCGAACTCCAGTACCCGGATACCGTGCAGCGGACCCTGCGATGAATCCATGGCGCGACTAGTTTAACTAGTCGCGCTTCAGGGCACTCAGAAGAGAGGGTATGCGCGGGTCATCGAAGAACGAACGGGGAAGGCGCCGGCACGCCACGGCGACGAGCACCGCGGCGAGCAGGTACAGCGCGATGCCGATGATTTCGGAGCGCCTGGCGTGCTCGAGTGTGTGTCCGAGCTCGTGGCCGCGCTCGAACATCCAGTGCCAGCCGAGATGGCCGGCAACGGCCGAGGCCACGACGACGTCCAGGGGCGCGCCGAGGACACGGTCGACCACGCAGCGCAGCACCGCCCATGCGAGCGCGGCGCCCCCGAATTGCGCCAGCGCGACGCCGATGTTGAAGGAAAGCGCCGCTATGAATGGGTGGGTCCCCGAGAATTGCCACGCCGTGTTCAGCGTCGGGACCAGCGCAAGGCCGCCGAGGGCACCGAGAAGCGCGCTCGCGAGGAACCGCCAGCGCAAGCTCGGGGCCGCGAGGTTGCCGATAGCGAGCAGGAACACGACCGCTGGCAGTACGCCCTCGAACAGCGCCGCGACGCCACGCATCGCCGCCAGGCCCGCGACGGGTGCAGCGGTGAGCGCGAGTGACTGCAATATGACCCAGGCGGCGGCGAGGAGGAGTGCGCTACGCAGGCGGCGAAAGGGCGCCACCAGGCAGAGCAGGGTAATGAGTCGTTCCAGCGTCGCTCCCGCCGCGACCCCCGTCCAGGCGAACTGCGCAGCCGCTTCGTACCAGCGCGGCTCGAGCGCGATCCAGCCGGAGCCGCCCGTCAAGGCGAAACGGTGCGGCGCTTTTCCGAGTGGCAGGAACTCGAGCTCCAGCCTCAGGCGCTGCCCGAGCTCGGGCGCCACGTTGACGCGGATGGAAAGCCGGGCCGGCGCTTCGCCGAGCGGAAACTCGAGCATTGTGTCGAAGAAGCCCTGGTTCCAGAAAAGATCGGTGTCGGGCGGCAGGCGCGGTCCCTCGAGATGCGCGCGCGCCGCGTCATAGTCGCGAAAAGACGGATCCGAGAGCAGGGAGATGCGCGCGTGGCGCGTGACCGGTGCGAGCTGCGCCCCATTCGCGCGCAGCTCGATCTGCCGGGCGCTTGCCGCTGCCACCGCCTGCAAGCGCTCGTCGATGCGAGCGAGGTCCAGGTAACCGGGGCCGCGCTTGGGCAGCCCGAAGCTCGCCAGCAGGTCGAGCGGCACCCGGAACAGGAGCAGCGCGCGCTTCTCTTCCTGCTTGACGTATGCCTGCAGCACCACTTCGGCGGGCAGGTCCGCGCCGTTCGCGCTCGCCGCTCGCGGCGCGGAGAGCAGCGCCGCGAGCGCGAGCGCGACGATGAGGCGGATCAATGCTGCTCAGCGACTGCCGCTATTTCCCCTTGCAGGCTTGCGCGTCGCGGTCATCGTCATCGCGGTCCCGGTCGCCCGAGCCGCAGTTGACGAACTTCTGGACGCGCCGCCCGCCGATCGTCTCGCCGACGTAGAGGTTGCCCTTCGAGTCGATCGCCATCATGTGCAGGAACGTGAACTCGCCTGCCATATGTCCCGGGCGACCGAAGCCGCCAAGGAGCGCGCTGGCCGAGCCCATGAGCGCGGCGCGGTGGTCGAAGATCCACATCACCTCGTTGCCTCCGTCGGACTCGTACATGAACGTCTGCTCGTGGTCGGGCGAGAAATCGACATCCCAGGCCGAGCCCGACGTGCCGAGCGCGGCGGTACCCGGAATCACGGGAATGGCGCGCACGAAGGTGCCGTTCCGCTGAAAGACGTTGATGCGGTCGTTGGCGCGATCGCAGGCGTAGACCAGGCCGTTCCTCCCGAGCACCACGCAGTGCGGATGGCCGCCGCCGCCGGGCGCGAATTGTCCGGGACCCGTGCCCACGCCGCCCATCTGGCGCAGGAACTTGCCGCGTCGATCGAACACCACGACGCGGTGGTTGCCGTAGCCGTCGGCGATGTACACGCTGCCGCGCTCTCCGGTCATCGGGTCCGGATTGGGGTCCACAGCGATATCGGCCGGCCGATGCAGCAACGTCTGGCTGCTGCCTGTGAAGGCAGAGTCGCCGGCGCAGGTGTTGCTCGGCGGGTTGTCGCAGACGAATTTGGTGCCGATCTGCAGGAGCAGCGTGCTGCCGTCGTGGCTCCACTTCTGCACCACGCCGTCGCCGTTCCCGCCGAGCCAGATGTTGTCCTCGTAATCGACGAAGCAGCCGTGGGTGCCGTTCGGCAATACCGCGTTCTGGCCGCCGATATTGTTGCCTGCGGGTCCTATGGTCCCTGCCGGGACGAGAGCAGGATCGCCCCAGGCGCGAACCACGTTGCCGCGGGTGTCGAGCTCAATCACCGGCGGCGAGGCCTTTGACTGGGCGAACTTGCCGGTCCTGGGATCGGCGCCGCCGACGCCCTCTGGAGCTGCCAGACCGCCGGTCTGGAAGCCTCGCGTGAGCACGATCAGGTGGTCGCGCGAATCGATGCAGGTGCCGCCGATCTCGCCGGTCACCCAGTTGTCGGGCAGCGGCCTCGGCCAGAACGGATCGACCTGGAATGTCGGCGCCCTCAGCCTGCCATTCGCCAGGGCCGCGCCGGGGTCGATGAAGGGGCTGAGGAAGACCGCGCCCGCTGCAACGCTGACTGCGGCGGCCGCGAGGTAGACGTACCGGTTCGCTCTCATGGCACCTCCTGTGTGGTGCCATTCTGCGCGTCGGCGACCAGCGCGCCGATTCGACTAGTTCATCAACCGATGAGGCTTGAGAATGAATCGGCGAGCTTCAGTCGAGCCTCACGCCGGTCGCGCGGATCACCGCGCCCCAGCGCTCGTGTAGGTCGCGCGCCGCGCGCGCCATCTCGGCGGGCGGCATGCCGGAGGCTTCGGAGCCGCCCGCCGCGAACAGCTCGCGCACCTCGGGAGGCTGGATCGCGCGCGCGAGCGGGCGGTAGACCTCGTCGACGGTTGCGCTCGACATGCCCGCGGGACCCCAGAACCAGAGATAGCCCCACATGCCGACGTCGTAACCTTCCTCGCGCAGCGTCGGCAGGTCGGGAAGCGCGGCCTTGCGCGTCTCGGCGGCGGTCGCAATCAGCTTCACCTTGCCGCTCTTCGCATTGGCGATCGCAGTGGTCGGGCCGTCGAAAAAAAGCTGCACGGTGCCGCTGATGTGGTCCTTCATCGCGTCGCCGCTTCCCTTGTACGGCACGTGCACGATGTCGATGCTGGCGAGTTTCTTCAGAAGCTCTGCGTTCAGGTGCGAAGTGCTGCCGCTGCCGAACGAGGCGTAGTTGAGCTTACCGGGATTGGCCCGCGCGTAGGCGACGAGCTCCTTGACGTTGCCGAACGGCGTCGAGACATGCGCGGTGAGCACCGTCGCCGAGCGCGCGCCGGCCGTGACCGGGGTGAAGTCGCGGAACGGATCCCAAGGCGGCTCGCGGTAGAGGTGCGGGATCTGGACGTGCGTGGCGATGGTGTAGAGCAGGGTGTGCCCGTCGGGCGCCGCCTTCTGGACGTCGCGCGCGCCGATGACCGTGTTGCCGCCGGGCTTGTTCTCAACGATGACCGAGAGCCCTGCCTCGCCCATGCGTTGCGCGATCGCGCGTGCCTGGATGTCGGTCTGCCCGCCGGGCGCGAACGGCACCACGATGCGCACCGGCTTGCCGGCAATGGGAAATGCGCAAACATGAGAGGCGTAAAGACAGACCCCTATGAACCGCAGTCGCACGGCCGCTCCTCCTCGGGCGTAGTCTATAGTCGGCGCATGAGCGCGCGCTATCCCGAGCGCATCGTCTGCCTGACCGAGGAAACCACCGAGACGCTCTACCTCCTCGGCGAGGAGCGGCGCATCGTCGGCATCTCCGGCTACACGGTGCGCCCGCCGCGCGCGAGGCGCGAAAAGCCGCGCGTCTCGGCGTTCCTGTCGGCTCGGATCGACAAGATCCTGGAGCTGAAACCCGACCTGGTGCTGGGCTTTTCGGACCTGCAGGCGGACATCGCGCGCGACCTCGCCAAGGCCGGACTGAACATCATGATCTTCAACCAGCGCTCGGTCGGCGAAATCCTGTCGATGATCCAGATGCTCGCCTCGCTCGTCGGCGCGCCGGAGAAGGGCGCGGCGCTGATCCAGCGCCTGGAAACGGGCCTGCGCGAAGTGAGCGAGGCAGCCAGAGGCTTTGCCAGGAGGCCCCGGGTCTACTTCGAGGAATGGGACGAGCCGATGATCAGCGGCATCCGCTGGGTGAGCGAGCTGATCGAAATCGCAGGCGGCGAAGACATCTTTTCCGAGCGGTCCCGATCGCAAGCGGCTAGCGGAAGGATCATTGGAAATGCCGAAGAGGTCATACAGCGCAAGCCGGAGGTAATGCTCGCGTCCTGGTGCGGCAAGAAATTCCGTCCCGAGCGCGTGGCGGCCCGGCCGGGCTGGCAAGCGGTTCCCGCGGTACGCGACCAGCAGCTCTTCGAGATCAAGTCGGCCGAGATCCTGCAGCCCGGCCCGGCGGCGCTCACCGACGGCGTGCGCCGGATGCACTCGATCCTCAGGGACTTTTTATCTGGCGGCGGTCGAACTCGGCGATCAGGCGGCGCGTAAATTCGCGCCGCACGCTGTCGCGCTCGAACGGAAGCACCTTGAGCCGGCAGCGCAGGCCGATGCCCCAAAGCTCCCAACGCTCGACGCCGAAGATCTCGATGTCGGCGAGGATCTTGGGCGCGTACGCCTCGTCCTTGCGCAGGTCCTCGGCGATCTCGCGCATCGCGGCGCAGGCGGGCTCGACGTACTCGTGCCCCTGGATGGCCGCATCGATCGTCGCATAGGCGTGGCCGCGCGTGCGGTTGACGACGCTCTTGATCTCGCCGTTCGGAATGAAATGCACGTAGCCGTCGCCGTCGCGCAGGCGCACGTAGCGCAGCGTGATCTCCTCGACTTCGCCCGCCTGGCCGAGGATCTCGACCACGTCGCCCGCGCTGATCTGGTCCTCGATCAGCAGGACCAGGCCGGTGAAGTAGTCCTTGACCAGGCTCTGGGCGCCGAAGCCGATCGCCACGCCCGCGACGCCGGCCGTGGCGAGGATTGGCGCCACCGAGATGCCGAGCTCGTTGAGGGTCGCCGTCCCCGCCACCAGCACCACCACGACGGTGGCGAAGTAGCTGAATACCGTGCCAACAGTGCGGATGCGCCGCAGCTCCTCGGGCGCCGAGGTGCGCTGCGCCATGCGGTGGTGGAAGGCGCCGATGACGCGCCGGGCGAGCGCCTGCAGCAGCCAGGCGACGAGCAGGATGACGGCGATGCGCCAAAGGCGCGACAACGCCAGCAGGACCTCGTCGTCGAGGTTCCGGTAGAACTCGAGCAGGTCTTGCAGACTGCTCAGTGCAGTCCCAGCGAGGCCTCGATGTTGCGCACCATGGTGACCAGGCGCGGGCCGATGTCGTCCTCGAGCTGACCCTTCTTCACCATGAAGGCGGGCACGCCGGCGTTGAAGGCGACGATCTCGCCGTCGACCGTGCGCCGCATCGGCACGCCGACCGCGAAGTGCTCGCGGCGCAGCTCGCCCATGGAGGCGCAGAAGCCGCGCGCGCGGATGTCCTCGAGCGACTTGTCGATGTGCGCCCGGTACTTGCGGTGCGCCTCGGGGTCCTTCACCTTCATCTGGTTGAGCACCGCCTCGCGCTCGGCGGGCGTGCACGCGGCGAGAAACGCGCGCCCGATCACCGACTGTGAGATCGGCACCGAAGTGCCGATGTCGGGCAGCGTGGTGATGCCGTTGCCGCTGCGGCAGGTCTCGACGTACACCATGTTGAGCCGGTCGCGCACGCCCATCGAAACCCAGCCGTTGCAGTAGTCGGCGAGCTCCTTCATCATCGGCCGCGCCACCTGGCGCACGTTCATCGAGGCGAGCAGCGGGTAGCCGATCGACAGCACCGCGGAGCCGAGCTGGTACTTTCCGAGCCGCATGTTGTGGCGCAGGTAGCCGAGCTTGGTCAGCGTATAGGTCAGGCGCGACACCGTCGGCTTGGGCAGGCCGGTGCGCACCGAGATCTCCTTGTTGCCGAGCAGCGGCTCGAGCGGGGTGAAGCAGCGCAGGACTTCGAGCCCGCGCGCGAGCGTGGTGGCGAACTGACGGTCGCCTTCATGCTCGTAGCTGAAAGTCGCGGTAGGCTGGGAAAGGGGGACCGAAGCTTCGGGGGCGCCCATGGGGAAAAGCTCTCCTCGCTATGTTTCTGTAGTTGAGGTTGTTGATTTAGGGGGATGCAGCGGAGCGTCTTGCAATTTCGATATTCTGTCGCCAAGCCCCCGCTTGTCAACTTAGTCATACAGAATTCCATATGGTGGAATCGACGCTATTCAGCCTGGAAGGCAAAGTCGCCCTGGTGACGGGCGGCACCCGCGGCATCGGCAGGTCGATCGCCGAGGAGCTGGGACGCGCCGGCGCCAAGGTGGCCCTGTGCAGCCGCAAGCAGGAGGCCTGCGACGAGGCGCGCTCCGACCTCGCCGGCAAGGGCATCGAGGTCCTGGCGCAACCCTGCAATGTGTCGCGGAAGGACGATCTCCAGGCGCTGGTCGAAGCGACGAGGGCGAAGTGGGGCGGTATTGACATCGTGGTTTCAAACGCGGCGGCAAACCCCTACTTCGGACCGCTCACCGGGATTCCCGACGAAGCGTTCGACAAGATCGTGACGAACAACGTGAAAAGCGTGCTCTGGCTCGCCGCGATGACGCTGGAAGACATGGCGCAGCGCGCAAAAACAACCGGGAAAGCAGGCAGCTTCATCGTCGTGGGGTCGATCGGCGGGCTGATCGCCAACACCGTGATCGGCGCCTACGGCATCTCCAAGGCTGCCGACCACCACCTGGTGCGCAACCTCGCCGCCGAATGGGGGCCGAGGAACGTGCGTGTCAACGCCATCGCCCCAGGCCTCGTGAAGACCGATTTCGCCCGTGCCCTGTGGGAAGACCCCAAACGGGCGGCCGAGCGGATCGCAGCGACGCCGCTGCGCCGGCTGGGCGAGCCCCGCGACATCGGCGGAATCGCCGTGTTCCTCGCCTCCGACGCGGCCGCCTTCATCACCGGGCAGTGCATCGTTGCCGACGGCGGCGTTACCATTCTCTAGCTGTGGATCTGAACTACTCTCCCGAGGAAGCCGCGTTCCGCGAAGAAGTGCGAGCCTGGCTGAGCGCGAACCTGCCGCCGGATCTAAAAGAGAAGGTCGCGAGCTACGCGCACCTGTCCAAGGACGACCTGCTCCGCTGGCACCGGATCCTCGCAAGGCAAGGCTGGGTCGCGCCTGCCTGGCCGAAGGAGTGGGGCGGCACCGGCTGGAACGTGGTGCAGCGCTACATCTTCGAGGAGGAGCTCGGCTACGCCGGGGCGCCGCCGCTGATCCCCTTCGGCCTTACCATGTGCGCGGCCGTCCTGCTTCGCTTCGGCACCGAGGCGCAGAAAAAGCGCTTCCTCCCGCGCATCTACGACGGCGACGACTTCTGGTGCCAGGGGTACTCCGAGCCCGGCTCGGGAAGCGACCTGGCCTCTCTTAAGACCCGGGCGGTCCTCAAGGGGAATGAATACATAGTCAACGGGCAAAAAATCTGGACCACGCTGGCCCACTACGCCGACTGGATCTTCTGCCTCGTGCGCACCGATCCCGGCGCCGAGCGCCGCCAGGAAGGCATCTCCTTCGTGCTCATCGACATGAAGACACCGGGGATCACCGTGCGCCCGCTCATGCTGATGGACGGCGCGCACGAGGTGAACGAGGTGTTCTTCGACGATGTCCGCGTCGCCGCGGAGAACCTGGTGCACGAGGAGGGCAAGGGCTGGACCGTGGCCAAATACCTCCTCGGCTACGAGCGCATGAACACCGGCCGCATCGGCGAATCGCGGCGCCAGCTCGCCGCGCTCAAGGAATTTGCTTCTTCAAGAATCCAAGATTCCCGGTTTCGGGACCGCCTTTCCCGCCTGGAGATCGAGCTGATGGCGCTCGAGATCACCAACCTCCGGTTCCTCGACCGCATGCGCCGCACCGGGCAGCCGCCCGGGGCCGACGTCTCGATGCTGAAGATCAAGGGCACCGAGATCCAGCAGGGCATCACCGAGCTGATGCTGCAGGCGGCCGATCCGGCCGCGAGCGACGCGTTCACCGAGGCGGTGCGCAGGAAGTATCTGTCGATGCGCAAGACGACGATCTACGCGGGCTCTAATGAGATTCAGCGCAATATCATCGCCAAGATGACGTTGGGGTTATGAACTTCGACTACAACGAGGAACAGCAGCTTCTTGCCGACTCGGTCCGGCGCTTCCTCGCCAAGGACTACGACTTCGAGGCGCGCCGCAAGATCGTCGCTTCGGAGGCGGGCTGGAGCGCTTCGGCGTGGAGCACGTTCGCCGAGATGGGGCTGACCGGTCTCGTCTTCCCCGCTGAGCACGGCGGATTCGGCGGCGGGGCGGTCGACCTGATGGGCATCATGGAGGCCTTCGGCGAGGCGCTGGTGGTCGAGCCTTATCTGCCCACCCTGATGGGCGGGCTCGCGGTCGCACGCAGCCCGCTTGCGCGCTCGATCCTGCCCGCCGTCGTCGAGGGGAAGATGAAGCTCGCTTTCGCGCATGCGGAGAAGGGTGCGCGCTACGACCTCGGCTTCGTCAAGACGCAGGCGCGCAAGGCGGGCGAGGGCTGGACGCTCGAGGGCGAAAAGGCCGGCGTCGTCGGCGCGCCGATGGCCGACCGGCTGGTGGTGTCCGCCGCCGCGCCCGACGGGGTCGCTCTGTTCCTCGCGGAAAATCCGGCGGGGAAGCCCTACCGCACCGTGGACGAGATGCGCGCGGCCGATCCTGTCTTCAGAGGCGCGAAGGCGGAGCGGCTAGACGGCGGGATCGCGCTCGTCGAGGAGCTGACCGACTTCGCAGCCGCGCTCGTGTGCGCAGAGGCAGTCGGGGCGATGAAGTTCGCCTGCGACACCACGCTCGAGTATCTCAAGACGCGCAAGCAGTTCGGCGTTCCCATCGGCACCTTCCAGGCGCTCCAGCACCGCATGGTCGACATGTTCATCGCCCAGGAGCAGGCGCGCTCCATGGCCTGCCTCGCCTGCTCCAAGGTCGATCAAGCGACCGATGCGAAAGAGCGCGCGCGCGCCGTCTCGGCCGCCAAGATCAAGATCGCCGACAGCGCGCGCCACGTCAGCCAGGAATCGGTGCAGCTCCACGGCGGCATGGGCATGAGCGAGGAGCTGAAGGTGAGCCACAGCTTCCGGCGCCTCACCGTCATCGCCGGCCAGTTCGGCGACGCCGACCACCACCTCGCCCGCTTCGCGGCGCTCTGATGCAGAACAAGCGCGTGCTGCTCGCCAGCCGGCCGAGCGGCTGGGTGAGCGAGGCGAACTTCCGCATCGAAGAGGCGCCGCTGCCGCAGCCCGAGCCGGGCGAAGTTCTGGTGAAGAACCTCTGGCTTTCGCTCGACCCCTACATGCGCGGGCGAATGAGCGACGCGAAGAGCTACGTGAAGGGCGTGGAGCTCGGCGAAGTCATGGTCGGGCAAACAGTCGGCGAAGTCATCGCTTCCAGGAATGAAAAATTCAGAGAAGGCGATAAGGTCCTCACGCAGCTTGGATGGCAGCTCTACGGCACGACGAAGGAAGCGATGCGAATGCCCGAGAGCAGCGCGCCCCTGAGCTGCTACCTCGGCGTACTCGGCATGCCGGGAATGACCGCGTACTTCGGCCTGAAGGAAATCGGCCAGCCCAAGGCGGGCGAGACGGTGGTTGTATCGGCGGCTTCCGGCGCGGTCGGAAGTGTAGTTGGGCAGCTCGCGAAGATCTGGGGCGCGCGCGCCGTCGGCATCGCCGGCGGAGCGGCGAAGTGCGGCTACGTCCGCGACGAGCTCGGCTTCGACGCCTGCATCGACTACAAGGCCGGCAATCTCGCCGCGGCGCTGAAGGAGGCGTGCGCGAGTGGCGTCGACGTCTACTTCGACAATGTCGGCGGCGAGATCCTCGACACCGTGCTAGCGCGCACGAACCTGTTCGGCCGTGTCATCGTCTGCGGCACGATCTCGGACTACAACTCGAGCGACCCCTACCGCGTGCGCAACTGGCGCGCCATCCTCGTCAACCGGCTACGCGTGCGGGGCATGATCGTGTTCGACTGGAAAGAACGCTACGGCGAGGCGCTGGCAGCGCTTGCCGGCTATCTTGGCCAAGGTAGACTGAAGTACCGCGAGTCGGTGGTCGAGGGGCTGGAGAACGCGCCCCGCGGCCTGATCGCGCTCCTCAAGGGCGAAAATTTTGGAAAGCAGCTGGTCAAGCTCTCCTGAGCGCGTCGAGCCTCGCTTCGGAGAGGGAGCACCACCACCCTCGCGCGAGCGCCCTCAGCCGCTGGCGCACAGCTTGGCGGAGCCTCGTTTCGAGTACGCCGGCTTCTGGCAGCGCGCGGTGGCGCTCCTCATCGACTGGCTGATCGTGGTCGTGATCGCGATGCCGATCATCGTGGTGAGCTTCGGCGCCGACTACTTCTCGCTCGACCCGGTGCGCCGCTCGGGCGACCTCGTGATCGCGGCCGTCGTCGGCGCGATCGTCGTCGGCTTCTGGCGTTATTGCGGCGCGACCCCCGGCAAACTTGCGGTGGGCGTCAGGATCGTCGACGCGGCCACCGGCGCGTCGCCGACGACCATGCGCCTCGTCATCCGCCTGCTGTGCTATTTCGTATCCGCGCTTCCGTTCTACCTCGGCTTCCTGTGGTCTGTGTTCGACCGCAGGAAGCAGGGCTGGCACGATAAGATCGCGGGGACCGTCGTCATTCAGGAACCCGACTGAAAGGAATCGCTTGATCGATCTCTACACGTGGCCGACGCCCAACGGCCACAAGATTCACATCATGCTCGAGGAGACCGGGCTCGAATATCGCGTGCACCCGATCGACATCGGCGCGGGCGAGCAGTTCAAGCCCGAGTTCCTCGCGATCTCGCCCAACAACAAGATCCCGGCGATGGTCGACCAGCGGGGTCCCGGCGGCAAGCGCCTAGCGCTCGCCGAGTCGGGCGCGATGCTGTTCTACCTCGCCTCCAAGACAGGCAGGTTTCTGCCGCAGGATGAGCGCGGCCGCTGGGAGGTGATGCAGTGGGTGATGTTCCAGATGGGACACATCGGGCCGATGCTCGGGCAGGCGCACCACTTCCTGCAGTACGCGCCGGAGAAGATCGAGTACGCCATGAACCGCTACCGCAACGAGGCGAACCGCCTCTACGGGGTTGTCGACAGGCAATTGGAGAAAAATGAATGGGTCGCGGGCGGCGAATACACCATTGCCGACATGTCGATCATGCCGTGGCTGCGCTTCCCGGAGCGCCAGGGCGTGAACATCGACGACTATCCGCGTCTCAGGAAGTGGCGCGACCGGATCGCCGCACGCCCGGCGGTGAAGAAGGCGCTGGAGGTGCTGGCTGACCGCAGGCGGGCGACCCCGTCGTTCAGCAAGGAGCAGGCCGAGGTCCTTTTTGGCGCCACGCAGTATGCCCGACGCTAGTTCTCTCAAGGGAAAGACCGCCTGGATCACCGGCGGCGGCTCGGGAATCGGCCTCGCCGGAGGCCTCGAGCTCGCGCGCAGCGGGATGCACGTGGTGATCTCGGGTCGCAGTCACGAGACGCTCGCCGCCGCGGAGAAGGCGATCAAGGCGGTCGGCAGCTGCGAGGCGATCGCGCTCGACGTCGGCAACAAGCAGGCCGTGGCCAAGGCGGCGGAGCGCATCGGCCGGGTCGATATCCTGGTGAACAGCGCCGGCATCAACGATCCGAAGCGTAACTTCTTCAACGTTTCGACCGAGGCCTGGGACCGCATCGTGGCGATCAACCTCTCCGGCATGTTCTATTGCGTGCACGCGGTGCTGCCGGGAATGCGCAGCCGCAAGGACGGGCTCATCATCAACGTGTCGTCCTGGGCGGGACGCTATCCGAGCACGCTGACCGGACCGGCCTACAACGCCACCAAGCACGCCGTCGTCGCGCTTACCGAGTCGATCAACATGGAGGCGGGCAATGAGGGCGTCCGCGCCACGTCGATTCTGCCGGGCGAGGTCGCGACGCCGATCCTGGAAAAGCGCCCGGTGCCGCCGACCCCCGAGGTGCGCGCGAAGATGCTGCAGGCCGAGGATCTCGGCAAGACCATCGCCTTCATCGCTTCGCTGCCCGCGCGCGCCTGCATCAACGAAGTCATCATCAGCCCTACGCACAACCGCTTCTACTTCGGCGGACTGGAATCCCCGCCTAAATAGAAAATCTGCTGATCCGCGTCGTCCTGCCGTTCCTGGCGGGCTACTACTTCTCGTACGTGCTGCGGGCAGTGAATGCCGTGCTCGGGCCGGTGCTCGCTTCCGAATTCGGCATCTCGGCAGCGGGGCTGGGGCTGCTCACCGGGATGTACTTCTTCTCCTTCGGCCTGTTCCAGATCCCGCTCGGCGTGCTGCTCGACCGGTTCGGGCCGCGCCGCGTCAACGCGACGCTGCTTCTGCTCGCCGCCGGCGGAGCGCTGCTCTTTGCGCAGGCGAGCTCCTTCGAGGCGCTGGTGCTGGCGCGGGCGCTGATCGGGCTGGGCGTCTCGGCCTGCCTGATGGCATGCATGCAGGCCTTCATCTTGTGGTTTCCCCCCGAGCGCCTGAGCACGATGATCGCGCTCGCCTATGCCATGGGCGGCCTTGGCGCCATCAGCGCGTCGGCGCCGGTCGAAATCGCGCTGCGCTATTTCAGCTGGCGCGACATCTTCGCTGCGTTCGGCGCCGTTGCGCTCGCGCTCTGCCTGGTGTTCGCGCTCGTCGTGCCGGAGCATTCGCGGCGGCACCGGCCGCCCGGCCTGCGCGAGGGTCTGCGCAGCCTCTCCCGGCTCGCCGGCGACCCCGCGTTCTGGCGGGTCGCGGTCGCGATCGGCACGAACCAGTGCGCGGTGGTCTCGCTCTTCACGCTGTGGATCACCACCTGGCTCCGGGACGTCGCCGGTTACGATCGCGCCGGCGCCGCGCAGGGGCTTGCCGTGGCGGCGGTCGCGATGATCGCGGGATACCTGTTCTTCGGCCGGCTTGCCGACCGGTTTGCCCGGCGCGGGCGCTCCCAGCTGCCGCTCTTCGCCGCCGGCGTGGTCGGCAGCCTCTGCTGCCTCGCGTTCCTCGCCCTCGGCGCCGCAGCCGCTGCGGTGCCCCTCTGGGCGGGCTTCGTGTTCTGCGGCACCTCGGCGACGCTTGCGCACTCGATCGTCACCCGCCGCTACCCGCGCGACATGGCCGGGCGAGTCAATACGGCGCTCAACACGTTTACGTTCCTGGGTATCTTCCTCGGCCAGTGGGGCACCGGAGTCATCCTGGGCCTGTGGCCGCAGACCGCGACGGGTTACGACCCGCGCGGCTACTCGTACGCGCTCGGCGCGCTATGGCTGGTGCAGCTCGCCGGTCTGACCTGGCTCTGGCGCGGCCGCGCTCTACTCGAAAAAGATGTCGCGATAGCTCGTGTATAGCGACGCGGCCATGACCGGGCCGAGCACGAGCCAGCCCAGGCCGAAGGGGATCGAAGCGACAATGGCGAGCAGCATGCCGACTACGCTGTAGACAAAGAACGGCAGGATGTTCTTCAGGCAGCCGACGAAACTCGCCTTCATCGCCTCGGCAGGCCCCTGCTGGTGGAACACGGCGAGCGCGGGCGCGAACCACAACGCCATGAACAGCGGCAGCAGCAGCGCGAACATGACGAGGACGGCGAGGAGGAGCGTGAGGCCCATGCCGGCCACCGCCTCGGGGTTCGTCCCGCTGCCAAGGAAGGTCCACATCCCAGCGCCGGTCAAAATACCCGCGACCAGCATGGCCGCGATCGTGATGCCGAGGTTGATGAAGCCGATGGAGACCAGCGTGCCGAAGCGTTCGCGAAACCCGGCGAAGAGATGCGACACGGCGAGCGGGCGGCCCTGGTCCTGCTCGCGGCAGGCAACAAAAATGCCGCCGACGAATACCGGTGTAAGCACCGCGCTGGCGAGCGAGCCCAGGAGCGGAACGAGCGTCATGCCGATGAAAATCAGCAACGCCACGATGACGAGGCCGATCCAGGCGCCCGGCTGGCGCCGGAAAAGCTCCCAGGCATCCGCGATCCAGCGCCAGCCGCGCGCCGCGGCGACCGCGCGGCCGGCAGGAACAAAGTTGCCCGGTCCCTCGGCCGAGTCGGCGACGGGTGCTCTCGGGGCCGCATACGGGTTCGGCGTGCTCATTGTTTCTCCTTCAGCCTGACACGGACGGTGGCGATGGCCTTCGCCACGATCGAGCCGTCCTCGTTCTTGGCCTCGGCCTCGACGAAACTCATGGTGCGCGCATCCTTCATCACGCGGGCGTCGGCGAGGAGCCGGGCGCCGCTGCCGCCGCCGATGAAGGAGGTGCTCATGTCGATGGTGACGACGCCGACGGAATCGGGGTGCAGCGTGCGCGCCGCGGTGCACAGCGCCACGTCGAGGAGCGACATGATCACCCCGCCGTGCACCGTGCCCAGGCTGTTGGTGAGGTGGGGCTCGATCGGCAGCGAGAGCTGCGCCGTGCCTTTGCCCAGCGTCTCGGTGAGGATCTTGAGGTGCTGGACGAAGGGGATCTTCTTCTGGTACCCGCGCGTGAACTCGAGCGCCTCGCTCATATGACGGTGGCCCCACCGTCGACGGCGATTGCCTGCCCGGTGATGTGGCGCGAAGCCTCCGAGGCGAGCAGCGCGGTGAGACCCTTCAGGTCCTCGTCGTTGCCCAG
>DATMJC010000101.1:0-74279 GCA_035554435.1 Burkholderiales bacterium | reverse complement strand
GGCGGCGAGCGGGTCGACGTCGCGCTCGACGCGAGCGGCCGGCGCGCGCTGCAGGCCGTCAGCCTCGAATTCGACGCCCGCCGCCACACGCAGGGGGCAGCCGCCGCGCGCCGTCATCCGGCGCGCGAGCGCTACGCCCCGCTTGCGCAGGAAAGCGTTTGCGAGATTCCAGGGCCCACCCAGGCAAAAGACTTTTTGGCTGATGGAGCGGAGCTCAATCTGTTCACTCTGCGTATAGAAGGCCCGGGATCGGAACGCATGTCCGCCGTACCTGCGCGCCTCTCCGCCTTGCCAGATCCATCTTCTTCCTCGGACACGCCGACTCGGCGCATCCGGCTCGACCTCGACGAGCGAGCCGGCTTCCTGATCGACCAGACGCCTTATGCGATCGACGAGACCGGGTTCGACGTGAGGCGCGGAGCGCACGAGGTGTGGGAGATCAAGAACAGCCCGATCTCGATGCCGCACCCGATGCACGTGCACGGCTTCGGGTTCCGCGTGCTGCGCCGGCAGGGCACCTTCGGCGCGGCGCGCAGGCTCGCCACCGAACCGGGCGGACGCTTCGCCACCGACCTCGGCGTCAAGGACACGGTGCTCGCGTGGCCGAACGAGACGCTGTGGCTCGCGCTCGACTTCACGCTGCCGCGGGAAGCGGCGTTCGGCGGCCCGCAACGCTACATGTTCCACTGCCACAACCTGGAGCACGAGGACGGGATGATGATGCGCAATATCACTGTTCTCTAGCTTCACCGACGAGGAGAAGACGATGAAGAAGGTGCTGAAAACCCTGCTCCTAGCCCTCGCGCTGGCGCCGGGTACGGGCGCCGCCGGCCTCGCGCTGGTCGGTAACGAGAACAGCGGCACCATCAGCCTGATCGACACCACGCGCGACGAGGTCGTGGGCGAGATCAAGACCGGCGGCAAGCCGCGCGGCGCGGCGATCCACGCCGCACGCAAGCTCGCCTACGTGTCGGACCAGCCGAGCAACGCGCTCCTGGTCGTCGACCTGGAAAAGCGTGCCGTAACGAAGAAGATCGACCTCGGTGAATCGCCGGAAGGCGTCTATATCTCGCCCGATGGCAGATGGGTGAGCGCCGCGGTCGAGCTCACCAACAGCGTCGCCTTCATCGACACCGCGACCGATGCGGTCGTCTTCCGGGTCAAGATCAAGGGCGAGAATCCCGAGCACGCGGTGTTCTCGCCCGACGCGCGCTTCGTCTACGTGAGCGCCGAGGAGGACGACAAGCTCGAGGTGATCGACGTCGCGGCACGCAAGCTCGTGGCGCAGCTCAAGGTCGGCACGCGGCCGCGCGGCATCGCCTTCACCCCCGACGGCGCCAAGGCGTATGTCGCCTGCGAGCGCGCCGACACGGTCTACGTGCTCGATGCGCGCGAGCACAAGATCCTGCGCACGATCAAGGCCGGCCTGCGCTCCAACGGCCTCGCGATGCACCCCGACGGCAAGCGCGTGTATCTCACCAACGGCGGCGCCGGCAACGTGATGGTGATCGATACCGCCACCGACAGCGTGACCGCGACCATCCCGGTCGGCCAGCGCCCCTGGAACATGGCACTCACGCGCGACGGCGCCAAGCTCTACGTCGCGAACGGCCGCTCGGACAGCGTGTCGGTGATCGACACCGCCAAGAACGCCAAGGTCAAGGACATCCCGGTCGGGAAGACGCCCTGGGGCGTCGCCATCTTCGAGTAGGACCAGCCGATGAAGCATGAGGGGGCATGCTTCCTGTTGGCTGGAACCTTGTTCCTTTTTTTCGCGGATCAAGCTGGTCACGCAGCGAATCCGGCGGCGGAGCTCGAGGCGCCGGTGGTCGACGTGGTCGGCACTACGCCGCTCCCGGGCGTCGGCACGCCGATCTCGAAGGTTCCCGCCAACGTGCAGACCGCGACCGACCGCCAGCTCGAGGCGCTGCCCTCGCCGGCGCTGCCCGATTTCTTCGAGCGCTCGATGGGCGGCTTCGTCTCGTCGACCTCGCAGGGCAATCCCTTCCAGCCGGATGTGAGCTTCCGCGGCTTCAGCGCCTCGCCGCTCCTCGGCACGCCGCAGGGCCTATCGGTATATGTGGACGGCGTGCGGGTGAACGAGCCCTTCGGCGACGTGGTGAACTGGGACCTCATTCCGAAGAACGCGATCTCCAGCGTCACGCTGATCCCCGGCACGAACCCGGTGTTCGGCCTGAACACGCTCGGCGGAGCGCTCGCGGTGATCACCAAGAGCGGCTCCACCTACCCCGGCGTCGCGGCGCAGGCCTACGGCGGCTCGTTCGGGCGCTGGGCGCTCGAGGCCGAGGCCGGCGGCAGGCGCGGCGGCGCCGACTTCTTCGTCGCCGGCACCGCGTTCCGCGAGTCCGGCTGGCGCGAGCACAGCTCGAGCGAGATCAACCAGGTCTTCGCCAAGCTCGGCCGCGAGGATGCGCGCAACGACCTCGATCTCTCCGTGACCATGGCCGACAACAAGCTCGCCGGCACGCAGGCGCTGCCGCTCTCGATGCTCGGTTCGCCGCGGCAGGCTTACACCTGGCCCGACGAAACGGAAAACCGCCTCGGCGGCCTGAACCTGCGGGCAAGCCGCGTGCTCGACGAGCAAAACCTCCTCTTCGCCAACCTTTACTACCGCGAGACCAGGACGAGCGTATTCAACAGCAACGTCAACGACGACTGCGCGACGGGAGCCTGTGCGTTTTCAGCGGTCAACAACCGGACCGACATCGACCAGGACCGCGTCGGCGCCTCACTGCAATACACGCGGCTCGCGCCCGTCGGCGGGCGCAAGAACCAGCTCACGCTCGGCGGCAATCTCGATAGCGCCCGTACGCGGTTCACCGGGGAATCGCAGCCGGCCGGCTTCACCGCCGACCGCGGCACCAGGGACTCGAGCGAGCCGTTCGAGCTCGACACGGCCGTGCGGGCGCGGCAGGAGCTCTACAGCCTCTACGCGCAGGACGTCCTCTCGGTCACCGATGCCTGGAGCGTCACGCTCGCCGCGAGCGCGAACGGGGCGCGCGTGCGCATCGAGGACACGAGCGGCACGCAGCCGGAGCTGAACGGCAACCACAGCTTCTTCCGCGTCAACCCGGCCGCTGGCGTCGCCTGGTCGCCGCGCCGCGGCGACTCCTTCTACGCGAACTATAGCGAGGGGATGCGCGCGCCGACTCCGGTCGAGCTCACCTGCGCGGATCCGGCGGCGCCTTGCAAGCTGCCCAACATCTTTCTCGCCGACCCGCCGCTGAAGAAGGTGGTGTCGCGCACGCTGGAGCTGGGACTGCGCCAGGCGCTGGGCGCGAACCTGCGCGTGAGCGCGGCTGTGTTCAGGACCGATCTTTCCGACGATATCCAGTTCATCAGCACGAGCGGCACCGCGATCAACTCGGGATTCTTCCAGAACGTCGGCGACACGCGCCGCCAGGGTCTCGAGCTCGCGCTGGAGGGCGGGACCGGCCGGGCGCGCTTCGCCGCGCGATACGCCCACGTCAATGCGACATTCGAGTCGCCGTTCACCGCATTCAGCCCGAACAACTCCTCCGCCGACGCGGCCGGCGACATCCAAGTGCGGGCCGGCGACCGGATTCCCGGCATCCCGCGCGATACGCTCAAGCTGCGCGGCGAGCTCGACGCGTTCGAGCGTGCGACGTTCGGCGCGACGCTGCTCGCCTTCTCGGGCCAGTACGCACGCGGCGACGAGAACAACCAGGACCGCAACGGGCAGGTGCCGGGCTACGCGGTGGTCAACCTCGACGCGCGCTGGCGTTTCACCGGCGACTGGGAGCTCTTCGCCACCGTGACCAACCTCTTCGACCGGACCTATGCGAGCTTCGGCGTGCTCGGGGCGAACTTCTTTACCGGACCCGGCAACAGCTTCGACGCCGGCAACATCCAGCCGGAGCAGTTCCGCACGCCGGGGCTGCCGCGCGCGGCGTGGATCGGCCTGCGTTACGAAAGCGGCCGGAAAAACTAGAAAACGGCTTTCGACGCGCCGTCAGCGCTCGAGGCGGAAGTTGACCGGTACGAGCACCGGTACCCCATCGGCGTCCAATCCTTCGGGCGGAACCGGCAGCGCTCCAGCCTTTGAAACCATCGCGATCGCCTGCTGGTCGAGCACGTCGAAGCCGCTCGACTTGTACACCCGCGCCTCGATCAGGCGGCCCGAAGACGCCACGCGCAGCCGCATGGTCACCGAGCCCTCCCACCCGCGCAACTCGGCGATCCGCGGATATTCCTTGTAGCGCTCGAGCGCCTTCGAAACGCTCCTGGTGTATTCGGACAACGCCTCGGCCGACGGAGCAAGCCGCAGTGGCGGCGCAGGGGCAAGCAGCGAGACGGTTTCCGGCGCGGACTCCGGCGCGACAGCGAGCGGCGGCGGAGCGAGCGGCTCCTCCGTGGTTGCAGGCGCCGCATCGGTCGTCTGCGCACTTTGGACAGTCTCAGCAGGCTGCGGCCGTTCGGTAGCCGGCTGGACTGCGGCAACGGGGTTTTTCCGTGCGTGCACCCGCTTTACCGGCGCAGGTCTCGTCGCGTGGCGCGCCACTTCCTGCACCGGGGGTGCGGAATACCGAACCAGCTCCACATGCAGAGGCACCGCTGCGTCGAACGAAGGCGCCTTCGGCGTGGACGGTGACAGCATCATCGCGCCGGCATGGATGACCACCGACGCGGCAAGCGCCGCGCCGAAGCGCCGCTCGTGGGCAGCGAAGTTCACGGCGAGCTCCGCTGCGGCCACATCCGGATAAAGACGCCGTCGCGAAGGTACAGGTGCCGCAGCGCCGCCAGGACGTGCACGGCGATCAGCGCCACGAAGACATACGAGGTCACGACATGCGTCGTGTTGAACACGGCGTAAAGGCGCCGGTCGTCGACGCCCCACGGGGGAAGCAGGACCGCGTTGAAGAGGTTCACCCCGAACTTGCTGAAGTTCGACGCGAGATAGCCCGCAGCGGGCATGACGAGCATGCACGCATAGAGGCCGATGTGGCTCGCGCGCGCTGCTGCGCGCTCCCATGCGGGCACGGACGCGGGGAGCGGCGGTGCCTTGTGGGTAAGACGCCAGCCCAGGCGCACCAGCACGAAGAGGCCCAGCGTCAGGCCGGTCGACTTGTGCAAGTTCACGTACACGGTCCGCGAGGGCGTCTTGCGCGGAACGCTCTGCAGGTACCAGCCGAACGCGATCTGGCCGAAGATCAGCGCGGCGAGCAGCCAGTGGAGCGCCTTCGCGACTCCGGTGTAACGCGTGCTCCCGGCGCGCTGCTCTGGACCTGGATACAAGTCGGACGCCTCCAGCGCCGATTGTGCCCGCGGCAGCGGCCGATCCGCAACGGCCCTCGACTAGAGATTTTCATGAACCGTCTACAGAATTCTTTGCTTGCCGACGCGCGGGTTCACGCGGCCGCCGTCGGCGATGCCGATCGCGACGACGATCTCGTCGGGGCGCGGCGCATCGGGTACCCCGACGGTCACCGTCTCGAAGTGGTCGAACGACCACGGGTTGTCCTTGTGGCCGAGCGGCAGGTCGAGCGTCGCGCCCGCGGCGGCGACCCGCTGCGTGGACGGGATCAGGGCCTCGCCGCCGCCGAGCGCCGCGCGCATCGGCTTGCCCATCTTGGGATGGCAAAGCGCCGCCGCATGCTCGAGGTCGCCGTTCACGCCGACGATCGCGCCCTTGCCGTAGGACTCGGCCTTGTGCGGCAGCAGCGCCACGAGCTGGGGCATCACCAGCTCGGCGAGCTGCGCGCCGACGTCGAAGAGCGGCGACAAGTCCTCGACGTGCCTTCCGGCGAACTGGTTATGAATCACGGCGAGCGCGATCGCGCGCGTGATCGGGCGCGGCGCGTTTCGTCCGGCCTCGGAATAGACCACGTCCTTGGTGACGAGCAGCCTGCGGATCTCCATACCTCACCTCCTCTGGTTTCAGTAGCTCGGAACTTTGCTCGTGGCGCCCGATTTCGCGAGCACCAGCGCAAGCGGGAGCGTGAGCAGGACGGCCGCGCCCATGACGGCGATGCTCGCTTCGACGCCGTAGCGATTGCCAAGCAGTCCGTAGCCCAGCGGTGCCGCGATGCCGCAAACCGAGCCGATGGTGTAGAAAAAGCCGAACGCGCGCGGCAGCCGCTCGGGCTTCACGTACTCGCCGATCGTCGCGTAGAGGACCGAAGAGGTGCCCTGCAGCACCACGCCGAGCAGCGGTAGCAGCAGAAACGCCCCGAAGCCCGGCAGCGCCAGCACGGCGAGAATTCCGCCGCCGGTCGCCACCTCGGTGAGGACGATCATGCGAGCGATGCCGAGACGCTCTGCAAGCAAGCCGCAAGCGAGCTTGCCGGCCATGCCGCCCACCAGGACGAGCGGAACCGAGAGCACCGCCCAGTGCTCCGGCAGCCCCTTCGCGAGCAGCAGAAACGCGATGAAAGTCATGAACCCGGTGCGGGTGCTGGAATCGAGCACTTCGATCAGGCAGAGCGCCGTGAATCCGCGGCGGTCGCGGATTCCCCAGCCTCCCCCGGAGGTGGTTGTGGACACCGAATGCGCGCGCGCATCGGCGACCAGCAGCAGCACGGCGGCCGCGGTCAGGATCGCCGCAACACCGAATCCGACCACGGGGACCTGCCACGAGACTCCTGCAACCAGAAGCAGCGACACCGCCCCGCCGAAAGCGAACTTGCCGACGTCGCCGGCAAAGTTGTACGTCCCGAGCGCGGCGCGGCGTCCTTCTGCGGGGAATGCGCGCGAGATGATCGTCGAGCACAGCGGATGCTGCACGGCCGAACCCGCGCCCGCGAGGAATAGCACGGCGAGGATCGCCCAGAAGCCCGCAACGTAGCCTAGCGCGACGAAGGCGCAGCCTGCAGCGAGCGTCCCCAACGCGAGCAGGTTGCGCTCGCCGAAGCGCTCCGCGAGAAGCCCGGCCGGAATCTGGAACGCCGCCATGGCCGTGCGGTGCGCGGAGCGGATCAGGCCCACCTGCGCGAGCGAAAGCCCGAACGTCTGCGCGAGCAGCGGAAGCAGCACGTAGCTCACGTCGGACAAGCCGTCGTGCAGCGTGTGTGTCGCGCAACAGGTCGCCAGTGTGCGTCGGGTCATGGAAGGGCGCGAATATCCTAACAGGGCCGCGTGCTATGCTGGTCTGGTGGCAGCGCTGCTCGAAGTCAGGAATCTGAGGACCACGTTCCTCACCGCCGCGGGCGCAGTGCGCGCGGTGAATGGCGTGTCCTGGGACATCGAGGAAGGCGAAACCGTGGCGCTGGTCGGCGAGTCCGGCTGCGGCAAGTCGGTCTCGGCACTGAGCGTCATGCGCCTGGTCGCCGAGCCCGCTGGGCGCATCGAAGGCGGCGAGATCCTCTACCGCGGCCGCAATCTGCTCCAGCTCGGCGAGGACGAGATGCGCGCGATCCGTGGCCGCGAGATCGCGATGATCTTCCAGGAGCCGATGACCTCGCTCAACCCGGTGCTGTCGATCGGGCGGCAGCTCACCGAGGGCCTCGAGATCCACATGCGCATGGAACCGGCCGCGGCGCGCAGCCGGGCGCTGGAGCTGCTCGCGATGGTCGGCATACCGGACGCCGCGCGCCGCCTCGGACAATACCCGCACCACTTCAGCGGCGGCATGCGCCAGCGCATGATGATCGCCATGGCGCTCGCCTGCAATCCGTCGCTCATCCTGGCGGACGAGCCCACCACCGCGCTCGACGTGACGATCCAGGCGCAGATCCTCGAGCTGATGCGCGAGCTGTCGCGGCGCCTGCGCATCGCGATGCTGATCATCACCCACAACCTCGGCGTGGTCGCGCGCTATGCCGACCGCGTGAACGTGATGTACGCCGGGCGCATCATCGAGCAGGCAAGCGCTGCCGAGCTCTATGCGAACCCGCGCCACCCGTACACCCTGGGCCTGCTGCGCTCCGTGCCGCGCCTGGACGAGCCGCGGCGCGCGCGGCTCGAGCCGATCGACGGTCAGCCGCCCGACCTGTCGCGGCTGCCGCCGGGTTGCGCGTTCGCGCCTCGCTGCACGTTTCGGGCCGAGCGCTGCGCTCAGGTCCCGCCGCTGCACGACATCGGCTTGAAGCACGCCTCGGCGTGCTGGGAATCTGAGGCGCTCCGGTGAGCGAGCCGCTGCTTCGCGTCGAGAGCCTGGTCAAGCATTTCCCGGTCACCGGCGGCGTGGTGAAAGCGGTCGACGACGTCAGCTTCGAGGTGCGTCGCGGCGAGACCGTGGGGCTGGTCGGCGAGTCGGGCTGCGGCAAGACCACCACCGGGCGCTGCATCCTTCAGCTCGAGCGGCCGACCAGCGGGCGGGTCATCTTCGAAGGCGAGGATCTCGCGGCGCTCGACGAGCACGCGCTGCGCTCGGTGCGCCGGCGCGTCCAGGTGATCTTCCAGGACCCCTACTCTTCGCTCAACCCGCGCATGACCGTCGGCCAGATCCTGGCCGAGCCGCTCAAGGTGCACCGCATCGTCGCGGACAAGGCCGCGCGCGATGCCCGGGTGCACGAGCTGCTGACCCAAGTCGGCCTGCTGCCGCAGCACGCGCGTCGCTATCCGCATCAGCTCTCGGGAGGCCAGCGCCAGCGCGTCGGCATCGCGCGCGCCCTCGCTATGGAGCCCTCGCTCATCGTGTGCGACGAGCCGGTGTCCGCGCTGGACGTGTCGATCCAGGCGCAGATCATCAATTTGCTCGAGGACCTGCAGGATCGCCTGGGGCTCACCTACCTCTTCATCGCGCACGACCTTTCCGTGGTGCGCCACATCTCGGACCGCGTCGTGGTGATGTATCTCGGCAAGGTCGTCGAGATCGCCGACCGCAAGTCCTTGTACGAGGCGCCGTTACATCCGTACACCCGCGCCCTGCTTTCCGCCGTGCCGATTCCCGACCCGAAGCTCGAGGCGCAGAGAAGCCGCACGGTGCTGCGGGGCGAAGTGCCGAGCCCGCTCAAGCCTCCGTCCGGCTGCGTGTTCCACCCGCGCTGCCCCATCGCGGTGGAGCGCTGCGCCGCACAAGTCCCGGCTCTGAGACCGGTCCGGCCGGCTCACTTCGGCGCCTGTCACCTCGTCTGAGGCCCGGCTTAATTCTGGCGTAAGTCTGCCGCGCGGATACTCGCGCTCGCAGCACAAACCAGGGCACTTCTAGGAGGAGGTGATCATGGAACGTCTCGCGCGGGTGGCTGTGCTCGCGTTCGCAGCAATGCTGGCGCTCCCAGGGCTTGCGCAGAGTCCGCGTTCCGGCGGCGAGCTGGTCTTCCCGGTTCCCTCGGAGCCGCCGTCCTACGACGGGCACCGCGAAGAGACCTTCGGCCTGATCCACCCGATCGCGCCCTTCTACAACACGCTGCTGCGCATCGATCCGAACGACAAGTCCGGCACCAAGGCGGTGCCTTCGCTCGCCGAGAGCTGGACGGTGTCCAGCGACAAGCTCACCTACACCTTCAAGCTGCGCAAGGGCGTCAAGTTCCACGATGGCTCCGAGATGACCTCGAAGGACGTCAAGGCGTCCTACGACAAGATCATCTTCCCACCCGCTGGCGTCGGCTCGAGCCGCAAGGGCCAGTACGCGGATGTCGCGGCGGTCGAGGCGCCCGACGCCTATACGGTGAGCTTCAGGCTCAAGGAGCCGAGCGCCTCGTTCATCTCCTCGATGGCGTCGCCGTGGAACTTCATCTACAAGGCCGACATCCTCGCCAAGGACCCGCACTGGTACGAGAAGAACATCATGGGAACGGGCCCATTCACGTTCGTCGAGCACGTCAAGGGCTCGCACATCGTGGGCAAGAAGAATCCGAACTACTGGGACAAGGGCAAGCCGTACCTCGACGGCTTCCGCGCGATCTTCATCCGCGACTCGGCCTCGCAGGTGGCCGCGATCCGCGGCGAGCGCGCGCACATCCAGTTCCGCGGCTTCAGCCCGGCCGAGCGCGACAGCATCGTGAGCACGCTGGGCAAGAAAGTGACGGTGCAGGAATCGCCCTGGGACTGCATCCTGATGGTCGGCATGAACCACGAGAAGAAGCCCTTCGACGACAAGCGTGTGCGCCGCGCGCTGACGCTCGCGCTCGACCGCAACCAGGCTTCGAAAT
Source organism: Burkholderiales bacterium (assembly GCA_035554435.1). GTDB lineage: Bacteria > Pseudomonadota > Gammaproteobacteria > Burkholderiales > SG8-39 > SCGC-AG-212-J23. The sequence continues at coordinate 64,206 of DATMJC010000101.1, read as the reverse complement.
CGCTTTCCAAGATCGCGATCGTCAAGGAAGTCGCCGGGGTGCAGGTGCCCGGCACGCCTTACGCCACGCCCCCGGCGGAGCTCGCCAAGCTCGCGGGCTACTGGCCCGACATCGAGAAGTCGCGCGCCGAGTCGCGGCGCCTGCTGAAGGAAGCCGGCGTGCCCGAAGGCTTCCAGTTCACCTTCACCAACCGCGGCGTCCCGATGCCGTACGAGCCGCTCGGCGTGTGGCTGATCGACCAGTGGCGCCGGGTCGGCCTCAACGTCCAGCAGCAGGTGATCGAGCCGGCGGCCTACTTCGGCACCATCCGCAAGGGTGACGCGCAGGTCTTCATGGACTTCCAGTGCGGCTACATCGTCGAGCCCGACCTCGACATGTACAAATTCCTGTCCAGCGAGCGCAACCCGGCCAACTACGGCCGCTACAAGGACCCGGTGCTCGACGCTCTCTACGACAAGCAGAGCCGGACGATCGACTTCGAGGAGCGCGGGCAAATCGTGCAGCAGTTCGAGAAGCGCCTGCTCGACGAGGAGGCGCACTACCTGATGACGCTGCAATGGCATCGCATCATCCCCCACTCGGCCAAGGTCCACGGCTGGACCATCACGCCGAGCCACTACCTCAACAACACGCTCGACACGGTTTGGCTTTCGCAGTGACGGTGCAGTGACCTAGTGGCGTCCTACATCCTCAAGCGTCTGGCGGCGATGGTGCCGACCCTGCTTGGGGTCGCGGTGCTGATCTTCCTCCTGCTGCGCGTGGTGCCGGGCGACGTGGTCGAGGCGCGCTATCTCACGCAGGGCAGCCAGTTCCAGTCGCAGGAGCTGATGAACCAGGAGCGCCAGAAGCTCGGCCTGGACCAGCCGCTGTGGAGGCAGTTTGCAACCTGGATGGCGGGGCTCGCGCGCCTCGACTTCGGCCTGTCGATGTGGACCAGCTCGCCGATCAGCGAGGAGATCAAGCTGCGCTTCGCGCTTTCCCTGCAGCTCGCGCTCATGGCCTCCACGATCGCCACCTTGCTCGCCATTCCCCTCGGCATCCTCGCCGCGGTCAAGCAGGACACCTGGGTCGACTACGCAGTGCGCGTGTTCTCGATCGCCGGCCTCGCCACGCCCTCGTTCTGGCTCGGCATCCTGATGATCCTGGTGATGCTCACGGTGTTCAAGTGGATGCCGCCGGTGGTGTTCACCCCGATCTGGGTCAATCCCTGGGACAACCTCGCGCAGCTCATCTGGCCGGCGCTCGCGGTGGGCTATCGCTATTCCGCCGTGGGCACCCGCATGATGCGCTCGGCGATGCTCGAGGTGTTGCGCGAGGACTACATCCGCACCGCGCGCGCCAAGGGCCTGCGGCTCAAGCTGATTCTGACGCGCCATGCCCTCAAGAACGCGATCCTGCCGGTGCTCACGGTGATCAGCCTGGAGTTCGCCTTCCTCCTCGGCGGCCTGGTGGTGACCGAGCAGGTGTTCAACCTGAACGGGCTCGGCATGCTGTTCGTGGAGGCCATTTCGCGCCGCGACTACACCCTCACGCAGGCGCTGGTGATGCTGGTCGCAACGGTGTTCCTGCTCGTCAACCTCGCGGTCGACATCGCGTACGCCTGGCTCGACCCCCGAATTCGCTATCGGTGAGGCGGACCAATGGCCGTCACTCGTGAAGCCCTCCGGCAGCTCGCAGGAATCGAACAACGACCCGGCTGGCTCAGCGCGCTCGCTGATTTCATCCGCCGGCGTCCCCTCGGCACGATCGGCGCGGCGATCGTGCTCGCGATGGTCTTCGCCGCGCTCGGCGCGGGATTCATCGCGCCGTACGATCCGCTCGAGACCGATTACGGCGCGATGCTCGCCGCGCCAGACGCGGCGCACTGGCTCGGTACCGATGCCTTCGGCCGCGACGTGCTCTCGCGCGTCATCTACGGCTCGCGCACCGCGCTCACCGTGGGGCTCGGAGCGTCGCTTCTGGGCGCGAGCCTCGGCTCGCTGATCGGCGTCGCGAGCGCGTACTTCGGCGGGCGCACCGACCTGGTGGTCCAGCGGGTCATGGACGTCTTCTTCGCGTTTCCCGTGATCATCCTCGCGCTGGCAGTGGTCGCGGTCCTCGGCACCGGCGCGGGCAACGTCATCCTCGCCATTGCGATCCCGATGGTGCCGCGCTGCGCGCGCGTGGTGCGCTCGAGCGCCCTCGCCGTACGCGAGATGCCTTATATCGACGCCGCGCGCGCCGAGGGGTTCGGCAGCCTGCGCATCATCCTGCGCCACATGCTGCCCAACGTCATGGCGCCGATCCTGATCATGGCGACCGCCTTCCTCGGCGAGGCGATCCTGCTCGAGGCCTCGCTCTCCTTCCTCGGGCTGGGCGTGCAGGAGCCGACCGCGGCCTGGGGCCTGATGCTGCGCGGGGCGGCGGTTCAGTTCGCCGAGAGCGCTCCTTGGATGGCGATTTTCCCGGGGCTCGCGATCAGCCTCGGCGTGTTCGGCTTCAACCTCTTTGGCGACTCGCTGCGAGACGCGCTCGATCCGCGGCTGCGCACGCAGTAGCGCCGCGGGTCGATCACTCGACCCTGACGCCGCCCGCCTTCACCACCTTCGACCAGAGCTGGTACTCGGTGCGGATGAGCGCGGTGAGCGCCTCGGGCGTGCCGCCGACCGCGATGCAGCCCTGTGCGGCGAGGTTCTCTCTCATCTCCGGCGAGTTGAGCAGCGCCGCCGTGTCGCGCTGGATGCGCGCGGCGAGCGGCGCCGGCATGCCGCCGGGGCCGAGCAGCGCGTACCAGAAGTCGATCTCGTAGCCCGCGAGCCCCGCTTCCGCCACGGTAGGCACGTCCGGGAGCGCCGGGTAACGGGTGCGGCTCGCTACGGCGAGCGGCCTGAGCCGGCCGCTCTTGAAGTGCTGCAGCCCCGAAAGCACCGCGGCATAGGTGAGCTGGATGTCTCCGGCGAGGATTGCGGCCATCGCGGGCGCGATGCCTTTGTACGGCACATGCACCATGCTGATTCCGGTGAGCTGCATCATGAGCTCGCCCGCCAGGTGGACCGGCGTGCCGATCCCGGAAGAGCCGAACTTGACCGCCCCGGGATGCGCCCGCGCGTAGGCGATCAGCTCGCCGAGCGTTTTCGCGGGCAGCGCTGGGTTGGCGGCCACGACCATCGGTGCGGAGCCGACCTGGGTAATGGAAGTGAAGTCGCGCTCGATGTCGAAAGGCAGCTTGCCGAGCGCGGGATTGCTCGCGTGCGAGGAGAACGCCATGAGAAGCGTGTATCCGTCCGGCGTGCTTCGCGCCACGAGCTCCGCGCCGATGTTTCCCGAGGCGCCCGGGCGGTTGTCGACTACCACCGCCTGTCCCCAGCGCTCGCCGAGCTTCTGGGCCACGAGCCGCGCGATGATGTCGGTGCCGCCGCCCGGCGCGAATCCCACCACCATGCGCATCGGCCGGAACGGAAACGTCCCTTGAGCCGAGGCTACGCCAGCCGCCGCACCCAGGGTGACTGCGAGAAGCACAGCTCCGAGCCCGCGCATGGCATCGCTCCGCGACCGTGAAGGACAGACCGGATCATCGCATGGCCCGCCGGAACTTCCTGATCGCGTCGTTGACCAGCGCGCAGCGGTCGAAGAACGTAACCGCCGCCGAGGCCACCACCAGCATCTGGGCGATCAGCGCCATCGGGTCGGGCAGCAACAGGCCCAGCAGCGCAACGACCACCCCGCTCCAGAGCACGCCCCAGCACAGCGCAACGAGGTATCCCTCCAGGCGCGCCTGCATGACGAGCCGCCGTTCTTCCTTGCGGTCGGATCTGCTCATCGGCGGCCGGTTCAGCCCGCAGATCTGCGCCGCCGGAGATACGCGGCGCGCACTTCGGAACGCAGGCGCTTGGCGTCCCAGTCCTTCGAGACGAACTTGTGGATGCGCGCGGCGTTGACCGCGTCGGCGAGCGCGCCGGTGTCGAGCTTGGCGCTGATCAGGATCCGGATCACTTCGGGATGGAGCTTGCGCACCGCGGCCAGGAAGTCCGCGCCGCTCATCGTCGGCAGGCGCTGGTCGCAGATCACGATGTCGAAACCGTGCTTCGAGAGCGCGTCGAAGGCGGATTCCTCGCTGTTCGCCGCGAGCATGCGGTAGCCCGCCGGGCCGAGCGCCCGGCTGATCATGACCAGCTCGTGCTCGTTGCCGCTGACGAGGAGCACCGAGGGTGCCTTGTCGCGGTCTTTGGCGGAGGGCGGGCTCAGGCGCTGGTCCTCGCGCAGCGCCCGCGTGCAATCGTCCGCGCTGCGAGGGGCGGCGAAGTAGTAGCCCTGCATCTGGTCGCAGCCGTGCGAGCGCAGGAAGTTCACCTGCGCCTCGGTCTCGACGCCCTCGGCGACGACCTCGAGGTCGAGGCTGTGCGCGAGGTTGATGATGGCGAGCGTGATCGCGGCGTCGTCCGGATCGGCCACGATGTCGCGGATGAAGACGCGGTCGATCTTGAGCTCGTTGACCGCGAAGCGCTTGAGATAGGCGAGGCTCGAGTAGCCGGTGCCGAAATCGTCCACCGAGAGCCTCACGCCCAGCTCCTTCAGCCCGAGCAGGGTGCGCGCGGCGGCCTCGGGATCGGCCATGAGGAGCGACTCGGTCAGCTCGAACTGCAGGAGCGGCGGCGCGACCGCCGACTCGCGCAGCACGCGGCAGATCGAGTCCTCGAGGTCTTTCTGCTGGAACTGGCGCGCCGAGAGGTTGACCGCGATCGGCGACGAGGGCAGGCCGGCCTCGCGCCAGGCCTTGATCTGGGCGCAGGCGGTGCGCATCACCCATTCGCCGGCCGGGACGATGAGCCCGGTCTCCTCGAGCACCGGAATGAATTCGGCCGGCGGCACCAGGCCTCTTTCGGGATGCTGCCAGCGCAGCAGCGCCTCGAAGCCGCAGATCTTGCCGGTGGCGAGCTCGACCTTGGGCTGGTAGTGCACCTGGAACTCGCCGCGCTCGAGCGCGCGGCGCGTCTCCGTCTGCATGCGCACCCAGCGCAGCGCGCGCTCGTTCATCTCGCGCGTGAAGTACTCGTAGTGATTGCGCCCCTGCTCCTTCGCCCGGTACATCGCGGCGTCCGCGTTCGCCAGCAGCGTCTCGGGCTCGGCGGCGTCGGTGGGGTAGACCGAGATGCCGATGCTCGCGGTGATATAGGTCTCGTGCCCGTCGAGCTCGACCGGGCGCGCCAGCGCGTCGATGATCTTCTGCGCGACCAGGCTCGCGTCGCCCGGCTTGCCGAGGTTCGCGAGCACCACGCCGAACTCGTCGCCGCCGAAGCGGCCGACCGTGTCGCCGCCGCGCACCGTCTGCGCAAGCCGCAGCGCCGCCGCCTGCAGCAGGCGGTCGCCGGCATCGCGCCCCTGGGCGTCGTTCACCAGCTTGAAGCGGTCGAGGTCGATGAACAGCACCGCCATCGCACGCCCGACGCGGCTCGCCTGGGCCATGGTCTGCGCCAGGCGGTCCTGAAACAGGTGCCGGTTCGGCAACCCGGTCAAGGCGTCGAACTGCGCGAGGTAGGAGAAGCGCTCCTCGGCGCTCTTGCGCTCGATCGCGACCGCGATGTTGTTGGCGATGCTCTGCAGGAAATTCAGCTCATCGGCGGTGAAGCCACGTGCGCTCTGCGAATAGGCACCGAGCACGCCCAAAGGCCCGTTCTTCTGCCCCGGGATCGGCACCTCGGCGCCGCCGTCCTCGATGACGACGCCCTTGCGCAGAGCGAGCACGCGGCCGGTCTCGCTGGCCGGATCGGGCAGCGGCAGCTTGCGGCCGAGCATTTCCGGCGGCCCGCCGTACGCCGCGCGCACGACGAGCGAGGCGTCGTCGGCGTCGAGCTGCATGATCCGGCAGTTCTCGACGTCGAGGGTCAGCGCCACGATCTCCGCCGCGTTGCTCATCACCTGCTCGAGGTCGGGGTTGCCGAGCGCCTGCTGCGCGAACTCGGCGATCACCATCTGCTGCAGGCTCTGGCTCTTGGCGCCTTCTTCGGCCAGCTTGCGCGGGCTGATGTCGCGCGCGATCGCGACGATGATGTCGCCGGTGGCGGAGGGGACCACCCGGCGCACCGCCTCGACCGGGAACGTCGAGCCGTCCTTGCGCCGATAGACGCCTTCCACGCTCGAGGCCGCCTTGTCGCCGAAGAGCAGCCGCTCGTAGCTTTGCGCGAGGTCCGATCCGGGCATCGAAAACACGTCGCCGGGCCCCATCGTCAGCAGCTCCGCCCGGCTGTAGCCGAGCGCCAGGCACGCCGCGTCGTTGATGTCGACGTAGCGCATCCTCGCCGGATCGATCAGGGTGACGAGGACCGCCGAGGCGTCGACCGCGGCGCGGAACTGGCGCAGCTCCAGGTCCTTGCGCATCTCCTCGGTGACGTCCTGCGCGATCCCGCCGATGCGATAGATCTCGCCCGCGCGGTTGCGGACGGCGAACGTGCGCGCATGCAGCCAGCGCTGCGAGCCGTCGCAGCGCACGATGCGATAGCGGTGGTCGACGCCGCCGCCCGGCGCCACGTTCGCTTCCCGCCTCACGCGCGCGGCGTCGTCAGGGTGGACGATGGCAAGGAACTCGTCGCGGTTCGCGGGGGGCGGGCAGCCCGTCACGGCCTCCCACGCCGGGCTGACGTACAGGATCCGCTCGCTGCCGACTTCCCGCATCCACACGATCTCGGGAACATGCGCGGCAAACTCCCCGAACAGGGCGTCGGCCTCGGAGTCGCGCCTGCTCGCGTGCGGATTGACCATCCCCTCATGCTAGAGAAGCGCGCCCCGAGCCGCTGTCGGAAAAACCGGGCTTGTCCTGTGGGGAAATCGCGATTCAGCGGCCCTTGGCCAGCAGATCGGCCACCACCGGCACCAGCTCGCTGGCGACCTTGCCTTTTCTGACAAAGGCGCTCGCGCCGGCGGCCGCCGCGCCTTCGCGGTACACGCGCATGTCGTAGCTCGAATGCATGACCACGCGCGTATCGGGCAGCAACGCCTTGATGCGCAGCGTGGCGTCGATGCCGCTCATGCCCGACAGCGCAATGTCCATGATCACCACGTCGGGCACCGAGGACGCGCAAAGCTCGAGCGCGCGCTCCGCGCCGTCGGCCGCGAGCAGGGCGCATCGCGGAAACGCCGCCTCGAGCAGCTCGAGCAGCGCGGCGAGGGTCGCCGGATGATCTTCCACGACCATGATGGTGACGGTGCCGTTCATCGTCGCGGCAGAGTAGCCCGGACGCAGCGCGGGCGCTGTAGGGACTTCTCGCCAATCCCGTCAGTCGAGCGACGTCAGGCCGTGCTGGATCGCGAACTTGACCAGGCTCGCGATATCCGAGATGTTCAGCTTCTCCATCAGGCGGCTGCGGTAGGTGTCGACGGTCTTCGGCGACAGGTGCAGCATCTCGGCGATGCGTGCGCTGGAGCAGCCGTCGGCCACCAGCTTCAGGATCTGGCGCTCGCGCGGGCTCAGGCTGTCGAGCGGGCTCACTTCGGCGCGCCGCCCGACGCGCTCGGCCAGCACCTCGGTGACCTTCGCGCTGAGGTAGCGCCGGCCGAGGCACACCGCGCGCACGGCGTCGCAGATCTCCTTGGCCGCCGATTCCTTTAGAAGGTAACCGCGCGCGCCCGCCTCGAGCGCCTGGAACACGTGCTCCGCGCTCGCATGCATCGACAGGATCACGATCTGCGTCTGCGGCAGCGCCGCGTGGATCTGGCGCGCCGCCTCGATGCCGTTCATCTCCGGCATCGCGATGTCCATGATGACCACCGCTGGCTTCGCCTCCAGCACCGCGCCAAGCGCCTCGCGGCCGTTGGCCGCGGCTCCGGCGATGCGGATGTCGGGCTGCGCGGCAAGCAGCGCCGCGAGCCCCTCGCGCACGATCGAATGATCGTCGGCGATGAAGACGCTGATCGGCACGCCGGGAGGCTGGCTCATGCGTGGGCCGCCGCCGGCTGCGGCGCGGCGACATGGGGCACTTCGACGAGCACCCGTGTGCCGCGCCCGGGCGCCGACTCGATGCGTGCGCGCGCGCCGACCGCCTCGGCGCGCTCGCGCATGCTCGCCATCCCCATGCCGGCGGCCATGGCGCGCGCTTCGCCGTCGAAGCCGGCGCCGTCGTCGGCGACCGTCAGCGTGACCAGGCCGGGCTCCGGGCGCAGGGAAATCGTCACCGCGCCGGCGCGCGCGTGCTTGACGATGTTGGTCAGCGCTTCCTGCACTACCCGGAACAGCGCGATCTCGGTCGCGGGCGGCAGGCGCGGCCGCGGCTCGGCGCCGTGCACCTGGAGCGCGAGGCCGCTGCGCTGCGCGACCTGCCCAGCGTGCTCCCTGAGCGCGGCGAGCAGCCCGAGCTCGTCCAGCCCGGGCGGACGCATGTCGGTGAGCACGTCGCGCACGAGCTGCGCCGTGGAGTCGAGCAGCTTCTCGCTGTCGTCCAGGCGCGTGCTGGTCTTCTCCCATTCGTTGCGCACCAGCTTCAGGTTCAGGCTGAGCGCGGTCAGATTGGCGCCGATGCGGTCGTGCAGCTCGCGCGCGAGGCGCCGGCGCTCGTTCTCCTCGACCTCGAACAGGCGGTGCGACAGGTGCCGCAGCTGCTCGGCGTGGGCGCGCAACGCCTGCTCGGCGCGCTTCAGCCCGGAAATATCGAAGAACGTGGTGAGCACCGCGTACGGCCTTGGCGAGTCGTCCGTGAACAGGGCGGCCGAGTTGACCGACATCCAGTGGATCGCGCCGCGGTCGCGCACCAGGCCCATGACGACCCCCGTCCGGGACTGGCCGGTACGCAGGGTGATGCCGACCGGCCATTCGCTCGGCGGGAAGGGCGAGCCGTCGGCACGCACCGCGCCGCCCAGCCTGCCGATGGTCAGGGCCTGGCGCATGATCTCGGCCGCCGGGAGGCCGAGGATGCGCTCGGCGGCCTGGTTGCACAGGCGCACGTTGCCGTCCATGTCGAGCAGGACCAGTCCTTCCGCCATGGTCTCGACCGCCTTGGCAAAGCGCGTCTCGGACTCCCTGAGCGCCGCCGTTTGCGCCTCGAGGCGCGCATAGCTGCCGGCAAGCGCGGTGCGCCTGTGCTGTGCCTCGCGCAGGCTCGCGATCATGCTGTCCATCAGGGCGCGGACCGTGACGGCGATGAACAGGAGAAACAGCGCCAGCCCCACCGCGTGCCTCCAGTCGGTGAAGCCGCTGAACCGGGTGTGCAGGATTCCCGCGATCTCCGCATAGGCCACGGCGAAAATCATGAGGATCACGGCGGCGGTGAAGACGGCGAGCGCGCGCCGCTGGAGGAGGACGCCGCCCATGACCAGCACCGCGCCGATCGCCGCCATGACGTTGTCGTGCAGACCATCACGTACCAGCACCACTGCGATGCACGCTGCAAGCATGAGCGGCGGCAGCAGCGCGCGGGCGAGGCGCAACGCCCCCAGCCGGGCGACGGCCATCAATGCCGCCGTCAGCGCCAGGGCGACGAACGTCATCGCCAGCGGGATGCCGGTCTGACCAAAAAAAAGCTGACTGACTACCGCGACGCCCAGCGCCGCCAAGGCCGCGAGCGCCACGACGTTGAAGAGCCGCGCCTGCGTGCTGCGCTCGGCGTCCTCTGGATCGTCCGGAACGGCCAGAAACGGCCAGCGCGACGCTGCCACTCCCTCTCCCGTGGCCGGCATTGGATTTTCAGTCTAGCAGAACGCGCGTTGCGATATGCCCCGCCTCGGGCGTAGCATGTCCGGGCCCTTTAGAGGAGGAGCCATGAGAGTCGTGTTCGCCGCGGCAATTCTGTCGGGCGCCACCGCAGTTTGCGCGCAGTCGCTGGACGATCTGAAAAACGACGGCCGCAACACCGACAACATCCTGACCTACGGGATGGGCTACCACCAGCAGCGCTACAGCCGCCTCAGCCAGATCGACCGCAAGAGCGTGCGACGGCTGGTGCCGGTGTGGAGCCTGAGCCTCGACAACAACTGGGGCGAGCAGGCGCAGCCGATCGTCTACAACGGCGTGATGTACGTGACGAACGCGCGGCACACGGTGGCGATCGACGTCGCGACCGGCAAGCAGATCTGGAAGCACACCCTCGAGTGGCCGCCCGAGACGCCGCGGGTGGTGTGCTGCGGGGTATCGAACAAGGGCGCGGCGATCTACAACGGACGCGTGTACCGCACGACGCTCGACGCGCACGTCATCGCGCTCGACGCAAAAGACGGCAAGGAGCTCTGGAGGACCAAGGTCGCCGAGTGGAAGGACGGCGTATCGCTCACGCTCGCGCCGCTCATCGCGAACGGGGTGCTGGTGATCGGCAACTCGGGCGCCGAGTACGGCGTGCGCGGCTTCATCGACGGCATCGATCCCGAGACCGGCAAGCGCCTGTGGCGCCGCTACACCATCCCGGCGCGCGGGGAGAAAGGCAACGAGACCTGGCCGCAGGACAACAACGCCTGGGAGGTCGGCGGCGGCTCGGCGTGGATCACCGGCTCCTACGACCCGCAGCTCGATCTCATGTTCTGGGGAACCGGCAACCCCGCGCCTTGGGCGTCCCAGTCGCGCCCCGGGGACAACCTATACACCTCTTCCGTGCTCGCCATGCGGCCCAAGACCGGCGAGATCGTCTGGCACTACCAGTTCACGCCGAACGACGCCTACGACTACGACGCCTGCTGGGAGCTGATCAACGCCGACCTCAAGATCGATGGGAAAGATCGCAAGGTGCTCATGCAGTTGAACCGCAACGGCTTCGTCTACGTGCTCGATCGCGCGAGCGGCAGCCTCATCTCTGCGCGGCCCTATGCAAAAGTGAACTGGGCGAGCGCCGTCGATCCGGACACCGGGCGGCCGGTCGAGAGCGATATCGCGAAGAGCATCCGCGCCGGCAAGCCGACCGAGATGTGGCCCTCCACCCGCGGCGGCAAGAACTGGATGCACGCCTCGTTCAATCCGCAGACCGGCCTGCTCTACGCGGCGACGCTGCACGAAGGGCGCATGTACAAGCACCTCGAGATCAAGCCGCACGTCGTCGGCCAGCGCTACATGTACATCGAGAACCTGCCGCTGCCGCGCGCCGCGGGCGAGCCGATCGGCCACATCGACGCGATCAATCCGCTCACCGGCGAGAAGAAATGGCGCGTGCCGCTCACCGACTTCCAGGTCTGGTCGGCGACGCTCTCGACCGGCGGCGGGCTGGTGTTCACCGGCAAGGAGACCGGCGAATTCATCGCGCTCGACGCCGAGACCGGCAAGCAGCTCTGGCAGTTCCAGACCGGCTCGGGCATCAACGCCATGCCGGTGACGTACACGCACAAGGGCCGTCAATACGTCACGGTGCTCTCCGGCATCGGCGGCCTGTACTGGAATATCGCGCGCGAGCAGCTGCAGAACGTGCCGCAGGGCGGCTCGGTCTGGACGTTCGCCCTGATGCCGGATTGATGCGGATCGTCGCCGGCGCGCTCGTCCTGGCCTGCGCGCCGGGCTTCGCCCAGCAGCCCGAGCCTTTGAAGGCCGGGGCGGAGCTCTACGCGCGCAATTGTTCCCCCTGCCACGGGGCGCGCATGCTCGACCCGCAGGGCGCCTTCGACCTGCGCAAGTTCCCGCGCGACCAGCGCGAGCGTTTCGTCACTTCGGTGAGCAAGGGCAAGAACGCGATGCCGCCGTGGGGCGACGTGCTCAAGCCGGAAGAGATCGAGTCGCTGTGGCTCTATGTCACTATGGGAGAGCGCGGCTGAAGCTTCTGTTTCTGATTTTCAGCTTGGGCCTTTCAGCTTCGGCGCTCTCGCAGCCCTTCCCCGCCAAACCGGTCCGCATCGTCGTTCCCTTTCCGCCCGGCGGCGGCGCCGACGCTCTCGCCCGCCTCGTGGCGCCGCAGCTCGCGGAGATCTGGAAGCAGCCGGTCGCGGTCGAGAACCGGCCCGGCGCGAGCGGGCATATCGGCGCCGACTTCGTCGCACAGGCGCAGGCCGACGGGACGACGCTCCTCATGAGCTCGACCGCATCGCTCACGGAGAAGAACGTGGCGCAGTTCGCGCCCGTGACCCTGGTGTCGGCCTCCCCTTACGTGGTCACCGCCTCGCTGAAGACACCGGTCGCTTCGATACGCGAGCTGATTGCGCTCGCGGGAGCGAACCCCGGCAAGCTGAGCTACGCCTCCTCGGGCGCGGGCGCCGCATCCCACCTGTCGGCGGAGCTCTTCAAGTCGATGGCCGGAGTCGACCTGCTCCATGTGCCGTACAAGGGCACCGGCCAGGCGCTCACCGATCTGCTTGCCGGGCAGGTCGACCTCCTCTTCGCGCCTTCGCAAACGGTGATCCAGCACGTGCGCGCCGGGAAGCTTAGGGCGCTCGCCACCACCGGCGCCAGGCGCACCGCGACCCTGCCGGACCTCCCCACCGTTGCGGAGTCGGGCCTTCCGGGCTACGAAGCGCTCGGGTGGTTCGGCGTGCTCGCCCCCGCCGCCACTCCCAGGCCGATCGTCGAGCAGCTCAGCGCCGACGCCAACCGCGTGCTCGCCGACCCGGATGTGCGCTCCAGGATGATCGCGCTCGGCGCCGACCCGCGCGGCAACACGCCCGAAGAGTTCGCCCGCTTCATCCGCGACGACCAGGCGAAGTGGGCGCAGTTGATGCGCGACGCAGGGATCAGGCCTGACTAAGCGCTTTGTAAAAGAAATTCATCAAGAACAACGATCGACTCGCCGGGACGCTAGACTCGGAGCACGTGCAAGGAGGATGCGGAGGAAATGCTGGCTTTAAGGTGCCCTGATTAGGGCCCTCATGCGCGTCTGCGCCGTGGCGCTGCTACTCTGGGCCATGGCGGCCCACGCGCAGTGGCGCGAGCTGACCTGGGTCGATCCATCGCTTCGCTGGCGCACGCTCGAGACGCCCCACTTCGCGGTCCATTTCGCCGAACAGCGGCGCGGCGAGGCGCGCCTCGTCGCCGGCGTGGCCGAAGCGGTGTACCCGCGCGTCACCGGCATGCTCGACTGGCGCCCGCAGGACCGCGTGCACCTGGTGATCCTCGATGCGGCCGACTTCGCCAACGGCTACGCCTCGCCCCTGCCCTTCAACAATTTCGCCATCTTCCTCGCGCCTCCGGACGAAGGCGAGCTGCTGCAGAACCGGGCATGGCTCGAGCTCGTCATCACGCACGAGTTCACCCATATCGTGCACCTCGACAAGGCCCAGGGGCCACCCGATTCGCTGCGGCGCATCTTCGGGCGGCTCGCGCTTCTCTTTCCGAACGCGCTCGAGCCCACCTGGATCACCGAAGGGCTTGCGGTGTACTCCGAGTCGGATCCGAGCCGCGGCTACGGCCGTCTCGGCCAAAGCCAGTTCGAGGGCATGATGCGCGCGGAGGCCGCGCGGGGCTTTCTCACGCTGCGCGAAGTGAACGCCGATGGACGCGGCTTCCCGCTCAATCGCGACTATCTCTACGGCAGCTATTTCTTCGCCTTCGTGCGCGAGCGCTACGGGCCCGAGGCCGTCGGCCGGCTGGTCGAGACCTACAGCCGCAACATCATCCCGTTCAAGGTCGACTCGAACCCGGTACCGACCACCGGCAAGCCGATGGACGCGCTTTGGCTCGAGTACCAGGACTGGCTGCGCGCGCGCTTCGCGCCCAAATCCTCTTCATTTGAGGCAGACACGGGGACAGCGATCGCCCGCGCCTGGGCGATTTCCAGCCCGGTGCTGGCGCCCGGCGGGATCCGCTGGTACATCCGGGCCGACGGCTATACCTCGCCGAGGCTGGTGCGGCAGGCCGGCGAGCGCGCGCCCGAAGTGGTGCGCAGCGTCGAGCAGGACACGCGGCTCGCCGCGGCGCCGGACGGCGCGCTCGTCATGGCGCAGGCCGACATCTGCGGCAACTACAACTACCTCTACGACCTCTATCGGGCGGGCGCGAACGGCGACCTGGAGCGCCTCTCCCGCTGCGGCCGGTTCCGCCAAGCCGCTCCGCTCGCGGACGGACGCATCGCGGCGCTGCGGGTCGACGCGGATGCGACGGAAGTCGTGTTGCTCGACCGGCAGGGGACGCTGGAGCGCTCGCTCTACCGGGCGGCGCAGGGAGAAGCGCTGACCGGTCTCGCCGCAAAGGGCGCCTCGGTGGTCGCCACTAGCCTGCGCGACGGACGCTGGTCGGTGATCGAGGTGGGCGCCGGCGAGCCACGCGTCCTCGTATCCGACGAAGCGGTCAAGCACTCGCCGCGCTTCGGCGAATCGGAGGACGAGATCTACTTCGTCGCCGGTTACGACAAGGCGTACAACGTCTGGTCGTTCTCGCGCGCCGAGCGCAGCCTGTCGCGCTGGACCGCGGTGGCGACAGGCGTGAAAGAGATCAGCGCGCCGGTCGGCGGCGAGATGCTGCTCACGACGATCGAGCCCGACGGGGACATTTTGCGCCTGCACCGCCTGCCGGCCGCGCCCATCGAGCGACGCGCCCTGCCGCCATTGGTCGAAGCGCAGCCGTCGCAGCCCACACCCGAGGTGGACGCGCCTGAGCGCCCCTACTCGCCTTGGTCGTCGCTGCGGCCGACGTCGTGGCTTCCGGTGATCGGTCTCGCCGATGGCGCGATCGAGCTCGGCTTCACGGTGTCGGGGCAGGACGCCCTGGGCCTGCACCGCTACGTCTTCACGCCCCGGTACGAGTTCACCCAGGACGAACCGCTGGCGGATTTCGAATACACCTACGATGGACGCCACGGCCTTCTCGTCAACCGCTCGCTGACGGTCAAGGGGCAGGACGACCAAAACGAAATTTCGGCCTACAGCATCAAGGAGCGGGCGCAATGGGTCTCCACCTGGCGCGCGCTCTCCCTCAACCGGCGTTTCTACTGGGGGCTCGGCGGCGCCCTCGAGCGCGAACACCTCCATCAGGTGGGCTTCGACTCGACGGTTCAGGACGAACGCGTGCTGGGGCTGGTGGGCGGAGTCGACACGCGCCGCGAGCGCTGGCTCTCCGAAGGCCCGAGCCAGGGCATGTGGCTGCAGCTCTTCGCCGAAACCTCGAACGGTCTCGGCGGCGCCTTCTCCGGTAACGTCTACCGGGCCGACTGGCGCGGCCACTTCGCGCTCGGCAAGACCGTGCTCGCCCTGCGCTGGAACGAAGCATACGGCCAGGACGAGGCCGAGCGCTTCCAGCTCGGCGGCAGCTTCTCGGACGACCTCTTCACCCTGCCGGTGCTCAACCAGCGCGAGTTCGCGCTGCGCGGCTACACCAACGCCGACGCGGGCCTCGCCGGGCACCGCGCGCGCATCGCGACGGTCGAATGGCGAACCCCCATTCGCGACGTCGACCGGCATTTCATGGTGCCTCCGGTCGGGCTGAACCGGGTTTCGCTGAATCTCTTTGTCGACGTCGGCGCGGCGTGGGAGCATGACACCCAGCCCGACTATCGCCGCGGGGTCGGCGCCGAGCTCATGTCGGAGCTGCGCGTCGGCTACCTGATCGGGCTGCAGCTGCGCGCCGGGATAGCGAGGGGGATT
This sequence comes from Burkholderiales bacterium, assembly GCA_035554435.1. GTDB lineage: Bacteria > Pseudomonadota > Gammaproteobacteria > Burkholderiales > SG8-39 > SCGC-AG-212-J23. The sequence goes on along the minus strand of DATMJC010000101.1, from coordinate 48,762 downwards.
GACGAAGGCGGCAGGACCACCGGCTACCTGCGAGTCGGCCGATCGTTCTAGAATTTCTCGGGAACTGGACTGACATGCATCCACTCATGCTGAATCGGCGCACGGCCCTCAAGGCCGGGATGGCTCTCGCGGCAGCCGGAATCGTCCCGGCTCGCGTGCTCGCGCAGGCGTCGAGTGCGAGTCGTTCCGCAAGACCTTTGCCCACGCGCGGCGAGTTCGTCATCCGGGGCGCCACCGTGCTCACCATGGACACGAAGCTCGGCGACTTCGAGCGCGGCGACGTCCACGTGCGCGACGGCGCGATCGTCGCGGTGGCGCAGGCGCTGGCCGTGCCCGGCGCGGCCGCGATCGACGGCCGCGGCATGATCTGCATGCCGGGGTTCATCGACACGCACTGGCACCTGTGGACCACGGTGTGCCGGCCGATCATCCGCATCGACGACCCGAAGCGCGGCTACTTCCCGGTGACCAGCGCCCTCGGCCGGCACTTCACGCCCGAGGACAGCTACCGCAGCGTCCGGCTCGGCCTCGCCGAGGCGCTCAGCGCGGGCGCGACTACGGTCCACAACTGGGCGCACAACGTACGCTCGCCCGCTCACGCCGACGCCGAGCTGCGCGCCATGCGCGACTGCGGCGTGCGCGGGCGCTTCAGCTACGGACAGGCCCAGGGCATGCCCGACGACGAGCCCATGAACTACGACGACGTCGCCAAGGTGAAGCGCGAGTGGATCCCCAGCGACGGCATGCTCACGCTCGGGATGTGCTCGCGCAACTTCGGTCCTTCCCAGACGGCGCTGCGCGGCACCATCTCGCTCGACATGGTGCGCAGGGACTGGGGCGGCGCCCGCGCGCTCGGCCTGCCGATCACGCTGCACACCTCGGGGCCCAGCCCGATCAAGGCGCTCGACGAGGCAAAGCTCCTCGGCCCCGACGTGCAGCTCGTGCACCCGCTTCTCACCAGCGCCGAGGAGCGCCAGATCCTGCGCAGCCGCGGCGTGAGCTACAGCCTCGCGCCGATCGGCGAGTCGCGCCGCCCGGCAAGCGCTGGCGTGATCCAGCTCGGCGAGCTGCTCGAAGCCGGCGTCAAGGTGAGCCTTTCCATCGACACCACCGGCACCTACGGCTGCGACTACTTCGAGGCGATGCGCATCCTCTACAACCTGCACCAGCACCGCATCGGCGCCCGGGTGCCGCTCACCTCGAAACGGCTGGTGCAGCTCGCCACGCTCGACGGCGCGGTCGACCTCGGCATCGCCGAGCGCGCCGGCTCGCTCACGCCCGGCAAGCGCGCAGACCTCATTCTCGTTCGCACCGGCGACGTCAACATCGCCCCGCTGGGCGATCCGTACGAGGCGCTGATCTCCTTCGCCCAGCCGCGCAACATCGACACGGTCGTCGTCGACGGCCGCATCCTGCGCCGCGGCGGCGAATTCGCCGCGCTCGATTACGCCGAAGTGCTGCGGGAAGCGAACGAAACCGCCGCCGCGCTGCGCTCGCGCGCGAACTGGACCTGACTACTCGGGCTTCGCCGCCATGGCGCGGATCAGGGTCTCGAGCTGCGGGCTCATCGGCAGGTCGAGGCTCTGGCCCGCCGTCCCGGACCCCGGCAGGCGCTGCAAGAACCAGCGCTTGTACTGGCGCTCGATCTCCCCGTCCTCGGCGAGATCGTGGAACGCGCGCTTCACCAGCTCGGCGAGCTGCGCGTCGCCCTTGCGGAACATGATGCCGTAGGGGTCGTAGGACAGAAACTCGCCCACCACCTGGTACTGCTTCTGCGCCTTGTGCTGCGCGAGCAGGCCGTAGAGCAGCACGTCGTCGGTTGCGAAGGCGTCCGCCGTTCCCGCCTCGAGTTGCGCGTAGGACTGCGCATGATCCTTGGAAGTGACCAGACGAAAGTCGATCTTGAAGCCCCGCGCGATCTCCTGCATGGCCTTCTCGTTGGTGGTGCCGGCGGTGACCACTACGGTCTTCCCCGCGAGGTTGCGGTAGGAGCGGATCGGCGAGCCGCGCTTCACCAGCAGCTTCGTGCCGGCGACGAAGATGATCGGTGAAAAGGCGACCTGCCTCTGGCGCTCGAGGTTGTTGGTGGTGGAGCCGCACTCGAGGTCCGCGCTTCCCTTGACGATCGCGTCGATCCGCGTCTCGGAGGTCACCGCCAGCCACTTGAGCGCGAGCTCGCGCCCGAGCGCCTCGCCGATCGCCTCAGCGAGCTTCCTGCACAGCTCGATCGAATAGCCGATCGGCTCGCCGCGCGGCGAGAGATACGAGAACGGCACCGACGCCTCGCGGTAGGCGATGGTCAGGCTGCCCGCGGCGCGCACCTTCGCCAGCGTCCCGGTCAGCTCGACAGGGGTGTCTTCCGTCTGGGCCGCCGCACTGGCGGTGATGAACAGGAAGACCCAGAGAAGCTTCATGCGCCTACGCAGGGACGACCACACCCGCCTCGATGCGGCGCTCGTTCTCGTCGGCTTCGGCGGGGGGCAGCAGCTCGCCTTCCCACTTCGCGACCGCCGCCGCGGCGATCGAGTTGCCGACCGCGTTGGTGGCCGAGCGGCCCATGTCGAGAAACACGTCGACGCCGAGAATGAGAAGCAGGCCGGCCTCCGGGATGTTGAACTGGTTGAGGGTCGCCGCGATCACCACCAGCGACGCACGCGGCACGCCCGCCATGCCCTTCGAGGTCAGCATCAGGATCAGGAGCATCGTGATCTGCGTGCCGAGCGAGAGCTCGATGCCGTACGCCTGGGCGATGAACAGGGTCGCGAAGGTGCAGTACATCATCGAGCCGTCGAGATTGAACGAGTAGCCGAGCGGCATGACGAAGCTCGAGATCTTGCGTTTAACGCCGAAGCGGTCGAGCGCGTCGAGGATCTTGGGATATGCCGCCTCCGAGCTCGCGGTGGCGAAGGAGAGCATGAACGCCTCCTTGATCAGCTTCATCAGCTTGAGCACGCGCGGCCCGAGGACCACGAATCCGGCGAAGACCAGCAGGCTCCACAGGAGGATCAGCCCGAAGTAGAAATCGGCCATGAACACGGCAAAGCGCAGCAGGATCTCCAGGCCGTTGACCGCCACCGTGGCGGCCATCGCGGCGAACACCGCGACCGGCGCGAGCTTCATCACGTAGCCGGTGATGGCGAGCATGACGTGCGCCAGCTCGTCGATCGCCGCCACCAGCGTCTTGCCCTTTTCGCCGAGCGCCGCGAGCGCGACGCCGAAGAACATCGAGAACACCACGATCTGCAGGATCTCGTTCTGGGCCATCGCCTCGGCGAAGGACTTGGGCACCAGGTGGTTGACGAAGTCCTTGAGCGTGAACTTGGCGGTGGCGAGGTTCGCCGACGCGCCGATGTCCGGAAGCGGCAGGCCGAGGTTGTGGCCGGGCTGCAGCAGGTTCGCGAGCAGCATCCCGAGCAGCAGCGAGACCAGCGAGGCGGTAATGAACCAGCCGAGCGCCTTGGCGAAGACCCGCCCCACCGATGCCGCGTCCCCCATGTGGGCGATGCCGACCACCAGCGTGGAGAAAACCAGCGGGCCGATCAGCATCTTGATCAGGCGCAGGAACACGTCGGCCAGGATCGAGACGTAGCCCGCGATCTGCGCCGCGCTCTTCTTGTCCGGATAGGAAATGAAGATCATGTACCCGACGATGACGCCGAGCACGAGCGCGCCCAGGATCCAGGCCGCAGCAGGAATTTTCCGCTTCATCGCTCCCCCTTCCCCTTGGCGCTATGCCGGCTATCCTACTTCATCGCCGGTTCTACTCCGTACTTCACCGCTTCTTCCGGAAGCTCCGGTCCAGGAACGCGACGACGATCCGCACCAGCTCCTCCTCGCGGTCCTCGAAGAAATGCTTCGCGCCCTGGACCATGACCTGGTCCGAACCCGGGACCGCCTGGAGCTGGCGCTTGCGCTCGTCGGCGCCCCACATGGTGACCGTCCAGTCGTTGCTGCCATAGACGTCGAGCGTCGGGATCTTGATGCGGTACATCTCCTCCAGCCCCTGCAGGATGCCGACAAACACCCACGCGCCGACGGCGGTGTCGTCGGTGCGGATCAGGTACTGGTTCGCCATCGTGGCGCCCAGGCTGTGCGAGACGATGGCGATGTCCTTGTAGCCCTTGGTCCTCAGGAAATCAACCGCCAGCTGGAAGCGCTCGCGGGCGTCGGGATAGAGCGGCACATAAAGTCCGAGAATCGCGGTGCTCTGCAGCACCGGCAGCTGGATGGAGAGCGTGGTGTAGCCCTCCTCCGCGATCCGGGTGCGCAGCGTCCCGTACAGCTCGAAGTCCGGGCTCCAGCCGCGCCCGTGCGCGACGATGACCGCGCCGCGCGGCTTCTCGGCCTCGGTGTACAAGGTGAGGAAGCGGTGGCCGCTCTTCTGCTCGAGCCACTGCGCCTCGCCGATCATGAGGGTGGCGAGAATGTCATCGGCCCACCGTTTCTCGCGCTCGTAGTCCTGAGCGCGCGCCGGGCCGACTAGGACAACCCCGGCGAGTAGAGCGAGTACCGCCCTACGCAAGGCGGAACGGCATGGTACGCAGCCGCTGCCCGTTCAGGGCATAGACCGCGTTCGCCACGGCCGGCGGCAGCAACGCCATGCCGGGCTCGCCGATCCCTCCCGGCTTCTCGGTGCTCTTGACGATGTGCAGCTCGATCTTCGGCGTCTCCGGCATGCGCAGCAGCTGGTAATTGTGGAAGTTGCTCTGCTGCACGCGCCCGTCCTTCAGCGTGATGTCGCCATAGAGGAGCGCCGTCAGACCGAACACGATGTTGCTCTCGAGCTGCTGCTCGACGATGTTCGGGTTGACCATGCGGCCCAGGTCGACCGCGACGACCACGCGGTGCACCTTGATCTGGCGGTTCTCGACCGAGACCTCGGCCACTTGCGCCATGTAAGTCTCGTAGCCTTCCATGAGCGCGATGCCGCGCGCGCGCCCCTTAGGCAGCGGCTTGCCCCAGCCGGCCTTTTCGGCCGCAAGCTTGAGCACGTTGGCGAACCGCGGCTGCTTCTCCAGCAGGGACAGGCGGAACTGGTACGGGTCCTTCCCAGCGGCGGCCGCCATTTCGTCGATGAAGGACTCGTTGGCGAACACGTTGAGCGCGTGCGACACCGAGCGCAGGTAGCCGACCCTGAGCCCCGTGTCGTGGATCACCGTGCCGACCGACTGGTTCGGGATGTCGTAGGGCACGAGGATCGCCTCGGTCATGAGCGGATCGACGCCGTCCTTGACGAGCGGCGGGAAGAGGCGCGCGGTCACCGACGGCGAGGTCATCTTGAGCGACAGCGCCACCGGCCTGCCGTTGGCGTCGAGGCCGCCGGACATCTCGGTCAGGCTCGCGGGACGGTAGAAGTCGTGCGTCATGTCGTCTTCGCGCGTCCAGACCAGCTTCACCGGCACGCCGATCGCCTTCGAGATCTCCACCGCCTGGGCCATGTAGTCGAGGTCGATGCGCCTGCCGAATCCCCCGCCGAGAAACGTGGTGCGGATGGTGATCTGCTCGGGCTTGAGGCCGGTGATCGCCGCGGCCATGCCCAGGGCCATCTGCTGGAACTGGATCGAGCCGATCAGCAGCGCCGAGTCCTTGCGCACGTCGGCCGTGAAGTTCATCGGCTCGAGCGGCGAGTGCGAGAGGAACGGCATCTGGTAGGTAGCCCGCACCGGCTTGGCGGCCGACTGGATGGCGCCGGCGACATCGCCCTGCTGGCGGATGCTGGCCGCCGGCTTGCTCATGGCTTCGGCCAGGCCCTTGAATACGCCCTCGGAGCTCAGGTTCTTGTTCGGGCCTTCGTCCCAGGTGATGGTCAGCGCGTCACGCGCCTGCTTCGCCTGCCACCAGCTGTCGGCCACCACGGCAACACCATCGGTGATGCCGACGATGTGCTTCACCCCGGGCATCTTCTTCGCCTTCGAATCGTCGAAGCTCGCGACCTTGCCGCCGATCACCGGGCATTGCGCCAGCGAGGCGTACAGCATTTTCGGAAGCTTCACGTCGATCCCGAATTCGGTCTTGCCGGTGATCTTGCCGGCGGTGTCCAGGCGCTTGAGCGGCTTGCCGACGTAGCGGAACTGCGAGGGATCCTTCAGCTTCACTTCCTTCGGCGGCGTGAGCTTGGAGGCGGCTTCGGCGAGCTGGCCATAGGTCGCCTTCTTGCCGCCCGGACCGGTCACCGCGCCGTTGCGCGCGCTGCACTGCGAGGCGTCGACGCCCCATTTCTGCGCCGCCGCCTCCGTGAGCATGACGCGGGCCTGCGCGCCCGCGATGCGCAGCTTCTCCCATCCGTCGCGCACCGAAGTGGAGCCGCCGGTGATCTGGCCGCCGAGCATGGCGTTGATGTACACCTCTCCCGGCGGCGCGAAGTCCACCTTGATCCGGTTCAGGTCCACCTCCAGCTCTTCCGCGACGAGCGTGGGAAGCGCCATCACCACGCCCTGGCCCATCTCGGACCGCGCGCACAGGATGGTGACGGTGTTATCGGCGCCGATACGCACCCAGGCGTTCATCGCCGAGGTGCTGGCTGCAGCCTGGGCGCCGTTGAAGCCGGGCAGCGAAACGCCGATCACGAGACTGCCGCCCACGGCGGCGCCGGACTTCAGGAATTTGCGGCGAGCGGGATTGCTGAGCTTGGTCATGATCAGGCTCCCGTGGCGGCTTTGTGGATGGCCGCGCGGATGCGCGGATACGTGCCGCAGCGGCAGATGTTGCCCGCCATGGCGCCGTCAATATCGGCATCGCTCGGCTTGGGGTTGGCTGCCAGCAGCGCCGCAGCCGACATGATCTGGCCCGATTGGCAGTAGCCGCATTGCGGCACATCGAGCGCCGCCCATGCCGCCTGCACCTTCTTGCCGGCGTCCGAAGCGCCGATTCCTTCGATGGTGGTGATCTTCTTGCCGATCGCCGCGGAGAGCGGCGTGCCGCACGAGCGCACCGGGTTGCCGTCCAGGTGCACGGTGCAGGCGCCGCAGAGCTGCGCGCCACAACCGAACTTGGTGCCGGTCATGCCTAGGGTATCGCGGATGACCCAGAGCAGCGGCGTGCTCGGGTCGACGTTCACATTCCGGGTCTTGCCGTTGATTTCGATGCTCGCCATACTCCCTCCCGTGGGTCGTTGAGCGCAGACATTATGCTCCTAGCGGCCGTCGTCGAACCGGCCGGCGGCGTGCCAGCACCTCGCACACCGAAGCGGTGTCGGCGCTGCCGAATCCCTGCGCCATGGCGGCGTCGTAGACCGGGCCGCAGGCGTCGAAGAGCGGAGTCGCGGCGCCGGCGGAGCGGGCGGCGTCGCCGATGATGCGCATGTCCTTCTGCCAGATCTCGACTTTCATGGTCGCCGGCCGGTAGCGGCGCTCGACCATGAACCTGCCGCGCAGGCGCAGCACGCCGTTTCCGACCGCGGGATTCGAGCCGAACAGCTCCCACACCTGGCGCGCATCGAGCCCCATCCTGCGCGCCAGCGTGATCGCCTCGCCCGAGGCGACGTTGAGGATCGCGACTAGGTGATTGGCCACGAACTTCATCCTCGTGCCGCTGCCGAAGGCGCCGACGTACGGAATCCGGTCGGTGAAGACCTGCAGCAGCGGCCGCACGCGGACGCATGCACGTCGTTCGCCGCTCGCAAAAATCATCCAGTCCCGGTCCCTGAGGCGCGCCGCGGTGCCGCTGATCGGGCAGTCGAGCGCGGTCCAGCCCGCGCGGGCGAGCTCGGCCTGCGCCCGTCGCTTGTCGGCGATCGGCAGCGTGCTCATCTCCACGAGGATTCTTCCTGAATTGGGCGAAGCTCGCGCCTGCCGGACCTGTCGGAGCGTTGAGTCGAGGGCTGCGGACGAAGGCAAGGAGGTGACAAGAGTGCGGGCGCGCGCAGCCACCGCGAGGCTCGATTCGAGCGCATGCCCGCCCGCGCGCTCGAGTCGCCGGCGGGCGGCCGGCGCCGGATCGTAGCCGAGCACTTCGTGGCCGGCCGAAAGCAAGGCCTCGGCCATCGCCCCGCCCATGATCCCAAGACCGATAACGCCGACCGGCGGTTTCCGCTTTTTCATGCGGCGACGATACTATGCCGGCATGAGAAATGCGCTTCTCCTCCCTCTCCTCCTTTACGCCCTTGTTTCGGAAAGTGCGCTCGCGCAGGCCTGGCCTGCGAAGCCGATCCGCATGCTGGTCCCCTTCCCGCCCGGCGGCGGCGTGGACTACGCGGCGCGCATCGTCGGCAAGCACCTCGCCGACCGGCTCGGCCAGCCGGTGCTGATCGAGAACCGTGCCGGGGCGAACGGCATCATCGCGCTCGAGGCGCTGAAGAGCGCGCCCGCCGACGGCTACACGCTGGGCACGGTTTCCAACGGCCCGCTCGTCATCAATCCGAGCATGTACCTCAAGCTGCCCTACGATTCGGTGCGCGACTTCGCCGCGATCGGGCGGCTGGTGAACTTCCCCTTGCTGCTCGTCGCGCATCCCTCGGTCCCCGCCAAGAGCGTGCCCGAGCTCATCGCGCTCGCAAAGGCGAAACCCGGCGCGTTGACCTATTCCTCGCCGGGCGTGGGAAACGGCAGCCACCTCGCCGGCGAGCTCTTCGCGTCGATGGCGAACATCACCCTGATGCACATTCCCTACAAGGGCACCGCGCCCGCCGCCACCGCATTGCTCGCCGGCGACGTGTCGCTCGCGTTCAGCAGCATCCCCACGGTGCTGCCCCACGTGCGCGCAGGAAAGCTGCGCGCGCTCGCGGTGGGCGATGCCGCGCGGGTTCCCTCGCTTCCGGAGTATCCGACCATCGCCGAAAGCGGCGTCCCGGGTTACGCGGCGTTTTCCTGGGCGGGCGTCATCGCGCCCACGGGCACGCCGCAGGAGGTCGTCAAGCGCGTGAACGCGGAGCTCGGGCAAATTCTGAGGCAGAAAGCAATCGTCGAGCAGCTTGCCGCGGAGGGCACGATCCCCGTGCCGGATACGCCCGAGGAGTTCAGCGCCTACATCAGGAGCGAGCTCGTGAAGTGGGCCGCCATCGTGCGGATGGCGAACATCAAGCCGGAGTAGCCATGGACATGACCGAATCGATGCCGGGGCCGAGCAGTACCACCCTCGAGGCGATGCAGAAGTGCGTCGCGCGCTTCGTCGAGCTGCGCGGTTCCGAGGACGCCTTCGTCGACAGCAGGCTCCCCGGATGCCGCCGCAGGAAGATCAACCTCGTCGGCAGCGGCGTGACCGAGCGCACCGACCTGCCGGAGCTCGCGCCGAACATCGGGCTACCAGCGCACGGCTTCAACCTCGGCATGATCCAGTGCGACCCGGGAAACGGCACCGCGCTTCACCGCCACAAGACCGAGGAAGTGTTCATGCCGCTCGTCGGCCCGTGGGCGGTCACCTTCATGACCGCGCAGGGCCAGAAGGAGATCGTGCTGCAGCCGTTCGACACTATCCACGTCCCGGTGGGCGTCTACCGCGGCTTCCGCTACGTCGGCGAAGGCCGCGGCACCCTGCTCACCCTGATCGGCGGCCCGGACCCCGGCAAGGTCGAGTGGACCCCGGAGGTCTACGACGCCGCGGCGAAGACCGGGCTCTCGCGCGACGCCGCAGGCCACCTGCACGTCAGCTAGTTGACAGGCGCCGAACGACCGCGATAATCGGCGCTTTCGGAAGGTAACGGATACCTCGGGGAGGGGGAATGCCGAACCTGTACGTCGACCGCGGGTTGGCCATGACCCGCTTCATACTCCAGAAACAGAGCGGCGGGTCCTGGGTGAACTCCAGCAAGTACGACTACAACCAGCGCCACCGCTTCCGCGCGCAGTTCCACAACACCTATTTCACCGATATTCCCCAGGGCGGCGGCGCGTTTGGCAACTGCGACATTCACGTGGTCGACCTGCGCCTGAGCGTGAAGCTGCCCGGCGCGGTTTTCGACGGCTGGGGGCAGGATTCAGCGATTCTCACGCTCATGCCCGGCAGCATCGACAACCATCCGGATTTCAACAAGACCATCAAGCCGAGCAGATTCGAATGGTTTGAGTTCGGATACTTCACCTGGAGATTGCCCGACGCGCCGGTGTCGTCGGTCGCCTTTACGGAGTTCTATAGCTTTCATCGCGAGGTCATGCACATCCCATTCGCGCCGATGGCGCGAATGATCGCAACCGCTGCGTAACACGCGATCGACCTCGAATAGCTCTCGCGCGACGCCGCGGGCAGTCTGCGCGTCGGCTAGCTTTTGCTTTGCCTCGTTCCCAGGTAGACGCCGCCGACTGCGATCGCGAAGCCGGCGAGCGCGGCGTGGCTCAGCGTCTCGCGAAAGGCGACGAAGGCCATGATCGCCGTGACCGGCGGAACAAGGTAGAACAGCGCCGACACTCTGCTCGCTTCGCCGCTTCTCAGCAGCAGATAGAGCAAGCTGAACGCCCCGATCGAGTTCGCGAGCGAGAGCCACGCCGAAGCGAAGATCAGCGGCCCGCTCCACTCGACCTGCAGCCCATCGAATCGGAGCGCCGGGATGAAGATGGCGGCGCCCGCTGCCACGAGCTGGATGAAGCTGCCGGTCCGCAGGTCCATCGTGCTGCAGAACTTCTTCTGGTAGAGCGTGCCGCCGACCAAGGCCGCCAGCGCGGCGAACGTCGCCGCGTAGCCGACCCAGCTCACGCCCCCAAGCGAGACGTGATCTCCCACCACCAGCGCAACGCCGATCAGGCCGGCGCCCAGGCCGAGCCATTGCCGCGACTCGACGCGCTCGCCGAGGAGCGGGACCGCGGCAAAGGCGGTGAAAAGCGGCGCCAGGCCGTTGATCAGCCCGGCCGTGCCGGCGCTCACGCCGAGCTCCAGACCAAGGTATGCGCAGCCGAGCGCCAGGCCCTGGATCAGCAAGCCTGCAATGGCAAGGTGCGCATAGTCTGAGAGCTTGTCGGGCCACGGCGCTTTGGTGGCGAGCGCGATCAGGAGCATGACCGCCGCTGCGACGGCGAATCGGATCAGAAGCAGCGTAAAAGGGCCGGCATAGGGCAGGCCGATTTTTCCGGCGATCCAGGCGCTGCTCCAAAGGACGACGAATAAGGCGCCAAGCGGAGAAATCGTCGGCGCCTGGCGGATGGCGAGGGTGTTCATCGGTTGGCTTCCGTGGCGCACTAATCATGCGCAGATTGCATGGATGAAAGCGCGCATGTTGCCCGCTGCGCAGAGAGGGCTCAAGCGATCTTCCTGCATCGCATGCATGCGCAACTCGCATGCAGCGGGCGCGGTCCTGGCTGCTCTAGTCCACGTGCGCGCCGGACATCTTGATGATCGGCGCCCACTTCGCGAGCTCTGCCCGGATGAAGTCGGCCAGCTTCTGCGGCGTGCCGTCCGGCGTAGGGTCGACGCCGACGTCCTGAAGGCGCTTGAGGATGACCGGGTCGGCGAGAGCCTTGTTGATTGCGGCGCTGAGCTGCGCCACGACGGGCGCCGGGGTTTTCGCCGGGGCCAGGATTGCGTTCCAGGTGTAGCACTCGAAGCCGCCTACGCCCTGCTCTTGCAGCGTCGGCAGATCCGGCATCGCCCGTGCCCGAATCGCCATGCCTCCGCCGATCGCGCGGATCTTGCCGGCCTGGACTTGAGGCAGCACGGTCGGCAGCGCATCGAAGGCGAGCGCGATTTGTCCGCCCACCAGGTCGGCCATCATCGGCGCAGAGCCGCGATACGGCACATGCACGGCCTGAAGCCCGCCGGCGGCGGTCTTGAACTGCTCGCCGCACAGGTGAAGGATCGAGCCCATGCCGGAGGAGCCGTAGCTGTACTTGCCGGGATTCGCCTTCAGCAGTGCAATCAGCTGCTTCACGTCCGTAACAGGCAGGGACGGATGCACCGCCAGTACGCAAGGCGTAACGCCCACCTGCCCGACCGGCGCGAAGTCCTTCACCGGGTCGTAGGGCATGTTCTTGTACAGGCCCGGATTGATGGCGTGGGTCGACACGGTGGCCATCAGCAATGTGTATCCATCGGGCGCCGCCCTCGCCACCTCGGCAGCGCCGAGGTTGCCGCCGGCGCCGGTCTTGTTCTCCACGAGGAACGTCTGGCCGAGCAGCTCGGTCAACTTGGCGCTCATGACGCGCGCCACCTGATCGGTCGGACCGCCCGCGGCGAAAGACACCACGATGCGGACCGGCTTCGATGGGTAGCTCTCCTGCGCAGCGCCTGGATCGCAGGCGAGCGCGCAGCTCAGTGCCAGGCCCGCAAGTGTCAGAACCCTGGTCATCTTCAGGCGCGGAACTCGGTCTTCGCGGTTCCCTGGTAGAGGGCCTTCACCTGCCGGCCGACCGCGTCGGCGTGTGCAGCAAGGGCGGCTTCGTCGAGGTCCGCCTTGGGCCGCGGCTCCGGATCGAAATGGCGGTAGCGGTCGGTGCCGCGCACCAGCACGGCCGAATCGCGCAGCTTGGTCTGGCGCACGTAAGTCGGGATATAGCGGATCGAAAGCCCGATGCGGCGGTCGGCGCTGCGGTTGGCATCGGACCCGTGCACCAGCTTGATGTGGTGCAGCGACATCTCGCCCGCGCCCATCGCGAGTCCCACGGCCTTCGACTTGTCGACCTCGACCGAGATCTCCTGCCCGCGCGAGAGCAGGTTGTCCTTGTGGAAGGTGTCCACGTGCGGCAACTGGTCCACCTTGTGGCTGCCGGGGATCACCTGCATGTAGCCGTTCTCCTCGGTGACGTCGGTGAACGCCACCCAGGCCGTGACCACGTCGTCGGGCTCGAGGCCCCAGTAGGTCGAGTCCTGGTGCCACGAGACGAAGCCGGGACTGTGCGCTTCCTTGATGAAGAAGTTGGTGGTCCAGCACAGAATGTCGGGGCCGATCACATCCTCTACCGCGTCGAGCACCTTCGGGTGGTGCACCAGCTCGTCGGCCCAGGTGAACAGCAGATGCATCTTGTGCCGCCAGTTTCCCTGCAGCGGTTCGCCGGTTTTTGCCTCGTGGCCTTCCAGGGCGTTGCGGAAGCGGCGCGCCTCGGCGGCGCTCATCACGCGGATCGGGGAATAGAACCCCTCGCGCTTGAACCGTTCGACTGCGGCCTGCGACAGGAGCTTAGGCATGGATCGGTCCGTCGATCGTGACCGGCGCGTCCGGACGGCGGAACCGCTCGATGGTGGGCTTCAGCTCGGGACGCACGTAGCGCTCGTTGTAGCCGTTGAAGAGGGTGCCGAGCAGCCCGCGGTCCACGTCGCTCGTGCCCATCAGCCAGTCGGCGATCGGAAACGTGAGGTTCATGTTGCGGCTCATCATGATTCCGTAGTTGTGGTGCGCAGTGTGGTGGCGGCGGATCGTGTTGACGAACGGCGCGTGGCGCACGAACCAGTTGTCGCGCACGTGGCAGCAATAGTGGAAGGTTTCGTAGACGAGGTACTGCCCGATGATCGTGACCATGAGGATGTAGCCGGCGTTCGGGTTCACCACGGCGCCGAGCGCGAGCGCGAACGGCACGCCGAGCCCCATGAAGGTGAAGAGCGCCCGCCAAGGGAAGAAGATGATGCGCCACTCGCGCGTCGTGCTCACTGTCATCTCGTTGTCGGTGAAGTACTGGTGGTGCTGGCGCGTATGCCGGTCGTAGATGGCGCGCAGCGCCCACACGTCGACGAGGCGATGCATGACGCGCCTGTGGATCCACCACTCAAACAGGTTGGACAGGAAAAACACCGGGATCACGAGCAGCCATTCCCAGCTCGCGCCCTGCAGCCGCGACACGCACCAGGCGGTGACCGAGAGCCCGACGACGTAGATCACCCCGATGTGCAGCGGCCCGCTGTAGAGCGGATGGATCTGCGCCTGGTACTGGTCGCGGAACTTGAGCTGGCGCTCCGCCGGATTATGGGTATCAGCGAACATGAGCCCTCCGCCTCTCCACCAGGTCGAGGAATTTCTCATACTCCCGCTCGTCGACGCCATAGCTGTGGTCGTCGTCCGGGAAGTTGCCCGCCCTGACGTCGGCGGCATAGGCCTTGAGTCCGGCCACGGCGACCTCGGTGAGGTTGGCATAGCGCTTGGTGAACTTCGGCTTGAAATCGGTAAACACGCCAAGCAGGTCGTACGACAGCAGGATCTGCCCGTCGGTGCCGGCGCCGGCGCCGATCCCGATGGTCGGGATCTCGAGCTGGCGCGAGATCACGCGCGCGATCTTCGCCGGCACCGCCTCGAACTCGAGCATGAAGCAGCCCGCGTCCTGGATCGCGAGCGCGTCCTCGAGGATCTTGATGGCGGCTTCCGCCGTGCGGCCCTGCACCTTGAAGCCGCCGAACATGGCGATCGTGTGCGGCGTAAGGCCGATGTGCGAGGCGGTTGGAATGCCCGCATCGACCAGCGCCCTCAGGACATGCGCCTGCGACTTGCCCCCCTGCGGCTTGACCGCGTCGCACGCCGCCTCCTGCATGAAGCGGGTCGCGTTCGCGAGCGCGCGATCGACCGTGTGATAGCTCTGGTAGGGCATGCAGCCGAGCACGAAGGTATTCGGCGCACCGCGGCGCACCGCGGCAGCGTGCAGCACCATCATGTCCATCGTCGCCGGGATGGTGTTCGGGTGGCCGTGGCAGGTCATGGCGAGGCTGTCGCCCACGACGCAGACGTCGACGCCGGCGGTCTCGGCCCATTTCGCCGAGGTGTAGTCGAGCACCGATGTGTAGACCATCTTCTCGCCGGTCTTCTTCGAGTCGCGGATCTCGGTGATCGTGCGCTTCTTGCGCTCCGCGCTTTTGGCTGCCTCCGCCATGGCCTGAGGTATATCATGCCCGCGAGAGGAGGAGCACCCATGTCGACACCGAGAAGGGCGGCGTTGCGTTTCGCAATCGCCGGGACGATGTTGGTCGCTGCAGTGGCTGTGCAGGCGCAGCAAGCCGGACCGCGGACGCTGACCATGCAGGCGAGCTGGCCCGCGTCCAGCACGTTCATGGACAACTTCAACCAGTTCGCCGACCGGGTCAACAAGACCACGGGGGGAAGGCTGCAGATCAAGACTTCGGCGGCCGGAACCATCGTGCCGGCGTTCGAGGTCACTGATGCGACGCACAAGGGCGTGCTCGACGGCGCGCATACCTGGTCGGGCTATCTCATCGGCAAGCATCCCGCCGCGGTGCTCTTTACCGGCGGGCCGGGCGGGCCGTTCGGCATGGATCTCTTCGACCACCTCGGCTGGTACTACGACGGCGGCGGCCAGCAGCTCATGGACGAGTGGTTCGAGACGATCATCAAGCGCGACGTGATCTCGCTGCCGATCCTGCCGTTCACGCCGCAGATGTTCGGCTGGTTCAAGCAGCCGTTCAAAGGCTGGGAGGACCTCAAGGGTCGCAAGATGCGCGCGGTCGGCATGAATGCGCAGATCCTCAACGCCGCCGGCGCGTCAGTGGTCAGCATGCCGGGCGGCGAGATCGTTCCGGCCGCGCAGCGCGGCGTGGTCGACGCCGCCGAATGGTGCTGCCCGGCGGAGGACGTGAAGCTCGGCTTCCACAACATCTGGAAGTACTACTACATGCCGAGCATGCACGAGATGACCGAGGTCGGCGACCTCATCATCTCGAAGGCGACCTGGAAATCGCTTCCGCCCGACCTGCAGGAAATCGTCAAGATGGCGGCCACCGACACCTATCTGCGCTGGTGGCTGTGGTACAGCCGCGAGAACGCCAAAACGCTCGCCGAGATGCGGACCAAGCACGGCGTGAACGTGCGGCGCACGCCTAACGAAGTGCTCGTCAAGCAACTGCAGACCTGGGACGCGATCCGGGAGAAGTACGCCAAGGAGGACGCCTTCTTTGCGAAGGTGGTGGAATCCCAGCGGCAGTACGCCGCCAACGTCGTGCCCGCGCGGATGGCCATGTACCCGGCCTACAGCTTCTCGGCGGACTACTACTGGAAGAAGAAGCCGAACGGCAAGTAGCCGGTGCAGCGCTCGTTGGATGCGGTCGTCGACGTCATGCGCGTGCCGGCGAGCGGCGATCCGTCGTGCGCCGTCCTGTCCGTCGACCCGCGAGCATTAGCAGGCATTGAAAAATGTGAAATTCTGGTCGCCGGTGGCGGAACCGGCGGCGTTGCGGCGGCGCTCGCCGCGGTGAGGAGCGGGCGCCGCGTGGTGCTGCTGGAAGAAACCGACTGGCTCGGCGGCCAGATGACTTCGCAAGGCGTGTCCGCGCTCGACGAGCACGAGCACATCGAGTCGTTCGGCGGCACGCGCAGCTACTACGAGCTGCGCAATGCGATCCGGCAGCACTACGGCGCACTCAACCCCGGAAATTGCTGGGTCACCCGGCTCGCGTTCGAGCCGCGGGTCGCGGTGGGCGTGATCGAGCGCATGCTGCAGCCGTACGTCGACTCCGGCCGGCTGACCGTCATGCGGCGAACGAAGGTTGTCGCCGCGACGACCGACGGCGATCGCGTCGCGGAGGTCGTCGCGATGGGACTAGAGAACGGCCGCCTGGTGCGTTTTCGTCCTCAACTTGTAGTTGATGCAACCGAGCTCGGCGACCTGCTGCCGCTGTCCGGAACCGAATGCGTAGTCGGCGCGGAAACCGTGACGCAGACCGGCGAGCCGCAGGCGCAGCCCACGGAGGCCAAGCCGCATTGCGTGCAAAGCTTCACCTACACGTTCGCGTGCGAGCGCCGTCCCGATGGCGAAAGCCACGTCATCGCGCGACCCGAAAAGTACGAGCACTACAGGGCGACGCAGCCCTACAGCCTGCGCATCGAAGTCCACGCCGGCGAGATATACGGCGAGGAGAGCGGTTGGCTGCAATACAGCCTGTATGAGCAGCTTCCAGGGACCAAGGGCGGCTTGTGGACCTATCGCCGCCTGGTCGAAAAGAAAAACCTGACGATGTTCAACTGGCCTGGAAACGACTATCGCGACCGCAGCCTGCTCGATTGCCCGGCGCTCGAAGCGGCGCAGGCGCTGCAGGACGCGAAGCGCGTCAGCCTGGGTTTCCTCTACTGGCTGCAAACCGATCAGGCCGCGCCCGAGCTTCTACTGCGCAAGGACGTGATGGACACCGAGGATGGCCTGTCGAAGCATCCCTACATCCGCGAGTCGCGGCGCATCAAGGCGCGCAAGACCATCGTCGAGCAGGAGGTATCCGCGCGCTACCAGAAAGGACCGCACGCCGCGCAGTTCGCGGATTCGGTCGGGGTCGGCTGGTACCCGATCGACATCCACCGCTCGGGCCCGGACGACGTGGGCGCGAGCTGCCGCACCCGGCCGTTCCAGATTCCAATGGGTGCCCTGGTGCCTGTGCGCATCGCCAATCTCGTCGCCGGCGCGAAGAACATCGGCACGACGCACATCACCAACGGCTGCTACCGCCTGCACCCGGTGGAATGGAACGTCGGCGAGGCCGCCGGAATGCTCGCGGCATTCGCCCTCGACGAGCGCATCCCGCCCGCCGCGGTGCGCGAGGATGCTGCAGCGCTTCATCGGTTCCAGCGCCGTTTGCAGGACGAGGGCGTACCGCTCGCCTGGCCGAGCTTATGATGGAGGGTATTCGCCAAGGAGCCTTGCCATGACCCCCGGACAGGTCCTCGCCATCGAGCCGAAGATCCTGAAGCAGGCGCAGCGCGAGCGCTATTTCGAGGACGGCTTCCTCCTCGTCGAGCGCGCGATCAGCGAGCAGTGGCTCGCGAGGCTGCGCGCCGCCACCGAGGAGCTGGTCGAGCGCAGCCGCAAGGTGTCGCAGTCCGACACGGTGTTCGATCTCGAGCCCGGCCATCGTCCCGAGGCGCCGCGCCTGCGGCGGGTTTCGAACCCGGTCGAGCAGCATCCGGCGTTCTGGGACTATTGCCTGAACTCGGTGATGGCCGACATCGTTTCGGACCTGGTCGGTCCGGACGTGAAGTTCCACCACTCCAAGCTCAACTTCAAGTGGGCGAACGGCGGCGAGGAAGTGAAGTGGCACTACGACATCAGCTTCTACCCGCACACCAACTATTCGCCGCTCACGGTGGGCACCTACCTCTACGACTGCGGCATGGAGCAGGGTCCCCTCGCCTGCCTGCCTGGAAGCCACGACATCGAGCCGATGCTGTCGCAATACAACGCCGAGGGCGCGTGGACCGGCTGCCTGTCGGACGCGGATGTCGCGAAGCTCGACCTGTCGAAGATGGTTTATCTGCCCGGGCCGGCGGGCTCGCTGACGATCCACAACTGCCGCACGCTGCACTACTCGGCGAAGAACGATTCGGACCTCGGCCGGCCGCTGCTGCTCAACGCGATGACCTCGGCCGACGCGTTTCCCTACACCGTGAACCCGATCAAGCCGAAGCACGACCAGCACATGCTGCGCGGCAAGCGCGCGCACTTCGCGCACCATGATCCGCGCCCCTGCCTGATCCCGCCGGACTGGTCGAAGGGCTACACCTCGATCTTCGCCCTGCAGCAGGAAGAAGAAGCCGAGATCGCCCGCTAGAAACCCAGTGACGCGAGCGAGTCCGTAGCCGCGCCGCGTTGCCGCGCGAATTGCATCTCGCCGCCGTCGAGGTGCGCGGCGAGATGCGCGCTGAGCTCGCGTGCGTCGTCGCCGGCGCCGTCGATCAGCGCCGACTTGCGCCGCCGCAGGAACTGCAGGCCCATGACGTATAGCCCCGGAGAATCGGCCACGCCGCCGTCGTGGCGGATGCGGCCCTTGCGGTCGAGCACCGGGACATCGAGCCAGGAGTAGTCGGGCCGGAAGCCGGTCGCCCAGATCACCGTGCGGATCCCGGAGCGCCCGAGGTCGAGGGTAAGGGGCGGCTGCGCCGGCACGCGCGTGCGCTCGAAACGCTGCGGCGGCTCGACGCCTCCCGGCACCTCGTTGCGCGCTGCCCAATCGTCGATCACGCCGAGCAGCCGGTTCATCTTGAGGTCCGACAGCGCAGCCATATTCGCGAGCGAGCCGGAGAACTGCGCCACGCCGTCGCGGATGCCGGCGAGGCGCCCGACCAGCCTGACGCCAAGCGCCGTAAGCGAGTTGAGGTCGACGTCGCGATAGTCGGAATACCCGGCAAGCTGAAGCGAAGGTACGTTGCGCGCGCGGTTGAGGTCGTCGACTTCCTGGTAGCCCTGGTCCTGCACGCCGGCGGTATCCATCCACCACACGATGTCGCGGCCGCGGTAGCGGCGCGGCACGCGGATGTGCTCGCCTACTGCGAGGGTGACCTCGCGCCCGGAGCGCTGGATCTCGTCGGCAAGTTGCACGCCCGTGGCCGAGGCGCCGACCACCAGCACGCCGCCCTGCTCGAGCTGGCCCGGATTGCGGTACTGCATCGGCGTGAGCGCTGCGATTCCCTGCGGCAGCGCCGGTGCGAAAGCGGGCACGCTGGGGATGTTGCACGCGCCGCTCGCCAGCACCAGCGTCCGCGTGCGCCATTCCCCGCGGTCGGTCTCGACCGCATAGCCGGTTTCGCTGCGGCGGACGCGCGTGACGGTCGTGTGCGCGTGCACCGGAGCGGCGATCCGCTGCGCGTACCACTCCAGGAAGGCGACCGTCTCGGGCATCGTGCGATAGCCGTCGGGATCGTCTCCCTGGTAGCGGTAGCCGGGAAGCCGGCTCTGCCAGTTCGGCGTGAGCAGGCGCAGCGAATCCCAGCGCTCGGTCTTCCACGAGTTCGCCACCTCACCGCGCTCGAGGACCACATGGTCGATCGAGCGCTCGGTGAGGCAGCGGCTCATGGCGAGCCCGGCGTGCCCCGCGCCGACGATGACGGCGGTGGTTCTCAGTGAACGCCTCAGTTCACACTTTTCTTGGTCGTCGAGACAGAGACGTTCGTCGGGTTCGCGATTATGTCGAACACCGCCGAGCGCTTTTGGGACTGCGCGACCAGTGCCTCGAGGTCGTCCTTCGACGCGTCGGCGTCGATCTCGAAGTTCACCTTGATGTCGTTGAAGCCGTTGCGCACGTCGCTGTCGATGCCGAGGATGCCCTGGATGTCCATCGCGCCCTCGAGCGTGGCCTTGACGGAGCGCAGCTGGATCTTGCGCAGCTGCGCGATCGAGGCCACTCCCGCGGTCAGGCAGCCGGCGAGCCCGGCGAGCACCATCTCGACCGGCGTCGCGCCCTTGTCTTCGGAGGCGAAGATCTCGGGATGGTCGGTGTCGAAGGTGAACTCGGTCTTGTGGCTCTGCTGGCTGCCCAGGCCGTAGAAGCCCTGGATGCTGGTCTGGCTGTGGGTGCCGCTCATCCACTTGCAGCTTGCTTTCCAGTTGAACTTGGCGGCCTCGGGCGCCTTGCTCAATGCATCGCGTGCGCCGAGCAGCGCGTCGACGTTGACTCCGTTCTGGACCTGCTTGTCGGTTTCCGTGCTCATCGTTACCTCCTCGGTTGATCCTGACCCAAATGTCGTGCTCCGTGGCGGGCGAGACTAGCCAACGCGCGTAACCCGGCGTTGTCTGTGGCGCTACCTGATTGTTTCAATCGTTTCGGCGACCTGCTGGCAATGATACTCATGATTTGACCCACCAACGGTTATCGAGCACTTGCGCGATTCGCCGCGCCGCCCGCGCGGCGCCGTCGGTTTCCACCGCCTTGTAGCGTACCGGCGCGTGCATGGTCTCGAGCGCGCGCTCGGCGAGCGTCTCGGGCGTAAGGCCGGCGTAAGTGAGCGAGCGGTCGGCGCCGTAGTTGGCGAGGCGCCTGCGCACGTGCACGTTCTGCTCGAAGTGCCGTGCCAGCGGGAAGCTCAGGAACGGCCGCCGCGTCGCGACGAGCTCCATCGTGGTCGACAGGCCGCCCTGGACCAGCGCGAGGTCGCAGCAGGCGAGATGCTCGAAGAGGTTGTGGACATAGGGCCTCACCTCGAGCCCTTCCATCTTCGGCAGGGAATCAGGTGACAGCCGAGGCCCGGCGACCAGGATCATGCGCAGCTCGGGCACCTCGCTCTTCATGCGCGGAAACGCCTGCGCGATCTTGCCCAGGAGCTTGCCGCCGACTGCGGTGCCGCCGACCGACGCGATGGCGATTTTTTCCTTCGGCCCGTATCCCAATCGACTCCTGAGCCTGTCGGTATCCGAAAACGCTCCGGGATCGAACGGCAGCGTGTAGCCGGTGTAGGCGAAGTTGCGGTCGGTCCATTCGCGGATGCGCGGCAGCCCGGGGCCGAACGGCGCGTCGGTCACGTCGTCCGGGTTGCCGACGAAGAGCGCCAGGTCGCGCACGTACGGAAAGCGCGCCACGTGCTCGATGTCGTCGGCGTTGCGGTCGGCGCACAGGTGCGCCTCTCTCCCGTCGTGCTCCTCCATCGGCAGGCAACCGACGAAATCGGTCAGGAATACGAACGGCTGGCGCTTGAGCTCGGGATTCTCGTGATAGTAGTAGTCGACGTCCCACGCCTCGTCGCCGATCACGAGGTCGTAGTGCTCCTCGTCCATCAGGTCGGAGAAGGTCATGAAGTTCCGCACCATGATCTCGTCCATGGTGCGCAGCGCGAAGAAGGCGTGCAGGTCGTGCTCGCCCGCGACGTGCTCGAAGTGCCGGCTCTCGTTGGCGAGCCGTCGGGTCATGGGGTGCAGCCGCTCGCCTTCCTGCTCGAGGTAGCGCGCCGCCGGATCGACCGTGAACCAGTCGATGTCGAGGTCGGGCTGGAACTTGCGCAGCTCGCGCGCGATGGCGAGGTCGCGCTGCACGTGGCCGAGGCCGATCGGGCTCGAGATGAAGAGCGCGCGGCGCCTGCGGCTCATCGCCCGCACCCAGGTGCCGCCGCGCGGGCTGCCGCCGACGAAGTCGCGCACCGCGCGGTTGAACATCACCGGGTCGCGCGCCGGCTGCAGGTGGCCGCCGCCGCCCACCGTGAGCATGCGCGAGCCGGGCACGAGGCCCTGGATCGCCCGCCCCCGCTCGATCGGCACGCGCTTGTCGGCGTCGCCGTGGATCACGAGCGTCGGGCACTTCACGCGCTTCGCCAGCTCGCTGACGTCGCTCTTCAGCCAGCCGTTCCGGCCCCAGTCGACCAGCTCGCCGCTCGCGGCCCAGCCGTAGCGCACGCCGTCCTCGAAGGGCTTGGTCGAGTGCGGCTCCGGAAAGAGGAGCGAGAAGAACCATTCCAGGTATTTCGGCCAGTCGGCGCGCATGCGCTCGCTCTCGGAGCGCACGCGCTCGGCGATCTGCGGGTCGTCGATGCGCGACTGGGCGTAGCCACCGGCGACGACGACGTGGCTCACGCGCTCCGGATGCTCGGCTGCGAAGCGCAGCGCGGTCATCGCGGTGGCCGAAATGCCGATCACCGCACAGCAGTCCACGCCAGCGGCGTCGAGCGCCGCGAGGAAGTCGCCGTAGTACTCGTCGAACGCGTAGTGCTCCTGCCCGCGCGGTCGGTCGGAGCGGCCGTTGCCGCGCAGGTCCATGGTGAAGACGCGGAAGTGCTCGGCTAGGTAGGGCACCGTCGCCTTCAGCATTTGAGTGTGCGAGATCTGGAAGATCGGCGCGAAGGCGATCCACGGCCCGCTCTCGCCGTACACCGCATACCAGCTCTTCACGCCCTTGCGCTCGATGAAGCCGTCGCGCACGGGACGCAACGTGCCGAAGGGAAACTCCTGGCCCGACGGCAGCCGTCCGGCCTCGGGAAGCTCGCCCACCACCCTGTGGAAGGTCTCGGGGAAGCGATCCATCATGCCCTCCTCTTTCGCCGCTCGGCCTTGCGCACGCGCGCGTCGATTGTCTCCAGCAGCGCCTCCACCGCGTCGAGCGCGGCGCGGTTCGCCGCCAGCTCCTTCTTCTCGCCCAGAAGGTCCGCGAACTCCATGCCGATCCAGAACTGCGAGATCCAGGTGGCGATCACCTCGGCGCTGAAGGGCGGCGGCAGCTTCATCCCGTCCGCCTCGAGCGTGGCGAGCGCGTCGCGCACCGCGTCGGAGACGATCTTCTTCCACGCCAGGACGCGCGGAATGAACTTCTCGCGCAGCCCGGCGTCGGACAGGCTCGCCGCCCACAGCTCCGCCTGCACGCGCACGAACCCCGACGCGAGGTCGCTCCTGTAGAACTCGCGCGCGCGCGCCCACTTCTCCGCGAAGCCACCGGCGGCGGCGTACATCCGGCTCTGGCGTTCCAGCAGTTGCTGATTGGCGTGGTCGAGGACCGCGATCACGAGCTGGTCCTTGCTGCGGAAGTGGTAGTTGATCAGGGCGTGGTTGACGCCCGCGTCCCTGGCGATCTCGCGGATGCTGAGGGCCGCATAGCCCTCGCGCGCGAGGCGCTGAAAGGCCGCGTCGAGGATCTTGCCCTTGGTCGCGCGGTAGTCGGCTTCCGCCCCTGATTGCACGACTGCAGTTTGAACGACTGGTTTAACCATTCGTTCAAATTCTGCCGCGGGCGCGCTCGCCCTGTCAAGACCCTTCACGCGGCCGAAACAATTGCGACACACGCCGTGCGCCGGCGGCAATTCGTCCGATACGCGCTGCTCCTACCATGCCCGCCATGGACAAGCCGAATGCCAGCAACCCATCCGGCGGCGGCCGCGCGATCATCGCGGCGGCCGTGGTGCTGCTCGCCGTGACCATGGGCTCTCGCACGGTCGTCGGCCTGTTCCTGTCGCCGCTCAACTCGGCGACCGGCCTCGGCGTGGCCACGATCAGCTTCGCCATCGCGGTGAGCCAGCTCACCTGGGGCGCCGCACAGCCGTTCGCGGGCATGCTGGCCGAGCGCATGGGAGCCGCACGGGTGATCATGGGCGGCACGCTGCTCGCGGCCGCCATCGGCGCGCTCTTCCCGTTCGCTCACAGCGCTCCCGCCCTCGTCGTGGTCTTCGCACTGGCGGGCGTCGCGGCCACCGTGGGGAGCCCGTCGCTTCTCATCGGCGTCGTCAGCCAGCGCGTGTCGGCCGAGCGGCGCGGCATGGTCGCGGGACTGATCGGCGCAGGCGGACCGCTAGGTCAACTGGTGCTCGCGCCCGCCACCCAGGTGGCGATCTCGGTCGCCGGCTGGGTCAACGCCGCGCTCGCGCTTGCCGCGCTGGCGCTCGCCTCGCTTCCCCTCGCATTCGCCTTCCGCCAACCTTCCGCGCCGGGCCGCAGCGCGGCGCAGACCCAGAGTACCGTGCGTACGGCGCTTGCCAGCCCGCACTACTGGATCATCAACGCCACGTTCTTCGTCTGCGGCCTGCACGTGTTCTTCCTCATGACCCACCTTCCCGGCGTGATCGAGCTGTGCGGGCTCCCTTCGAGCGTGTCCGGCCTGTCGCTGGCAGCGCTGGGCTTGTTCAACATTGCGGGCAGCATCGCCGCCGGCTTCGTGATGCAGCGCTGCTCGATGAAGCGCATGCTGGCGTCCCTCTACGCCGCGCGCGGCGTCGGGATTGCGCTCTTCGTGGTGGCGCCAAAGAACGAGCTCACGGTGCTTGCCTTCTCCGCCTGGATGGGACTTACCTACATGGCGGTGTTGCCGCCGACCGCGGGGCTCATCGGCAGGCTCTACGGCGCGCAACGCCTCGCGACGCTGCTCGGCATCACGTTCCTGGTGCACCAGGCGGGCGCGTTCCTCGGCGCCTGGCTCGGCGGCGTCGTGCTCGAGCGCACCGGCAGCTACGACTTGATGTGGCGGCTCGACCTCGCGCTCGCGGCGGCCGCGGCGGCCGTCAGCCTCGCCGTGCGCGAAGAGCCGCTTCCGGCCCTCAATCGGACTTGGCTCCGCTCTGCTTGACGAGTCGCGCCCACTTGTCGAGGTCGGCGCTCATGAACGCGCGGAACTCGGCCGGGCTGCTTCCGACGGGCTCCGAGCCGTCGTCGACGATGCGGTTGCGGATGTCGGGAGCTTCAAGCGCCTTCACGAGCTCGGCGTGCAACCGGGCCACGATGCTCGGCGGCATCGCGGCCGGACCGATCACGCCGTACCAGCCGACCACCTCGAACCCCGGCAGCGCTTCGGCCACCGCCGGAAGCTCCGGCAGCGCGGCGAGGCGCTTTGGCGTGGTCACCGCAAGCGCGCGTAGCTTGCCCGAGCGCACCTGTACCAGTGCGCCCTGCAGGCCGGAGAAGTTGAATTCGTAGCGTCCCCCGATCAGGTCGATGAGCGCCGGACCGGTTCCCTTGTACGGAATGTGCTGGGCGTTGACGCCGGTCATCTGCTTGTACAGCTCGCCGGCAAGATGGCCTCCCGTCCCCAGGCCGGCCGAGCCGTAGTTGAGCGGCCCGGAAAACCCTTTCGTCCATTCGACGAATTCCCGCAGCGTGTGCGGCGGCGAGGCGGGGTTCACCAGAAGAATGAAGCCGGCCGCGGTGAGCTGCGTGATCGGCGTGAAGTCATTGACCGGGTGGTACGGCAGGCTCGGGTTGAGCGCCGCGTTCGCCGTATGCTGGTGATACGCGAGAAGCAGCGTGTAGCCGTCGGGCGGCGCCTTCGCCGTGATCTCGCCCGCGACCACCCCCGAGGCGCTGGCGCGGTTGTCGACGATCACCTGCTGCTTGAGCGCCTCGGAGAGCTTCGCGCCGAAAATGCGCGCGAGCAGGTCGGTCGTGCCGCCCGGCGCCGCGGGCGTAAGGAGCCGGATCGGCCGGCTTGGATAGTCCTGCGCCTGCGCCGCAAGCGCGGCGGCCAGCACCAGGGCGGAAAAGAGCGCTTTTCGCAAGGGATACATGCGCCGGATTTTGCCCGACCTTGGTCTAGAACAGGCGGTCCGGAGGGATGCCGCGCCGCACAAATAAGCAAGCGTCGGCTAGCGGGAAATCGGCGCGCAGTTGAGCAAGCGCCGGTTCGAGGGCTAGACTGAATCGTCGCTTCGCAAGCGATCCAACCGTTCGACAATCATCGGCGAAAGGGAGATCCGAATGAATGTCCGTTCCCGTCTTGTTGCGATTTCCGGCGCGGTGCTTCTTGCCTTCGGAGGTCAGCTCGTTGCCGCCGACGTCGATCACCAGCGTCTGCTTAAGGCCGAGAGCGAGCCCAACAACTGGATGACGTATCACGGCTCCTACAACTCGTGGCACTACAGCGCCCTGAAGGACATCAACACCAGCAACGTAAAGGGGCTCAAGGAAGCCTGGTCGCACGTGGCAAGCCGCTCGACCCGCGGGCTGCAGTCCTACCCGCTGGTGGTGGATGGCGTCCTCTATTACTCGGGCTCCTACAACCAGGTGTGGGCGCTCAACGGCGCGACCGGCGAAGTGCGCTGGCAATACAAGCAGAAGCTCAACGACGACCTGGTGGCAAAGCAGACGCATTCGCCCTACAACCGCGGCATCGCCATTGGCTACGGCAACGTCTACATGGGCACGCTCGACGGCAAGCTCGTGGCGATCGACATGAACACCGGCAAGCTGAAGTGGGAGACCAAGCTCGTCAACTCGGAGAAGCTCACGGTCGGCTTCACCGGAGCGCCCCTGCTGGTGAAGGACAAGGTCATCATCGGCGCGCAAGGCGGCGAGTGGCCCGACCGCGGGCCGATCTTCGGCGTCGACGCGCGCACCGGCAAGCAGGTCTGGCGCTTCTACACTGCCGGCGGCGAAGAGGGCAACGGCGACGCGCGCAACACCTGGGGCGGCGACTCCTGGAAGACCGGCGGCGGCGGCGGCTGGATGCCCGGCGGCTACGATGCCGAGACCAACACCGTGTGGTGGGGCACCGCGAACCCGGCGCCGCTGTACGACTGGTCGGGAGCCGACTACAAGACGAACGGCGCGCGCCCGGGCGACAACCTGTACACGACCTCGGTCATTCTCCTGGATCCCGACACCGGGAAGCTCAAGGGCTATCACCAGGAGCTGCCGCACGACGCCTGGGATTTCGACAGCGCGACCGGCGAATTCATCATCCTGAAGCGCGGCGGGAAGAAGTACGTGGTGCACCCGAGCAAGAGCGGCTTCGTCTGGGTGTATGACGGCGAGGGCAAGGTGCAGAACGTCTGGCGCCTGGTCCAGAACATCAACTTCGTAAAGGACATTACGCCGAAGGGCGAGCTCGTGGGTCGCCGCGACATGACGGCCGGCAAGCACACCAACCTGTGCCCGTTCATCGCCGGCGGCATGAGCTGGAACATGGGGTCCTACAACCCGCAGACCGGGCTGATGTACAAGGTCGGCAACGAATGGTGCATGGACCTCGAGATCGAGAAGACCACCCCGGTCCTCGAGCCGATGGCCCAGCTCAACATCGGCGCCAACTTCAACATCACCCATCCGCAGGGCGGCAAGGCGCATGGGCACGTCTCGGGACGCGACCCGATCACCGGCGAGAAGAAGTGGGAAGTGAAGTTCGACGAGCCGCCGCTCGCGAGCCTGCTCTCGACCGGCGGCAACCTGCTGTTCGTGCCGGATGCGCGCGGCTGGCTGCGCGCCTACGACGCACGCGACGGCAAGGAGCTCTGGAAGCACAACAACGGTCAGGGCCACAACGGCGGCATCATCACGTACCGCGCGGCCGGCAAGCAGTACGTCGCGGTCATGACGGGATGGGGTGGCCTCGCCGGCGATGACTACGCGAGCTTCTTCGGCGGCACGTTCGCGCAGATGCCGAAGGATTCCGGCGTCATCAAGGTGTTCGCGCTTCCCTGATCGAAGCCGCGCGGATTCTCGCTGCGCTAGCCATGGCCGCCGTCATTTCGGCGGTCCATGGCCAGGAGCCTTCGAAGCCGGGACCCATGCAGTCGCAGGGCTTCGATGTCAACAAGCTCTTCGCCGGCAGCTGCGGCTGGTGCCATTCCAAGGGCGGGCGCGAGGCCGGCAAGGGACCCATGCTGATGGGAACCGAGCTGACCGACGCCCAGATCGTCTCGCGCATCCGCACCGGCAAGGCCGGCCAGATGCCGGCTTTCGCGTTCACCGACGACCAGCTGCGCGCCATCGTCGTTTATATCCGCGCGTTGAAACCAGAGTGATGCGCGCTGCCTGCGCCTTGGCGCTCGCCCTGTTTGCGCCGCTCTCGAGCGCAAAAGGCTGGGAGGAAATCCACACGCTCGGCGAGATCACCGTGTGCGCGAATCCGAACGCATTGCCGTACGCGAGCGAGAAGGAGGCGACGCCCGGCTTCCAGATCGAGATCGCGCGCGCCATCGCGCAGCGGCTCGGGGTCCGCTTGCGCCCACAGTGGATCGTGCCGCGCATGCGCGCCGGCGTGGTGGACTGCGACCTGCTCATGGACACGATCCTGGTGAGCGGCGTGCAGCCGCCGTCGCTGAGACTGTCGGTCCCCTACCAGCGAAGCGGCGTGGCGCTCGTCTTTGCGCCCGGGCGCGAAGCCGTGAGCTCCTACGCGGAGCTGAAGCGCGGTACGCGCGTCGGCGTGCTGCACAATTCGCTCGCCAGCCTGATCGTCAGCCGCACGCCCGCGACGATGGTGCCGTTCGGCTTCGAGGACGACATGCTCGAGGCGGTGGCCAAGGGCGAAGTCGACGCCGGGACGGTGTCGGCCGCAGCCGCGGGCTATTTCAATCTGAGGAACCCCGCGCGGCGCGTGACGCTCGTGCACGCGGATGACTCGCAGCCGGAGCTGCAATGGACGGTGGGCGTGGGCATGCGCCGCGCCGACGACGCTCTGGTCGACAACATCAACGCCGCGCTCGCAGCCCTCCTCGCGGACGGAACCCTGGCAGCGATTTACGCACGCTACGGGGTTACTCACCGCAATCCCTGAGACGAAAGCAGGACAGTGCTAGGATGCTCGCACCCAAGGGGAGGAAACCATGAGAGCACTCGTCGCGCTTGCCGCGCTCGCCGCGCCGCTCGTCTACGCACAGCCGAATGTCGAAGCCGGAAAAGCCAAGGTGGCCACCGTGTGCGCCGCCTGCCACGGCTTGAACGGCGTCAGCGTAAGCGACACGATCCCGAACCTCGCCGCACAGCGCGCCGCCTACCTCGAGGCGCAACTGAAGGCGTTCAAGGACGGCCTGCGCAGGCCGGCGGGACCGGTGAGCCCGACGGCGACGATGGCCGCGATCGCGGCGCAGCTCTCGGCCGAGGACATCGTCAACGTCGCCGCATACTTCGCCGCGCAGCCGGGCGCGAGCCAGGTGGCGCAGAAGT
The DNA here is from genome assembly GCA_035554435.1 of Burkholderiales bacterium. Taxonomy (GTDB): domain Bacteria; phylum Pseudomonadota; class Gammaproteobacteria; order Burkholderiales; family SG8-39; genus SCGC-AG-212-J23. The sequence continues at coordinate 19,864 of DATMJC010000101.1, read as the reverse complement.
CGCCGTTGCTTCCGAATCTGGCGAAGACCCACGTCACCTTCCCGGAGGACTACAAGACGAGCTTCGTCAAGTACCACACCATCAACTTCCCGGCGACGCGCCAGGTCCGCTACTACTACGCGAACAAGGCAGCGGTCGATGCGGCGAAGGCAAACAAGCCGCTGCCGGCCGGTTCGTATCTCCTCGCCGAGGTCTACGCAGCCAAGCTCGACGCCAACAAGCAGCCGGTGATGGGCAAGGACGGCTTCTTCGAGGCGGACAAGCTGCTGCTCTTCACCGCGATGCAGAGCGGCCCGGGCTGGGGCAACGACATCCCCGACATGCTGAGGAACGGCGACTGGAACTACGGAATCTTCACCCTGGAGAAGCAGCACCGGCCCGGCGTCAACCAGGCCGAGTGCTTCGCCTGCCACAAGCCGCTCGACAATGTGAGCTACGTCTTCACGCTGAAGCAGCTCGGGGCGGCCGGCAAATAGCGGCGCCTACATGTTCATCATCACCAAAGATACAAAGGATGGCCTGGACTATGTTGAAAACTCGGCGAACTGGAAAGTGGCGTGCTCACTCTTGCCCTGTTCTGCCGAGATGTGGTGGCCGGGGTATTTGACCAAGGTCGTCGAGGACAAGATCGGCGGTTTCCCCATTGTCATCCAGCTTTGGAAAGGTTGGTGCGAGAGGCTGGGCGGCCGCTACGCGAACTTTCCCGGAGGGGATGGGCGCCGAAGTTGGCGTCTATCGACGGGTTTCCGAAGACGAAGAGTACAGCGAACGCTTCCTGTTCAAGAAACCCGTGAAGGAAATGGACAAGGGGATGCATCAGTTCCGCAACAATCTGGCCAAGGTGCCCCAGAAAGTGAAGCCGCTCGAAAAAGTCGTCGCGGCCCTTCCGCGGCACGATCGGCCGCAGGGTGACCCCGAAGGAGACGTCTGGTACCCCTTTCCCGAGCTGCGGACGCGTCTGTGGTTCAAGCTGGTGAACCCCCTCACAAGAGAGAAGTTTTTCCAGACCACCGAACAGTCCACCTGGTGGCTGACGCGATGGATGGCCCCCGACAGCTACCGTAACAAGTATAAGAAACAGCACACGGTGCCGGCGTTTCCCGCCGACTTCAAACTTCACTACACCATCAACGGGAAGACGTATGAAGCCTGGTGAATCGCGCCGAAAGGCGGCTTGAGGCAGCCAGCCGCCCTCCTCGCCGCGCTCGCATTGGGCTGTGCTGCGGTCTGCGCCGTGCGCGCGCAGACGCCCGACCCCGGCGACCTCGCCGAGGGCCTACGCCTCTATCTCAGCAAGGGAAACTGCCAGGCCTGCCACGGCTGGGCGGGTGACGGCCGCAAGACGGACAGCCAGATGCCCGACGGGGCGAACCTGCGCGAATCGAAGCTGGAGCGAGAAGGCCTCGTGCTGACCATCAAGTGCGGGCGCCCGGGGCGGAGCATGCCTGCCTTCGACAGGTTCGCCTATAGCGACGGCCGCTGCTACGGCATGAAGCTAGACGAGCTTAAGTCGCGCGGCCTGACGCTGCCCGATCCGCCCGCGACGCTGCAGCCGCGCGAGGTCGAGTTGCTGGTCGACTTCCTCCTCGCGCGCGTCGTCGGCAAGGGCCCGATGGACCGCGCGCGCTGCGTCGAGTACTGGGGTACGGATAACGAGATCTGTACTCAGTTCAGCGAGAAAACGAACAGGTAGCTCGAGTTCTCCAGCTTGTCGAACTTCACCGGGTGCAGGTGGCGCCCGCCCGATTGCACCGCCAGGTACTGCTTCGACCCGATCGCGTAGGTGACCGGCGCGCCCTTGAGCGGCGTGCCCAGGTTGAAGCGCCACAGCTCCTCGAGCGTCTCGTCGTTGTACGCCACGACCCAGCCGTCCTGCAGGGCCGTGAACACGATCCCGCCGCCGGTCACGATCGCGCCCGAACGGATCTCGATGTCGGTGACCGCCTTCGCGACGACCCTGTGGCCCGCGGTGTCGAACGCGGTGACGGAGCCGTAGTAGAGATCGCTGGTGTACTCGCGCTTCTCGCTCGCCTTGACGTCGACGTCGCCGTTCTTGGACTTGAACACCACCGCCGCGCCGTTCTGCGTGAAGCAGCCCTCGATGCCGACGCCGTAGGCGATGTTCTTCACCGGGTGGTACGCCGTCGGCTGGTGCGCGACCCCGCCGTGCCAGGTCGGGCATGCGCGCTTCTTGCCGTCGCCGCGCAGCGCGCGCGCCTCCGGGTTGTAGGTCTGCACGCCGAGCTTCGGATCGTACTCGTAGGGCTTGCCGGTCTTGGGATTGATTCCCCTGGTCCAGTTGAGATCGGTCACGTACTGGTCGGCCTTGAGGAATTTTCCGTTGGTCCGGTCGAGCGTGTAGTAGAAGCCGTTGCGCCCGAAATGGCCGACAACCTTTTTCTTCTCGCCGTTGACGGTCGCGTCGTAGAGCATGTGCACGCCGACCTCGTCGTAGTCCCAGGAGTCGTTCGGCGTGTACTGGAAATGCCAGGCGACCTTGCCGGTGTCGACGTTGAGCGCCACCACCGAATCGGTGTAGAGGTTGTCGCCGGGCCTCGCCTGCGGATCGTAGATCGGGAAGGGATTGCCGGTGCCGACGATGTACAGGCGCGTCGCCGGGTCGTACGAGCCCGTCTGCCAGATCCCGCCGCCGCCGGTCTTCCAGGCGTTCTGGTCGTCCTTCCAGGTCTCGCTGCCTGGGTCGCCGGGCTTGGGGACGACGTACCAGCGCCACAGCTCCTTGCCGGTCTTCACGTCGAGCGCCGCGACCCAGCCGCGCGTGCCGCCGTCGCCCGCGCCGTTCTGCACGATGACCTTGCCCTCGGCGACCAGCGGCGCGGTCAGGAATTTCTCCACCCTGCCGAACTCGGTCTTGCCGGCGACCTGCTTGTCCCACACGATCTCGCCCTTGTCGCGGTTGATCGCGATGACGCGGCCGTCGGGCAGGTTGGCGATCACGAGGTCCTCCCACAGCGCGATGCCGCGCGTGCGGGGGACGTTGCCCTGGTGCTTCACCCCCGGATCGGCGATCCAGACGAACTCGCCCTTCATCGGGTTGCGAGCGTCGATCTTGTACACCGTGCCCCAGCCGTCGGTGGTGTACATGTAGCCGTTGTCGATCAGCGGATTGACCTCGTTCTCCGGACCGTTCTGGCCGACGTCCTGCATGCCGCCGAGCGCCAGGGCCCACACCAGGCGCAGGTTCTTGACGTTGTCGCGGTTGATCTGCGTGAGCTTCGAGTAGCGCGTCGAGGCGTAGTCGCCGTTCATGAGCAGCCAGTTCTGCGGCTCGCTCGCGGCGTTGACCAGCCGGTCGCGGCTGACGGTCATCTGGTAGTCGGCGGCGAGGCCCACGGTGGCCACGGCGCCCGCGAGCGCGCAGGCTGCGGCTTGATAGCGCATTTGCTCCCCCTTTTCTTGGCCCTGGTGTACGCCGGCTAGGCGGGCTCCAGGCCATGCTTCCTGATGACCGGTGCCGCGGCCGGCGCGGTGAGGAACTTGACGAGCGCTTTCGCCGCATCGCGTTCCTTGGCGCCGGAATGGACGCCGGCCGAGAACGTGGTCATCCGTTGAAGCTCGCCCGGCAGCGGGCCGACGTAGTCGATGCCCTCGAAGTGCACCAGCTCGCTGATCTGCTGGAAGCCGACCTGCGCTTCGCCGTTGGCGATCAGCGTGCCGACGAATACGCCGGAGGGCGTCTGCCTGAGCTTGCCCTTGACCTGGTCGGCGATGCCCAGCTTCTCGAACACGCTGAGCATGTAGAGGCCGCTCGGGCCGGTGGAGTAGCCGATCGACTTCGCCGCCAGCAGCGTCTTCTTCAATGCGTCGGCCGAGCCGATGTCGGGCTTCGGCGCGCCCCTGCGAACCGCGAGCCCGGTGCCGGACTTCGCGAGATCGACCCGGCTGCCGGCGGCCGCCCTGCCGAGCTTGATCTGCTCGTCGATCGCCGGGCCTGCCATGATGATCAGGTCGTAGGGCTCGCCGTCGGCGAGCCGCTTCTGAACGTTGAGCGTTCCGTTGAAGAGCGTCTTCACCTTGTGTCCGGACGCTTTCTCGAATTGCGCTACGAGCTCGAGGTAGGCCTCCTGCGTTGCCTGCGTCGAAATCACGTTGATTTCCGCGGCGCTGACCGCGGCCGAAAGCACAGACGCACCTGCGGCGATGATCGATATGGCTCTCATTCCACCCCTCCCCGTGATAACTATAGCTGCAACATCCCCACTCAGTATCCGTTCTTTCGGTCGACCACCTCCTTGAGCGGCTTACCGTCCAGGAAGCGCTCCAGATTCTCCGCGAACAGGCGGGCGACGAACCTGTCGCGCTGCGGATGGGGACCGCCGATATGCGGAAGCACGATGATTCCCTCCGTCGTCCAGAACGGGTGCTCAGCGGGCAGCGGCTCCCGCCGGAACACATCCAGCACCGCGCCGGCGATCCTCCTTGCCTTGACTGCAGCGATCAGCTCGTCGTCCTCGATGACATGGCCGCGCCCGAAGTTCAGCAGCCAGGCGCCGGGCTTCATCATCGCCAGGCGCCCGGCGTTGATGAAGTTGTCGGTCTCGGGCGTCGCCGGCAGGAGCAGGAGCACGAAATCCGATTCGGCAAGCACTTCGGGCGTTCGATCCGCCGGCAGGACTTCGGCGACATCCGGCATCGGCTGCGGCCGGCGCCGCGTGCCGATCACCCGCATGCCGAGGACGGACGCGATCCGCGCGACCTGCCGGCCGATCGCTCCGAGCCCGAGGATGCCGAGTGTCTTGCCGGTCAGAGGCTGCGCGACCGTGCGGACCCACGTGCCGCGCTTCTGATTCGCGACGGCCATCGCGTAGGGCTTGGCGACATAGAGCAGCGCGCCGATGATGTTCTCCGGCATTGACTCCGCGTGCGTGCCGCGGGCGCAGGTGAGCGTGAGCCCCGGCGGCAGGTCGGGCAGCGCGAGCCATTCCTCCACGCCCGCGGTCATCACCTGCGCCCAGCGCAGCTTTGGCATCGCCGGCAGCAACCCGGGCGGCACCACGTAAGCCATCAGCGCCTCCGTCCGCGCGAGCTGATCGGCAGACGGTTTCTCCTTGCGGGGCAGAGTCTCCACCGCGACGCGCTCGGCGAGGCCGGCTGCCCGGATCGCGTCAAGGTACGCGGCGCTCGAGTCGGTCCAGAGCAGGACGTTGGCGCGGCTGGTCACGCTGCGGCTCCTCGAAAAACGTAGCCGGCAAGTCTAATCCGATACTTCAGTCCCGGGACCAAAGTACCGCGGGCGATCCTTCAGGCTGATGTCCAGCACGCCCGCCCTCCCCTCTAATGGACGCCGTAGCGATCCACTAACAGGAGAGGACCATGAGGACCGTGCGTCATGCAGTGTTCGGCGCGATGCTCGCAGCCGCGAGCATCGCCCGCGCCGATGTGATCACCGACTGGAATCAGACCGCGATCGACGTCATGAAGGTCGCGAACGTCGCGGGCAATCCCTGGACGCGCAGCATGGCGATGATGAATGTCGCCATGTCCGACGCCGTCAACACGGTGCAGAACCGCTATACCCGCTACATCGCGGAGGGTCCGCGCGCGCCCAAGGCCTCGGCTGAAGCGGCGGCTGCCGGCGCGGCGCGTGAGATGCTTTCGCGCCTGTACCCCGACCATAAGGCGAAGATCGACCAGGCCTACGCGGCGTCGATCGCAGGCGTTCCGGAAGGCACGGCGAGGAACGAGGGTGTCCTCGTCGGCGAGCAGGTGGCGGCCGCGGTATTCGCCGAGCGCGCGAACGACGCATCGAACGCGCCCGACACTTATCGGCCGCTGACCACGCCCGGTGTGTGGATTCCGACCACACTGCCGATCTTCCCGCAGTACGCCACGGTCAAGCCCTGGGGATTCAAGAGCGCGGACCAGTTCCGTCCCGGCCCGCCGCCGGCGCTGTCGAGCGCGCTCTACGCGCGTGACTACAACGAGATCAAGGAGCTCGGTGCGGCGAAGAGCGCCAGGCGCACGCCCGAGCAGACCGAAGCGGTGAAGTTCTGGACGCAGACGAACTTCCTGCCTTGCTGGTTCCAGGCCGCCGCGCAGCTCTCGGCTTCTCGCGGCCTCGGGCTCGCCGACAACGCGCGGCTGTTCGCGCTGCTCGCGATGGCGGAGGGTAACGCCTTCATCCTCGAGTGGGATGCGAAGTTCCACTACAACTTCTGGCGCCCCGTCACCGCGATCCGCAACGGCGACAACGACGGCAACGACGCCACCGAGCGCGACGCCGGCTGGGCGCCGCTGAACGCGACGCCGATGCATCCCGAGTACCCCTCGGCGGCCGGCATCGTCGGTGGCGCGGCGGCTGGAGTGCTGCAGGCCGTGTTCGGCAGCAGCACAGCAAGCTTTACCGTGAGCGACATCTTCGATCCGAAGGTGCAGCGCCGCTATACCAGCGTCGAGCAGATGGCGGAGGAACAGAGGCTGGTGCGGGTCTGGGGCGGCGTCCACTTCCGCAACTCGGTCGAGGTCGGCGGCGAGATGGGCCGGAAGATCGCCGTTCATCTCACGAGCAACTACCTGAAGCCGGCGCAGCGCATGGCCGACGCAGCGCGCTGAAAGATCGCCAGGAGAAAATCGTGCGCACACTCATCGTTCTGCTGTTTGCCCTGTCGGCCGGTGCGCATTCCGCCGGCCGCGAGCCGCTCGCGCCACTGAACCGGGTAGAGCGGCTTGCGGCGGATCTCGCGAGCGAGCTCGCTCGCCTCTGCCCGGCCGCCCCGCCCGGCGACCAAGCGGCATTCGAGCGCTGCCGGCAGGGCCTCTTCCAGGACTCGCTGCTGAAACGCAGCTTCGTGCCCCACGCGCTGTGGGGTCGCCCCGCCCGCGATGCGGCGACGCCGCTGAAAGACACGACGCTCACGCAATTCGCCCCCGACGTCCTCACCGGTATGTACCTGCCGCTCTTCATGTTCAACGGCAGGTACACCCTCGAGTACGAGGCGCGCGAAAGCATGTTCCTGGTGCGCCTGGAGACCGCGTTCCGGAATCGACTCGCACCCGGCCAGTTCCCCTACCCGTTCTGGCACGACGAGGCGAAATGGAGCACCTACCAGGGCGCCAACACGCTGCTTCTCTGGATCGATCCCAAGACGGCGAAGATCAAGGTTGGTCAGTACACCGATCGCGGGGCAACCCCGCCCATCGTCGCCTCCGGTCCGGTGCAGCAGGCGAAATTCGACGGCAAGTGGATGTGGACCGACGCCGACGGCCATGAGCAGCCGCAAGTGACGCTGTTCGATGGCCTGTTCCGAGCCGACAACCCTTTCCTGCCCAAGCTCGACACCGCCTACAAGACGCTCGCGCTGAAGATGCGCGACGGCCAGTGCGACCGCTGCCATGTGCCCGACAACCCCCATGGGACGAAACGCATCGTGTTGCTGCAGACACCGGCCCATGCGGCGGGCGAGATCCAGCGCCTCATGAAGGCCGTACGCGAGGACAAGATGCCGCGCGACGAGACCGACATCGAGCAGCCGCTGGACGACAAGCTGAAGAGCGCGCTCCTGGAGAGCGGCGCGGCGTTCGAGGCCGCCGTCCAGAGTGCGAAGGACTGGGAGGCGCGCGCCGAGGGCCGCAGCGCCAGGGCTCGCGAGCCCGGCGAATGAGGTGTAGATTGAACCGGCCTGCAGCACGTTTCGGCCACAAGGGAGCCGTTCATGCATGTCTCTGAAGAGCGACGCCGTTTCCTCGCCGCGCTCGCGGCGACCAGCGCGGCGGGTCTGATCGGTTCGCGGAACTCCAGCGCGCGCGACGACCAGCTCGAAACGACCAGCGTTCGACTCGCGAAGATCACCGGCACCTGCATCGCACCGCAATATCTCGCCGAGGAGCTGCTGCGCCTGGAAGGCTTCACCGACGTCCGGTACATCCTGTTCGAGGCGGGCCTCGGCCAGTCCAAGGCGATCGCGCGCGGCGACGTCGACTTCAGCCTGAACTTCGCCGCGCCCCTGGTCATCCCGATCGACGCGGGCGAACCGATCTCGGTCATCGCGGGCGTGCATACCGGGTGCTTCGAGCTCTTCGGCCACGATCGGATCCGCAGCATCGCCGATCTGAAGGGCAGGACGGTGGGCGTGCAGGGTCTGGGCGGATCGCCGCACGTCTTCCTCGCTGCCATGGCCGCCCACGTCGGGCTCGACCCGATGAAAGACATCAACTGGGTCACCAGCCCGACGATCGCCCCGAAGGAGCTTTTCGCCGAGCGGAAGATCGATGCTTTCTTGGGCTTTCCGCCCGAGCCGCAGGAATTGCGCGCTCGAAAGATCGGCCATGTGATCGTCAACAGCGCGATCGACCGCCCGTGGTCGCAGTACTTCTGCTGCATGCTGGCCGGCAACCGGGAATTCATCCGCAGGAATCCGGTGGCGACCAAGCGCGTGCTGCGCGCCATCCTCAAGGCGACGGACCTTTGCGCCAGCGAGCCGGAGCGGGTGGCGAAACGCATGGTCGACGCCGGATTTACGCAGCGATACGACTATGCGCTGCAGGCTCTGAAGGAAATCCCGTACACGAAATGGCGCGACTACGATCCCGAGGACACCATGCGCTTCTATTCGCTGCGACTGGGCGAGGTCGGGATGATCAAGTCGAGCCCGCAGAAGATCATCGCGCAGGGCACCGATTGGCGTTTCTGGCGCGAGCTCAAGAAGGAGCTGAAGACGTGATCGCCGAGACCAGATGGAGCCGCAGAGACTTCATAGCCGCGGGGCTCGCGGGCACGGGCGCGCTGCTGGGTCTGCGACCGGGCGCGGCCGCCGCCGAGCCGCCGCCCGAAACGACACGGCTCAGGATTCCCTGGGTCCCCAGCACATGCCGCAGTCCCGAGTGGGCGGCGGAGGAGCTGCTGCGCGCCGAAGGCTTCACGGATGTCCAGTACCTGCTGAAGGACAGCACCCAAGGGATGGCGCGTGCCCTGGCGAGCGGCGAGGCGGACATCGGCGGCGATTTCGCCGCGCCGGTCATTCTGCGCATCGAGGCAGGTCATCCGATCGTGATGCTCGGCGGAGAGCATGTCGGCTGCTTCGAGCTGCTCGCGAGCGAGCGCATCCGGTCGATCCGCGACCTGAAGGGCCGTACGGTCGCGGTGCCGGCGCTCGATCCGTCTCCCTACGCGTTTCTCGCGAGCATGGCGGCGTACGTGGGCCTGGATCCTCGCAAGGACATCAACTGGGTCAACCACTCCCCGGATGACTCCATGAATCTGCTCGCCGAAGGCAAGATCGACGCCTATCTCGGCTTCCCGCCCAACCCGCAGGAGTTCCGCGCAAGGAAAATTGGCCGGGTCGTGGTGAACAGCGCGGTGGACCGGCCCTGGTCGCAGTACTTCTGCTGCATGCTCCATGGAAACAGGGAGTTCGTCCGCAAAAACCCGGTCGCGACCAAGCGCGCGCTGCGCGCGATCCTGAAATCGGTCGACCTCTGCGCTGCCCAGCCCGAGAAGGTGGCGAAGGCCGTCATCGACAAGGGCCTGGCGAAGAATTACGACTACACCCTCCAGGCAATCCGCGAGCTGCCGTACGCCCGCTGGCGCGAGCTCGACCCCGAAGACACGGTGCAGTTCTATTCGCTGCGCCTGCGCGAGGTCGGCATGATCAAGTCGAGCCCGCAGAAGATCATCTCGCAGGGGACCGATTGGCGCTTCTGGCGCGAGCTCAAGAAGGAGCTGAAGACATGAGCCGCGCATGGAGCCGCAGAAGGTTCATGAGCGCCGCGAGCGCCGCGGGCACGGGCGCCCTGCTGGGCCTGCGACCGGGCGCGGCCGCCGCCGAGCCGCCGCCCGAAACGACGCGGCTCAGGATCCCCTGGGTCCCGAGCACATGCCGCGCCCCGGAGTGGGCGGCGGAAGACCTGCTGCGGGCCGAGGGCTTCACGGAGGTGCAATACCTGCTGAAGGACAGCACCGAAGGGATGGCGCGTGCGTTGGCGACCGGAGAGGCGGACATCGGCGGGCACTTCGCCGCGCCGGTGATTCTCCGCATCGAGGCGGGCGACCCGATCGTAATGCTCGGCGGCGAGCATGTCGGCTGCTTCGAGTTGCTCGCCAGCGAGCGCATCCGGACGATCCGCGACCTGAAGGGTCGTACCGTCGCGGTGCCGGCGCTCGATCCGTCTCCCTACGCGTTTCTCGCGAGCATGGCGGCGTACGTGGGCCTGGATCCTCGCAAGGACATCAACTGGGTCAACCACTCCCCGGACGACTCCATGAATCTGCTCGCCGAAGGCAAGATCGACGCCTATCTCGGCTTCCCGCCCAACCCGCAGGAGTTCCGCGCAAGGAAAATTGGCCGGGTCGTCGTGAACAGCGCGGTCGACCGGCCCTGGTCGCAGTACTTTTGCTGCATGCTCGTCGGAAACAAGGAGTTCGTCCGCAAGAACCCGGTCGCGACCAAGCGCGCGCTGCGCGCGATCCTGAAATCGGCCGACGTCTGCGCCGTGGCGCCCGAGAAGGTGGCGCAGGCCGTCGTCGCCAAGGGCCTGGCGAAGAACTACGACTCGACCCTCCAGGCGATCCGCGAGCTGCCCTACGGCCGCTGGCGCGAGCTCGATCCCGAAGACACGGTGCAGTTCTATTCGCTGCGCCTGCGCGAGGTCGGCATGATCAAGTCGACGCCGGCGAAGATCATTTCCCAGGCGGCGGACTGGCGCTTCTGGCGCGAGCTCAGGCAGGAATTGAAAGCTTAAGGGGGTAAACCATGGACGCTAGACGACAAGCTGAATGGAGCCGGCGGCGATTCCTGAACGCCGCGGCGCTCGCCGGGAGCGGTGCCGCTCTGGGACTGCGCGCGGCACCCGCTCTGGCGGAGCCGCCTCCCGAGGTCACCACGATCCGCTGGGTGCGCAGCCCCGCCCTCTGCGTGGCGCCCTACTACGTCGCCGAAGGATTGCTGCGCGCCGAGGGATTCACCGACGTTCGCCCGTACAAGACCGAGGGCAACACCTGGACGCACGACGTGCTCGCCGGCAACGTCGATCTGGTCCTGAACTTCATCGGACCGCTGCTCCTGCGGCTGGACGCAGGCGACCCGCTCGTGGTGCTCGGCGGGGTCCACGTCGGCTGCTTCGAGCTGTTCGTGACCGATCGGGTCCAGGCGGTCCGCGACCTCAAGGGCAAGACCGTCAGCGTGCCGGCGCTGGGAGATGCCCAGCACGTCTTCCTCGCCAGCATCGTGGCCAACGTCGGGCTCGACCCCAGCAAGGACATCAACTGGGTGATCCATCCCCGTACCGAAGCGATGCAGCTCCTCGCCGAGAAGAAGGTCGATGCGTTCCTCGGGTTTCCGCCCGAGCCGCAGGCATTGCGGGCTAAGGGCGTCGGGCACGTGGTCGTCAACAGCTCGGTCGACCGGCCCTGGTCGCAGTACTTCTGCTGCATGGCCTACACGCGCAGGGACTTCGCCCAAAAGTACCCGATTGCCACGAAAAGGGCGCTGCGCGCCATTCTGAAGGCGGCCGATATCTGCGCGGTCGAGCCGGACCAGACGGCGCGATTACTCGTCGACCAGGGCTACACGGCAAGCTACGAGCTTGCCCGCCAGGCGATGCGCGAAATGCCCTACGGCAAATGGCGCGAATACGATCATGAGGACACGGTGCGCTTCTATGCCCTGCGGCTGCGCGAGGCCGGGATGATCAAGTCCAGCCCGCAGAAGATCATTGCGGAGGGCACCGACTGGCGGTTCCTGCGCGAGCTGCGAAAGGAGCTCAAGGCTTGAAGACCCGGAGCGCAGGCTGGGCCGCCGCCGCGCTCCTGACGATCGTGCTCGCCCGGCCCGCCGACGCGCTTTGCCACGAGGCGGGCAAGGACGAGCGCCTGCCGAAAATCGGGCCGGCGCCGGAATTCAACTTGACCGATCAGGACGGCCGGCGCGTCGCTCTGAAGGAGCTGCGCGGAAAGGTTCTCGCCGTCACTTTCATTTTCGCGAGCTGCACGGATACCTGTCCGCTGCTCACCGCGAAGCTGGCCGCGGTGCAGGATCGGCTCGGCGCGGCGTTCGGCCCGGACGTGCGTTTCGTCTCGATCACGGTGGATCCCGAGCGCGACACGCCGCACGTCCTGAAGCGCTACGCGCAGGCGCACCGCGCGAACCCCGCCGGCTGGTCGTTCCTCACCGGAACGCCGGCCGAGATCCGCGGGGTTGCCGCAAGCTATGGCGTCATCTACAAGAAGACCCCCAGCGGCGACGTGGACCACACTTTTCTCACCTCGCTCGTCGACCGCGGCGGGACGCTTCGCGTCCAGTACATGGGCGTGCGCTTCGACCCCGATGAGCTGCTGCGCGACCTGCAGGGTCTCGCGAAAGAGGGAAAGCGCCGATGATGGGCTGGCTGACCGATTGGCTCCCCAGGATCGTCGCGCGGGCGCCGGCGACCATCCGCACCAAGCTGCTGGCGGCGTTCCTGTCCATCGTCGTGCTGCTGATCACCGTCGGCGCGGTCGGCCTCCAGGTGCTGTCACGCGTCGAGCATCACGCGGAGGAGATGGTGACGCTGCAGCGGAAGATCGCCGCCTACCGCCAGCTCCAGCACGACACGACCGCGCAGCTCTACAGCGTGACCTCGGCCCTGCTGATCCAGGAGGAGGCGTCGCTCGCCGCCGCCCTGCGCCAGCTGAACCAGTTCGGCTACGACTTCGACCGCCTGCAGTTCGTGGCGAAGGACGAAGTCGGTCTGCTCGCCGATCTGAGGAGCGAATACGACGAATTCATACGGGTCGTGGCCAAGGTCGTCGGGCAGATTCACGAGGGCAAGGTCGCCGAGGGCCGGGCCTTGCAGGCGGCGCAGGCCGCTCCGCTCGCCGACCGCATGGAGCGCCTCACCAACCAGCTGGTCAACCGGGCGGAGGCCGACATGGTCGCGAGCATCGAGGCGAGCCAGGGGGCGCACCTGACCTCGCTCCTGATGATCGCCGGCTTCGGCGCCGGCAGCATCGCGCTCGCGCTCGTGCTCGGCTATGCGATCTCCTGGTCGCTGATCAGGCCGGTCGAGCAGATGGAGGCGAGATTCAACGAGCTCGCGTCGGGCGACTTCTCCAGGCAGATCGACGTCCCCAACCGGGACGAGCTGGGGAGCCTCGCGACGAACCTGAACCGCATGATCGACGAGCTGGGACGGCTCTACCGGCAGCTCGAGGCCGCGAACCTCGCGAAATCGCGCTTTCTCGCAGCCGCCAGCCACGATCTGCGGCAGCCCCTGCACGCCCTGAATCTGTTCGTCGCGCAGCTGCGCACCGAGACCGACCCCATGGAGCGCGCAAGGATCGCCGCGCAGGTCGACGCCTCGGTCAGCGCCATGAACGATCTGTTCAATGCGCTGCTCGACATCTCCAAGCTCGACGCGGGGGCGCTCGCGCCCAATTTGACGCGGTTCCCGGTCGCCGATCTCCTGAAGCACATCGAAGCGACGTTCGCCCGCGCGGCGCGGGAGAAGGGCCTGCGCCTGCGATTCGCGCGCAGCGCGGCCTGGGTCGAGAGCGATTTCATCCTGCTCCAGCGGATCCTGCTGAACCTCGTGTCCAACGCGGTCCGGTACACCGACCGCGGGGGCGTGGTGGTCGGCTGCCGGCGCCGCGGCGAGCGCTTGCGCATCGAGGTCTGGGACAGCGGCATCGGCATTCCGAAGGATCAACGGGAAAACGTGTTCGGCGAGTTCTACCGCATCTCCGGCCCCGGCCGCGAGCGCCGCGCCGGGCTCGGCCTCGGGCTCGCCATCGTCGAGCGTCTGTGCCGCCTGCTCGATCACCGCGTCGAGCTGCGCTCGACACCCGGCAAGGGGTCGTGTCTTGCGGTCGAGGCGCCGCTGGTCGCGGCTCAGGCAGAGCCGGAGGAACTCACCCCCGTCCCCGAAGCGACGGCGGATCCGGCCCGGGGCAAGCTGATCGTGGTGATCGACGACGATGCGCTGGTGCTCGACAGCATGCGCGGGGTGCTGCGGAGCTGGGGCTGCTTCGTCGTCGCCGCCGAGTCGGGCCGCGCGGCGCTCGCGAGCCTGAACGGCGATGACCGCTGCCCGGATCTCATCATCTCCGACTATCGCCTTTCCGACGGCGACGAAGGAATCGCGACGGTGGAAAAGCTGCGCGTGGCGTTCGGCGCGCCGATTCCGGCTTTTCTCATCACCGGGGACACTGCGCCCGAGCGGCTGCGCGAGGCGGGCGCGAGCGGTCTCCACCTGCTGCACAAGCCGGTCGCTCCCATGGCGCTGCGCGCCATGTTGAATCAACTATTGAGGGAGGGGAGGAGCGCCGCTACGAATCCCCGGGCGAGCGCAGCTCCCAGCCCAGCGCACCGACTGCAATGACCGCCTCGGTGCGGTTAGTCACCTTCAGCGCTTTGAGGATGGCGGTGACGTGGTTCTTCACCGTTGGCTCCGCCAGATCGAGGCTCCGGCAGATCGCCTTGTTGCTCTTCCCCTGCATCATCAGGGCCAGAATCTCGACCTGCCGCTCGGTCAGGCCGAGCTCGCGCGGCGAGCCGGGCCTCGCGCCGGCGGCAGCCTGCCCGCGCCTCGCGGACGGCTGCTCCCCCCGGGGACCGAGGATTTCCGGAGGAATGTAGACCCCTCCCGAGAAAACCAGCCGCAGCGCGCTCAGCATGACTTCGCGGGACGCGGACTTCGGGATGAAACCGGTCGCGCCGAGGTCGAGCACCCGCGCGACGCTGTCCCGATCACTCAGGGCCGAGAGCACCACGACGGAAACCGCCGGGTGGCGTCCCCGCAGCTCGGCAAGCACGTCGAAACCGCTGCGGTCGGGCAGATTCAAGTCGAGGAGGACGAGCCCGACGTCGGGATTTTCGTCCGTGAGGCGCAGCGCCTGCCGCGAATCGACCGCCTCGACGACCGTCGCGTCCTCCTTCAACTCCTTCAGCACGCCGCGCAGCGCGTCCCGGATTAGGGCGTGATCGTCAACGACGAGAATCTTCATGCTCACTCCGCCTTTGCGCCGGACTCCCGGACCACCTTCGCCCACTTGGCGGTTTCCGCACTGATATAAGCGGCGAACGCCTGGGGCGTGCTGCCGATCGGTTCCGCTCCCTGGCTCGAGAGGCGCTCGACCACATCCGGCGTGCGCAGCACCGCCACGATTTCGTCGTGGAGCTTCGCGACGACGGCATCCGGGGTGCCGGCGGGCACCATCACTCCGTGCCAGGTCGTCGCCTCGAATCCCGGCAGTGCCGCCTCGTCGAGCGTCGGCAGCCCGGGCGCGGCCGGCGAGCGCTGGAGGCTCGCCACCGCGAGCGCCCGCAGCCGGCCGGCGGTCACATGCGGCAGCGCGGGCGGCATGGTGGAGAACATGACCTGCACCTGGCCGCCGAGCAGATCGGCAAGCGCCGGAGCGGCTCCCTTGTAAGGTACGTGGACCATCTTCACTCCGGCCATCGAATTGAACAGCTCGCCGGCGAGCTGCGCGGGCGTGCCCTGCCCCGAAGAGGCGAAGTTGATGACGCCCGGCCTCGCCTTGGCGAGCGCGATCAGCTCCTGCGCGCTGGTGACGGGAAGCGAAGGGTGAACCACCAGGATGTTGGGGGTGGAGGCCGCGAGCGTGACCGGTGTAAGGTCCTTGCGCGGGTCGAACGGCAGCCTGGCGAAGAGGCTCGCGTTGATGGCGAGCGGACCGACCGATCCCATCAGCATCGTGTAGCCGTCGGGCTCGCTCCTCGCCACGACCTCCGTACCGAGGTTGCCGCCTGCGCCCGGCCGGTTGTCCACCACGACCTGCTGCGCCAGGCGCTCGGCGAGCCGCGGCGCGATGGTGCGGGCGACGAGGTCGGTGCCGCCGCCCGGCGGGAATGCGACGACGAAGCGGATGGGCTTCGACGGATAGGTGTCCGCCGCGCAGGCGCCGGCCGCCGGCAGCGCAAGCGCGAGGCACACGGTGCGCAGCGCGATCACTTTCGCCGCTGGCCGGGCTTTTCTTTCTTGGCGAAGTATTCGCGCGCGGTCCTGAAGCCGCCGAGCGCGGCCGGATAGCCGCAGTAGATCGCCGACTGCAGCAGGACCTCGCCGATCTCCTTCTTCGTTACGCCGTTGCGCAGCGCGCCGTCGAGGTGCAGCTCGAGCTCCTCGGCCCTGCCCAGGGCGACGAGCATCGCGATATTCAGCATGCTGCGAACCTTGCGCGGCAGCCCGGGGCGCGACCACACCATGCCCCACGCCGATTTCGTAGCCAGCACCTGCATGGGAAGCGAGAACGCGTCGGCGTTCTCGAACTGCCGCTCGACGTAGGCCGCCCCCAGCACCCTCTTGCGCAGCCTCAAGCCCTGTGCGAACAGCTTGTCTCTCCCCTCGAAACGCTTGTCGATCATCTTGCTCTCCAGGTTGACTATTGCGCGAGCGGCAGCCTCACCGGCTTGCCGCTCGCCGCGGACTGCTCGATCGCCAGCGTCACCTCGAGCGTATGCCGAGCCTCGCGCGCGGTCGCGAGCGCGCAAGGCTTGCCGAGCGCGAGATGATCGAGCCAGGCGCGCGTCTCGTTGGCGATCGGGCCCCAGAGCTCGCCCAGCGCCCAATCCCCCGGCGTGCCGCTCTGCAGGAACACCATGTTCACAGCGTGGTCCGGCAGGTAGACGTGCGGCATGCCTTTGTCCGTGTACATGAGCTGATCGGTGTGATCGTCGTCGAGGATCATGACCCCGTCCGTTCCCAGCACTTCCACCCGCGCCGCGTGGCCAAGCGCGGGGTATTTCTCAGGGAGGGCGTAGCTCACGCCGAGGTTCACGACCGCGCCGTCGCCATAGGTGAGGATCGCCCAGCTCACGTCGTGCGTGTCGTACCCCGCGGCCTTGAGCACGCCCTTTTGCCCGCGCGCGAACACCTCGGAGACCTGCGCACCCTCGAGCAGCCAGTTCACGAGGTCGACATAATAGGTGAGCGCGTCCACGACCGGGGTCGCGCGCGGATTGCGCTTGAGCATGGCAAGAGCCTGGGCGCGCGAGTTGAATACGCGCGCCGCCGCGCCCACGATCCGGCCGACGCGCCCCTGCAGCACCTGCTCCTTGGCGATGAGGTAACGCTCCTTGTAGCGGCGGCTGTAGCCGACGCGCAGATCGGCATTGCGCCTTGCGGCCTCGGCGACGATGCGGTCGGCGCCGGCAAGGTCGAGCGCGATCGGCTTTTCCACCAGCACCGCCTTGCCCCGCTCGAGCGCCTGCAGCACCGGCGCGACGTGCTCGCCCTCGCTCGTGGCGACGATGACGGCGTCGACTTCCGGGCGCGAGATCGCCTGCAGGTTGTCACCGCAATGAAACGCCGCGCCCACCTTCTGCGCGAGGTCCCGTGCCCGCGCCGCGTCCACGTCGGCAATGGCGATGAAACGGACGGCCGGATGGGCGGCGGCGAGTTGTGCGCGCAGCGCGCCGATGCGCCCGGCGCCCACGATTGCGATTCCGAGATCCTTGCGGCGCGTCATCCCTCCTCCGGGTGACGCAATGGTACGCCCTAACCCCGCAGCCTCAGGCGCGGGCGAGACGCGCTAGGGGACGAACTCGTACGCGCCGATGTCGATGGCGTTGCGGGTCGGGCGAGTCTCGCGGTTCGTCGGGTGCACGTACTGGTAGATCGGCGTCAGATCGAATGCGCCGCCAAGCCCGGGCGCCGTTCCCTGATCGATGCCGGGCGTCGTCGCGGTAGGCCGGTAGTCGAATGCGCCGATGTTGACGAAGTTCGGACTACTGGTCTTTAGATTCGAGACCTGCGTCGCCGGGCCACTGACGGTGGTACCGCTGCCAACGAACAGGTTGTTCTGCACCGTCGCGGTTACGCCGGCGGAGATATCGATGAACGTGCCCGAACCCTTGTCGTTGACGATCGTATTGTTCACCACATACAGGTTCCGGCTTGAGTTGTTGAGGCTCTCCTCGCCGTACGTCACGATCGTCGGGTTCTCGGTGGCCGGACCTTGCTGCAAGAGATTGCCGATGATGTAGGAAAGACCGCCATCGGGCAGATCGACGGTGTAGCTCGAATTGCCGTCCGCCTCGTCCATGATACGGTTGTACAGGATGTAGTTCTCCTGCGCGCGGCTCTTCACGAGATGCCCGCTATGCGCATGGTGCGAATAGCTGTGGCGCAGCGTGAAGCGGGCGGTGCCGCCGACTACGTACATGTTGTGCGCACATCCACTCGGGTCGATGCAGTTGCCGTTGAACGCGAATTCGCTGTACTCGATCAGTATCCTGCCGCCCCCGCCGCCGAGGAAGCCGTTCTGGTTGTCGTGAAGATAGCTGCCGCAAATAGCGAGGTCGTTGCCGTCGCCGCGGATTCCCGCGCCGTTCAGATCGGTCACGGCCGCGCCCGAGAATTCCACGTTCTCCACCGCCTGGTTGGTACCGGCCATCACCCAGATGCCCTTGCCGTTGGAAATCGTCGCGGGTGCGACCATATGCGCACGCCCGCCGACGCCGCGCAGGGTCACGTTGCTGGTGCTCCAGGTGACTGCGGGGCCGTTGTACACGCCGGCGTCGATCTCGACCACATCGCCACTTGCCAGACCGGTTACCTGGCTGGGGTGGGTGAACTGCCGCCCCGGACCGACGCGGATCACCCGCGTCGGCGCGAAATCCTGCACCACGGCTGCGCCGCTCACCGTGACGTTCGCAGTGCGCTTGAAGCTCGCGCCGCCGTCGCTCGTGAGCGCTATGGTGTAACTGCCGGCAGGCAGGCCCGCAAGCGCGTAGCGGAACGTGCATGCGCCGGCATCCTGTACGACCGCTGTCGTGGCGATCGGGGTGCCCGAGGTGCTATTCAAGCCGGCGAACGCGTACACCAGATTCGCGCTCTCCTGGTGGCGAGCACGCAGGCTGCTGTCCACCGCGCCGCTCACGCCGGCTGATCCTCCGGTCACGTTCACAGTCGCGGAACGCGCCGTGCTGCCCCCGCTGCCGGTGCAGGTCAGCGTATACGTACTCGCGGCCAAAATGGAATTGATCGTCTGATTGCCCGAAGTGGCCTTGGCGCCCGACCATGCCCCAGTTGCCGAACAGCTCGAAGCATTGGTCGAAGACCAGGCGAGCTGCGTCGAGCCGCCCTGTGCCACGGTGCCGGGCGCCGCGGTCAGCGAAACCGTCGGCACCGGAGTAGGCGTCGGCGTTGGCGTCGGTGTCGGCGTTGGCGTCGGTGTCGGAGTAGGCGTCGGTGTAGGCGTCGGTGTAGGGCTCGGCGCCGGTGGCGATCCAGCGACGGGTTGTCCACCGCCGCCGCTGTCACTACCGCCGCCACATGCGACGAGACTCAACGCGCACGCCAAAGCTAGCGGTGCGCCATAGCGCGCAGTCATCCTTGATTGACGTTGATTTGGTGGACGCACGTAGCGGCAGCCGTTTGTGTTGGTGTCAGGGATTGTGAAGATTTTTCTTGGAGCAGCGTTAGGCCAAAGTTGCTTGGCCCGGCCGGTATTTTCGCAAGAGTAGATGACTGAAATGCCAAAAGCTGCCGACAAATTTGTCGCTTGTCGCCGAGGGGCGACAAATTTCCGCTGCTCGAATCGCTCTACGAAACGCTACGCGGTCGCGTGCGCGAGGAATGGGCGTAATGCGCGCAGATCGGAGAGCTCTTCCAGGGCGTTCACGCGCCGGATCACCTCGTCGGTCTTCGCCGCGCCCAGAACGGGCGCCATCAGCAGGCGCGCCTTGGCATTCACGCTTTCGGTGTCCAGCGGATTTTCCCTGGTGCCCGGGGCGTGCCGCGTGAACTGGCTGACGCTCCGCCCGTCCTTGAGCGTCACCTCGACCCGGCCGCTCCGCGGCGCCGTGCGATCCATGAGAGTCCGATCTGCGATGAGCTGCACGCGCGCCTTCACGGCGCGCACTTCCGGATCCTTCATCCGTTCGTAGGAGTGGCTGCCCTCGAACGA
>DATMJC010000100.1:0-8666 GCA_035554435.1 Burkholderiales bacterium | reverse complement strand
GTATCTAATCCCGTTCGCTCCCCACGCCTTCGCGCCTCAGCGTCAGTTCCGGCCCAGTGGGCCGCCTTCGCCACGGGTGTTCTTCCTGATCTCTACGCATTTCACCACTCCACCAGGAGTTCCACCCACCTCTACCGGCCTCAAGCCCGCCGGTTCACGACGACCCTCCCGGGTTGAGCCCGGGGCTTTCACGTCGTGCCTAACAGGCCGCCTGCGCGCGCTTTACGCCCAGTCACTCCGGACAACGCTCGGACCCTACGTATTACCGCGGCTGCTGGCACGTAGTTAGCCGGTCCTGATTCGCCGGGTACCGTCCGTTCTCGTCCCCGGCAAAAGCGGTTTACACCCCAAGAGGCGTCGTCCCGCACGCGGCGTTGCTCCGTCAGGGTTGCCCCCATTGCGGAAGATTCCTTGCTGCTGCCTCCCGTAGGAGTCGGGGCCGTCTCTCAGTCCCCGTGTGGCTGGTCGTCCTCTCAGACCAGCTACCGATCGTCGCCTTGGTGGGCTTTTACCCCGCCAACTAGCTAATCGGGCATCGGCCGCTCCTCTCGCGCAAGGCCCTTGCGGGTCCCCTGCTTTCATCTCTCGATCTCATGCGGTATTAGCCAGTCTTTCGACTGGTTATCCCCCACAAGAGGACACGTTCCGATGCATTACTCACCCGTGCGCCGCTCGCCGCCAGGGTTGCCCCCGCGCTGCCGCTCGACTTGCATGTGTAAGGCATGCCGCCAGCGTTCAATCTGAGCCAGGATCAAACTCTTCAATTAAAAGCTTGACCTGCAAATTACTTACTGCCGTGCATCACTCAAAGTAAACGAGGTTTACTTCTCTGTGAGCACTTGCTAGATGCTTTGCCACTTGCAGGAGCGATCCTTGCGGATCCAACGCCCGAGGGCGTTCGTGAAATCCCTGCGCGTGACGCCATCAGCTCAAGCGCCCACACTTATCGGCTGCGAATTTTTAAAGAGCGTTGGTTGCGGGGAGAGGATTTGAACCTCTGACCTTCGGGTTATGAGCCCGACGAGCTGCCAGACTGCTCCACCCCGCGCCAGGTGAGCCAAGGATTATAGCGACCCCTGGGAGGGGGTGTCAACGATTTGTGACCCCATTCACTCGGCGGTGGCGCCGCTCGCGCGGATGACGCGCGTCCATTTCGCCGATTCGGCCTGAATCCAGCGCGAAAACTCCTGCGGCGAGCCAGCGACGACGTCGAAGCCCTGCCTGCCGAGGAGCTCGCGCACCTCGGGCCGGTGCATGCCGCGCGTGGTCTCGCCTGTAATGCGATCGGCTACATCCGGGGGAAGCCCGGCGGGCGCGCCCAGGCCGATCCAGGCGAGCGACTCGAGCTGCGGATAGCCTAGCTCGGCGACGCTCGGCACCTCCGGAGCCAGGCTGCTCCGCTTGAGGGCCGTGACCGCAAGCGGCGTCATCTTTCCGGCTTTCACGTGCGCAAGGACGCCCGGAACGATGGCGAACATCGTGTGGATGTTTGCGGAAAGCAGATCGGTCACCGCGGGCGGAAAGCCCTTGTAGGGGACGTGCACGAGGTCGACGCCGGCGTCGCTCTTCAGCAGCTCCATCGTGAGATGCGAAGCGCTGCCGCTGCCGACCGAGCCGTAGGAGAGCTTGCCGGGATTGCGCTTTGCGTACTCGATGAAGTCCTTGAAGTTCTTGAGCCCCAGGGACGGATGGACGACGAGCATCTGCGGCGCTGTGGCGAGAAGCGACAGCGCGACGAGATCCCGATCAGGGTCGAACGGCATCGCCTTGTACAGCGCCTTGTTGATCGCGAACACGCCGTTGGTGCTCACGAGCAGCGTGTAGCCGTCGGGTGCCGCCTTTGCCACGGCGTCGGCGCCGACATTGCCGCCCGCGCCTGAGCGGTTCTCGACGACGAAGGGCTGGCCCATCGCTTCCTGCAGCCGGCTGGCAAGCGCCCTGCCGACGATGTCCGGCGTCGAGCCCGGCGGGAAGGTGACGATGACTCGCACCGGCTTCGCGGGATACGCCTGGGAGAAGGAAACGCCCGGGAACGCCAGGACGGCTGCCAGAAGGACGTTGCGCAAATTCATGTCAGATTTTTTCCGTTTCGCCGCCGCGCGGCTGCCACACGAGCAGGCGCCGCTCCGCGCGCGTGACCATCCAGTCGAGTACCAGCGCAAAGGCCGTGAGCACCACGATTCCTGCGAACACCGAATTGATGTCGAAGGTCCCCTCCGCCTGCAGGATGAGGTAGCCGACCCCTTTGGACGATCCTAGGTATTCGCCGACGACCGCGCCGACAAACGCCAGCCCGACCGCGTTATGCAGGCTGGCGAACACCCAGCTCATCGCGCTCGGCACGTACACGTGCCGCAGGAGCTGGCGGTCGCTCGCGCCGAGGATGCGCGCGTTCGCCAGCACCGTGTAGCTCACCTCGCGCACGCCTTGGTAGACGTTGAAGAACACGATGAAGAAGACCAGCGTCACGCCCAGGGCGACCTTTGAGCCCATGTCGAGGCCGAACCAGAGGCCGAAAATCGGCGCCAGGATCAGCCGCGGCAGCGAGTTGAGCGCCTTGATGTACGGGTCGAGCAGCGCCGAGGCCGTCGCGCTGAGCGCCAGCCACAGGCCCACCACCAGGCCGAGCAGCGTGCCGATGACGAAAGCGAGCGCGGTCTCCACCAGCGTCACCCAGAGGTGCGGATAGATGCTGCCGGAGGAAAACCAGACCCAGATGCGCTGGGCCACCCTGAGCGGCTCGCCGAAGAAGAACGCCGCCTTGTTCGGGTCGTCGAAATAGATCGGCGGGACCAGCGTGGGGCTGGTGGCGACGTACCAGAACGCCAGCAAGGCGACGAATACGCCCGCCTGCCATGCCCGCAGGGCCGCCTTACTGGTTCTGCTGCTGCGCATAGCTCTTCAGCACTTCGGCCTTCATCGCGTGCCAGATCTGCGTGTGCAGCTCGAGGAACCGGGGCGTGAGCCGCACCTCGGCCACGTCGCGCGGCCGCGGCAGGTCGATGGCGAACTCGCCGATCGGCCGCGCCTCGGGACCGGCCGAGAGCACGACCACCCGGTCCGAAAGCGAGATCGCCTCCTCGAGGTCGTGAGTGATGAACACGACCGACTTGCGGTTCGCCGACCAGATCTCGAGCAGCTGGTTCTCCATCAGGTGGCGCGTCTGGATATCGAGCGCCGAGAAGGGCTCGTCCATCAGGATGATCTCGGGATCGAGGATCAGCGTCTGCGCGAGCGCGACGCGCTTTCGCATGCCGCCCGAGAGCTGGTGCGGGTAGCGCGCGCCGAATCCGCGCAAGCCGACGCGCTGGAGCCACGCCTCGCCTTGCTTCTTCGCCTGCTCTTTTTCAACCCCGCGAAATTCCAGCCCCGCCGTGACATTGGCAAGAGCGGTGCGCCAGGGCATGAGCGCCTCGGTCTGGAAGAGATAGCCCGCTTTCCGGTTCAGGCCGGAAAGCGGTTCGCCAAAAACCCGCACGCCTCCGGCCGAGGGTTGGAGAAGACCGACGGCGACGTTGAGCAGCGTGGATTTGCCGCAGCCGGTGGGACCGACCACCGAGACAAACTCGCCCGGCGCGACGCGCAGGCTGGTATCGCGGATGGCGGTGTAGCGCGCACCGTCCTGCGACACGAAGGTGACCTGGATCCCCTCCAGATCCAGGGCCGCCCGACTTTCTCCCGCTATCACTAGTACTTCTTGTCGAGCTTCGCGTGCGCCTTCTTCACGAACTCGTTGGTGTAGGTCTGCGCCAGGTTGATCTCGGCCGGCTTGATGTTGTCGTTGAACGAGGCGAGCGCCTTGAGCGTGGTCTTCGCGCCGGCGTCGCTGAAATAGCCGTCCTTCGAATACGCGGTCTTCACGTTGTTGTAGGCGAAGAGATACATCGCCTTGTTGCCGAGGAGATACTCCTCGGGCACCGTGGCGAGGATCTGCTGCGGCGAGGCCTCCTGCATCCACTGCAGCGTGCGCACGGTCGCGTTGGTCAGCGCCTGGGCGGTGCCCGGGTTCTTCTTCACGAACTCGACGGGCGCGTACAGGCTCGCCGCGGGCATCGGCCCGCCGAAGAGCTTCTGCGTGCCTTCGGGGGTGCGCGTCTCGGCGATGATCTTGATCTTGCCGTCCTTCTCCAGCATCGTCACCGCCGGATCGGTCTGCGACACCACGTCGACCTTGCCCTGTTCCATGGCGGCGATCACGGTAGCGCCCTGCCCCACGCCGATGATCGCCACGTCGGTAGGCTTGAGGCCGCCCTGCGCGAGCACGTAGTTGATCACCATGTTGGTGCTCGAGCCCGGCGCGCTCACGCCGACCTTCAGTCCCTTCAGGTCCTTCGGAGACTTGTACTTCTCCGCGAGCTTGGAGGAGATGCCGACGCTGATCTGGGGCGCCGCGCCCATCAGCACGAAGGCCTGGAAGTTCTGCTTGCGCGACTGCATGTTGATGGTGTGCTCGTAGGCGCCCGACACCACGTCGGCGCTGCCGCCAACCACCGCCTCGAGCGAGCGCGTGCCACCGGCGAAATCGCTGATGCGCACGTTGAGCCCCTCGTCCTTGAAGTAGTTCAGGCGCTCGGTGAGCACCAGCGGCAGGTAGTACAGCGCCGACTTGCCGCCGACCGCGATGTGCACGTCGCGCTTCTCGATCTGCTGGGCCTGCGCCCCTGCCGCGACGAGCAGGGCAGTGAGCAAAGCGGTGAAACGCATCGGGACCTCCTCCTTATGGGTATTCGAAAATCTTACGTGCTGGCAAAAATGTTTACTAGATGCCGCGGCGGTCCAGTAGCGCCTGAGAGATCGTGCCTGCATCGACGTACTCGAGCTCGCCGCCGAGCGGCACCCCGCGCGCGATGCGGCTCACCTTGATGCCGCGCGGGCGCAGCATCTCGGCGATGTAGTGCGCGGTGGCCTCGCCCTCGTTGGTGAAGTTCGTGGCGAGGATCACCTCCTGCACTTCGGCCGCGACGCGCGCCTGCAGGCGGTCGAGGCCGATGTCGCGCGGCCCGACCCCGTCGAGCGGCGAGAGCCGGCCCATGAGGACGAAGTACATGCCGGAGTAGCTCAAGGTCTGCTCGACCATGGCGAGGTCGGCCGGAGTCTCGACCACGCACAGGAGCGCCGGATCGCGCCGCGGCGAGCGGCACAAGGCGCACAGCGGCTCCTCGCTGAAGTTGTTGCACTTGTCGCAGCGCCGCACCCTCTGGAGGGCGGCGCCGAGCGCCTCGGCCAGCGCGCCAGCCCCGGCGCGGTCGTGCTGCAGCAGGTGGTAGGCCATGCGCTGCGCCGAGCGCGGGCCGACGCCGGGCAGCACGCGCAGCGCCTCGACCAGGCGCGCGAGGCCCTCGGCGGTGGGGACGCTGTCGCGGCTCTTCAAAAAGGAAGCTTGAAGCCGGCCGGGAGGCCCAGCCCCGCCGTCATGCCGCT
Source organism: Burkholderiales bacterium (assembly GCA_035554435.1). Taxonomy (GTDB): domain Bacteria; phylum Pseudomonadota; class Gammaproteobacteria; order Burkholderiales; family SG8-39; genus SCGC-AG-212-J23. The sequence goes on along the minus strand of DATMJC010000100.1, from coordinate 3,245 downwards.
CATCTTCTCGGCGATGGTGGCCTCCACCTTGTGCGCGGCGTCGTTGAACGCCGCAGCGATGAGATCCTCGAGCATCTCGCGGTCGTCGCCGACGAGCGAGGGGTCGATGGTGACCCGCTTCACCTCGTACTTGCAGGTCATCTGCACCTTCACCATGCCGGCGCCCGACTGGCCCTCGACCTCGGTCGTGGCGAGGCTCTCCTGCATTCGGCGCATGTTCTCCTGCATCTGCTGCGCCTGCTTCATCAGCTGCCCGATATTGCCTTTCATTTGTCGCGTTCCCGGATGGAAGAATCGACCACCTTCGCCTCGAAGATGTTGACGAGGTCCTGGACGAAGCCGTCGCCTTGCACCGACTTCAGCGCCTCGGCGCGCCGCGCCTCGCGCTCGTTCGCTTCGAGCGCGGCGGCGCTCGCGCCCGCGACCTCGCCCACGGACACGTTGAGCCGCACCGCCGTGCCGAGATGCTGATCGAGCGCCGCCTTCAGCTTGTCCACGTAGGCGCGGTCGGCGAGATAGGCCTTGGCCTTGGGCACCACCAGATCGTAGACGCCGTTTTCCTGGCGCTGCAGCTCGGCGTTGCGCGCCAGCTCGCGCGCCGCCCCCGTCACGGCCAGCTCGCGCACGAGCTGGGGCCATTCGCGCGACAAAGAGCTCGATGAAGAGGCGGCTTTCGGCTTGGCAAGCGGCTTCGCAGCCTGCGGCTTGGCCGGCTCGGTATCAGCAGCGCCTTCGGGGCGGAACGCGAGCATGCGCAGCACCGTCATCAGGAAGCCGCCATGCTCGTCGGGCGCGAGCGGAAGGTCCTCGCGGCCCTGCAGCGCGATCTGGTAATAGAGCTGGAGCGACTCGGGATCGAGCTTGCCGGCGAGCGCCGCGAGGCGCTCGGGCTCGGCGAGCTCGTCGAGGGCGCCAGGGACCGATTGCGCGAGCGCCATGCGCAGGAGCAGGCTCGCGAGATCGGCGAGCGCCGCGTCGAACGAGAGGCTGCGCGACTGCATCTCGCCGGCGACGGCGACCGCGCCGGGAGCGTCGTCGCCCGCGACGCACTCGAGCAGCCGCACGAGGTAGCTCTGGTCGATGGCGCCGAGCATCTCGCCCACTGCGGCCGCCGCCACCCGTCCGCCGCCGTGCGCGATCGCCTGGTCGAGGAGCGAGAGCGCGTCGCGCATGCTGCCCGCCGCGGCGCGGGCGATGAGCGACAGGGCCTCCTTCTCGAACTCGACCTTTTCATCGCCCAGGATGCGCTCCAGGTGCGACACGATCGCCGCCGGCGGCATCTGCTTCAGATTGAACTGCAGGCAGCGCGAGAGCACCGTCACCGGGATCTTCTGCGGGTCGGTGGTCGCGAGGATGAACTTCATGTGCTCCGGCGGCTCTTCCAGCGTCTTCAGCATGGCGTTGAAGGCCGAGCTCGACAGCATGTGGACTTCATCGATCACGTAGACTTTGAAGCGGCCCCGCGTCGGTGCGTACTGCGCGGTCTCGAGGAGCTGGCGCATCTCGTCGACCTTGGTGTTGGTGGCCGCATCCACCTCGAGCAGGTCGACGAAGCGCCCGCCGTCGATCTCGATGCAAGCCGAGCACTTGCCGCAGGGCTGCGGCGTGATCCCGGTCTCGCAGTTGAGGCACTTCGCCAGGATGCGCGCGAGCGTCGTCTTGCCCACCCCGCGCGTCCCGGTGAAAAGGTAGGCGTGGTGCAGCCGCTTTTGCTCGAGCGCGTGCCGCAGCGCGCGCACGACGTGCTCCTGTCCCACCAGGCTGCCGAAATCCCGCGGCCGCCACTTGCGGGCAAGTACTTGATAGCTCATCGCTTAATCAGAATTCGAGGCGAGCCTGAACCCCGGCACTTGCAGCGGCCGGCTGTGGCTGCTTCCTTCCGGACCTGACCAGGTTCACCAGACTGCAATGCGGGGAGGCCCGCCGGCTCCCATTGTAAGGTAAGTCATTCACCACCGCGGAAATGAAAAGGCGATATTCGACTTGGCGGACCACGCGTCACTGATTGAATACCCAGCCCCATAGCGGCCAGTGATGGGCAATCCACACCACCCCGGCGACCGCGTACCACCATTCCGGCATTTGGAAGTTGTAGATCAGCAAGCAAGCAATCAGCAGCGTCATGTCACTCCCCTTTGAACAGGTCCAATCGCTCCCATCCTTTGGCTTCTTCGGGACGAGCTTTCCAGGTCGAACATCGCCAAATGAAAAGGGCCGGCGCCTGGCCGGCCCTTTCGCCGAGAACGCTGGCGGTGTCAGTGGTGGTGATGCTCGCCCCTATCGTCCCGGTCGTCCTCGTCATCGTCGTCCCGGTCGCGGTCGACGGAGTGCTTGAAGACGCCGACGCAGCCATTGTTACTGCCGCAGATGCCCGCGCCCACGTCGGTAGTGTCGCCGCCGACGCCCACCACGGCGACCGGTGCCGATTGCGGCACGAAGATCAGGTTGCGCTTGGAGTCCGCCGCCACCGAGTGCGAACCCGACGACTGGGGCACGGTCTCGATCAGCACGCTGGTTCCGTCGATCACGCCGAGCACCGCTGCTTGCTGTGCCGCGGTGGGACACGGCGGCGCCGTCTTGCAGTTCCGGTTGGAGCCGGTGTAGTAGCGTCCGTCGCCCTTGTTGAACCACACCTCGTCCGAGCCGACGATGCCGTTGACGTGCGAAAAGTGCTTCGTGGTCGCGTTGATGACGAGCGTGCTGTCGTTGGTCGGGTTGTTGGCGGGCGTGCAACCTAACAGCAGGTTGTCATGCGGCCCGACCGTCGCGCCGTTGGGTCCGCAGTCGCTGAGCGCCAGGACGCCCGTGTTCGTCTTGGGATCGAACGCACCCAGCACCATGGTCGGCCGCGTGATGTTGGTGGGATCGATCACCATCAGCCCGCCGTCGCAGGTCGCCGTGCCGCAGCCGCCGGGCTTGCCGAGGATGGGTACCGATACATAAAAGCGCTTCGTCTTCGGATCCCATACCGGCTGCTCGATCCCCGGGGTACCGGGGAAGGCAACCGGATCGATCGTGATCTTCGTCAGCGTCACCACTGCGCTATGGTTGCGATCGCCGTTCGCCGCGAAGAGCGTGCCGAATGGCGGATCCTCGGCGTTGTTGATCGCGAGAAGCAGCTCGCCATCCGCGGTCAGCGCCATCTCGTCGACCCGGGTCGTTCCGCCGGTGTTGATGGCCGGCTGCGCGAGCGCGTTGGGCCCGTCGAGATCGAACACCTTGAGCGTGCTGTCGCCGTCGCCGGC
>DATMJC010000099.1:0-5998 GCA_035554435.1 Burkholderiales bacterium | reverse complement strand
AGGCCCAGCTCCTCGGAGATCACCGTGCCTCCGGCCAGCACCGCGATGTCCTCGAGCATCGCCTTGCGCCGGTCGCCGAAGCCCGGCGCCTTGACCGCGAGGGTCTTCAGGATGCCGCGGATGTTGTTCACCACCAGCGTGGCGAGCGCTTCGCCTTCGACGTCCTCGGCGATGATGAGCAGCGCCTTGCCTGCCTTGGCAACCTGCTCGAGCAGCGGCAGCAATTCGCGGATGGAGCTGATTTTCTTGTCGTAGAGCAGGACGTAGGCGTCTTCCAGCAGGGCGCTCTGCTTTTCGGCGTTGTTGATGAAGTACGGCGAGAGATACCCGCGGTCGAATTGCATGCCCTCGACCAGCTCGAGCTCGTTCTCGAGCGACTTGCCGTCCTCGACCGTGATCACGCCTTCCTTGCCGACCTTTTCCATGGCTTCAGCGATGATCCTGCCGACCTCGGTGTCGAGGTTCGCAGAGATGGCGCCGACCTGCGCGACTTCCTTCGATGAGGTGCAGGGCCGGGAGACCTTCTTCAGCTCATTCACCACCGTGGTCACCGCCAGGTCGATGCCGCGCTTGAGATCCATCGGGTTCATGCCCGAGGCGACGTATTTCATGCCCTCGCGCACGATCGCCTGGGCGAGCACGGTTGCCGTGGTGGTACCGTCGCCGGCGACATCCGATGTTTTGGAGGCGACTTCCTTCACCATCTGCGCGCCCATGTTCTCGAAGCGGTCCTTGAGCTCGATTTCCTTGGCGACCGACACGCCATCCTTGGTGATGGTCGGCGCGCCAAAGGAGCGCTCGAGCACCACGTTGCGCCCGCGTGGGCCGAGCGTGATCTTCACCGCGTCGGCCAGGATATTCAGGCCATGGACCATCCTCGTCCTGGCGTCTTCGTGGAACCGTACGTCTTTGGCGGTCATGGCTGGCCCTCCACTACGCCGAGGATGTCTTCCTCGCGCATGACGAGAAGCTCATCGCCCTTCAACCTGACCGTCTGCCCGGAGTACTTTCCGAACAGCACCCGGTCGCCGACCTTGACGTCGAGCGGCACCAGCTCGCCTTCGTCGGTCAGCTTCCCCTTGCCGACGGACATCACCTCGCCCTGATCGGGCTTCTCCGCCGCGGTGTCGGGGATGACGATGCCGGAGGCGGTTTTCTTTTCCTCGTCGAGACGCTTGACGATGACGCGGTCGTGCAACGGACGGATTTTCATCGGTGATCCTCTAGTGGCTGTGGGCCCATGCGAAGGCGCGGTCGTCTTGTTCGGCGCGCTCCAGCGCTGCGAATTCCAGCGCATCGTCCAGGGCTTGCGTGAACCGTTCGGGCTCGAGCGGCTTGGTCAGGTAGTGGAAGAACCCCGCCTCGAGCGCCTTCTTGATGGCGCCGGGTGCAGCGTTGGCGCCGAGCGCCAGGAGGGGTGTATTTTGCGTCGCCGGGTCCGCGCGCAGCAGCTTCATGAACTGGAGCGCGCCGGTGCCGGGCAGATCGATGTTCAGCAGGATGACCTCCGGCCGTGTGGTATGCGCCAGCTCGATTCCGAGATCCAGGTTCGCAGCGCGCAGCAGCAGGATGTCCGTGCGGCGTGCCACGAGCTGCTCGACCATCCCGAGGCTCGCGGGCTGGTCTTCGACATACAGCAGGCTCCGGCGCGGCACGCCGCTCGCCGGCCGCGGCTGGGAAGCAGGCTCGCAAGCAGGTTCAGGGCTCTCGATGGCCGGCTGCTGCGGTTCGCCGATGCAGGTGTCACGGGCCATATCCCGGGTTAGTCTCGCGAACCCGCGCAACTCGCCGGCCTGGTCATGGATCGACGTCAAGACGATGTTCGCGCGGTACATCGAGCCGTCCTTGCGCGAGCGCCAGCCTTCGGTCTCGTAGCGCCCTGTCGCTGCTGCCGCGTCGAGGTCGCGTTGCGGCACGCCCAGCTCGATGTCTTGCGCGGAATAGAAACGGGAGCAATGCTGCCCCACGATCTCCTGCGCGCCGTAGCCGTCGATGATCTGCGCCCCTGCGTTCCAGCTCAGCACCCGTCCCTGCGCATCGAGCTGGACGATGCCGTAGTCGGTCACGCTTTCCACCATCAGGCGGAAGGTTTCCTGCGCCGTATTGTCGGTCGCAAGCATGAGGTAGCCGATGACTTCGCCTTTGGGATCGCGCAGCGCAATGACGGATACGACTGCCGGTAGCCGGCTGCCGTCCTTGCGGATCCAGGTCAGCTCGTATTGGTCCTCGATGCCGCGCGAGGCCTTGAAAACCAGCGCCTGGAAGCCGGGATCGATCGCGGTCGCAAACTCGAGGCTCAGAGCCCTTGCCCGCTCGACGGCTTGCAGCGGATCGGAAAAATCCGCCGGCGTGCGCTTCCCCGCCACCTCGGCCTCGGTGTAACCGAGCATGCGCTCGGCGCCCGCGCTGAGGATCTGGATGACGCCGCTTTCGTCGGTAGCGATGCTCGAAATGGCCGCGCTGTTCAGAATGGCGTTCTGCAATGCGCCCGCGCTGCGCGGATTGCGGCCACGGCGGTCCTTGATAACGACGTTCGCCATAGGGGCGCAGCTTCGCATGCGCCGATTCGCAGCGCTGTGCGCTGGAGCGCATAGCGAGCGCTCCGGGCGTGCTGGGTGCGCGATCGCACAGACGGGCTGTCTACGCAGCCGCAGCATGAAATCATGTCCAATGCCATTCGTTCACCGAGCACCCTGCACAAGCGAGCCGCCGCCGATCATGAGCTCGCGGCGCTCCAGCATCGCACCGCGGCGGAATATCACGACAAGAGCATGCTGCATGCGGCCCGGCGCAGTTCCGAGGACGCCAAGGAGTGCTCCCTCAAGGCGCACAAGCAGTCGTTGCTCGCCTGCCAGCAATCCGCCTATACGACTTCCGCCGCGGGAGCCGTCTGGCGTGGCCCTGCGATTCGTCGGATCGTCGAGGCGCGGTTCAGCATGGCTGCGCTCGAGCAGTCGATGAATGGCGACCCGGTCTGGTGGAGCTCGGCAAGGAACGACATGGGCCGCGGCATCCACGGAGAAGCAGTGCGGGAGTCCAGGCGCCTGGAGGATGCGACGGACGCCGAGCTCCAGGCGGAGCTCGCCGCGATCACCACTGAGCCTGTCGCCGGCGCCCTGGCGCCGCGGACGCAGGACCATCCGCGGCGCGTAGAGGCATTCCAGACCGATTGAGCCATGCGATGAACATCGTCATCTGGATGCTGTCCGGAGCCATCGTCGGCCGGCTCGGTTATTCGGTCGCCGGCTTGAACGACGCCCGGGCCAAGAGGGTCTCGATCGTCATCGGCGCCCTCGGCGGGGTGGTCGGCGGATCTCTGGCGGCACCGATCTTCACGGCTGCAGCGGCGCCCGGCGATTTCAGCCTCCCGGCCCTGTGCCTTGCGGCTACGATGTCCGCCGCGGCCCTCTTCGTCAGCAATCTGGTGCACAACCGCCGGGGAGTGTAATCACCGCTGGCGCTACTGGAATTTTATACAGTAGTAGCCTATATTGCCGGCGGTGAGCACTGCGGCGACTTTCGAACGCCTTAACTTCCGGCAGCGCGAAGCCGCGCAGGCCGGGCGCGAGCCGCTGCTCGTCATCGCTGGCGCGGGCACCGGCAAGACCAATACCCTGGCGCACCGGGTCGCGCACCTCATCCTCGAAGGCATTGCGCCGGAAAGGATCCTGCTCCTCACCTTCACCCGCCGCGCGGCGCTGGAGATGACGCGGCGCGCGCAGCGCATCATCGGCGAGGTCCAGAAGGAGGTTCGGCTTCCCTGGTCAGGGACCTTCCATTCGATTGCCAACCGGCTCATCCGGCGCCATTGCCGGCGCCTCGGGCTCGACGAAAGCTTCAGCGTACTCGACCGGGGCGACGCGGCCGACCTGATCGACCTCGTGCGCCATGAGCGCGGCCTCTCCAAGGCTGAAAAGCGCTTCCCCCGCAAGGACACCTGCCTCGCGATTTACTCCCACCGCGTGAACACCCAGCGCCCGCTGAAGGAAACGCTGCAGACGATGTTCCCCTGGTGCGCGGAATGGGAAGAAGCTCTCGCCGGCCTGTTCAAGGACTATGTCGAGAAAAAGCTGGCAACCCATGCCCTCGACTACGACGACCTTCTCCTCTACTGGCACGCCATGAGCTCGGACACCGCGCTCGGCGCCGAGATCGGCGCGCAGTTCGACCACATCCTGGTCGACGAGTACCAGGACACGAACGTGCTGCAGGCCGAGATCCTGAGGGGGCTGAAGCCTTCGGGCGAGGGGCTCACGGTGGTGGGCGACGACGCACAGGCGATCTACTCGTTTCGCGCCGCGACGGTCGAGAATATCGTCGGGTTTCCGGACCAGTTCGAAAAAACGAGGGTCGTGACGCTCGAAGAAAACTACCGCTCGACCCAGGCGGTTCTCGACGCGGCGAACGCGCTCACCGGAAAGAGTCTCCGCTCGAGGAAAGGGAAGGGCCCTCAGCCGCGCTATGTGACCGTCGCGGACGACGAAGCGCAGGCGCAATACGTGGTGAAGCAGGTGCTCGAGGCGCGCGAGCGCGGCGTGCTGCTGCGGCGCCAGGCGGTGCTTTTCCGCAGCTCGCACCATTCCGACGTGCTCGAGCTCGAGCTGGTGCGCCGGAACATTCCGTACGTGAAGTACGGCGGGCTCAAGTTCCTCGAGGCGGCGCACGTGAAGGACCTCCTCGCGGTGCTGCGCTGGGCCGACAACCCAAAGAATCGCGTCGCGGCGTTTCGCGCGCTTCAGCTCCAGGCCGGCGTGGGGCCCGCGGGCGCGCAGCGCGTCTTTGCGCGCTTCGAGTCGGGCGGCTACTCCTGGAAAAGCGTCCGGACCGGCTCACCCGACCTCGACGAGCTCCTGGCCTACCTGGCAAGCTCGCAGTGGGAGGGACAGGTACAACGCGTGCGCGAGTGGTACGCTCCGCACCTCGAGCGCCTCTACGATGCGGCACAAGTGCGCGCGGGGGATCTGCTTCAATTGGAGCGAATCGCCACGTCGTTCCAAAGCCGGGAAAGCTTCCTCACGGAGATGGCGCTGGATCCGCCGAGCGCGACCAGCGACTTGGCCGGCGCGCCCTACCTCGACGAGGACTATCTCGTGCTTTCCACCATCCACTCGGCCAAGGGCCAGGAATGGGACGCGGTGTTCCTGCTCAACGTCGCCGACGGCAACTTCCCGTCGGAGTTCTCCACCGGGCGGCCGGAGCTCGTCGAGGAGGAGCGGCGCCTGCTCTACGTCGCCATGACGCGCGCGAAGACCGATCTCCACCTGATGGCGCCGCTCAAGTACTACGTGACGCAGCAGTCGCGTATGGGCGATCGGCATGTCTATGGTGCGAAGAGCCGCTTTCTCACCCGCGCGGTGATGCAGTGCCTTGAAGGGGTGACTTACGGAGAGGCGCTCGAGCCTGCTGCGTCGCCGGAAGGAAAGGCGGCGGTTGACGTGGCGGCGCGGCTCCGCGGCCTCTGGTCCTGACCATGGGTCAGGAACGCCCGCCTATGTGCGCCACCCCGCAGATGGCGCAGGGGTCGCGCGCCGACAATGGAGAGCGCCGCCCCCCGTCGAGCGGAAACTATGTCGCCCCAAGACCAATACGCTTCGGTTGTGTCTTCGTTCCAGGAGATCGCCTATTTTGACGCGGGGGAGCGTCTTCGCTTTGTCAACAAGCCCGATCGCGAGGGATTCAGTCAGCGCATCGCGGAAACGCCCTCCCGGGCCCTGAAAGATGTCCTGGGCGGCGAGGAGTATGCGAAGAGAAAGCCTCACATCGAAGCCGCCCTGGCCGGCCGGCGCGTCACATTCGAGCGCCGCATGCCCGGCAGCGGCTGCACGTCTCATCTGCAGATCGACTATCTCCCGGAGTTCGACGCTGCGGGGCAGGTCATCGGAGTCTTTGCCCTCGCACAGGACATCACGCGCAGAAAGCAGAACGAGGAACGGCTCGTGTCCGCGGCGCTGCACGACCCGCTGACGGGGCTTGCGAACAGACAGCTCCTGGCCGACCG